>NZ_JAEBEP010000067.1:0-505 GCF_046548915.1 Streptomyces sp. cmx-18-6 | reverse complement strand
CCGGATCGCCGTCCCAGACCACCACCTCGACCGCGTCGCCGACGATGCGCAGGTCCAGCAGCACCGGGCCCGGCGCGTACTTGCGGGCGTTGGTGACCAGTTCGCTGACCACCAGCTGGGTGAGGTCCATGGCGCGCTGCGAGACCGGCAGGCCGTACTCAGCCTGGACACGCGTGAGGAAGCCGGCGGCGAGGTGACGAGCCTTCGCGATGCACGTGCCGGCGCCTTCCAGGGCCACCGTGGTCTGTATGACCTCATCGTCCGGTACCGCGCTGTCCTCACCCACCGGGGCCGGTTCCATCGCGGCTCGCTTCTCCTACCCCGTTCACACCCCCGCGCGTACCCGCGCATGCCTGGTACACGCTTTACGCCCTCGATGGGAGGGCGTTACCCGCTCTGTGCCGGGCGGCACTGCAGGTGAGGGTTTTGGTGTGCCAGTATCACCGACATGGCCGAGGAAGAGATGGCAGACACCGAATCAGCTGTGCAGCCAGGCCAGTTGTCG
>NZ_JAEBEP010000066.1:0-507 GCF_046548915.1 Streptomyces sp. cmx-18-6 | reverse complement strand
GAGGGGTGGGCCGGTGTCGAGTGGCACCCGCACGGCTGGCTAGCATCCGGCTTCATGGACGTACTCATCCATCTTTTCGTCGGCCTGCACATCATCGGCATCGCCGCGCTCCTCGGCGGCTTCCTCACGCAGCTGAAGGCGATGGGCCGGGGCACGGCCCGCTTCGTCCCCGCGATGCTCCACGGCGCGGCGACGATGCTGGTCACCGGCGTGATCCTGGTCGGCCTCAACCAGGCGGACGACCAGCACGTCAACAACATCAAGATCGGTGTGAAGCTGGCCCTGCTGATCGTGATCCTCGGCCTCGTCTATGTGAAGCGGGACGACGAGACGGTGGAGAAGCCCCTGTTCGGCCTGGTCGGACTGCTGACCGTGGCGAACGTCTTCATCGCGGTGCTCTGGACCTGACGGGCGCCAGGGCCGTGACCAGGGCCGCCGCGGCGACGGCCAGCCACGCCGCCACCGCGACCCACAGCAGCGCCTGCCCGGCTCCCTTCAGCGACGGCA
>NZ_JAEBEP010000065.1:0-508 GCF_046548915.1 Streptomyces sp. cmx-18-6 | reverse complement strand
GCACGCTGCTCGATGAGTGCCGCCCCACCGTGACGAAGTGGATCGAGAACGGTCGCATGTTCGACAAGGCCAGGAGGGCAGGCAGACCAGCGACACTTCCACCGGCGCTGATCGCGCATCTGCGGCACGACGAGAGCGCCCGTCACGACTTGGCCTTGGATGTCATGTTCGCGGCCGCACGCATCTTTCGCGAACGAGCCCTGGTGAACGGAGAATGGTCCGCGAGCGGCAGAGCTACCTTACGGACGTACTACCTCAACATGGTCGCCCTGCAGTTCTCCAACGCGGCCCGGACCTGGGCCACTTCGGAGCGGGACCGCGAATTCTCATCCCCCAAGGACCCCACCGATGAGGTCTCGCAATGGGAGGCCGACGCCGAGGCGACAGACCCCTACAGGGCGGCGGATGCCCGGCTGGATCTGGAAGCCCTTGCCCGCCACGCCGACCCCAGGATCCGCGCCATGATCCAGCTTCGGCAGCGGGACTGGAAATGTGCCGATATCGCCAA
>NZ_JAEBEP010000064.1:0-513 GCF_046548915.1 Streptomyces sp. cmx-18-6 | reverse complement strand
CGACTACTGCACCCACATGCTGTCCTCGGCGGTGATGGCGGCCACCGTCGGCCACACCTACCTCTCCCCGACCGCGTGCGCCGCCCTGCGGGAGGGCGCCCGGCGGATGCCGGCGGGACCCCTTGAACACGCCGCGATCGAGCGGCTGCGCGCACTGCTCTCGCCGCGCGAGCGGCAGGTCATGGAGCTGCTGTCGACCGGCCTCGGCGCACAGGAGATCGGGCTGCGATTACGGCTGAGCGAGAAGACCGTCCGCAACAACCTCAGCAACATCTACGCCAAGCTCGACGCCCGGGGCGGCACGGACGCGGTCCTGCGGTGGCTCGGCGCCACCCCGGCCACGCCCGTGCTTCGCACCTGAGAAGGCGTCGGGGCGGCCGTCAGGACGCGGGGACCTCGGCGAGCGGGACCTCGACGTCGGTGACGTTGGCGCCGCCCTCGTCGAATCCCGGTTCGGCCCGCAGACTGTTCCCCGAATTCAGGATTCCGTCGGCCTCGGGCGTCCCGCATTTC
>NZ_JAEBEP010000063.1:0-521 GCF_046548915.1 Streptomyces sp. cmx-18-6 | reverse complement strand
GCCTCGCCAACGTATTTCACAACGCCATTGTTGCGTAATTCCTTCGGGCCTGACAACCCACCTCGGAGGAGGACGCGGTGCCCTTCATCACTTAGGTCAACCTAAGTTGACCTGCGGAAACAGTCGATCACAGCAGGCCGCCGCAGGTGGGCGCACGGTGGCCCGGCCGGCGGCCGGGCCACCGGAAACGCGGCACGGACCTCGGGGAACCCGGCGCGCCGGACCCCTGACCGGCCCGCCTAGACTTGCCCGCCATGAGCAGCGAGCCCGTCGTACAGGCCAGGGGCCTGGTCAAGCGGTACGGCACCAAAACGGCGGTCAACGGCCTCGACCTGGAGGTCGCGGCGGGCGCGGTGACCGCGGTCCTCGGCCCCAACGGCGCCGGCAAGACCACCACCGTCGAGTGCGTCGAGGGACTGCGCGTCCCCGACGCCGGCCGGGTCCGGGTCACCGGCCTCGACCCCGTCGCCGACCACCGGCGGGTCGCCGAGGTCCTCGGCGCCCAGCTCCAGCAGAGCGAA
>NZ_JAEBEP010000062.1:0-526 GCF_046548915.1 Streptomyces sp. cmx-18-6 | reverse complement strand
AGAGCGCCAGCGGCACCAGCAGGGCGAGCGCCGAGCAGGCGGCGATCACCCGCTGCCGTACCGGGGTCCGGCCGAGCGCCAGCCCGACGGCGCAGATCAGGCCGAACGCCACCACGGTCGCCATGCCCATCACGTCCTGCGGCCCGAAGGTGCCGACCGCCCGGATGTCCTCGCCCTGGTAGGAGGCGCCGGTCCCGGTGACGAACTGATGGACGCCGACCGCACCCTGCCATCCCGCGAGCCCGACGAACGACCAGGCCAGCACCCGGAAGTCGGCCCGGTCGCGGACGAGGAGGACGACGGCCGCCGGGACGAGCACGAAGATCTGGAGGTAGCGGCCCAGACCGGAGAGCCCCGCCCCCGGCGAGGACGCGCCCATCGCGGCGAGCGCGAGCCCGACCACCGGCAGTCCGAGGACCAGGGCGGCGGTGAGGGACAGCGGGCGCCGCCGCTGCCGCAGCAGCCGGACCGCGCAGAACAGCACGACCAGCGCGGACAGCGCGTCGGCCGGTCCGGCGCCGCCCTC
>NZ_JAEBEP010000061.1:0-529 GCF_046548915.1 Streptomyces sp. cmx-18-6 | reverse complement strand
CCCTGCGGGTGCTCGACGGGGCGGTGGCGGTGTTCGACGCCGTCGCGGGTGTGGAACCGCAGAGCGAGTCCGTGTGGCGGCAGGCCGACCGGCACGGCGTGCCGAGGATCGCGTTCGTCAACAAGCTGGACCGGGTGGGCGCCGACCTCGACGCCGCGGTGGCGTCGATCCGGGAACGGCTTCATCCGCTCCCGTTGGTCGTACACCTGCCGATCGGTGCCGAAGACGGCTTCACCGGCGTGGTCGACCTGCTGCGCATGCGCGCGCTGACCTGGGTCGACGGCGGCGAGACGGCCGTCGAGGACGTCGTACCGGAGGATCTTCGGGAGGAGGCGCTGCGTCGCCGTCGGCTGCTGGAGGAAGCCGTCGCGGAGCGGCATCCGGCCGCCCTGGAGGAGTTCTGCGACCGGGAGACGCTCACCGCGGCCACCCTCACCGGCGCCCTGCGCGACCTGACGCGCACCGGCGACGGCGTGGTCGTGCTGTGCGGCTCCGCCTACCGCAACCGCGGCGTCGAACCGCTGCTGGA
>NZ_JAEBEP010000060.1:0-537 GCF_046548915.1 Streptomyces sp. cmx-18-6 | reverse complement strand
GCCGTTCGCCTATCTGGGCCTGGGTCAGTTCCTCCACGAACCTCCAGCGCAGGATCCTGCGCGAGCGCTCGTCGAGGTCGGCGATCATCGGGGCGAGTGCGTGGAAGTCCTCCACCAGTTCCAGCGCGCCGTCCTCGTTGCCGATGAAGTCGGCCAGGGCCGTCTCGCCGTCCTCGCCATTGCCTATGGCGGCGTCCAGGGAGGAGGAGCGGTAGCCGTTGGAGGCCAGCCGCGCCTCGATGACCTCCTCCTCGTCCAGGTTCATCAACTGGGACAGTTCGGCCACGGTGGGTGTGCGGCCCAGGCGGCTGCTCAGTTCCTCGGTGGCGCGTGCGAGTTGGACGCGGGCCTCCTGCAGGCGGCGCGGAACGTGCACCGCCCATGTGGTGTCACGGAAGAACCGCTTGATCTCTCCCACGATGTAGGGGATCGAGAAGGAGGTGAACTCCACCTCGCGGGAGAGCTCGAACCGGTCGATGGCCTTGATGAGACCGATCACACCGACTTGGACGATGTCCTCCATCTCCTCCGGGTTCC
>NZ_JAEBEP010000059.1:0-540 GCF_046548915.1 Streptomyces sp. cmx-18-6 | reverse complement strand
GGCGTGACTGCCAAATGTTCACACCAGAGGAAAGTCGGGAGCTCGCAGCCGACTATCTGGCCGACATGCCAGACCTTGTTGCCCGCCGAGACCATGCGGCCGCAGCCCTTGAACTCCAGCTTCCCCATGAGGCAGAGGTACTGGCGCGCTTGCGGGAGGCGGCCGTCGAAGTTGGAAAGGACGTCACCCTCATTTTCACGCCTGAGGGTGAGCCCTACGCTCCTCTCTTCATGGACTGAGGCAGACCTCCGCCGACATGTTCAATCGAGCTGAGTCAGCATTTCCGTAGCGCCAGCCAGGCTGATCTCCAGGCCTTCGACTTCGCCGAACCAGCCCTCGCGCTGCGCTTCGGTGATCCGGTCAGTTACTGACCTTGAATGCGTGATGTCGTCACATTGAATCGAGGAGACCGGTGCCGGTCAGGCAGCCGTCGAGGACGTCGTGCCGGTACTGGAGTTGGCGGAGGCCGTGCCTGATCGCGGTGATCAGGTCGGCGGGGGTGTGGAAGGCGCGGTTGGCAGTGGTGGTGCGCCGCAGGAC
>NZ_JAEBEP010000058.1:0-541 GCF_046548915.1 Streptomyces sp. cmx-18-6 | reverse complement strand
CCGTCATGGCCACTTCCTCGTGTCGGCCGTCCCCGAGGGGGAGCCCCGCCCGCAGCGCCCCTCGGGCTGCCTCTTGGGGGGTGAGTTCGCTGGTCATGGCTTCCTTCCGGATCTGTGCGGCGCGACGGGCCGGACCTGGTACAGGACCTCCGACCACCGTAAACGCGAATCGTTTGCTTTAGTCGATCGTAGGACCTACGGTGCCTTAAAGCAAACCAATCGCTTTTAGCGCAGGAAGGACCCTCATGCAGAGCGTCCCCGCGGGCCTCACGCCTCCCCGCACCTCCCCATACGGACGCCTGCCGTTCGCATTGCACACCTCGATCCTCATCGCGCTGCTCGCCGCATCCAGCGCGCCGACCCCGCTGTACCCCCACTACCAGGCTCAGTGGCAGTTGTCGGCCCTCGACATCACGGTGGTCTTCAGCGCCTACGCTCTGGCACTCCTGATCGCACTGCTGACGACCGGAACCCTTTCCGACCATGTCGGACGCCGCCCCGTGCTCCTGGGCGCGCTCGCGGTCCAGGTCGCCTCCATGGC
>NZ_JAEBEP010000057.1:0-542 GCF_046548915.1 Streptomyces sp. cmx-18-6 | reverse complement strand
CGAAGACGACCGTACCCGTACCGTGCGGATTCAGCTTCAGCGGACGCAGCCACCGGGAGTCGTGGCCACCCGGGCGTGCAACAGCGGCGCCGGCGGTCTGCCGCAACCGCTGGATGAGGATGTCCCGATGGCGACGTAACAGCTCAAGTGTACGATCGTCGATCGTGTTCGCCGGTGCGTCGTAGTGCAGTCGCTCCCCGTCGGCCCACAGCCGAATCCGGCGCCGCCGCAGTTCCTCCAGCAGGCGGTCGGCAAACGAGAACGCCGCTCCCCCCGGACGCTCTGCCTCGTGCAGGACCATGTCATCCCCTCCCAGTCATTCGCGCTCACAGCCGCCGTTGGACTGGTCACCGCCGTGCGCGTGATCTTCGACCAGGTGCGCGAGATGAGTGGCGGTGGCTCTGGTGTAGAAGGCACTGAGAGGTACTTCGGTGCCGAACTCGCGCGGCATACGGGCCGTGACCCGTGTGGCCAGCAGCGAGTCCCCCTTCGAAGAAGGAGTCCTCGGTGCCGACCGGTCGACGTGCAGTGCTTCCTTCCAG
>NZ_JAEBEP010000056.1:0-554 GCF_046548915.1 Streptomyces sp. cmx-18-6 | reverse complement strand
CAGCTGGGGTGAGCAGATCGCCAACAAGGCCTGGACCGGCCTCGGGATCTTCATGGTCCTCGTGGTGATCTACCTGGCCATCGCCTTCGAGTGGCGGATGGCGGTCGCGGCGCTGATCGCGCTGATCCACGACCTCACGATCACGGTCGGCATCTACGCGCTGGTCGGCTTCGAGGTCACCCCGGGTACGGTCATCGGTCTGCTGACGATCCTCGGTTACTCGCTCTACGACACGGTCGTCGTCTTCGACAGCCTCAAGGAGCAGACCCGGGACATCACCAAGCAGACCCGCTGGACCTACGCGGAGATCGCCAACCGCTCGATCAACAGCACCCTGGTCCGCTCCATCAACACCACGGTGGTCGCGCTGCTGCCGGTGGCGGGCCTGCTGTTCATCGGCGGCGGTGTCCTCGGTGCCGGCATGCTCAACGACATCTCGCTGTCGCTGTTCGTCGGTCTCGCCGCGGGCGCCTACTCGTCGATCTTCATCGCCACGCCGCTCGTCGCCGACCTCAAGGAGGCCGAGCCGCAGATGAAGGCCCTCAAGAAGCGGG
>NZ_JAEBEP010000055.1:0-568 GCF_046548915.1 Streptomyces sp. cmx-18-6 | reverse complement strand
CAGAGGCAGCAACTGGGTGACGTCGTTGCGGTTGCCGCCGGTGAGGATCACGGCGAGCGGAGTGCCGTGGCCATCCGTGATCAGGTGGTGTTTCGATCCGGATCGGGCGCGGTCGACCGGACTCGGTCCCGTGTGGTCCCCTCTTTTTTACGGCCCGCACGTGGCTGAAATCGACGACGGCCCGCGACCAGTCGAGACGGGCCGCCGCGTTCAGCTCGGCCAGCAGCACTTCGTGCAAGCGCTGCCAGACGCCGGCCCCCTTCCAATCGCGCAGCTGCCGCCAGCACGTCATGTCCGGCCCTAAGCCCAACTCCTGCGGCAGGAACTTCCATTGAATGCCGGTCTGGAGCACGAAGAGGATGCCGCACAGCACCTGCCGGTCGGGCAGCGGCTTCCGGCCCGGGTGCCAGAACCGACGCTCCTTGCGCGGCAGGAGCGGCTCGATCCGCTCCCACAAGTCATCCGACACGATCCACAGCGAAGTGTCCCCACGCATCGCCAACGCCCAACTCCTGACGCGGACACGGCCACCATGGCCCACTCGCCTCATTGTGTTAGCCGTTGTAAG
>NZ_JAEBEP010000054.1:0-570 GCF_046548915.1 Streptomyces sp. cmx-18-6 | reverse complement strand
CCGGCCCTCCGGGGGGCAGGACGTCAACGTCCTCATCGGTACCGACGCCGAGACCGTCGGCGCCCGCATCGGCGAGCTGACGCAGATCCTCGACGCCCGCAAGAAGGCCGCGGAGCAGAAGGGCGGCGGAGCGCAGGGCTCCAGCTTCACCGATCCGGACATCGTGGTGGTGTGGGACGGCTCGCGGCGGCTGCGGTCGCTGCCCGGAGTCGTACGGCTGCTGCGTGAAGGGCCGGCGGTGTCGATGTTCGCCGTGTGCATCGACGCCGAGGAGCGGTTCCTGCCGGGTGAGTGCCAGGCGTTCGTCGTCGCCGAGCCCAGGGCCGAGGAGAGCGGGCGGCAGCAGCGGGACGCGGAGGCCCGGCCCGCGCAGCAGGTCGCGGGGGGCTTCCCGTCCTTCCAGGCGTGGCACACCAACACCCCGGCCGAGCCCGAGCAGCGGGCCCGTGCCGAGAAGCTGCGGCTGCGGGTCGAGGAGGCGGGCGTCGAGCGGATCACCGGCGTACGGCCCGACTTCGTCACGCCCGCCTGGTGCCTGCGGCTGGCGCGGTCGCTGTCCGCGCTGCGGGA
>NZ_JAEBEP010000053.1:0-575 GCF_046548915.1 Streptomyces sp. cmx-18-6 | reverse complement strand
CTCAGTAGTCGTCCCGTTCGGAGGGCGGTCCGTACTGCTCGATGATGTCGCAGGTGCAGGCGCCGCCCTCGTACACCGTCTTGTCGCACTCGTCATGGTGGTGCCGTGCCGGCGGCCGCTTCGGCGGGGCGGCCGACGCGGACGGGACGGGAGGCTGCTCAGCTCCGGCCCGGGCAGCGGCCCTGAGCTCCTGGTCCACGACGGCGGAAGCGATCTCGTCCTTGCGCCACTGCTCGGGGGAGTTGTGGCGTACCAGGCCGCCCGCGTAGGCCATGCGCAGCAGTTCGGCCTTGGTGTGCTTCCGTGTCAGCTCGGTGAGGCGCTTCATGCGCGCCAGGCTGCGGGCCGCCTCGGCTTCACGCTCATCGTCCGCCCCTGTGCCGCCCGCGTCGCGCTGTTCCGGCACGGGCGCTTCCGCCGGCGCAGGCTGCTCAGAACCTCCGTCCGTCGGTGCCGGGCCTGCCCAGTCGACGCCCAACGCCGCCAGGGCGGCGAGCTGTTCGGCGCTGAGCTTGTCCCGCCTGGCACGGGTGTTCGATACCCATACGCCCAGCTTCACGACCACCGGCTCCGTC
>NZ_JAEBEP010000052.1:0-591 GCF_046548915.1 Streptomyces sp. cmx-18-6 | reverse complement strand
ACGTGATCTATCGAGCTGAGAAAGCTGTAGTGCCAGGCTCGTCAAGGGTGGCCTGGGTCGTCGTCGACGGGGACTACCGGCTTCATCGTGAGGCGACCGCGTTCCTCGACCAGGTAGGTGGTCTGGGCCGGTCGGTGAACACTGAGCGGAACTACGCGAGCCGGGTGGCTCTGTATCTGACCTGGTGCGATAAGCGTGGGCTGCTGTGGTCGGAGCCGGGTTTCGAGAGCCTGCTGAGGTTCAGGGACTGGCTGGTCAGCGTCCCTTTGCCGCCGCGGGGCCGCAAAAACCAGTCGGTGATCCGCTTCCGGCAGGACGGCAGTGCCAACGCGGTTCTGGGGACGATGACGCAGTTCCTGCTGTTCGGTGTCGGGCCAGGCTGGGTCTCCGAGCGCGTCGCCATGTCCTTGGCCAAGCCGAAGTTCCTTCGGTTCTTGCCGGACGGGGCCGCAGGTGAGGGCGGTGGCGCCAGGGTCGTCACAGAGCGGACCTTGAAGTTCGCCACGACCGACCCGGGCATCGAGTACCTCACGCCGGAGCAAGTCGAGTTGATGATCCGGATGGCTCGGAATGCCCGTGACCGGTTCCTGA
>NZ_JAEBEP010000051.1:0-597 GCF_046548915.1 Streptomyces sp. cmx-18-6 | reverse complement strand
CACCATGAGGCAGGGAGACTTCCGTGAACGTCTCCATGCGACCCGCCGGAGCCCCAAATGCTGCGGTGAGCCTTCTGCTGAACTCCGGCACCTGGGCCATCACCGCCAGCAGCACCGAGGTGGCGCGCATCTCCCGGTCCCGGTCGCTCTTGAGCACCGAGACCGGAAAGAGCCTGGCCCGCTTCCAGGAGTCGTTCTCCGCCAGGGTCTTCTTGACCGTCTTTGGCAGGGTCACCTTTTTCTTGGAGGTGCGAGGACGAGAGGACGGCGCTTTCGGCCCCACGGCCTCGCCCTCAGGCCGACGAGGAGCAGGGATGGCCTCCAGGGCCGCCTGCTGGTTCGGCTCCTCAGCCGGCGCCGGACCCGCCGCATCCGTCTGCTCTTCACCGTCCGTGCCCTCGAGCGATCCTTCTGCCTCCGCGGCCGCGTCATCTTCGATGTCGACCCCGAAGTCCGCAGCCAGCCCGGCAAGACCGATCGCGTAGCCCTGCCCGACGGCACGGAACTTCCATTCCTCCCCCCGCCGGTACAGCTCACCGAAGATGACGGCCGTCACAGAGCCGGCATCATCGACAGCGAACCGAAGGAGGCTCTCAC
>NZ_JAEBEP010000050.1:0-597 GCF_046548915.1 Streptomyces sp. cmx-18-6 | reverse complement strand
CCCCCACCTGCGCACCCAGGCACTCGCCCTGATCGAACAAGGCCACCGGCACCTGATCCTGGACCTCGGAGCCGTCACCTTCTGCGACTCCTCCGGCTTCAACGCCCTCGTGGGCATCTTCCGCTGCGCCAAGACCGCCGACGGCACCCTGGTCCTGGCCGCCGTCCCCGACCGCCTTGCGCGGATGCTGGACCTCACCGGCCTGAGCGCCCTGCTACCCGCCCACCCCACCGCCGCCCACGCCCTCGTCGCGCACAGCCGCACCCAGGGCACGGCCACCGCGTAACCCCGGCGGTGGCCACCGGATAAGGGCGGCCCCGGGAAGCGTCAGAGAGGTCACGACCAACTCGTGGACGGCCTCACCAGTGCCCTCAGCCCAGGAGGCGACGGCCTCCTGGGCATCTTTACGCCCCGCCCGACCCAGATCCGCATCGGCTACTCCCTGGTCTCCAGGGACACCCTTGATCACGATGCGGTCACGGCCGACAGGTTTTTCAAGATCGGCGTCACACGGGAGCCGAAAAACACACCTGTAGAAGGTGCACGGCGGGATCAGCCCGCCCCACCACCAGGAGCACCCCTGTGGCGAGCGCTGCC
>NZ_JAEBEP010000049.1:0-625 GCF_046548915.1 Streptomyces sp. cmx-18-6 | reverse complement strand
GAAGACGGCGCCCATGGACACGGCGAGCGCCCACCGGCCGGCCTTCTGTGCGGCCTTGGCGCGGGCCGGGTCCATGGGCGCCGTCTTCGCACACGGCTACGTCTTCGATCAGCTCATCGTCGGCGCGGTCGGCGCGGTCGTGTCGGGGCTCGCCAAGGGCGGCTGGTCCATGGCCATGCGCGTGCACGCGCGCCCGCTCGACGACCGCACCCAGCAGTGGGTGACCAAGCGCCGCGCCGCAGTCGACGGCCAGCTCGCGCTGATCCCGATCCGCCGCGAACTCCAGCGCGGACAGGCCACCGTTGAGGCGGAGCAGCGCGCCATCGGAGCGGCGGAGGATCCCGGATCCGCGGATCCGGCCCGGTCCGGACGATCCGCGGACGATCCGGATCCGTCCGGCCGTAAGTCGCTGACCACGAAGGACGCGGTCCGGATCGCCTGGGACGACGGAATCCGGGAGCGGGACGCCGTAATCCACGACGCAGCGGAGCGCCTCGGCCGCCCGGTCTCCCCGGACAGCGTCGACCGTTACCTCCGCGACCTCCGTCGAGGCGCCTGATGTTCGCCGTCCTCTGGCCGATGGCCGCGCTCCTCGCCGCCGTCGGCCTCCACGCCGTAGCCCCCC
>NZ_JAEBEP010000048.1:0-625 GCF_046548915.1 Streptomyces sp. cmx-18-6 | reverse complement strand
CGAGTACGGACCGTGGAGCCGGGTCTACGACCTGTTCCGCCGGTGGCAGCGCAACGGCACCTGGCACCGGCTTTTCACCCGTCTCCAGTCCCTGGCCGATGCGGAAGGTGCGATCACGTGGAACCTGGGCGTCGACTCCACAGTGTGCCGCGCTCATCAGCATGCAGCCGGGGCCTGTAAGCAGGGCGACCTGCAGAAGGAGCCGCCTGGTGGTACATCCACCGAGCCGGTCGATCGCGGGCTGGGACGGTCGCGTGGCGGGTTCACGACCAAGCTGCACCTGGCGGTCGAGCAGGGGCAGAAGCCCATGTCGATCGTGGTGACGGCCGGGCAGCGCGGGGATTCACCGCAGTTCGAGGCGGTGTTGGACAAGGTCCGCGTGCCCCGCATCGGTCCGGGACGGCCTCGCGTCCGCCCCGACAGCGTGCGGGCCGACAAGGCGTACGCCTCCCGCGGGAACCGGGCTTACCTGCGCCGGCGCGGGATTCGCTGCACCATCCCGGACAAGGCCGACCAGGCCCGCAACCGCCGAAGGCTCGGTTCCCGCGGCGGCCGGCCGCCGCGCTTCGACCCGCTCGACTACCGCGAGCGCCACGCGGTCGAGTGCGGGATCAACCGCCTCAAG
>NZ_JAEBEP010000047.1:0-628 GCF_046548915.1 Streptomyces sp. cmx-18-6 | reverse complement strand
GAGACGACCGAGGACTTCGCCGTCAGCTACGAGGTCGCCCCGGCCTCGCAGGCGTTCCCCACCGGCACCTACCGCAACATCTCGGGGAACCTGGCCCTGTCCTACGGGCTGATCGCCGCCGGGCAGCTCGCGAACCTGCCGCTCTACCTGGGCTCCTACCCGATCACCCCGGCCTCCGACATCCTGCACGAACTGTCCCGGCACAAGAATTTCGGGGTGCGGACCTTCCAGGCCGAGGACGAGATCGCCGGGATCGGCGCGGCCCTGGGCGCGGCGTTCGGCGGGGCGCTGGGAGTGACCACGACCTCAGGGCCGGGGGTGGCGCTGAAGTCGGAGACGATCGGGCTGGCGGTGTCCCTGGAGCTGCCGCTGCTGATCATCGACATCCAGCGCGGGGGCCCCTCCACCGGCCTGCCCACCAAGACCGAGCAGGCCGACCTGCTCCAGGCGATGTACGGGCGCAACGGGGAGGCCCCGGTACCGATCGTGGCCCCCCGCACCCCGGGAGACTGCTTCGACGCGGTGATCGACGCGGCCCGCATCGCCCTGACCTACCGCACCCCGGTGTTCCTGCTCTCGGACGGATATCTGGCCAACGGCTCCGAACCCTGGCGCATCCCCGACACCA
>NZ_JAEBEP010000046.1:0-629 GCF_046548915.1 Streptomyces sp. cmx-18-6 | reverse complement strand
GCATCTACTAGGTGAGAATTGCGATGCTTTGGGACAGTGACTTTAAGCTTCTTGCGTAGCGAAAGGTGATTTCTGACCATATTCGCAACATCCACCAGTGGCAGCGAACCGATCGCATCAAATGCTGAGTCAAAATATACTGGGTGGTAGATATCTCGCGTTCCGTCGTCAGTTTGCAGGGCGATGATCAGGTTGTTCGCCCCGCTGCACACTACGACTCTTCTCACGCCAATAGCGAAGGGAAGGAACGCTTGTACCTCCTGGGTGGAACTGGCTCCCCTGATACCGAGGTTGAGCCACCGCTCGTCGATGTTCCGGCCGGCAGCGGAGACTAGGGTGCTTGCGTCCGAACTTGCTCCCACACCGAAGACGGTAGAACCGCCGAGCACCACACAGTCCAGTGCGCTGAAGGGCGTCTCCGTATCCACGAAGATGGACCCGCTTGGCGTGCGCCGAAATCCGTTGCGATCCGTGGCGATGAGCGAGCTTCGAATATTAGGGGCTGCCGATATTCCGGAATGGCGATTCAGGTGCGGCCCGCACCTGTCGTACTCTTTGAACTGCGGGGCCAGCCCATATCGAATATCCTGAATTTCTCGATCACTCTTTGACGATGACATGGTCTCCCA
>NZ_JAEBEP010000045.1:0-631 GCF_046548915.1 Streptomyces sp. cmx-18-6 | reverse complement strand
AGCCAACTGGGCACGAAGACACACCAGTTCAGCAGCAACACCCTGCTCTGGCTCGAGGGATCCTCCACGGAACCAGCCTAAGAAGTCATCTCAATTGGCGAGTAGACTGTCAGCTGTGGTGGGGATCGTTGAGCGGCTGGTGCCGGATGAGTTGTGGTTGTTGTTCCAGCGAGTGGTGCCGGAGGCTCCGTCGCGCCCTCAAGGAGGAGGCCGCCGTCGGCACGGCGACCGAGAAGTGCTGGCTGCGATCGTGTTCGTAGCCACGTCCGGCTGCACGTGGCAGCAGGTTCCGTCAGCGTCGTTCGGACCGTCGGGGGCGACGGCCCATCGGCGCTTCACCGAGTGGACGAAGGCCCGGGTCTGGGCCAAGCTGCACCGCCTGGTTCTCGACGAACTCGGTGCCCGCGGCGAACTGGACTGGTCTCGCTGCGCGATCGATTCGGTGAACATGCGGGCCCTGAAAAAGGGGACCTGACAGGTCCGAATCCAGTGGATCGGGGCAAGTACGGCTCAAAGATCCATCTGATCACCGAGCGAACCGGTCTGCCCCTGTCCGTCGGGATCTCCGGCGCGAACCTTCACGACAGCCAGGCCCTGGAGCCGTTGGTGCGCGGCATCCCGCCGATCCGCT
>NZ_JAEBEP010000044.1:0-631 GCF_046548915.1 Streptomyces sp. cmx-18-6 | reverse complement strand
GGTCCGGCGCCGGCACATAGTCCTCGCCGGGCCCGATGGCCGGGTACGAGCCGGGCGACGACGACCCGGAGATGGTCCCGGTCCACCTGGCGTGGCTGCGGGTCCGTAAGGAAGTCCGCGCCATCGCCAAGGGCGAGCAGTACAACGCGGCCGGCACCCGCTACAACTTCCGCGGCGTCGACACCGTGGTCAACACCTTCGGCCCGGTCACGCTGAAGCACGGCGTTAACGTCCTGCCGACGCGAGTGGACGCGGAGTACCGCGACACCACCACGTCCAAGGGCAACAAGATGCGCGAGTGCACTGTGCGCGTCTCGTGGCTGATCGTCGGCCCGAAGGGCGACACGCTCCCCCCGCTTCAGACGCAGGGTGAGGCGCTCGACTCGGCGGACAAGGGCACTGCCAAGGCTCAGTCCGTAGCGCTGCGGGTGCTGCTGCTGACGGGCGGCCTCACGCCGACGCACGACAAGGATCCGGACGCCTCGCACGTCGAGCGCGGCAACGAGGCGCCGGCCAGGTCGGCGGAGTCGTACCGCGACGAGATCCTCGACAAGAAGACCTCGGCCGCGCGGATCCAGCAGATCGGCTACGAGGTCGCGAACCTGCGGATGCTGAACGCGAAGGTCCAGAA
>NZ_JAEBEP010000043.1:0-656 GCF_046548915.1 Streptomyces sp. cmx-18-6 | reverse complement strand
CCACCGCGACCGGGTCACCGATCCGGCGGGCCAGCGTCAGCAACTCCAGGGTCGGCTTGCGGACCGCACCGTCCACGTGATCGACGAGAACAACAACTTCAGCCATGACAACGCACTCCAGACGAGAGAAGGAAAACCGGGGAGGGGCACACGCGAGCCGGGACGGCGGGCCGGGGGGCGGGGGGTCAGATGAACTTCTGGCCCGCGAGGAACTCGGCGAGCTGCCTGCCGCCCTCACCCTCGTCCTTCACGACCGTGCCCGCCGTGCGCGCCGGACGCTCGGTGGCGGCGTCGACCGCCGTCCACGCACCCGCCAGCCCCACCTCGTCCGCCTGAAGACCCAGATCATCCAGATCCAGCGACTCCACCGGCTTCTTCTTCGCCGCCATGATCCCCTTGAACGAGGGGTAGCGCGCCTCACCGGACTGGTCGGTCACCGACACCACCGCCGGCAACACCGCCTCCAACTCCTCCGAGGCGGTGTCACCGTCACGACGCCCCCTCACCACACCACCGTCCACCGCGACCCGCGACAACAACGTCACCTGCGGCACACCCAACCGCTCCGCCAGCAACGCCGGCAGCACACCCATCACACCATCGGTGGAAGCCATCCCGCAGATCACCAGGTCATAACCGGTCTTCTCCACCGCCTT
>NZ_JAEBEP010000042.1:0-731 GCF_046548915.1 Streptomyces sp. cmx-18-6 | reverse complement strand
ATCAGCTGTGGAAGCTGACCCGCCCGGACAACCAGCACGACAAGCTCACGCGGGACAACCTCCTGGATCTGGAGGAACACCACCTGGTGAGGATCGAATCGGTCCAGGACGACCAGCGACAGGTGTGGGTGCTCACCAAGCGAGGACACCGCGAGGCGAAGAAGCTGCTGGAGCCGAAAGGCATACGAATCTCGGTGCTACGCGAAGAGGCGTACGACCCGGTTACGGGGGAGCTGCTCGGCAGCGGCTACGACGACCATGCCGCGGCGGTCACCTCCACGGCCGCCGAACTGCACCGCGCCGGGATCGGGCACCGGCTCGGCTTCCAGACCGAGATCGGCCACCGGCTCGGCAACGGGTACGTGCAGCGGGCGGATCTGGTGGTGCGGGCGCCGGACTCGAACGTGCCGGTCATGCTGCTGGAGATCGACCGCCGTACCGAGGACGCCCACGACCTGGTGCACAAGCTGCGCCGGTACTGGCAGTGGGGCCGACTGCTGCCGCCGGACGCGGACAAGCACACCACGGACCTGGCCCGCTCCCGGCCGGACGCGATCGAGCACATCGACCACGACAAGCGGCTGTGGCGCCGCATCTACCCGCCGACCGGCCGGGAGGGCCTGGCGCCGGTGGCGTTCGTGTTCGCGGACACCACGGACACGAAGATCGCCAACACCGTCGCCGTGCTGGAGGAGGCCGGCCGACCCTACTGGCCACCACGCCGGTACGAC
>NZ_JAEBEP010000041.1:0-802 GCF_046548915.1 Streptomyces sp. cmx-18-6 | reverse complement strand
CAAGCGGACGTGCACCGTCGAAGGATGCGTGAAGCCGGCACACCTCGAAGACAGGGTGGAGCGGTCACGGCAGGGCCTGCATGTGGATCTCTTCCGTGCCGCGTTCGACGCCAACACGGCGACTGTGCCGGGTGGTCACCATGTTTGGACCAGCGCCGAGAAGAAGTCTGTCCAGGGACGGACGTACACGCCGAACCAGATCGCGTTCATCGCTGACCGTGGCCGGGAGCCGGAAGGTCTGGTCCGCACGGGTTGCAGTCACAGCAAGTGCGTCCTGGCGGCGCACCTGTCGGACGCAGTCGAGCGCGGCGCGGTGCTGGAGCTGGCGTCGTGACCAGCTCGTACCTCGGCTCCGTGTGCCGGCACTGGATCGGTGCCGAGCTCCGCCGCTGCGGAGCAACCAGCGGCGTGCGCCCGTTCCTCGTCGGCCCCTGCTGCCCGCTGCACACCCCGGCAGCGCTCGCCGGGCGTCCGGAGGCACCGGAGACGACGAGCCTGCCCGCGACAGCGCTGCCCGCGTCGCCGATCTCAGGGTCGCGGGTGGCGGACGCGAGGGCGATCGCCTCGGGCAAGCGCAGGTCCAACCCGCAGGCGTACCGAGCCGCGCAGGCCGAGGTCCGACATACGACCACCTGACCGGCGGCCACCCCCAGGCGCACCCCCAGCGTCACGGCCGCCACCCTGGGCCAGCCCCTCAACTTCCCCCAACCGTGGGGCTGGCCCACCCCCACACACCACACCAGCACCACCAACCAGAAAGGCACCAACCCCAGATGACCGAGCACATCGACCGCACCACCGG
>NZ_JAEBEP010000040.1:0-884 GCF_046548915.1 Streptomyces sp. cmx-18-6 | reverse complement strand
CCGGGAGACTGCTTCGACGCGGTGATCGACGCGGCCCGCATCGCCCTGACCTACCGCACCCCGGTGTTCCTGCTCTCGGACGGATATCTGGCCAACGGCTCCGAACCCTGGCGCATCCCCGACACCAGCAGCCTGCCCGACCTCACCACCCCCTTCGCCACCGCCCCCAACCACACCCAGGCCGACGGCGCCCAGGTGTTCTGGCCCTACAAACGCGACCCGCAGACCCTGGCCCGCCCCTGGGCCGTCCCCGGCACCCCCGGCCTGGAACACCGCATCGGCGGGATCGAGAAACAGGACGGCACCGGGAACATCTCCTACGACCCCGCCAACCACGACCTCATGGTCCGCACCCGCCAGGCGAAGATCGACAACATCGAGGTCCCCGACCTCACCGTCGACGACCCCGCCACCGCCCGCACCCTGGTCCTGGGATGGGGCTCGACCTACGGGCCGATCACCGCCGCCGTCCGCCGGCTGCGCGCCGCGGGACAACCCATCGCCCAGGCCCACCTCAGACACCTCAACCCCTTCCCCCGCAACCTCGGCGACGTACTCACCCGGTACGACAAGATCGTGGTGCCGGAGATGAACCTCGGCCAGCTCGCGATGCTGCTGCGCGCCAAGTACCTGGTCGACGCCCACAGCTACAACCAGGTCAACGGCATGCCCTTCAAGGCCGAGCAGCTCGCCACAGCTCTCCAGGAGGCCATCGATGCCTGACACCCGCCAACTCCAGCACAACGACCTCCTCCAGCTGGTGCCCAAAGCCGAAACACCCCAGTCCATGAAGGACTTCAAATCCGACCAGGAAGTGCGCTGGTGCCCCGGCTGCGGCGACTACGCCGTCCTCGCCGCCGTCCAGGGCTTCATGCCCGAACTCG
>NZ_JAEBEP010000039.1:0-906 GCF_046548915.1 Streptomyces sp. cmx-18-6 | reverse complement strand
GCCCCGCCCCGGTGCCCGGGAGGGCCGCGTTGGAGGTGAGCCCGTTGCCCGGCGGTCGTTCTGGGATACGTGCCCGTGGTGAGATCAGCGCCCTCACGCGTCCGTCTTGGGAGCGGGCCCTGTCCGAGCTGGCCCGGCGGCACGCGGGCGTGTCGTACGTGGAGCTGTCGGATGTGGCGTTCGTCGATGTGGCCGGGGTGAGTGCGCTGGTGGTCACCGCCATGAACCTGCCCGACGGGAGGGTGGTGGTCGAGAATCCTCCGCCGCAGCTGCCGCGGGTTTTGGAGATGTTCTGGCCGGGCCTGGACCGGATCGAGGTGGCTCTGTGATGAGCACGGTGACCACTCACGAGGCGTTCGTGCACCCTGCCCTGTTCTACCGCACCGAGCAGGAGTACACGCGGCAGACGGTGGCCTTCCTGCGCGAGGGCCTGACCAACAGCGAGCCGATGGCCGTGGCGGTGCCTGGCCCCAACCTGGACCTGATCAAGAGCGGGCTGGGCTCGGATGCCGAGGGCATCCTGTTCCTGGACATGACCGAGGCCGGCCGCAACCCGGGGCGGATCATCCCCAAGGTGCTGCGCGGATTCGCCGACGCCCACCCGAAGGGGCGTGTGCGGATCATCGGCGAGCCGATCTGGGCCGGGCGCAGCGCGGTGGAGTACCCGGCGTGCGCGCAGCACGAGGCGCTGATCAACGCCGCGTTCGAGGGCCGGGCCGTGACGATCCTGTGCCCCTACGACGAGGTGCGGCTGGACCCGGAGGTGATCGCCGATGCGCGGGCTACTCACCCGACCCTCATCAGCGGGGAGGGACATGAGTCGGTCAGTGACGCCTACGACTGGCAGGCGGTCGTCGACCGGTACAACCAGGCGCTTGCGCCTGCACCGGACGCCGCAGCCTTCTC
>NZ_JAEBEP010000038.1:0-960 GCF_046548915.1 Streptomyces sp. cmx-18-6 | reverse complement strand
CCGGATCCGTCGACGGCGGACAGTGAGGAGTACGCGCACATCCTCACCCTGCTGAACCGCACCCTCGGTGAGGCCCCGCAGAAGTGGACCCAGCTGGCGTCCGAGATCCGCGGCGTGACGGAGGAGACCACCACCGGTGTCCACCGCCTGTACGAGATGCACCGCGACGGCACGCTCCTGTTCCCCGCGATCAATGTGAACGACGCGGTCACCAAGTCGAAGTTCGACAACAAGTACGGCTGCCGCCACTCCCTGATCGACGGCATCAACCGCGCCACCGACGTCCTGATCGGCGGCAAGACCGCCGTCGTCCTCGGCTACGGCGACGTGGGCAAGGGCTGCGCGGAGTCCCTCCGCGGCCAGGGCGCCCGCGTGATCGTCACGGAGATCGACCCGATCTGCGCGCTGCAGGCGGCGATGGACGGCTACCAGGTCGCCACCCTCGACGACGTGGTGGAGCAGGCCGACATCTTCATCACCACCACCGGCAACAAGGACATCATCATGGCCTCGGACATGGCCAGGATGAAGCACCAGGCCATCGTGGGGAACATCGGCCACTTCGACAACGAGATCGACATGGCCGGCCTGGCCGCCGTCGACGGGATCGTCAAGGACGAGGTCAAGCCCCAGGTCCACACCTGGAAGTTCCCCGACGGCAAGGTCCTCATCGTGCTCTCCGAGGGCCGCCTGCTGAACCTCGGCAACGCGACCGGCCACCCCTCCTTCGTGATGTCGAACTCCTTCGCCGACCAGACCCTGGCGCAGATCGAGCTCTTCACGAAGCCCGCGGAGTACCCGACCGACGTCTACGTGCTGCCCAAGCACCTGGACGAGAAGGTCGCCCGCCTCCACCTCGACGCCCTCGGCGTCCGCCTCACGACCCTGCGCCCGGAGCAGGCGGCGTACATCGGAGTCGAGGTCGAGGGCCCCTTCAAGCCCGACCACTACCGCTACTGA
>NZ_JAEBEP010000037.1:0-997 GCF_046548915.1 Streptomyces sp. cmx-18-6 | reverse complement strand
GGTAGTTGTACCAGTGCAGCCAGTCGGTGAATGCTTCCATCCGGTCCAGGTCTGAGGTGTAGGGCTTCTGGTAGGCCCATTCATCGAGCAGGGTGCGGTGGAAGCGTTCGACCTTGCCGTTGGTCTGCGGGCGCCAGGGCCGTGTCCAGCGGGGCTGGATACCCAGGTCGTGGCAGGTGTTGCGCCAGGTGTTCTTGCTGTAGGCCCAGGCGTTGTCGGTCAGGACACGTTCGACCGTGATGCCGAGGGAGGCGAAATGTGTGGTGGCTCGTCTGAGGAAGCCTGCGCAGGTCGGGGCGGTCTCGTCGGGCAGGTCTTCGGTGTAGGCCAGGCGGGTGTGGTCGTCGAGTGCGGTGTGCAGGTAGGCGTATCCGGCGCCGGCGCGGCGGTCCTTGTTCGGGCTGCCGGCCGCCCGGCCCAGGACTTTGTGACCGCCGCCGTCGGGGATGCGGCCCAGCTTCTTGACGTCGATATGGACCAGCTCGCCCGGGCGGGCGCGTTCGTAGCGGCGGACGGGCTCGCCGGTGGCCCGGTCCACGGCGGCCAGGGGCGGCAGGCCGTGCCGGACCAGGATGCGGTGGGCGGTCGAGGCGGCGATGCCGCATCGGACGGCCAGTCGTAGCGGGCCGATCCGGTGCTCGCGTCGGAGCCGGAGAACCTGCTCCTCGACGGTGGCCGTGGTCCTGCGGGGCTGGCGGTGCGGGCGGCTGGAGCGGTCGCTCATTCCGGTGACGCCGAACTGCCGGTAGCGGCGGGACCAGCGGGCCGCGGTGGTGTGGCTGACCTGGAAACGCTCGGCAGCCCGCCGCACGGGCCATCCGTCCTCGACGACGCAGCGGGCCAGGCGAAGTCTCCCGGTCTCGGTCAGCGGGGCATTACGGTGGACCACGAGGGCCTCCTGATCTCGGTGGAGATGTCGCAATCCACACCGAACCCGGAGGCCCTCACCCATTTCAAGAACCCAGCACGCGTGTCACCAACGTCCCGGGACAACACA
>NZ_JAEBEP010000036.1:0-1053 GCF_046548915.1 Streptomyces sp. cmx-18-6 | reverse complement strand
TCTCGTCTGGAGTGCGTTGTCATGGCTGAAGTTGTTGTTCTCGTCGATCACGTGGACGGTGCGGTCCGCAAGCCGACCCTGGAGTTGCTGACGCTGGCCCGCCGGATCGGTGACCCGGTCGCGGTGGCGTTGGGCGCGGGTGCGGAGGCGACCGCCGGTGTGCTGGGTGAGCACGGTGCGGTGCGGGTCCTGACCGCGGACGCGGCGGAGTTCGCGGACTATCTGGTGGTGCCGAAGGTCGACGCGTTGCAGGCGGCGGTGGATGCGGTGTCCCCGGTGGCGGTGCTGATCCCGTCCTCGGCGGACGGCAAGGAGATCGCCGCGCGTCTGGCGCTGCGGATCGGGTCGGGCGTCATCACCGACGCCACCGACGTCGAGGCCGGTGAGCAGGGGCCGGTGGCGACGCAGGCGGTGTTCGCCGCCTCCTACACCACCAAGTCCCGTGTCTCGCGGGGTGTTCCCGTCATCACCGTCAAGCCGAACTCGGCCCCCGTGGAGCCGGTCGCGGCGGCGGGTGCGGTGCAGGCGCTGAGCGTGTCGTTCGGGGCTGCGGCCACGGGCACGAAGGTCACCTCGCGCACCCCGCGCGAGGTGACCGGGCGCCCGGAGCTGACCGAGGCCGCGATCGTGGTCTCCGGCGGGCGCGGCGTCAACGGGGCGGAGAACTTCCCCCTCATCGAGGCCCTCGCCGACTCCCTGGGCGCGGCGGTGGGCGCCTCACGGGCAGCGGTCGACGCGGGCTGGTACCCGCACACCTCCCAGGTCGGCCAGACCGGCAAATCCGTCTCCCCCCAGCTCTACATCGCCTCCGGCATCTCCGGCGCGATCCAGCACCGGGCCGGGATGCAGACCTCCAAGACCATCGTCGCGATCAACAAGGACGCCGAAGCCCCCATCTTCGACCTCGTCGACTACGGCGTCATCGGCGACCTCTTCACCGTCGTCCCCCAACTCACCGAAGAAATCAACACCCGCAAGAACTGAACACACCCCACACGCAACACCCCCGCCCTGGGCCGCACGGTGCACCCCACCGCGCGGCCCAGCGCCGTT
>NZ_JAEBEP010000034.1:0-1758 GCF_046548915.1 Streptomyces sp. cmx-18-6 | reverse complement strand
CGAGAAGGTCGCCCGCCTCCACCTCGACGCCCTCGGCGTCCGCCTCACGACCCTGCGCCCGGAGCAGGCGGCGTACATCGGAGTCGAGGTCGAGGGCCCCTTCAAGCCCGACCACTACCGCTACTGACCCGACTCGGCCGGAACCCCCGACACCTGGAGTGCGCATGTCCCGTCGTCTGTTCACCTCTGAATCCGTGACCGAGGGCCATCCCGACAAGATCGCCGACCAGATCAGCGACACCGTCCTCGACGCACTGCTGGCCCAGGACCCCGCCTCGCGGGTCGCGGTCGAGACGCTGATCACCACCGGGCAGGTACACATCGCGGGGGAGGTGACCACCACCGCCTACGCCCCGATCGCCGCACTCGTGAGGCAGAAGATACTGGAGATCGGGTACGACTCGTCCGCGAAGGGCTTCGACGGCGCCTCCTGCGGGGTCTCCGTCTCCATCGGCGGCCAGTCCCCCGACATCGCCCAGGGCGTCGACACCGCCTACGAGAAGCGGGTCGACGGCTTCGACACCGATGAGATCGCCCAGCAGGGCGCGGGCGACCAGGGGCTCATGTTCGGTTACGCGTCCGATGAGACCCCGAACCTCATGCCGCTGCCCATCGAGCTGGCCCACCGGCTGTCGCGCCGGCTGACCGAGGCCCGCAAGGACGGCACGGTCCCTTACCTGCGTCCGGACGGGAAGACCCAGGTCACCGTGGAGTACGCGGGCAGCCGCCCGGTCCGCCTCGACACCGTCGTCATCTCCTCCCAGCACGCCCCCGGCATCGACCTCGCCGGACTGCTCACCCCCGACCTCCGGGAGTTCGTCGTCGAGCACGTTCTCCGACAGCTCGCCGAGGACGGCATCAAGCTGGACACCGAGGGCTACCGGCTGCTGGTGAACCCGACCGGGCGCTTCGAGATCGGCGGCCCGATGGGCGACGCCGGCCTGACCGGCCGCAAGATCATCATCGATACGTACGGCGGCATGGCCCGCCACGGCGGCGGCGCGTTCTCCGGAAAGGACCCCTCCAAGGTCGACCGCTCGGCGGCGTACGCCATGCGCTGGGTCGCCAAGAACGTCGTCGCCGCGGGGCTCGCGCGGCGCTGCGAGGTCCAGGTCGCGTACGCCATCGGCAAGGCCGAGCCGGTCGGGCTGTTCATCGAGACCTTCGGTACGGCACATGTGGCCACCGGCCGGATCGAGAAGGCCGTCATCGAGGTCTTCGATCTCCGTCCGGCCGCCATCATCCGCGACCTCGACCTGCTGCGCCCGATCTACGCCCAGACCGCCGCCTACGGCCACTTCGGCCGCGAGCACGCGGACTTCACCTGGGAGCGTACGGACCGCGTCGAGGCCCTCCGCGCGGCCGCGGGGGTGTGACATGCCTGCCGCCCTGAGCGGAGAGGCCGCCACCGGCCACCTGACGGCCCGCCCCGGAAGGCTCACCCGCCACCTCCTGGCCGACCGGGCGGGCAAGGTCCCACCGGCCTCCCCGGCCGACGCACTGGGCATGCGGCGAGGCGGAGCCGCGTCCGACATCCCCTACGGCCCCGGCCGCCTCGGGCTCGCACCCGTGGGCGAACCGCGGCCGACCGGAGCGGAGCCGGCAGCATGAACGCCCGGTCCGCCGAGCTCCGCGAGGCGCTCGCGACTCGGGTGGTGGTGGCGGACGGTGCGATGGGCACCATGCTCCAGGCGCAGGATCCGACGTTGGAGGATTTCGAGAATCTCGAGGGCTGTAACGAGATCCTGAACGTGACTC
>NZ_JAEBEP010000033.1:0-2079 GCF_046548915.1 Streptomyces sp. cmx-18-6 | reverse complement strand
AGCCGAACTCGTCTCCACGACGCCCCGCCTGGCGCGGGCGCGACCTGCGCGTTCGCCCGTCCTCCGCACGATCCTCGACCGCAGCACCCAATGCCGTAGACGCAGTCCGCTCGCGCAACCAGCCACGCAGCACCTGGTGTTCGCGATCGGACAACTCCAGCGACAAGGGCTTCGGACCAGGCACCACTCCACCCCATGCCCACCCTTGAAATTTGGACTCAGGACAAGCGCGTGGGGGTGCCGAGGATCTTCCCGAGCGTAATGGCCACGTCGAAGTCCCGACCCCATGTGAGTGCGACGAGGTCGTCGAACTCCGCCTCAGGGCGTAGCAGATCGAGGACGTCGGCTTCGAATACTGAGCCCGGTTCTGCCAGGTCGAGCGCTTCTTCGCGGAAACAGCGGTACGTGTCGCGTGACCGGAACATGACCGAGTACTCACCGTCTACGAGCACTCCCACGGAGACATCCCACTTCTCTTCCAGTGCCTGCAGTGTGCTGGCGACGTGGTCGGCGTTGAACGGCTCGGTCAACAGATCCACTCCCACCGCTTCTCGGTCCGAATTCAACGGAAGCGTCTCGTCCCAGAGCACCGAGAGGTGGTGCTCGAAACCGATGTCCTCACGAATCGTTTTGTCGAAGTCCAGGTAGTCGGTGTCAAGAACCGTACGCATCCAGCGGGTAATCCAAAGGATCGGGGCGCTGATCAGATTCGCCCGCAACGAGCCATTGCCTTCACCGTAGACAGATTCGCGGATGCTTGTCAGCAGCTCTTCGCAGTGGTAGTCCTTGCAGAACCGGAACAAGTGAGCCGACCGCCGCGGCAGGCCGCCCCAGTGCGAAGACTGAGAGAGAGGGAAATCATCCAAAATCTTCTCCAGCTCACGCTGGAGTTCCGGCTTGGCGGCCGAAAATACGAGAGCGTCGTCGTTCTCGCCCCACTGCACGGCGCCCTCATAATCGAACTTCGCCTTGCACGAGGCATATACAACTGCTTGAGCACATGTGTTGAACAGCTCCGTGCTCACCCGATAAGCAACCTCGCAGTGATAGTTGAGGTTAAATCGGTCGAGCTCTCTGTCGGCGACCCGCTCGAAGACATGCTTCGCCGACAGCACGTCTCTGGCAGCACGGCCGAGGATTCGCTCGACCTCGTCGGACGAGCTGTCGGCGGGCCCTTCATTGGGGCTCAGATCGTCGGAGATCTCCTCGATTGCCGAGTCGATCCGCTGAAGGGTTATCCGAAGCATGCCGCGTACGGTGTCGATGCGGAGCCGCTGCGCCTCATCTTGGAGCAGCATCTGTTCAACGATCAGGTCGAGGTCGGCCAGGAAGGGGTAGCGGTCGCGCACAAGCGCGTGTCGTCGCCCTCGGGCGTTCTGCTTCGTGAACATCTCGGTTATTACGAGGCCGAGCGCAAAGATGTCCGCCGGCTTGCCGATACTGAGGGCGTTGTTCCTCACCATCTGCTCGGGAGCGAGATAGTTTCGGTTCACCAGGAGGTCTCCGCGGTTCGTGAGCGAGGAGTCCTTGAAATGTGCGATGCCGAAGTCGGCCAGGACGAGCCGACGCGCATCAGGGTCGACGAGGACATTCTCAGGTTTGATGTCGCGATGCACTACGCCGTCGCCGTGCACGTACGCGAGCGCATCGCAGAGCTGGCGCACGTAGTTGAGAAGCACGTCAGTATCGGTTTCGTCGTTGATCACTTGTCGCAGCGTCATAGGGTAGAAGTCCATGACGTAGTAGAAGAAGTTCGCGTCCTCTGAGCGCGCGTGGATACTCACCACGTTCGGGTGGTTCGATGTCTGCCCGTACTCGATCTCCTGCTTGAAACGCTTGTTGCGAGCGGAGTCCGCGTTGCTGTCCTTCTTAATCTGTTTGACTGCCAACACCTGACCGTCGGGCCTACGGCGGACCTTCCACACCACGGCTGATCCGCCCCCTCCCGGAGTTGAATCGCGCTCGTATGTGACTCCGTCGATGATGAACGGTTCGTTCCTCGGCATGAAACCACCCTACTGACCCTCAGGGCGGTGACGTCGGCTAATTGCCGCCAGGACCAGAGCGTTCTCCGGCGGG
>NZ_JAEBEP010000032.1:0-2157 GCF_046548915.1 Streptomyces sp. cmx-18-6 | reverse complement strand
AGCTTGTTCTTTAACCTCTGCCTGTGGTTGGCCCCTTGGCTGACCACGGGTTTTCGTGTTCGCAGGACAGCTGGACGACGTCCGCGTGATCATGTGATTCGGCCGTAAGGCACGATGACAACCTGAGGACGAGTGTGCTGGAGAGTGCCGACCGTGCCGGGGCACTGAGCGTGATGTCCGATTTCCGTGCGGGCTTCTACGGATGCCTAACTGCCCGGGCGGACGCACTGTTCGAGCTGACCGATGCCATGCTCTGCGCCGACGGACCGGTGAAGACTCTGGTCGACCTGACGCTGACGTCTGAGCACCGGCGCGGACACGGCGCGCTCTACGACGGGTTGAACCGTGGCCGGATCGAGGTGGGCCGACTCCGCGCCGAGTTGTCCGGCCTGCCTCTTCCCAGAGCGGCCGACGGACGGATCGTGCTCGCGGTGGACGTCAGCCCGTGGCTGCGCTCGGACGCGCCGACCAGCGCCGAGCGGCTCTTCTGCCACGTCTACGGGCGTGCGAAGAGCACATCGCAGTTCATCCCGGGCTGGCCGTACTCCTTCGTGGCCGCGCTGGAGTCCGGCCGCACCTCGTGGACGGCGGTGCTCGATGCGGTCCGTCTCGGCCCGCAGGACGACGCCACCGCGGTGACCGCCGACCAGCTCCGCGACGTCGTCGACCGCTTGATCGCCGCCGGGCACTGGCAGGCCGACGATCCGGACATCCTCATAGTGATGGACGCCGGCTACGACGTCACCCGCCTCGCCTTCGTCCTGGCCGACTTGCCCGTGGAACTCCTCGGCCGGATCCGGTCGGACCGGGTACTGCGGCTACCGAAGCCGCCCAGGATGCCAGGGACCAACGGCCGCCCTCCCAAGCACGGCCCCGAGTTTGCGCTGAACAAGCCGGTCACCTGGCCCGAGCCTCAGCATGCCACGACCACCGAGACCACTCGCTACGGCACCGCCAAGGCCAGCAGCTGGGACCGTCTGCACCCCCGCCTCACCCACCGGACCTGCTGGATCGACCACGACGGTGACCTCCCCGTGATCGAAGGGACGCTGATCCGGCTGCAGGTCGCCCACCTCCCTGGTGACCGCGACCCCAAGCCCGTCTGGCTGTGGTCCTCCCGCACCGGCACCACTGCCCACGACATCGACCATCGCTGGCAGGCATTCCTCCGCCGATTCGATCTCGAACACACCTTCCGGTTGTTCAAGCAGACCCTCGGCTGGACCCGCCCGAAGATCCGCACACCCGAAGCGGGTGACCGCTGGACATGGCTGGTGATCATCGCCCACACCCAGCTCCGCCTCGCCCGACCGCTCGCCGAGGACCTCCGCCGGCCATGGGAGAAGCCCGCTTCACCCGGACGACTCACCCCGGCGCGAGTCCGGCGAGGGTTCAGGAACATCCGCACGAAGTCGCTCCTCCCGGCCAGTGCGCCGAAACCTGGAAGACCTGGCCCAGGCCGACCGCTTGGCTCCACCAACCGGCAGAAGGCCCCGCGCTTCGACGTGGGCAAGACCGAACTGCGTGATCTGACAATCAAGGAACGACGAGAGCGCATCGAGCAGGGAACGCTACCGCCTGACCGCGTCGTTGGTCCACCTGGAGAGGAGCGTCCGTGAAGACACGCCAGAGGGACCGAGGCGCCCCCGAGCCGCAGGCACCATGGAACGAAGTCAGGCTGCGGCTATGGCAGGGCGGGCACTTCTGGGCCAGCCCTGACGGCGAGGTGCAGACCGCCGTTGTCGGTACTGAATTCGACCTGGTCATCAGCTTGTTCACCCGACCAGGTCACGGACCGCACCCCGGAGTAGAGCATCTGATCAGTGAGATCCCAGACGGCCCTCTCACGGCTGAGCAACTCCACTCGGTCCAACAGCTGGCCATCACGGCAGCTAAGGCCGTACGGAATGACCGCACCGTTCTGGTGCGCTGCCATTCCGGCTACAACCGCTCCGGCCTCGTCGTCGCACAGACCCTGATCGAGCTGGGCCAGGACCCGGCGACCGCCATCGCGCTCATTCGACAGAGTCGATCTCCCTGGGCCCTGAACAATCAGACCTTCGAGCAGTACCTCAGTACGGGACTCGACGTCGCCTACCTCCTGGCCGGACTCGAAACCCGCACCTGAGCAACAGCATCAGAGGTTAAAGAACAAGC
>NZ_JAEBEP010000031.1:0-2984 GCF_046548915.1 Streptomyces sp. cmx-18-6 | reverse complement strand
GCGGATGAGTTCGGCGAGAAGGATGGCCGTCAGCGGTGGGTCCTCGGTTCGATCGGTCCGGGCACCAAGCTGCCTTCGCTGGGCCATATCGCCTACGACGTCCTGCGTGACGGTTATCAGAGGAACGCCGAGGGTCTTCTCGCGGGTGGTTCGGACGCGTTGATCGTCGAGACCACGCAGGATCTGCTTCAGACCAAGTCGAGCATCATCGGTGCGCGTCGGGCGATGGACGCGCTGGGTGTTGATGTGCCGCTGATCTGTTCGCTCGCGTTCGAGACGACGGGTGTGATGCTGCTGGGTTCTGAGATCGGTGCGGCGCTGACCGCCTTGGAGCCGTTGGGTATTGATCTGATCGGGTTGAATTGTTCGACCGGTCCGGACGAGATGAGCGAGCACCTGCGGTATCTCGCCCGTCATTCCCGTACGCCTTTGATGTGCATGCCCAATGCCGGTCTGCCGGTGTTGACCAAGGACGGTGCGCATTTCCCGTTGGGCCCGGAGGGTCTGGCGGATTCTCAGGAGTTGTTCGTCCGGGATTATGGTCTGTCGCTGATCGGTGGCTGCTGCGGTACGACCCCCGCGCATATGAAGGCGGTCGTGGAGCGGGCTGGGGGGCTCACCCCGGGTGAGCGGAGTCCGCGTCCCGAGCCGGGTGCGGCTTCCCTCTACCAGACGATTCCTTTCCGGCAGGACACGGCTTATCTGGCGATCGGGGAGCGGACGAACGCCAACGGTTCGAGGAAGTTCCGTGAGGCGATGCTGGAGGCGCGGTGGGACGACTGTGTGGAGATGGCGCGGGATCAGATCCGTGAGGGTGCGCACATGCTCGACCTGTGTGTCGATTATGTGGGGCGTGATGGTGTGGCGGACATGGCGGAGCTGGCCGGCCGGTTCGCGACCGCCTCCACCCTTCCGGTCGTGCTGGACTCCACCGAGTTGCCGGTGTTGCGGGCCGGTCTGGAGAAGCTGGGCGGGCGGGCGGTGCTGAACTCGGTGAACTACGAGGACGGCGACGGCCCCGACTCCCGCTTCGCGCAGGTCAGCGCCCTGGCCGCCGAGCACGGGGCCGCCCTGATTGCGTTGACGATCGACGAGGAGGGCCAGGCCCGCACCATCGAGCACAAGGTCGCCATCGCGCAGCGGCTGATCGAGGACCTGACCGGCAACTGGGGTATTCGTGAGTCCGACATCCTCATCGACACCCTGACCTTCACCATCTGCACCGGCCAGGAAGAATCCCGTGGCGACGGCATCGCCACCATCGGCGCGATCCGGGAGTTGAAGAAGCGCCACCCCGACGTCCAGACGACGCTGGGTCTGTCCAACATCTCCTTCGGTCTGAACCCGGCCGCCCGGGTGGTGCTGAACTCCGTGTTCCTGGACGAGTGCGTCAAGGCGGGTCTGGATTCCGCGATCGTCCACGCATCGAAGATCCTGCCGATCGCGAGGCTGGAGGAGGAGCAGGTCAAGGTCGCCCTCGACCTCATCTACGACCGCCGCGCGGAGGGTTATGACCCCCTTCAAAGGCTCATGGAGCTGTTCGAGGGCGTCAACATGAAGTCGATGAAGGCGGGCAAGGCCGAAGAACTCGCGGCCCTGCCCCTGGAGGAGCGCCTCCAGCGGCGGATCATCGACGGGGAGAAGAACGGCCTGGAGGCCGACCTGGACGAGGCCCTCCAGACCACCCCGGCCCTGGACATCGTCAACAACACGCTCCTGGAAGGGATGAAGGTGGTGGGGGAGCTGTTCGGCTCCGGCCAGATGCAGCTGCCGTTCGTCCTGCAGTCGGCCGAGGTGATGAAGAGCGCGGTGGCTCATCTGGAGCCGCACATGGAGAAGACCGACGACGACGGCAAGGGCACGATCGTGCTGGCCACCGTCCGGGGCGACGTCCACGACATCGGCAAGAACCTCGTCGACATCATTTTGTCCAACAACGGCTACAACGTCGTCAACCTCGGCATCAAGCAGCCCGTCTCCGCGATCCTGGAGGCCGCCGAGGAACACCGCGCCGATGTGATCGGCATGTCGGGGCTGCTGGTGAAGTCGACGGTGATCATGAAGGAGAACCTTCAGGAGCTCAACCAGCGCAAGATGGCCGCCGACTTCCCCGTCATCCTCGGCGGCGCCGCCCTCACCCGCGCCTACGTCGAACAGGACCTCCACGAGATCTACGAGGGCGAAGTCCGCTACGCCCGCGACGCCTTCGAGGGCCTGCGCCTCATGGACGCCCTCATCGGCGTCAAACGCGGCGTCCCCGGCGCCGCCCTGCCCGAGCTGAAACAGCGCCGGGTGCCCAGGAAGGACGCGCCCGTCCCGGAGGAGACCGGCCCCGAGGAAGGCGTGCGCTCGGATGTCTCGGTCACCAACCCGGTCCCGGTGCCGCCGTTCTGGGGCACCCGGGTCATCAAGGGCATCCCGCTCAAGGATTACGCCTCCTGGCTCGATGAGGGCGCGTTGTTCAAGGGGCAGTGGGGGCTCAAGCAGGCCCGGAGCGGTGACGGGCCGACGTATGAGGAGCTGGTGGAGACCGAGGGCCGCCCGCACCTGCGCGGCTGGCTCGATCACCTCCAGACCGACAACCTCCTGGAGGCAGCCGTCGTCTATGGCTACTTCCCCTGCGTCTCCAAGGGCGAGGACCTGATCCTGCTCCACGAGGACGGCTCCGAACGCACCCGCTTCACCTTCCCCCGCCAGCGCCGCGGCCGCCGACTCTGCCTCGCGGACTTCTTCCGCCCCGAGGAGTCCGGCGAGCAGGACGTGATCGGCCTCCAGATCGTCACCGTCGGCAACCGGATCGGCGAGGCCACCGCCGAACTCTTCGCCGCCAACTCCTACCGCGACTACCTCGAACTCCACGGCCTGTCCGTCCAGCTCGCCGAAGCCCTCGCCGAGTACTGGCACGCCCGGGTCCGCCACGAGCTGGGCTTCGCGGGAGAGGACCCCACAGACGTCGAGGACATGTTCGCCCTGAAATACCGGGG
>NZ_JAEBEP010000030.1:0-3206 GCF_046548915.1 Streptomyces sp. cmx-18-6 | reverse complement strand
CAACACAGTGGACGCGAGCAACTGAGGACAAGCCCTCGGCCTATTAGTACCAGTCAGCTCCACCCGTTACCGGGCTTCCACATCTGGCCTATCAACCCAGTCGTCTACTGGGAGCCTTAACCAATCAAGTTGGTGGGAATACTCATCTCGAAGCAGGCTTCCCGCTTAGATGCTTTCAGCGGTTATCCTTTCCGAACGTAGCCAACCAGCCATGCCCTTGGCAGGACAACTGGCACACCAGAGGTTCGTCCGTCCCGGTCCTCTCGTACTAGGGACAGCCCTTCTCAATATTCCTACGCGCACAGCGGATAGGGACCGAACTGTCTCACGACGTTCTAAACCCAGCTCGCGTACCGCTTTAATGGGCGAACAGCCCAACCCTTGGGACCGACTCCAGCCCCAGGATGCGACGAGCCGACATCGAGGTGCCAAACCATCCCGTCGATATGGACTCTTGGGGAAGATCAGCCTGTTATCCCCGGGGTACCTTTTATCCGTTGAGCGACAGCGCTTCCACAAGCCACTGCCGGATCACTAGTCCCGACTTTCGTCCCTGCTCGACCCGTCGGTCTCACAGTCAAGCTCCCTTGTGCACTTACACTCAACACCTGATTGCCAACCAGGCTGAGGGAACCTTTGGGCGCCTCCGTTACTCTTTAGGAGGCAACCGCCCCAGTTAAACTACCCATCAGACACTGTCCCTGATCCGGATCACGGACCCAGGTTAGACATCCAGCACGACCAGAGTGGTATTTCAACGACGACTCCACAACCACTGGCGTGGCCGCTTCACAGTCTCCCACCTATCCTACACAAGCCGAACCGAACACCAATATCAAACTATAGTAAAGGTCCCGGGGTCTTTCCGTCCTGCTGCGCGAAACGAGCATCTTTACTCGTAGTGCAATTTCACCGGGCCTATGGTTGAGACAGTCGAGAAGTCGTTACGCCATTCGTGCAGGTCGGAACTTACCCGACAAGGAATTTCGCTACCTTAGGATGGTTATAGTTACCACCGCCGTTTACTGGCGCTTAAGTTCTCAGCTTCGCACACCCGAAAGTGCACTAACCGGTCCCCTTAACGTTCCAGCACCGGGCAGGCGTCAGTCCGTATACATCGCCTTACGGCTTCGCACGGACCTGTGTTTTTAGTAAACAGTCGCTTCTCGCTGGTCTCTGCGGCCACCCCCAGCTCAAGCAGCAAGTGCTATCACCGGTGATGGCCCCCCTTCTCCCGAAGTTACGGGGGCATTTTGCCGAGTTCCTTAACCATAGTTCACCCGAACGCCTCGGTATTCTCTACCTGACCACCTGAGTCGGTTTAGGGTACGGGCCGCCATGAAACTCGCTAGAGGCTTTTCTCGACAGCATAGGATCATCCACTTCACCACAATCGGCTCGGCATCAGGTCTCAGACTTATATGCACGACGGATTTACCTACCGTGCGTCCTACACCCTTACCCCGGGACAACCACCGCCCGGGCTGGACTACCTTCCTGCGTCACCCCATCGCTTACCTACTACAAGTCTGGTTCATCGGCTCCACCACTACCCTCAACTCCGAAGAGATCGGGCCGGCTTCACGGACTTAGCATCGCCTGATTCAGTACTGGGCGTTTCAAAGCGGGTACCGGAATATCAACCGGTTGTCCATCGACTACGCCTGTCGGCCTCGCCTTAGGTCCCGACTTACCCTGGGCAGATCAGCTTGACCCAGGAACCCTTAGTCAATCGGCGCACACGTTTCTCACGTGTGTATCGCTACTCATGCCTGCATTCTCACTCGTGAACCGTCCACAACTCGCTTCCGCGGCTGCTTCACCCGGCACACGACGCTCCCCTACCCATCCCAGCCCCCGTTGGGGGTACATGCTGGAATGACACGACTTCGGCGGTACGCTTGAGCCCCGCTACATTGTCGGCGCGGAATCACTTGACCAGTGAGCTATTACGCACTCTTTCAAGGGTGGCTGCTTCTAAGCCAACCTCCTGGTTGTCTCTGCGACTCCACATCCTTTCCCACTTAGCGTACGCTTAGGGGCCTTAGTCGATGCTCTGGGCTGTTTCCCTCTCGACCATGGAGCTTATCCCCCACAGTCTCACTGCCGTGCTCTCACTTACCGGCATTCGGAGTTTGGCTAAGGTCAGTAACCCGGTAGGGCCCATCGCCTATCCAGTGCTCTACCTCCGGCAAGAAACACACGACGCTGCACCTAAATGCATTTCGGGGAGAACCAGCTATCACGGAGTTTGATTGGCCTTTCACCCCTAACCACAGGTCATCCCCCAGGTTTTCAACCCTGGTGGGTTCGGTCCTCCACGAAGTCTTACCTCCGCTTCAACCTGCCCATGGCTAGATCACTCCGCTTCGGGTCTTGAGCGCGCTACTGAATCGCCCTGTTCGGACTCGCTTTCGCTACGGCTTCCCCACACGGGTTAACCTCGCAACACACCGCAAACTCGCAGGCTCATTCTTCAAAAGGCACGCAGTCACGACTGACAGCACAAGTGCTGCCAGCGACGCTCCCACGGCTTGTAGGCACACGGTTTCAGGTACTATTTCACTCCGCTCCCGCGGTACTTTTCACCATTCCCTCACGGTACTATCCGCTATCGGTCACCAGGGAATATTTAGGCTTAGCGGGTGGTCCCGCCAGATTCACACGGGATTTCTCGGGCCCCGTGCTACTTGGGTGGTTCTCAAACGAGCCGTTGATGTTTCAGCTACGGGGGTCTTACCCTCTACGCCGGACCTTTCGCATGTCCTTCGCCTACACCAACGGTTTCTGACTCGTCTCACAGCCGGCAGACTATGAAAGAAAACTCCCACAACCCCGCATGCGCAACCCCTGCCGGGTATCACACGCATACGGTTTGGCCTCATCCAGTTTCGCTCGCCACTACTCCCGGAATCACGGTTGTTTTCTCTTCCTGAGGGTACTGAGATGTTTCACTTCCCCTCGTTCCCTCCACACTGCCTATGTGTTCAGCAGCGGGTGACAGCCCATGACGACTGCCGGGTTTCCCCATTCGGAAACCCCCGGATCAAAGCTTGGTTGACAGCTCCCCGGGGACTATCGTGGCCTCCCACGTCCTTCATCGGTTCCTGGTGCCAAGGCATCCACCGTGCGCCCTTAAAAACTTGGCCACAGATGCTCGCGTCCACTGTGCAGTTCTCAAACAACGACCAGCCACCCACCACCCC
>NZ_JAEBEP010000029.1:0-3494 GCF_046548915.1 Streptomyces sp. cmx-18-6 | reverse complement strand
GTTTCCTGTCCGATTCCCGGTCGAAGCGGGATGCTTTCCAGGTTCTTCGCTTTCGCGTTTTCCCTTTCCGGCGGTTCCGACTTTACCAGACTCTTTTTCGTTCCGTTTCCGGTCCGAATTCGATTTCCGGTGGCCTGTGGAGTGGCCTTGCCTTTCGGCGGATCCGACCTTATCAGAAGCGCATCGGTCGAAATGAACGACTGCGATTCGAAATGAGGGGAATCAATTGGCTCTGCGGGATGACTAAGCATCCCTTCACGAGCGAGATAGATCCTACGTGCTCCACTCAGGCATGTCCAGCCCAAGGCAACCGTTAAAATCTACCTCCCCACATTCGCCGTGTCAACAGCTTTTGGGGGCGAGGAGGAGACTAGCAGCTCAGCGGGGGCGATCGCACATCGGTGGTCAGGCCGCGGAGGGGAGCTCGGCGCTTCGTTCGACCGCTGTGAGGTCGCCCGTGTCGCCGGCCCGGACCGCGCGGCCGCCCAGGATGTAGACGTACGCGAGAAAGGCCAGCTCAGCCACGATGCCGATGGTGATCCTGGCCCAGGTCGGAAGGCCGGACGGGGTCACGAAGCCCTCGATGAGACCGGAGACGAACAGAACCAGGGCGAGGCCGATGGCCATGCCCAGTGCGGCGCGGCCCTGCTGGGCGAGGGCGGTTCGACGGGAGAGGGGGCCGGGGTCGATCACGGTCCAGCCGAGGCGGAGCCCTGTGCCGGCGGCCACGAACACCGCCGTCAGTTCGAGCAGGCCGTGCGGGAGCACCAGACCGAGGAAGACGTCCAGGCGGCCCGCCGAGGACATCAGACCTATGCCGACGCCGAGGTTGAGCATGTTCAGGAAGAGGATCCAGATCACCGGCAGGCAGAGGAACGCACCCAGGACCAGGCACATCGCCGCGGCCTGAGCGTTGTTCGTCCACACCTGTGCCGCGAACGACGCCGCCGGGTGGCTGGAGTAGTAGGTCTCGTACTCCCCTCCCGGCCGGGTCATGGCCCGGAGGTCGTCCGGGGCGGCGATCGCGGCCTGGACCTCGGGGTGGACCCCGATCCACCAGCCCAGGAGCGCGGCCAGGGCCGTGGAGAGCACCGCGGTGGGGACCCACCAGTGGCGCGAGCGGTAGACCGCGGCGGGGAATCCCGCCGTGAGGAAGCGGGCCGCGTCGCGCCAGGATGCCTTGCGGGTGCCGGTGACCGCCGCCCGGGCGCGGGCCACGAGCTGGGTGAGCCGGGCGGTGAGCAGGGGGTCGGGGGCGGTCGACTGGATCAGGGAGAGATGGGTGGCCGTGCGCTGGTAAAGGACGACGAGCTCGTCCGCTTCCGCGCCCGTCAGGCGGCGTCCTTGGCGCAGGAGGCGGTCGAGGCGGTCCCACTCCGTGCGGTGGGCGGTGACGAAGACGTCGAGGTCCATGGGCGGCTGTTGCTCCTGGCATGGGTGCGTACAGGGTCGTACTCTGCGGCGCGCTGCTGGTCAGCTTGGCAGACTGGGTCCGGCCGGGGGCAGAGAAGGCCGGGGAAGAGTGGGGGCGCGATGAGTGAGTTGGTGACCGGGGACGCGGTCGTCCTGGAGTTGAGGCCGGCGCGGCTGCCGAGCCGGGCCTTGGCGGCGGCGATCGATCTGGCGGTGATCTTCTTCGTCTTCATGATGGTTTCGGTCCTCATGGGGATCGCATCCGCCACCCTGGACGAGGCGGCCGTCGCGGCCGTCGGAGTCGCCATGTTCTTGCTGGTTCTGGTCGGTGGACCGATCGCGGTGGAAACGCTGAGCCATGGCCGGTCCTTGGGAAAACTGGCGTGCGGGCTGCGCGTGGTGCGGGACGACGGCGGGCCGATCCGGTTCCGGCACGCGCTCGTGCGGGGGGCCATGGGGGTCGTGGAGATCCTGATGACGTTCGGGGCCGTGGCCTGTATCGCGTCGCTGGTGTCGGCGCGCGGGCGTCGGTTCGGTGACGTCTTCGCGGGGACGCTGGTCATCCGGGAGCGCGTGCCGGTGAAGCGGTCGGGCGCTGTGCCACCGCCCCCGCCGTGGCTGGCCGGCCGATTCGCGCAGGTGGATCTGTCCGCTGTGCCGGACGAGCTCTGGCTCGCGATACGGCAGTACCTGACGCGGATGCGTGAGCTGGATCCCGGTGTCGGCCGGTCGATCGCCGGTCGTCTGGCGGACGAACTGGTGGCGCGGACGGGGATCGACCCGCCGCGGTCGGTTCCGGCGGCCGCGTTTCTGGCCGCGGTGGTGCATGAGCGGCAGTCTCGTGATGCCCGGCGCGTGTTCACCGGGGCGCGGGGCCGGGCCTCCGCCGCACCGACGCCTGCCGCCGCACCCACGCCGGCCGGGGCTGCCGGGGCTGCCGGGGCTGCCGGGGCTGCCGGGGTAACTGGGGGGTCTGCTGGGGGTGTCGGGGGTGTTCGGCCTGTCTCGGCTGCTCGGTCTGTCGGGGGCGCGGGGTTCGGCGTGCGACCGGAGGCTGGTGGGTCGCCGGGTGCGCAGAAGGATGCGGGGGCGTCCTCGGGCGGGTTCGCTCCGCCCGGTTAGAGGGGGCCGGGGAGTCCGGTCGCTCGGGGCGACGGGGGTGTCTCCAGGTGCTCCAACTCGACGCCCGGTGCCGCCAGGACGACGTCCCCGGCCACGTGAACGGCATGCTGTTCCCCGGTGTCCAGGGCGCTGACCTGGTATTCGTCCACGAGCAGAGGGCCGTTGTCAGTGGCGTGCGCTTCACTGTTCACCAGAGCCCAGGACTGGTCGGCGGTCCGGGGTGCCAGGACCGGGTCCGTGAAGGTGACCACGCGGACGCGGGTCTCGGGGGAATCGGGGGTGAGGCGCAGGAGGCGGGTCAGGGCGATGAGGAACGCGGGGGATGTTCCGAAGAAGGCGTGGGCGCGCACGTTGCCTTCGCTGGCGTGAGCGCCGGTCGGGTCCGTACGGACCCAGGTGACGCCTTCCAGAGCGGCTCCCCGCACCTGCCAGCTCGCGGAGTGGAGTTCGAGTCGGATCGGCCGGCCCAGTTCGTCCAGGGCCAGGTCGACGGAGCCCAGGTGGTCGCCCGAGGGGGACGTGGTCTGGGAGACATAGCGCCAGCCGGAGGGGCCGGGGGCGCAGTGGAAGTGTTCTTCGCCGAGGGGGGTGTGATCGTGGAGATCGTGGAGCGAATACCTGCCGCGGGGCATGGGGTCCTTCGGGTTCCTCGGGCTGGGCGCGGGCGGTAGCGGCAGGGGCAACGGGGCAGGCCCCCGACACGGGGGTGCGGGGGCCTGCACTCGGAGCTGTTTGCCGCCTGCTGCGGCTGCTGCTTGTTTCTGTCGCTGTTGAGCGTGATGCCGTGCGGTGGCCGGAGGAGGGTGCCCCTCGGAGCCGCTGACGGGGTCGCTCAGTAGCGGTAGTGGTCGGGCTTGAAGGGGCCCTCGACCTCGACTCCGATGTACGCCGCCTGCTCCGGGCGCAGGGTCGTGAGGCGGACGCCGAGGGCGTCGAGGTGGAGGCGGGCGACCTTCTCG
>NZ_JAEBEP010000028.1:0-14933 GCF_046548915.1 Streptomyces sp. cmx-18-6 | reverse complement strand
CCCCCCCCCCCCCCCCCCCCCCCCCCCCCCCCCCCCCCCCCCCCCCCCCCCCCCCCCCCCCCCCCCCCCCCCCCCCCCCCCCCCCCCCCCCCCCCCCCCCCCCCCCCCCCCCCCCCCCCCCCCCCCCGGCGCTGCCCCGGCCCCCGCTCCTCAAGCCCGAGGGGCTGAAAATGGGCGGGGCCCGTAACCAGCACAGGCCCCGCCCACTCACACAACCGCTCAACCGCTCAACGCAAGCTCAGCGCCGAGCCACACCCTCCGCCCGAGCCGCCGCGGCCACCGCGGCGGTGACGGCGGGCGCGACCCGCTCGTCGAACGGCGACGGGATCACGTAATCCGCCGCCAGCTCATCGCCGACCACGTCGGCCAGCGCGTTCGCCGCGGCGATCTTCATGCCCTCGGTGATCCGGGAGGCCCGCACCTGGAGCGCCCCCGCGAAGATCCCCGGGAACGCCAGCACGTTGTTGATCTGGTTCGGGAAGTCGGACCGCCCCGTCGCCACCACGGCCGCGTACTTGTGCGCGATCTCGGGGTGGACCTCCGGGTTCGGGTTGGCCATCGCGAAGACGTACGCGCCGGGCGCCATCGAGGCCACCGCCGCCTCCGGGACCGTACCGCCGGAGACGCCGATGAAGACGTCCGCGCCGGCGAGGGCCTTCTCCAGCGAACCGGAGATGCCGGCCCGGTTGGTGAGTCCGGCCAGTTCGCGCTTGACGTCGGTCAGGTCGTCCCGGTCCCGGCTGACGATGCCCTTGCGGTCGGCGACGGCCACGTCGCCGATGCCGGCCTCCAGCAGGAACTTGGCGATGGCCACGCCCGCCGCGCCCGCACCGGAGATGACGCCGCGCAGGTCGCCCAGGGTCCGCCCGGAGAGCTTCGCGGCGTTGCGCAGGGCGGCGAGGGTGACCACGGCGGTGCCGTGCTGGTCGTCGTGGAAGACGGGGATGTCCAGGCGCTCCTGGAGCTTGCGCTCGATCTCGAAGCACCGGGGGGCCGAGATGTCCTCCAGGTTCACCCCGCCGAAGGAGGGGGCGAGCCGGACGACGGTGTCGACGATCTCGTCGGCGTCGGTGGTCGCGAGCGCGATCGGCACCGCGTCGACGCCGCCGAACTGCTTGAAGAGGATCGCCTTGCCCTCCATCACCGGGAGGGACGCCTCGGGCCCGATGTCGCCGAGGCCGAGCACGGCGGTGCCGTCCGTCACGACGGCCACGACCTGGGACTTCCAGGTGTAGTCGTGGACGAGCTCGGGGTTGTCGGCGATGGCGCTGCACACTTTGGCCACGCCGGGCGTGTAGGCCAGGGAAAGGTCGTCCTTGTCCCGGATCGGGACGGTGGACTGGACGGCCATCTTCCCTCCCCGGTGGAGGGCGAAGGCCGGATCGAAGGGCTCGTCGGCCCCGGTGTCCGCTGCGCTCGTGCGCTCGATACCGCTGTCGGTAGTGCTGTCGCTGCGAGGATTGACGATCTCCGCTGCCATGGTGTTGACCCCTTAAGTCTTCATCGTTTGAGGGTGGCCACTCCTGGTTGAGGAGGGGTGGGCGGGCACCGCGTACGCGCCCTGCACCTGGCGGTTGGCCCGCCCCGGCAGGGAGATGGGTACTGCGCACGCGCGGGCGCGCCGCACACGCGCCCTGAGCCCCGGATGAGGGGTGTAAACGTCTTTCTTACCGGACGAACGATGTTACGGACGAGTCCTTATCGACGCGGTGACGTGACTCATAGTCGAATATCTGGACAAGTCGGCAAACCGGCATAAATGCCGTCCAGCAGACAAGACGCACCGAAGATTCTCCGGCTGGAGGAGCAAAACTCCGCAGATGGTCCGGTCCTGATGTACCGGCCGCGCGAGATCGGGGGTCGCCCGTTATCCGATTTTGACATGACTGGGCCCCTGAATGGGCCAGTACGAATGGCAGGATGCCGACATCACACAAGGTGGCGACACTCGAAGGTGCGTGCCAAGCCGCCCGAAAGCACCTCGCCCTCACCTGCCGGAGGTTCCCGTCATGACCGCAAGCACCAAGCGCTGTACGACCGCCAAGGCCCGGATTGCGGCGGTCGGCGCCATCGCGGTCGCCGGCTCCCTGCTGCTGACCGGCTGCGGCGACCAGACCGACAAGGCCGGCAAGCCCTCCGGAGCCACCAAGGCAGCCGACGCCTCGGCCGCCGACCTGCTGCCCCAGAGCATCAAGGACAAGGGCGTCATCAAGGTCGGTTCGGACATCGCCTACCCGCCGGTGGAGTTCAAGGACAAGTCCGGCAAGATCGTCGGCATCGACCCCGACCTCGGCGCCGCCCTGGGCAAGCAGCTCGGCGTGACCTTCGAGTTCCAGAACGGCACGTTCGACACGCTCATCACGGGTCTCCGCTCGAAGCGCTACGACCTGGCCATGTCGGCGATGACCGACACCAAGGACCGCCAGGAGGGTGTCGACTCCGAGACGAAGAAGAAGGTCGGCGAGGGCGTCGACTTCATCGACTACTTCACCGCCGGTGTCTCGATCTACACCAAGAAGGGTGACGACAAGGGCATCAAGACCTGGTCGGACCTCTGCGGGAAGAAGATCGCCGTGCAGCGCGGCACCGTCTCCCACGACCTGGCCAAGGCCGAGAGCAAGAAGTGCGGCAGCAAGGGCACGATCGCCATCGAGCAGTTCGACAACGACCTGGAGGCGCAGACCCGGCTGCGCGCCGGCGGTGCCGACGCAGGCTCCTCCGACTTCCCGGTGGCCGCGTACGCGGTGAAGACCTCGGGCGGCGGCAACGACTTCCAGCTGGTCGGCGAGCAGGTCGAAGCGGCTCCGTACGGCATCGCCGTCGCCAAGGGCAACACCCAGCTGCGGGACGCGGTCAAGGCCGCACTCGACGCGATCATCAAGAACGGCGAGTACGACAAGATCATCGCCAAGTGGGGCGTCGAGGCCGGTGCGGTGACCGAGGCCAAGATCAACGGCGGATCCTGACCGGGCTCCGGCGGTGAGAGGCAAGACCTGTGACTGAATTCAAGAAGACGGGCTCCACCGAGACGCCACCCACCCCGGCGGCCGGGCCCGAGGCGATCAAGGCCATCCCTGTTCGCCACTACGGACGCTACGTGTCGGCGGTCATCGCCATCGGCCTGCTGGCATCCATCATCTACGCGTTCTCCCAGGGCCAGATCAACTGGGGTGCCGTACCGGACTACTTCTTCGACGACCGGATCATGCGAGGTGTGGGCCAGACCCTGCTGCTGACCGTCCTCTCGATGGCGATCGGCATCGGCGGCGGCATCCTGCTCGCGGTGATGCGCCTGTCGAAGAACCCGGTGACCTCGTCGATCGCATGGTCGTACATCTGGTTCTTCCGGGGTACACCGGTCCTGGTCCAGCTGTTCGTCTGGTTCAACCTGGGCCTGGTCTTCGAGTACATCAACCTCGGGCCGGTCTACAAGGACGAGTGGTCGTCCTTCATGACCCCGCTGCTGACCGCCCTCCTCGGGCTCGGCCTCAACGAGGCCGCGTACATGGCGGAGATCTGCCGGGCCGGGCTGCTCTCGGTCGACGAGGGCCAGACCGAGGCGTCGCACGCGCTGGGCATGAGCCACAGCAAGACGCTGCGCCGGGTGGTCATCCCGCAGGCGATGCGCGTGATCGTGCCCCCGACGGGCAACGAGGTCATCAACATGCTCAAGACGACCTCATTGGTGGCCGCCGTCCAGTTCACGGAGCTCTTCCGGTACGCCCAGGACATCGGGCAGAACTCCGGCGCCCCCGTGGAGATGTACTTCCTCGCGGCTGCCTGGTACCTGATCATGACCTCGATCCTGAGTGTTGGCCAGTATTACCTGGAGCGTCACTACGCCCGCGGGTCCAGCCGGAGCCTGCCGCATACACCGATCCAGAAGATCAGGGCCAACCTGCTGTCCCTGGGCCGTCCCAAGGGAGGCATGGCATGACGACGACCCCCATGGTGAAGGCCGAGGCCGTCCACAAGTCCTTCGGTGCCGCGCACATTCTCAAGGGCATCGACCTGGAGGTCGCCCCGCGTGAGGTGTTCTGCCTGATCGGCCCGTCCGGTTCCGGCAAGTCGACCTTCCTGCGGTGCATCAACCACTTGGAGAAGATCAACGCCGGCCGGCTCTCGGTCGACGGCGAACTGGTCGGCTACCGGCAGAAGGGCGACAAGCTCTACGAGCTGAGGGACAACGAGGTCGCGCTCAAGCGCCGCGACATCGGCATGGTCTTCCAGCGCTTCAACCTGTTCCCGCACATGACAGCGATCGAGAACGTCATGGAAGCCCCGGTCCAGGTGAAGGGCGAGGCCAAGGCCGTGGCCCGGGCCCGGGCGGAGAAGCTGCTGGACCGGGTGGGCCTCGCCGACAAGGCGAAGAACTACCCCTCCCAGCTCTCGGGCGGTCAGCAGCAGCGCGTGGCGATCGCCCGCGCGCTGGCGATGGAGCCCAAGCTGATGCTCTTCGACGAGCCGACCTCCGCTCTCGACCCGGAGCTGGTGGGCGACGTCCTGGACGTCATGCGCGGACTGGCCGAGGACGGGATGACGATGATCGTCGTCACCCACGAGATGGGCTTCGCCCGCGAGGTCGGTGACGCGCTGGTCTTCATGGACGACGGCGTGGTGGTCGAGTCCGGCCACCCGCGCGACGTCCTGACCAACCCGCAGCACGACCGGACGAAGTCGTTCCTGTCGAAGGTGCTGTAAAACCTCGGGAGGCTCCGCCTCCGCACACGGGAGCGCCCCGGGCCTGTCAGGCCCGGGGCGCTTTCGCGCAGGCGCTGCTACCTTCCGGAAATCCAGGCGATCATCGGATTGGACAGACCCTCATCCGGGCCGTTTGCCCCATTGCGCACGGCAGTCTGGAAAAGCACCGTGTGCCCCTCCTTGAAGTCGTAATCGCACTTGGTCGGAGGATTGTTGGCGCCGTTCGCGTCGTGGCACTCCCCCTTGCGGCCGTAGTCGGTCTGCCACTTCAGCACACCGCGCTTGCCGTCCACGCGCATGTCCTGAACCGTGAAGTAGTCGCCCTCGGAGTAGAAACACCCCAGAGTGAAGGCGGCCGGAGGGCCACAGAACTTGGTCGTCTTGGCCTGGGCCGGAGTACCGGTGGCGAGGACCGCCACCAACGCGGTGGCTGCCGTCACCGATGCCGTGATCATTTTTCGCGCTGCCATGTAATTCCCCGTGAGCGTAGTTTCTCGACCGATCAGATCGATGAGGGAAAGTTACACGGCAAAAGATCGCAGCGAAATGCCTCTGTCAGCCTCAGGTTATTTTTTTCGACTCATCCAGTCCGCGCCTCAGAGAATTGCTCCAGCAAAGACAGAATTATCCGGGCCATCCGGATATCTGGCGAACAAAGATGACACAGCGATCCGGCCCCATCGCCCCGGCCTCGTACGCACGGCGTCCGCTTCCACCGCCCTACTTCACGGCGAGGACGAGACTGTCCGAGGGCGAGGCCCACACCGCGCGGGCCTCGCCGAAGCCGGAGGCGAGCAGGGTGCGGGCGTGCCAGGCGGCGGAGGGCATGTCGCCGTCCGCGTGCTCGCCGTAGATCGCGAACCGTTCGGCGGTGGGCGCGGCCAGGACCGGGTCCTTGGCGGCGAGGTCCCACCACTGGGCCCAGTCCAGGGCTCCGGCGGCCTTGGCGCGGTCCATGGCGGCGTGCCGGTGGGCGCGTTCGGCGGCGTTGATGCGGGGGGTGTCCGGGTCGATGGTGCGGTCGGCGTTCATGAAGAGGCCGCCGTCCCGGACGAGTCCGCCGAGCTGCCCGTACAGCGTGGCGAGCGGTTCGCTGTGCAGCCAGTGCAGGGCGGTGGCGGTGAGGACGGCGTCGTACGAGGTGTGGGGCAGCCGCGCGGTCCAGTCCGGGTCCTTGAGGTCGGCGGTGACGAAGGCGACCCGGTCGTCGCCGTCGAAGGTGCCGCGGGCGATGGCCAGGAGCGCGGGGTCGAGGTCGACGCCGGTGCTCGTGGCGTCCGGGAACCGCTTGAGGAGCCGGTCGGTGATACTTCCCGTACCGCAGGCGAGGTCGAGCACCCGGGGCGCGGTGCCGACCAGCGCCTCGACCATGTCCAGCATCACCCGGAACCGCTCCTCGCGGTCGGGCATGTACCACTCCTGCTGCCGGTCCCAGCTCTCCTGCCAGGACTGCCAGTCGGCACCCGTCGCCGTCTCCGTCACGCCAACCTCCACGTAAGCCTCATAGATGTCGGCCACCCATTACACTGACCGACACCCCGACCCTAGACCGACGCCGTAAGGACTACAAGTGGAACTGGCCTATTACTCGGACTACGCCGTGCGCCTGGTCAACACCGAGGAGCCGGCCCGCAACAAGGACGCCCTCACCTCGGTCGAGGCGGTCCGGGACCTGTTCGGCGCCAACCAGCAGGCGGCCCGCCGGACGACGGAGGCGGACGTGACCCGGTTCCGTTCCGTACGGGGACGGCTGCGGGCGGTCTTCGAGGCGGCGGACGGCGGCGACGAGACGCTCGCGGTGGACCTGCTCAACTCGCTGCTGCTGGAGTTCCCGGTGAGCCCGCAGATCTCCGGCCACGACACCCGGGACGAGGACGGGCGCCCGGACTGGCACATGCACCTGGCCGACCACCCCTCGAACGCCACCGCCGGATACACGGCGATCGCGGCCATGGGCCTCGCCTTCCACCTCACCGAACACGGCGTGGACCGGCTCGGCCTGTGCGAGGCGGCCCCGTGCCGCAACGCCTACCTGGACACCTCGACGAACCGGTCCCGCCGCTACTGCTCGGACCGCTGCGCGACCCGGGCGAACGTGGCTGCCTACCGGGCCCGCAAGCGCGCGGAGGCGGACCGGACCGGCCTGAGCGCCGAGGCGGCCCAGCCGAGCACCTCGGTCACCGACCGCTGAGTGCCCGGGCCCGTCACCCCTTGCCCTGCCTTCGTGCTCGCCCCGCCCTTCGTGACCTTCGGCAGCGGCCGGTAGCGGGCCAGCACCCGCGCGAGCACCAGCTCCTCGGGCACCACCCCGTAGTCCGTACTGTCCCCGCCCGCGAACGTGTTGTCGCCCCGCACCCACCAGCCGCCGGGCCGCCGTTCGACCGCCCGCTTCACCACCAGCAGGTCCTGCTGGAAGGGGTGACGCAGGATCACCACGTCACCGGGGCGCACCACCGTCCCGTACCGCACCAGCAGCAGGTCCCCGTGGTAGAGCGTGGGCACCATCGAAGGCCCCGTCACCTCCACCACCCGCAACGGCCGCCGCACCTTCCGCCCGCCTCCGGACACCTGTCCGCGCTCCGGCATCTCCGGCACCTCCCGGTCCTCCTTCAGAACGGCGTTCCGCGCACCGCTTCCGGCTCCGTACGTTCGGCCGACGGCCCGATTCTCACCCCGGACTTTTGACCTAAGCCCCTGGGGCAGCCATGGAAACCGGCGCTCCACGGAGTAATGTCCCACCTGAGAAGACGATCACGAGGAGGACAGCTCCATGCTTTCCCGCCTGTTTGCCCCCAAGGTGAAGGTCAGCGCCCACTGCGACCTTCCCTGCGGCGTCTACGACCCGGCCCAGGCCCGTATCGAGGCCGAGTCGGTCAAGGCCGTCCAGGAGAAGTACCAGGCCAACGAGGACGCGGACTTCCGCACCCGCGCGGTCCTGATCAAGGAGCAGCGCGCCGAGCTCGCGAAGCACCACGTCTCGGTGCTCTGGAGCGACTATTTCAAGCCCCCGCACTTCGAGAAGTACCCGGAGCTGCACCAGCTGATCAACGACACCCTGAAGGCGCTCTCCGCGGCCAAGGGCTCGAACGACCCGGCGACGGGCCAGAAGGCCCTGGACCTGATCGCCGAGGTCGACAAGATCTTCTGGGAGACCAAGAAGGCTTGATCTTCCTCGGGCCGCTCGGCACCCGCGCTCGCGCGCGTCCGGACGGCCCGCACGACCGCACCCGGTCCGCAGGCCGCCGACAACGGCGTCCATGGCGGGCCGGGTGCGGTCGTTCAGGCGGCGTCAGCCGTTGACACCCGATACACCCACGACGCAGCCTCTGTCAGATGCTCAGGCTGCAGTCCCACGTACGGATCAGGCTGGATGAGGAAAGTCGCCGTTCCCCGGGCGGTGCGTTCCACAGCCCAGTCATGGTCGAGGCTGGTGAAATCGTCGTCGATCCAGACGGCGGGGGCGTCTGCCAGCCAGACGTCGACGTGGTCTCGTTTCCAGAGGTAGCCGTCGGGGTGGCTGGTGGTGATCTGGGGGCGAGGCAGGTCGAGGTAAGGGAAGTCGGGCAGCCCCAGGAGAGGGCCGATGATCGTGGTGGCGTCCTTGCGCCAGCTCGTGCACCACACGGGGGTGACGAGTCCGCTGGTCACGAGGTCGGTGAGAATGCCGCCCTGGCTCGGGTCGAGCCAGATGGGCACGGGGTCGTCGGGGTGCCGGCCGGTGGGCAGGACGGTGTGACGGACGTGGGTGGGCGGGGTGCTGCCGTCGGCGGCCGGGAACGGGATGAGGACGCCGTCGATGTCCAGGAGCAGGTAAGGAAGGGGCATCGTTTCCTCCGTCGGTCAGCATTTGCGGGCGGTGATCAGGAGGGTGGTGGGCCATGGGTCGCGGCGCGGGTGCCGCAGCTCCACCGTCGAGGTGACGCCCAGGCCCGCCCGGGAGAGGTGGGCTCCCCAACGACAGGCGTCGAACTCCCATCGCGCGAGGGGCAGTCGGGTGCGGTCGGGCATGGTGACGTAGTCCTCGCGCGGACGGTTATCCGTGGATGGATGTCTTCCGGCCCGTGCCGGGTGAGGGACGGAGAAGGCCAGGACACCGCCCGGTTTCAGGCGTCGTGAAATAGCGGCGAGGAGGAGCTCGGGGGCGACGAGGCCGACGGCGCCGAAGACGGAGTAGATCGCGTCGAAGGTCTGGCCGGTGGCCTGCAGGTGGTGCAGTGCGTGGCTGGCAGCGAAGGTGGCGCCGTCGATGTGGCTGTAGTGGGAACGGGCCCGGCGTATCTGGAGGCCGACCAGGTCCACGCCGGTGACGCGGGCCTGGTGGTGCTTCGCGAGGTGGGCCACGTTGTGGCCGGGGCCGCAGCCCAGCTCCAGGACGCGCTTGCCGCACAGGCCCCGACCCAGAATTTCGGCGCCGGGACCGATGCCCGCGTAGGTGCTCCACTCCATCCGGGCAGGCGCGGTGAGGGCGTGCGCGGGAGCGGCGGCTGTGCGCTGGGCTGCGTGGGCGTACCAGGGGGAGACCTGGGCGAGCACCTAGACCTCCAGGAGTCGGACCACGTCGCTCAGGTGGCGGCGGACGACGGGGATGTACGCGGGGTCCTTGGCCGGGTCGTTGATCCAGCGGATGGCCTGTTCCATGAACCACTCCACGGCCCACATGCGGTGCCAGCCCAAGGCCCATGCCTCTGCGGTCAGGCCGCCCCGGGCGGCGAGGGCGTCCTCATGACCGCCTGCGGTGACGTACTGCTCCAGGAACACCCGCATGCGGAAGGGGCTCGGCACGTCGGTGGTGCCGTGGTACGAGGCGAGGTCGATCAGGCCGGGCCCGGTGAAAGCGCGGGCGAAGTCGAGGAGATACCAGCCGTTCTCCCCGATGTGGACGCTCGTGGGGTGGAACTCGGAGTGGACCCAGCCAAAGGGGTCGAGCGTCGCACCCTGAACACGGGCCTCGGCCGCGGCGGAGATCTTCCCCAGCGCGGTCTCGATGCCGTCGCAGTCCGTCCATCGGTCGGCTTTCCGCAGCCGCTGGAGGTGATCGAGGGCTCGGCCGGGCAGGGCTGCGAGGACCGCCCCGTCGAGGAGGGGCAGACCGCCCGCGGGGCGTGCGGCGTGGAGCATGACGGCAGCGGCGACACCGTCGAGGTCGTCTGCGTCCCGTACGGGGTTGCCGAGGTCGTCCATGAGCATCCCGAGCCACTTGTCCTGCATGGCGGTGGCGTGGAGCACGGGGACCGGGAGCTGGCGCTGGTTGGCCATCCGCAGGGCCTGGGCCTCGCGGTCGAAGGGCTCCTTGGCGTACTTGAAGACGGCCGTGGTGTCGTCGGGGAAGGTGACGCGCTCGACGCCGGACATGCCCCAGACGCGAATCTCGGTACGTTCGGGGAGAGGCTTGCCGACGAGGGTGCACAGGTCGTCCAGCAGCGTGGCGGACACGCTCTGGTCCATGGGGGTCTCCAGGGGATGGTGGGCTCCGGGGCGGGCGCGCGCGAGCTGGCCCGCCCCGGAGCCGTACTGGGGTGGGTTTACTCGGCTGCGGTCACGCGGTGGGCGTAGACCTGCTCGATCCAGCCCGCCTTGAACTCGGCCAGGTCGTCACGGAAGTTGACCATCGAGGCACCGTAGGGCGCGACCACGCCGCCGGACTGGTCCGGCACGGACTGGTCCGGCACGGACTGGCAGCCGTGCACGAGTCGGCCGCCCAGCGCGGCGTGGGCCTTGATGGACTCGATTCGGCGGTGCTCGTTGAACCAGCCGGCGTGGTAGACCTCGTCCAGCATTCCGCCCGTCGCGTCGTCCAGGTCGAAGACGACGGAAGTGGCGGCGGGAAAGAACCAGCACGGGCCGACGTTGGAGATGTGCCCGTCCAACTCGACCTTGTTGAGCGCCATCAACGTGGCCGCCTCGCGCAGCATGCGCAGGTGGTCGCCGGTGATCCGAGGGAGGCCGAGGCCGGCCAGGTGTTCCACGCGGAAAAGGTACGAGTACACCCCGTACGCCGTCGCCAGCAAACGAGCGGCGTCGGAGGTGGACTCGCTGTGCTGCTTGATGAAGTCGAGCGCGAGCTGCTCGACCGCGCTCTCGGCCGTCTCGTTCACGTCGAGGAGCTGAGTCTTGACCAGCTCCCAGTCGGCGACGAGCCAGGTGTTGGACTCGAAGCGGAAGAAGTAGTCGGCCGGGTCGATGGTGATGCGCCGGCCGTCCACCTGGATGCCGGGCAGGCGGTTCCAGCGCGGGTCGAAGGCGTCGGGCAGCTCGACCGTGATGGTCGCGGTGTCGATGGTGGTCACCGTGTCTCCGTCTCTGATCGTCCGGACCGGGGCACAGGAATGCCCGAGCCCGGTGGGGCGTAAGGAAGTTGGGGGCCGCCCAGCCTCAGGGTGGGGCGGCTGTCGATAAGTGAACCGGCCGCTACGCAGAGTGGGTACGGTGTGACCGAGGTCAAGCGGTATACACGGTTTACGGAATCGGAGTGGGGCGATCGTGCCGGCACCGACCAGCACCAACTCCCGTCTGCGCGAAACGATCAACGCCGCCGGGTGCACGTACGAGGCACTCGCCAAGGACGTACGCCGCATCGCAGCCGAGAACGGCGAACTGCTCCAGACCAACAAGTCGGCCATCTCCCACTGGGTGGGCGGTGCCCGCACGCCGTCCGGCAGGGCTGGCCAGTACCTTGCCGAAGCCCTCTCCCGGCGGCTGGGCCGGGTCGTCACCCGGACCGAGCTCGGCCTCCACTCGCCAGACGCGGAGTCGCCACCGGACATCGACCCCGTCAACGCGGTAACGGACCTCGGCCGCGCGGATGTCGAACGCCGCCAATTCCTCGCCATCGCTGCCTTCACCACGGCCGGCGTGGCCATGCCGCTCCTGCACGACCACGAGACCACCTCGCGGATGCTCCGTGCCCGCACCGCCCGCTCCCTCGTCGGCAGCGACGACATCGACGTCGTACGGCAGATCACGGCGGCCTTCAGTGCCGCCGACGAGAGGCTCGGCGGGGGGCACGGCCTGACCACAGTCACCGCGTACCTCGCCGACACGGCGGCCCCCATGCTGCGCGGACGGTTCTCCTCGGAAGCCTTACGCCAGGCCGCCTTCGGTGCCGTCGCCGAACTTGCCTACCTCGCAGGGTGGAAGCACCACGACCTTGGACACGAAGGCGCTGCCCAGCGCTACTACCAGGTCGGCTACCAACTTGCCTGCGAAGCCGACCCCCACGGCCACGCCGCATGGATGATGCGCGCCCTCGCCCACCAGTCCCTCAGTCTCAAGCAACCCCACCACTGCGTCGACCTGGTCGAAGGCGCGCTCACCCGCGGCCTCGGCCACGTCGACGGCCAGACCGAAGCGCTCCTCCACATCACGCACGCCCGCGCCTACGCAGCCGTCGGCGAGAACCCACTGGCCGCCCGCGCTCTTCTCGCCGCCGAAGAGGCACTCCTGCGCGAGGACGGTCCCCAGCCCAGCTTCTCCCGCATCAGCGGCCCGGCAGCCGGCACCGTGTCCAGCCACACTGCCCGTACGCTGACCGACCTCACCGACCACATCGGTACGGAACAGCAGCACCGTGACGCGCTCACCCGCTGGGATCCGGAGAAATACAAGCGCGTCCACGCCCTCACCCACGCCGACCTCGGCGACAGCCTTGCCGCTCAGGCCCGGGCTGACGAGGCGGTCGCGGCCTGGACTCAAGCCCTGGTCCTCATGGAGGGCATGACCTCCGACCGCACCCGCAAGGCGATTACCTCGATCCGCTCCACCCTCGCGATCTACCAGCGCCGCCGCGTTCCCGGTGCCGCAGATCTCGCCCGCCGCGCCCGCGAGGCCCTCGCCTAACATGCCCAACAACCCGCCCGACGAAGGGAACCCCGTGGCTCAGCAGACCGACAACCGCTCAGCCCTCAAGCCGGCGCTCGACTCCATGACCCTGCTGGTCGCGGCCGTCATTGTCCACGACAAGGCCACGAACCGCGTCGTGCTCCTCCAGCGCAGCGAGAACGCCAAGTTCGCCCAGGGGATGTGGGACCTGCCCGTCGGCAAGAGCGAACCGGGCGAGCCCATCACTGAGACGGCAGTCCGCGAACTCTACGAGGAGACGGGCCTCACGGTGAAGCCCGAGTCTCTCAAGGTCGCGCACATCATTCACGGAGCCTGGGGCGTTGAGTCCCCCAGTGGCTTCCTCACGGTCGTCTTCGCAACCCACGAATGGACCGGCGAACCCGAAAACCGCGAACCCCGGAAGCACTCCCAGGTCCGCTGGGTCGACGCCGACGCAGTACCCGAGAATTTCGTCGACACCACTTCAAGCGCCCTTCATCGATACCTCACGGAAGGCCCGGAAGTCTCCCTCAGTGGCTGGCAATAGATGCGCCCAAGCGATTTCCAGCCAGATGCTCCGCCGCGTCCTCGGACCGAGAGACAACTGATGCCCGTACCTCACCAACTTCCGTCCGCGGCACAATCCGCTCCCAGATGGCTGTCCCGCCGCCACCGCTTGGTCAGGATGCACCCATGACAAGGTCATTTGACCCGTGGAGCTGGGAAAGGCGTCGGCTCCGGTGCCTTGCAGGCTGCGGTGACCCTGTGAAGCGCAATTTTCACGCATGGGTGGAGCTGTATGGGGCTCAATCCGGAAGTTGGCTCGCAGCGTCCCGCATAGACGCGGGTCAGGGATTCGCCGACCCACTTCCGCCCCCTACAGGTGAGCCGCTGTACGTGCTGGGAGTTCCAGACCAAATACTCACCTGGGGCGAGTACCACCGCGAGACGCTTTTCACCCGTCACGAACTCGCCCGTTGGACGGGGAGGACTGGCGACATTGCTGCCGCAATCGACAGCCTTCAGTCGCTGGCCGTCGACCAAGAACATGCCCTCGGCCCAACCGACGCGGACACGCTGTTCACCAAACACGACCTCGCTTGTTGGCAGGGCCAGGCAGGCCAGCCCGTCCCCGCAGCCAAGAGCCTTGCGACCTTGAGAATCTTCTTTACTGACGTCCTGGGGCCGACCATCCGCGCACCCTCACTCTCCGAGGCGACCTTGCCAGGTGGCGAGCCAAGGCGGGTAACCCTACGGGCGCCGTACGGGACCTCAGACGCCTACTAAGCGATCGGGAGCGAATTCTTGGCCCAAAACATCCATCCACCCTTACAACGCGAAACGACCTAGCTTCTTGGATTGGTGAGGCCGGGGATCCGGCTGGTGCTGTTAGCGAATTCTCCTCGCTCATACCGAATCTTGAGGAAATCCTAGGACCAGGAAATATCGTATCTCTCACGGCCCGGGACAACCAGATAACGTGGCGCGTACGCAGCCGCGACATCCTTGGGACCGGTAGAGAATCGAGTAGATTACTGCTCGACATGGCGGATTTTCTGGGTTCTACGCACCCCATAACTCTCACAGCACGCCACAATCATGCTGACCGTCAGGGAGCATCAGGCGATGCAGCAGCGGCCGCGTTTAGCTTCAGGAACCTTTTGATCGACTTCGAGCGAAACCTCGGTACGGGCCATCCCTCAACCGAAGTATACCGAAGGGGCCTTGCTTATTGGGAGAGTCGCCTCAGAGGTAGGGGGAGCTCATAAAAGTAAGCGCGGGGAATTTGTACCGTTGCCTCTGGAGTGGGTACGGCTTGGCAGATTTCGTGACACCGTGCGGGAAGCTGACGAGATCCACAGCACGGGTCCGGACCGATCTTTCACTGCCTCCACGTTCACACAGCGGCGGCAGTGCTTGTGCGAGTAGCCGACCCGTCGCTCATACGGTTCGCACTCACAACGGCTAACACAGTGAGTTGGTCTGTCGGCGGGTGATCAGGCAGCAGGCGATTGAGGAAGGCTTCGTGGATGTCGGCTCGGCGTTCCCAGCGGATGCGGAGGCGTTTGACGCCGTGGAGCCAGGCGAAAGTGCGTCCCACGACCCAGCCGGTAGGTGCCCAGTCCTGTGCCGTGGGGGGTGCCACGGCGGGCGATGGCCGGCACGATCCGGCGTTGGCGGGCCTGGTCGCGGTAGATGTCGTGGCGTACCCGCGGTCGGCAAAGAGGGAGTCGGGCTTGCGTCGCCGGTGGCCGACCCTGCCTCTGACCGGCGGGATGGCGTCGATCAGAGGCAGCAACTGGGTGACGTCGTTGCGGTTGCCGCCGGTGAGGATCACGGCGAGCGGAGTGCCGTGGCCATCCGTGATCAGGTGGTGTTTCGATCCGGATCGGGCGCGGTCGACCGGACTCGGT
>NZ_JAEBEP010000027.1:0-24116 GCF_046548915.1 Streptomyces sp. cmx-18-6 | reverse complement strand
ACGGCCTGTCCGTCCAGCTCGCCGAAGCCCTCGCCGAGTACTGGCACGCCCGGGTCCGCCACGAGCTGGGCTTCGCGGGAGAGGACCCCACAGACGTCGAGGACATGTTCGCCCTGAAATACCGGGGCGCACGCTTCTCCCTCGGCTACGGGGCCTGCCCGGATCTGGAGGACCGGGCGAAGATCGCCGATCTCCTCCAGCCCGAGCGGATCGGGGTGCACCTGTCCGAGGAGTTCCAGCTCCACCCGGAACAGTCCACCGACGCCATCGTCATCCACCACCCCGAAGCCAAATACTTCAACACCGGAGGCAGACGATGACCTCTCTGCTCGACGCCCTCGCCCGAGGTGAGCGCACCTTCTCCTTCGAGTTCTTCCCTCCGAAGACACCGGCGGGCGAACGCACCCTCTGGAACGCGATCCGGCGGCTCGAGAGACTGTCACCCACCTTCGTGTCGGTGACGTACGGGGCCGGGGGCTCGTCCCGCGACCGCACCGTCGAGGTGACACAGCGCATCGCGACGCACACGACGCTGCGCCCCGTCGCGCATCTCACCGCGGTCGGCCACCCCGTAGCCGAACTGCGGCACGTCATCGGGCAGTACGCGGACGCCGGCGTGCGCGACGTCCTCGCCCTGCGCGGTGATCCACCCGGCGGCCCGTCCAGCCGGTGGACGGCGCATCCCCGAGGGCTCACCCACGCACACGAACTCGTCACCCTGCTGCGCGAGACCGGCAACTTCAGCATCGGTGTCGCGGCCTTCCCCGAGCGGCATCCACGGTCGGCGGACTGGGACAGCGACATACGGCACTTCGTCGCCAAGTGCCGAGCGGGAGCCGACTACGCGATCACCCAGATGTTCTTCGATCCGAAGGACTACCTGCGGTTGCGCGACCGGGTCACCGCGGCCGGCTGCCCCACGCCCCTCATCCCGGCGATCATGCCGGCCACCGACGTACGCCAGATCGCCCGTTTCGCGGAGCTCAGCGGGGCCGCGTTCCCCGAAGACCTGGCCCACCGGTTGGAGAGGGCGTCCGGAGACCCCGCCGAGGGGCACCGTATCGGAGTCGAGCACGCCACCGGGATGGCCGAGCGGCTGCTCGCCGAAGGCGCTCCCGGCCTGCACTACCTCACCCTCAACCGCTCCGCCGCGACGCTGGAGATACACCAGAACCTCCGTCCCGGCACGGTGGCGGCGGCATCGGCGCACTGACGCCGGTCCCGTTCGCCCCCGCACCCCACGACCTGTCCCACACGCCGGTGCGGCCCACGGCCCGCATCGTGAGGAGGAACGCTGATGCTGCACTCACCTCGCCCGGCCGAGGGCCGGACATGAAGGTCCTCGTCACCGGCGGCGCCGGCTTCATCGGGTCCCACTACGTCCGGACGCTGCTGGACGGCGGTTACCCGGACAGTACGGGCACCGACGTCACGGTCCTCGACAAGCTCACGTACGCGGGCAACCGCGCCAACCTGCCACCGTCCCACGCACGGTTGGTCTTCGTCCGCGGCGACGTCTGCGACAGGAAGCTGCTCCTGGACCTGCTGCCCGGACACGACGCGGTGGTCCACTTCGCCGCGGAATCCCACGTCGACCGCTCCCTGGTCGACGCGTCCACCTTCGTCAGGACGAACGTGGGCGGTACGCAGACCCTCCTGGACGCTTGCGTGTCCACCGGGGTGGAACGAGTCGTCCACGTGTCCACCGACGAGGTGTACGGCTCGATCGCCGAGGGTGCATGGACCGAGGAACACCCGCTCCTGCCCAACTCTCCCTACGCGGCCTCCAAGGCGTCCGCCGATCTCGTCGCCCGGTCGTACTGGCGTACGCACGGCCTGCCCGTGTCCATCACCCGCTGCTCGAACAACTACGGCCCCTACCAGCACCCCGAGAAACTGATTCCGCGGTTCGTCACCAACCTGCTGCGGGGCCGGCCGGTTCCGCTGTACGGGGACGGCGGCAACGTCCGGGAGTGGCTCCACGTCGACGACCACTGCCGGGCGGTCCACAGCGTCCTGACGCGAGGGCGTGCCGGGCAGGTGTACAACATCGGGCGCGGCAACGAACGTACCAACCGGCAGCTGACCGACCTCCTGGTCCGGCTGTGCGACGCCGACCCCGAGCTGGTGCGCCCGGTCGCCGACCGCAAGGGGCACGACCGGCGCTATGCGCTGGACGACACCAAGATCCGCCAGGAGTTGGGTTACACACCCGTCGTTCCGTTCGAGAGCGGCCTCGCGGAGGTCGTCGCCTGGTACCGCGACCACGCGGGGTGGCCGAACCCGCCGGAACTCCTGCGGGTACCCGCACTCACCACGCGGCTCTGAAGCGCCCTCCGTGGCCGGGGCCCTGGAACACACGGCAGGCACGGGCGGGTTCCGGGATCACGATGCGTGGTGATCCCGAACCCGCCCGTGCCTGCCGGTGCGTGTCCGCCGGGGGCGGGTCAGGTCGCGTTGGAAGCGTTCTGCCCCAGGGCGACGGCGATGGTCTCGCCGGTGATGAAGCGGGCTTCCTCGGAGCAGAGGAAGGCCATCGTGTTGGAGATGTCCTCACACTCGGCCCACGCCTCCGGGATGATGTTGAACTCCTGGAACGCCCGGACGACTTCCTCACGGCTCGGATCGTCCAGATGCGGCAGGAACAGCTTGTACGCGGCCGGGTTGTTGATCATGGGGGTGTCGACCGCTCCCGTGCACACCACGTTGGCGGTGATGCCGTGCCGGCCGACCTCCGTGGCCACGGACTTGACCAGTCCGATGAGCCCCCATTTGGTCGCGGCGTAGTGGCCGACGTTCGCCATGCCCATCCTGCCCGCCATCGACGACGTCGCGACGATACGGCCCCGACCCCGTTCGATCATGCCGGGAAGCACGGCGCGGATGGAGTTGAACGCGCCCGTCAGATTGACGTCGACCATGTCCTGCCAGGTCCGGTCCGACATCTCCGCGATCGTCGAGAACGAGAACACTCCGGCGTTGGCCAGGAGGAAGTCGACGGAGCCCAGCTCCGTCCCGACCCGTTCCACGAATGCGGCCAGGCTCTTCGCGTCCCGCACGTCGACTCTGCCGGACACACACCTGCGGCCGGTGTTCTCCACGAGTTTGACGGTCTCCTCCAGGTCGTCGGCACCCGGCATGGAGTACGGCACGGACCCGACCTGCGCGGCCACGTCGAGGACGGCCACGTCGGCGCCTTCACGGGCGAACTTGAGCGCGTGGGACCTTCCCTGGCCTCGGGCCGCACCGGTGACGAGTACCACCTTGCCGTCGAACTTGCCCATCGCTTCCTCCGCGTCGTGAGTTGGCCGGCGTCCCTCCCACCATCGGCGTACGTCGTCGGCTCCGGCTCGAGCGCCGCTCGGCCCGGTCGCGGGAAACGGACCCACCCCGCCAGGTGCGCCGCGGAGACGCCGGGCTCTCAGCAGGCCCGCCCGCCCCAGCGGGGTTTGAGCGCCGCACGAGTCGTGCCGCACATGCTCCGGCGGCACGACGCGTCGGTCAGCTACAAGGAGGGTCCTGATGAAGGCACTTGTCCTGGCGGGAGGGCTGGGCAGCCGACTGCGTCCGCTCAGCCACTCCATACCGAAGCAGCTCATCCCCCTGGCCAACGAGCCGGTCCTCGTCCACGTCCTGCGGGATGTGCGGGACCTGGGAGTCACCCAGATCGGCCTGGTGGTCGGGGACCGGGGCAGCGAGATCACGCAGGCTCTCAACGACCACGCGGTGCCGGGCGTTGAGATCACCTACATCCACCAGGACGAGCCGCTGGGCCTCGCGCACTGCATCGCCATCTCCCAAGACTTCCTCGGCGACGACGACTTCGTCATGTATCTCGGCGACAACATGCTCATCGACGGTGTGCGCGAGATCGCCGCGGATTTCCAGGAGAAGCGCCCCCACGCCCAGATCATCGTGCACAAGGTCGCGGACCCCCGGGCCTTCGGAGTGGCCGAGGTCGATGAGCAGAGCCGGGTAGTCCGCCTCGTCGAGAAGCCCACCCACCCGCTCAGCGACCTCGCGGTGATCGGCGTGTACTTCTTCACTTCCGCCGTCCACGCCGCCGTCGCCGCCATCACCCCGAGCGAACGCGGTGAGCTGGAGATCACCGACGCGTTGCAGTGGATGGTGGACCAGGGCGCCGAAGTGGTGGCACGAACGTACGAGGGCTACTGGAGGGACACCGGAAAGGTCGAGGACATGCTCGACTGCAACCGCGAACTCCTCGACCGCGTACGGCATCGCGTGCGCGGCGAGGTGGACGAAGAAAGCGAGCTGTTCGGCCCCGTCGTGATCGAGGAGGGCGCGCGCGTCATCCGGTCGCGCGTCGTCGGCCCGGTGATCATCGGGGCGGGATCGGTGGTGGAGGAGAGCTTCGTGGGACCGCACACGTCCGTGAGCGGGGACTGCCTGCTGCACGCGGCGGGCCTGCAGAACTCCATCGTCCTCGCGGGAGCCACGGTACGCAGGGTCGGCGGCCTGCACGCCTCGGTCATCGGCCGCGACGCCACCGTCGCCTCCGCGGTGATCGCCGAGTGCGGCCGCCTCGTGGTCGGCGATCACTCCGTGGTGGAGGTCACCACCAAAGACCCCGTGACTATCCCGCGCGGCGAGGCCCATTCCTGTGACACCTCCGTGAGCGATCACTAGCCCTGCCGTTTCGTCGTCGTCGGGGCTGCTGGTGCGAAGCGCCGTGTCGGCCGGCGCCCCGTTCGTCGCATCTCCTTCGTCCTCGTGGCGAGTGTCGCGGGGGAGCGCGGTGTCCGCTCTGCAAGAAGTCACGCACATCCTCGACCAACTACGTTCCGATCCGTCCCCTGCTGGTCGCCTCGGCCGGGGACCCCGGGCACGGCGGTGAGGCGTCGGGAACGTTCCAGAGCGGCTACGGCAGTTCGGCCGGGGCGGGAGGCAGCGCGCAGAGGTCCCTGTGCCAAGGCTCCGAGACGGTCGTGACCCCAGGGAAGTCGGGGGCGTCGGGTGAGGATGCCTCGCGCAACCACCCCCGGCAGGGCGGCACGGCCGGTGAGACGTCCGGGCGGGCCTGCGACGCGTTCGCCGGAGAGGGAGGCTACGGCGGCAAGGGGGCGGGGAACTCCGGCGGGCACCAGCCGACGCAGGAGCCCTCGAAGGACGGGACCGGGGGCCATGGCGGCTGCGTGGCGCTGACGTACGCCCCGGCCGGCTGAGGTTCGAGGCTCGCGGAGCGGGACCTCCGCGCCGAAGGGCACATCGACGTCCCCCAACGCCATCTCGAGGACCTCGACCGCGAACCCGTACGCCCCGGAGGGACCACCCGCCGACCACGTCCGCGCCCTCGACGCCCCCGGCATGCGCTGGCAGGTGCGGGGCTCGGAACCCGCTGGGGTCGGCCGGCAGTCCCTCGCAGCAGCCTGCAAGACGTCTTGCAGGCTGCGCACTCCAGACGAGGGAGCCCGGCCAGACAGCCGCGCCCCTTCGCCAGCCACCTGGGCGTGGATCTGCTGCACTACCTGCCGGGTGCCGCGCCGGTCGTGGAGCTGACAGCGGCCGGGCTCGACGGGCCGGAGCGTTCCGCGGGGGAGGACTGGCCCCCTCCGGCCGAGAGTGCGGCCAGGAGGAGCAGGAACAGGAGCAGACCACCGAGCCCGGTGCCCGTGGCCACGACGGCGCGACCGGACAAGGCCCGGTCGTGACTGCGGACATATGTTCCGTCCGCGCGCTGATATGCCCGCACCCGAGTGGTCGGCCCGACAGGGACGGGAATGCTGCGGACTGTGCCGCGGCGAACGGAGGCGGGGCCGGTGTGGCGCAGCGCCGCGTCAGTGGTGCCGGACCGGGGGCGGGAGCGACGGGTGTGGGCGCGGACGTAGGTTCCGTCGGCACGGCGGTGTGCACGGACGTGAGTCATGGGGTTCCTCGCGGGAGAGGGTCAGGTGCCGGAGAATCCCGGCGACCGACCACGCTAGGGGGCAGCACTGACAGTCGGATTCCAACTACCCGCACAAGCAGTCGAGTTGATGTTCGATCGTGGCTTGAATCACCTCGCGATTACGGCCTTCAGCCCCAGCCCCCTGATGTCATGTCAGTGACCGGAGCGACGATGAGCGGTCGCCGGGGAAGACTTCGAGGGGATCACGAGCGCCATGGACCGGGCTACCGGCGGCAGAGGGAACGCAGGTCAAAGGACATTCCCACTGGGCCGCCGGTGCGAGCCGAGAGACGGGTGTCATCGCCGTGGCCGGCGCAGGGCCGCGACGGCGAGAACGGCCAGGGCGATGACGATGACGGTGTTGATGGCGGCGACGGTGTTGAGGCCGGAGGCGAACGACTCCCTGGCGGGGGTGATGATCTGATCGGCCAGGATGGCGGGCAGGTCACGGATGGCTTCCAGGGCCTGGGCGAGGGTGTCGCGGGTGGCGTTCTCGGCCGCCTGGGGGTCTGCTCGGGGATGGTGTCGCCCACCTGGTCGCGGTGGACGGTGGTGCCCAGGCTGCCGAGGGCGCCGATACGGACGGCGAGGCCGAAGTCGCTGCTGGTCTGCTGGAGCGCGGAGGCGGCACCGGCTTTCTCGGGGGTGCGGAACCGACGATGAGGGAGACGCTCATGGTCATGATCGGGGCGATGCCCAGGTGGACGAAGGTGAAGCCGACGACGTAGGCCAGTCCGTTGTCCCCGTGGTCGGCCTGAGTGAGGATCAGGTAGCCGATCGCGGAGAGGACCAGGCCGATGGCCGTCACGTTGCCGGGGGATACGGCGGGCCGCGACGGGTGCCGGCATCGAGGAGAGGATGAGGAGTCCGGCTGCCGGCAGGAGCCACAGGCCCGCCCGCAGGGGCGAGAGGCCGGCGACCATCTGCAGGTACTGGGTGACGAAGAGGTGGATGCCGCCCATCGCGACGGCGGCGAAGAGCACGGTGATCAGCAGGAGGACCATAACGGGTACCGCGAGGAGGAAGACCGAGCCCCACCAGAAGACTTCCAGCACGGCGCCGCCGACGACCGGACCCAGGGCGATGCCGACGGAGAAGCTCGCGGCCCAGATGCCGATGGCGGTGCAACGTTCCTTGGCGTCCTGGAACATTGGGGGAGTTCCTCCGCGTCCACGGCAATGTGCCGGCGCCCATCGTCGAGCATCACGACGCCTGGGCGAGGCTCGGACTCGCCCAGGCGTCCGCGGCGACGTGCCGAGAAGCCCAACTTCCCGAGGACGTCCTCCTCGTACTGCTGTGCTCGGACGGAGTCTCCGACCAGGTGGATCAGGCGATCTGGCACGAACTGTGTGCGACGCACGCCGACGACCCGCAGGCCCTGGCCGACGCGATCGTCGCCGCCGCCACCGCAGATGAGAAGGGCTACCGCGACGACGCCACCGTCGTGGTCCTGCTGCGTCGAGGTGACGAACCCGCCCTCGTCGGCGACCGACCGACCACGTGGTCACGACCCTGCGGCTGGGACAGCAGATTTCCCCGGGCAGGCAGGGCGACGCCACCGGCAACGGGCTCCGCCTGAAAGCTGATCGCCGTAGCGCCCGACCATCGGCGTTTCGGCCACCCACGCTCGTGCCGTGCTCCCTTGCGCAGCAAGGGTCGGTGCACCGTGCACCTTCGGAAATCGCTGAATCTCAGGGCGCGCAATCCGTCCGAAAGGAACAGGCGCTCGAATCGAGCGGCGTCGTTGAGCACTGCGCCGTCACCACCACGTCCACGAGGGGGAACACATTGCCGCCACTCGAACCAGGCAGCGCCGGAAGCGCGAACAGTGCGAAGGCCGACATCGCAGACAGCATCTCGGACGCCGAGCGGGAGCTGTACGGGGGACGGTTGCGCTACGACCAGTCCTACGCGCGACACGAAGGCCCGCTGACCCGCCTGAAGTTCGGGCACATGGCAGCCGCGCTGCCGCACATGGTGGCCATGGTGCTGCGCACCGGCTGGAAAGCGGACCGGCGCGCGCTGATGGGAGTCGTTGCGGCCGAACTCGGGCAAGGAGTCACGGCCGGATGGGGATTGGTGGCGGTCAACGGCGTCCTCGCGCAGCTGTTCGCCGCCGGCCCGACCGTGGACAAGCTCCGCGACGCCTTGCCGTCCCTGGTAGGGCTCGCCGTCGCGGCAGTTGCCGGCGCCGTTCTGTCGGCATGGTCGACGGCCATGTCCGGCCGGCTGGAGCCCCAGGTGGAGCGAGCGGTCTCCGCGCGCTATTACACGGCCGTCACCCATGTGGAAGTGGAAGCGACCGAACGGCCGGAGGTCCAGCGGATCCTGGAAGCGGGAAAGTTCGGCACGGACTCGGCCCGCAGCATGCTGCGGCTGTCGGTCGGCGTCGGCAACGTCGTGATCGGCATGGCCGCGGCCGCGGTCGTGCTCGCCGCGCTGCACTGGGCTTTGCTCCCCATGCTGCTGGCGATCGCCCTGCCCAAGGGGTGGGGGGCTGTCCGCTCCGCGCGCCGTGACTACCTCTCCCGGATGAACTGGGTCGACCACCGCAGGGCGATCGCGTCCCTGCTCGCCTACCTGACTCGCCCGCACGCCGCCGGTGAGCTCCGCGTACACGCCGCCGGCACGAAGCTGCTCTCCAGCTACGAGGAGATGTCCCGGCAGACGGAAGCCGAGCAGCGTCGCCTGGCCCGGGCCCAGGCATCCACGGACCTGGTCGCGGGTGGATTCGCCGGTATGGCGTCGCTGACCTGCTACGGGGTGCTGTGGTGGCTGCTGTCGACCGGCGGTCTGCCGCTGGCGGTCGGTGGGACGGCGGTGATCGCCATCCGTACGTCGACGGCGCGGCTGACGTCGCTGGTGCAGCAGGTCAACCGGCTGTACGAGGAGCTGCTGTTCCTCACCGACACCGAGGACGCCATCAAGGTGGCGGGCGAGCATGCGATCCCGCTCACGGGCGCCCCGCTACCCGCACCGGTGCGGGAGGTGAGGACGGAGGCGGTCTCGTTCACCTATCCGGGCGCAGACGGTCCTTCCCTGAAGGGTGTGAGCGTGCGCGTGCCGCGGGGAAAAGTGACGGCTCTGGTCGGTGCGAACGGGTCGGGGAAGACCACCCTCACCAAGGTGCTGGCCGGACTCCTGCTCCCCGCAGAAGGGGCCGTGCAGTGGGTGGGCGAGTCGGGCGAGCAGGTCGGGCTGCGCGAGGCCGACCGCGCCCGGATCTTCGCCGAAGTCGGCCTGCTGGCGCAGGACTTCCCGCGCTGGGAGATGACGGCGGCCGCGAACGTCGCCATCGGCGCCGGTGACCGTCCCCGGGACATGGACCGCATCCGCAAGGCCGCTGGTGAGGCAGACGTGCTCGACCTGGTCGAGGGCCTGCCGCACGGCTGGGACTCAATCGTGTTCAAGGGCTACGAGCGCGGTGTCCAGCTCTCGGGAGGCCAGGGGCAGAAGCTCGGGACAGCTCGAACTCGGTACCGCCAGGCACCGTTCCTCCTGGTCGACGAGCCGACAAGTGCCCTCGACCCCCACTCGGAGATCGCCGCGTTCGAAGGGCTGTGGTCCCTGGCCGAAGAGGGGCACGCGGTCGTGCTCGTCACCCACCGGCTCGCGGCGACCATGCACGCCGACCACATCTACGTCCTCGATCAGGGCAGTGTCGTCGAGGACGGCACCCACGAGGACCTCATGGCCATCAAGGGCGGCCGGTATCAGGGGATGTTCACCGCCCAGGCCGCGCAGAACGGGATCGCGCCGGCATCCCACGGCGTTCCCGGCCCCCGCGGCGTCCAGCCGTCCGGCCACGAGACGGCGAGCTGATCCACCCGAGCGCCCCCTTTCGCCGGCCTGACGGCCACCTGCCCCCACCCCATCGAAGGACGCCGCCCATGTCTCCCAGCTCCACCGCGATCCGCAGAGCGATCGAGGCGTACCTCGGCCGGCACCCCGGCGAGCGTGACGCCCTGGCCGGACTTCTCGCCGCGCTGAATCGGCCCGTTGACGCGACCGCCAGGACGGCATTGCCCGGGCACATCACGTGCAGCGCCGTCGTCGTCGACCGGCAGGGCCGGGTCCGGCACATCGGGCACCGTGCCAACGGCGGCCTCACACTCACTCCCGGAGGCCACATCGAGCCTGAGGACCGCACGCTGCTGGCCGCGGCGCTGCGGACGGTGTCGGAGGTGGCTGGACTCGGGCCGGGCACCCTGTGCCTGACCCGGCAACTGCTCGGCTCTCCCATTGACATCAACGTCCACGACATCGCCTCGAACGCGGCGAAAGGGGACCCGGCCCACCGCCACTACGACTTCTGCTACGCCTTCCACCTCGTCGGCGAGGAGCCGGCGACGTTCCCGCTGCAGGACGAGGAGGTGTCCGCCGCCCGGTGGCTCACGCAGCCGGGGGTCACCTCGCCGACACTGCGAGCGAAGATCCTCGCGGCGGGCCTGGACGGCAAGCCGGAGCCGGTGAATGCTTCCGCGCTGATCCACGACGGGAATGGCCGGTATCTGCTCCATCTGCGCGACCACAAGCCCGGCGAAATCTGGGAGTCGGGAGCGTTCGCCCTCATCGGCGGCGGCCGCACGCACGACGACGAAAGCCTGGAGGGCACGCTGCTGCGGGAGCTGTCCGAGGAGGTGCCCGACCTCGCCCTCAAGGACGTGAAGCCCTACGCGGTGGAGGCCGCCAGCAGCATCGACGGCCTCAGCGTCCCGGTCCAGGTCTTCGCCGGCCGGTGGCGCGGCAACCCCGACCGCCTCACGCTGCATGAGGGCGTGCTGCTGCGCTGGTTCACAGTCGACGAACTGGACCGTCTGCGCCTGCACCCCGCAACCCGGAACCTGATTCGCCAACACACGGCCGAGAACCCCCCGGGCAGCGAGCCGACCGCAGCTCCTCCTGTGTGGGACGGGGGCAGCCAGGTGGTGCTGAACGGCGTCGGAGTCCACCTCCACATCGAAGACGCCGAAGGCCGGGTGCTGCTCGGCCTGCGGCACCCCGAGTCGAAGTACGCGGGCGACACCTGGCACTACCTGGCCGGGCGCTGCGAGCAGGAATCCGCCCTCGCGTGTCTGGTCCGCGAGGCGAGGGAAGAGGCAGGACTGGTCATCGACCCCGCGGACGTGGAGCTCGCGCATGTCGTCCACGTCGTCGACGCCCCGGGCGGCCCGCCCCTCATGCAGCTCGTTTTCCGGGCCCACCGATGGGAGGGCGCCGCCGAGGTCCGCGAGCCCGACAAGTGTCTGACGTGGCAGTGGTGGCCACAGCATGACCTCCCGGACCGGATCGTCTCCTACACCCGCACCGCCATCACCGCCATCGCCGAAGGCCGCCCCTACTCCCAGCTGGGTTGGTGACCCGGGTGAGCACACCCACCGGTACCTGCCCCGGCATCGCCTACGGCACCGCCCACGAGGATCCCGAACTGGTCGCGCGGCCTGCGCACCCTGGCCCGACTGCGCACCGCGCAGCGCCCCTGACCCCCGCCCGCCCGACACGAGGAGCAGCACGTTGACGTACACAGAGCGCGACGAGTGGGATAGGCACTACCGCGACGGGAAGGGGTGGCGCCGGCTCGGGAAGCGCGAGCAGCACCTCCTCGCCGAGCACGTCCCGGTACCCGAGGGCGGGGGCCGGGCCCTGGATGTGGGATGCGGGATCGGGGAGCTGGCCACCCACCTGGCCGACGCCGGATACACCGTGGACGCCGTCGACTTCACGGACAGCGCGATCGCCAGAGCCCGCGAGGAGCACGCCGGCATCGAGCGCGTGCGCTGGCTGCAGCTGGACATCGAACGCGACGACCCGGCCCCGCTGCACGCCGAGGGGTACGACCTGATCACGATGCGGCTGGCGTACCCCTTCTTGAGAGACCGCGGCCGGATCGTGCACGGGCTGGGCGAGCGGCTGCGCGACGGCGGCGCGCTCGTCGTCATCACGCCGACAGTCGAGAACACCCCGTCGGAACGGCGCGACATCGCCCTGGACAAGGACGAGATCACGCTGCTCGGCGCCGGTTGGAAGACGGTGGAGCGGCTGGACGCAGACGGTCTGGCCTTCCTGGTGCTGCACGGGCCGTGCCACCTCGACACCCAAGCAGTCGAGAAGCGGCAGACCACCGGCCACGCTCTGACCGGCGCCCTCGCCGTCGTCACCGACGACGCCGGCCGGGTCCTGCTGGGCCGCTCCCGCCTCGGCATGCTCGAGCTGCCCGGCGGCAAGACCACCGGCCCGGAGGACTTCGCCGCCGCCGCGGTGCGCGAACTCGCCGAGGAGACCGGTCTCGTCGCCGACCCGAGCGACGCTCACGTGGTCACGATGCTGGTCGACGACAGCCACGGCATCCCGCGGCTCACGGCCGTCGTCCGCATCACCACGTGGACGGGAACCCTGACCACCGCGGAGGCGGACAAGTTCGACCGCTGGGAGTTCCTCGACCTGCACGCCCTCGCCTGCGTCGGGGACATCTTCGTCCCGGCCGCACTCGCGATCGACAGCGTGTGGCCCGGCGTCATCCCCGACCTGCCGCCGGTGGTCTCCTACCCGCTCGCCGCCGATCGGCCACCCGTGCCGGGTGAGCCGAAAGAGGCCGTCCGGCTGCGCGAGGAGATGGCCCAGACGGTGATCGACGGCGGCTGGGCCCCGGCCGAACCCGTCCGCGACGCGCTGCGGACCGTGCCCCGCCATCGTTTCGCCCCGGAAGCGAACCTGGCGGCCGCGTACGACGGAGGCGACCGGGCCGTCATCACCAGGCGCGACGAGACCGGGAGGGCCATCAGCTCGGTGTCCGCGGCCTGGCTCCAGGCCGACATGATGGAGAGCCTGCGTCTTCGGCCGGGTGCGATCGTGTTCGAGGCGGGGTCCGGTGGCTACAACGCGGAGCTGATCGCCCACGCCGCCGACGGTCGGGTGGTGAGCGTGGACATCGACCCGTGGGTCGTCCGCCGCACGCGCGCCTTCCTTACGGAGGCCGGCAGCGGACGCGTCACTGCCGTCGAAGCAGACGCAGCCCTCGGGGCGCCCGCCCACCTCGTGCCCCGCGGCGGCTTCGACGGCAGCGTGGTCACCTACAACTGTTGGGACATCTCACCGTCTTGGCGCGATCAGTTGGCCGAGGGCGGGCGCCTGGTCATGCCGCTGGAGATGGGCGGCTACACCCGGGCGATCGAGTTCGAGCGGCGCGGCGAGGTGCTGCACGCCCGCCGCTTCACCTACTGCGGCTTCGTCCGCGACCAGGGGCGGCAGGCCCGCCCGTCCCCGATCGTCCCCCTGCGCGACGGCGCGCTGGCACTGTGCTTCGACGACGGTCCCGCCGCTGACACGCAGGGTCTGGAGGAGGTGCTGCGCGGGCGGCGGCACGAGGTCGCGACCGGCGTGACCATGAGGGCTGGGAATTCCTACTTCGGCTCCCTTCAGCTGTTCGCGGCCACCACTTTGTCGGGCTTCTGCCGGCTGGCCGTCCACCAGGAGTCCGCCGAGGCTGTGACCGGCATCGCGAAGGACCGTGATGCCCCCGCGATCATCGGCGATGCCTCGCTGGCCTACCTGACCTACGTCCAGACCAAGGACAGCGAGCGCCGGGAAGACCAGGAGTGGGAGTGGTTCGCGTACTCCTTCGGCGAGCAGGGGTCCGAGCTCGCCGAGCGTCTGGTGGCCACGGTTCTGGCCTGGGACCGTCACATCCGCGCCGAGGCCAACGACGAGCACGCCGATCCCGTCCTGGCGGTCCACCCGGCCGGCACGCCCGACGACGCCCTGCCCGCCGGCGACGTCCTGGACAAGCTGAACTGCCGCCTGGTGTTCCGGTGGCCGGGGCGTGACGCGGTGCTGCCCGGGTCCGTTGAGCGCCCGGTGGCCGACGCCGTGGCGGAGGGGGTGTGACGGTGGAACGGGCCGCGCGACAGGCGGTGTTCGACGCTCCGGCGGAGCGCTACGAGCTCGACCGGATGCGGCGCGCGCACGCGTCCGCCGCTCAGCAGTTCCAGGTGTCGGCCTCGGGGCCGGAGGTGTGGGGGTGGCAGGGCCGCACCCTGGGGCGCCGGGCCGGGGTCTGCTGGCTGCGCATCGTCACCGCCGAGGCCGACAAGGCGGGCGGACGGCTGTGGGAGGGGACGGCGACCGCGGACACGCACGTACCCCGGTCGGTGCCGCGGCCACGGCTTCGCGGCGTTCTCGACTGGACCTCCCAGGACGTCGCCTACCGGGCGGAGCTCACCGAGTACGTGTCCGTCCCGCCGGTCACCAGCGGCACGCCCGCGCTCGACCAGGACATCGCTCTGCCCGACTCGTGGTGGGCAGAGCTGAGGTCCGCGCTCGGGACGCTCGCGACGGTGCCCACCGACCGGGAATCGGTACGGCAGAACTGGGTCGACCGGAACTTCCGCCGCTTCCTCGGCATCGACCCCGTACGAATCCGTGAGACGACGACCGGGCACGCCGATCTGCACTGGGCGAACCTCACCGGCGCGCCCCTGGTCCTGTTGGACTGGGAGAACTGGGGCCGGCTGCCCGTGGGCTACGACCTGGGGCTGCTGCACGCCTACTCGCTGGTCGCGCCGGCGACCGCCGCCCGGATCCGGCGCGAGTTCGATTCCGTCCTCGACACGGACGCCGGCCGGACCGGGGAGCTCATCGCCCTCGGGCAGCTCCTCCAGGTGTGCTCCCGGGGCGTCCACCCTCACCTCGCCCCGCTCATCGCCCGCCAGGCCGAGCACCTGACCGGCATCCCGGCGCCCGCGCCCTGACCACAACACGGCCCTGACGGCCTGGAGGTATGCATGTCCCGACCGCGCCTCAACCCCGTCCACAAGCTGACCATGAACGATCGCCCCGCCGCGCAAGCAGCCGCGCAGGCGACACTTCGTGCCCAGGGCGGCGTGGACGCGCGGGTGGTGGTTGGCAACGGCTGCAAGCCTGAGGTGGTGCCACCCGGTGCGCTCACCGGGTGCCTGCCCGAGAACGTCGGCATCCCCGGCGGCCGCAACGCCGACGCCGCCGCGCTGCAGGAGGCGGGCGACCCGGCCGAGTGGCTGTACCTCCTCGACAACGACGCCAGCTCCCCCCGCGCGGACATCCTTGCCCGACTCGTCGCCGAGGTCGAGCGGCATCCAGAGGCCGCCCGGGTGCAGCCCTGGCTGACCGGCCCGGACGATGTGACCACGCCACGCCGCTGGGTCCCCAGCTGCGCGCCTCGAACCCGGGACGGCCGGGGAAGGTCGCTTCGATGACCGAAGGCGTCGTCCTGATCCCGCGCGACGCCTTCGATGCGGTGGGCGGGTGGGAAGGTCAACTCTTTCTGCGTCACGAGGGGTTCGACCTGGCCTGGCGGCTGTATGAGGCGGGCTGGAGCGGCTGGTACGCGGCCTCGATCCGCATGCACCACCCCCTCTCCGAACCGGCCCGCCACACGCTGTACCACCGACTCGCCGCCCGTATCCGGATCTGGATCGCCCACCGCCACCTCCCCGCCCCGCTCCTCCCCGTCTACTTGAGCGCCTGGACCACGATCACCCTGGCCCGGGCCGTGCGCGGCGGCGGACCGGGCCAGACCCTGCGCGGCATGCGCGAAGGGTGGACGAGCCGGGGTACGCAGGGGCGGCGTCCGATGAGCCGGCGCACCGTCTACAGGCTCACCGCCGCCGGGCGGCCGCCGATCATCCGACCTCTCCGCCCCGTCCGCCGCTTCGAGGAGTCCTTTCGCCATGAACCAACCGTTGCCGTCGCTGATGGGGTCTTCGCCCATCCTGCAGGCCCGCCAACGCCTCAGGCTCCCCGCCGCCCGCCAGGCCGTAACCGAACTCACCGGAACCACCTCGTGGTGAACACCACCGCCCACCCGAACCGCCGAACCAGCCCGGAGACCACATGAACCACCCGCCCCGCCCGCCTGCGGGCAGCCAACCCGCCGCAACGCCCCTCGCAGGAGTCGTATACTGGCCAGCGGCGGCCGCACAGGCGTAGAGCCGGACCGCGCGGCGGGGCGCCGAACGGGCCGGTGTCAGTGCGGGCGTATCGCCTACGAGGTCCTGGGGCTTCCTGACGACCCCCACCTCTGTTCCTGCAGACATTGCGTCCGCATCTCCGGAAGCCCCGCCGTGCTCTGGGTCGGCTTCCCCCGCTCCACGCTGACATGGACCAACCCCGTCCCCCAGGGCCTTCCCTCCTGGTACCCGACCTGGCCCACCCTTCACAGAGGCTTCTGTGGCGGGTGCGGCACGGCGCTCGTATCCGTGGCTGAGGGCTCTCCCATGATCATGGTCACCGCGTTCAGCCTCGCGGACCAGGACGGCACCGAACCGGTCGGCCACAGCTACCGTGAACACGCCGTGCCCTGGATGGCCATCTCCCTGGCCGCCGACTCCCCCAGTAAGGTGCCGTCATGAAGACAGGAGAAGGGAAGACACTCTGGAAGAAGCTTGCGTTGCGGCTGCTTCGTCAGCGTGGGGTACCCGCACCCACACGGGCTGAATCGCCGAGCTTGAACCGAACAGTTAGCACAGAACTACGACGAAACTACCTAGGAATGTTCACCCAGGCGCACCTCCTGCATGAGCGCGGCTTGACTTCTGGACAGGTGCTCTTGAATTGTTACGGAGTTCCGTTCCCTTTCGAGATCTTCATTCTGAACGAGAGCGGGAAACTGGCAAACAGATTCCCTGTGGATTTCACCAATCAGCCCTGGAAGCTCATTTCGTCACAAGTGAAGGATAGTGCTCAAGTTCACCTCAGCTCGATGGCAAAACTGGAGCAGGTAATCCTGGATCGGGATCCGGACCTCGTACCTTTGGCTCTCCTTGTTGATTCTTCGGCTCTACACGGTGGAAAGCTAGTCTGCTACCGTCTGACTGAACTGTCGGCGGGACGCTCGACCGTCTATTCGCTGCCGAGGTGCTTGCCTCCCGACACCGACGCGGTCCGAGCCGGTGAATCCTTCCTCTCGGTCATGCACGAACATCACGCAAGCGTGCATGACCAGTGGCAGCGGCGCCTCGACTCAGTTTCGAACCGGGGCGACGGAAGCATGGACGAGGGCACAGTGGCCGAAGCGCGCGCCTGGCTCAATGACATCGAGGATCTGCAACAGCAAGTCGTGCAGCGCTCCGCCTAGCAGCGTCCACTGAGACCGAACTGGTGGTGTCGTAGAGGTGCCGGCTGGCCATTGGCCGCGGTATCCCCGGAGGTATGCGGTATCCGCAAGGGGCGGGCGGGCTGACCGCCGAACGGCAGCAGTTCCGCGAGGAGTTACGGTTCCAGGCAGCCGAGCGGTTCGCTCGGGGCGAGGGCGGTACGGCGATTGCCAGGGATCTGCGGTCAATGTCCGCTCGGTCCAGCGATGGCGTCATGCACGGGCCGAGGTCGGCGCGTGGTCCTTGCGGTCTCAGGGGCCGGTTCGCTGCCGAGCCAGACGGCCCCGGAGGATCCGCCCACTCCATAGCCCCTGGAGGCCCGTGCGTGCGCATTCAGTTCAGTAGGTCGCGGTATCCCTGGATGGTGGCGGGGGACTCCCGGTCGGCCAGGTGCCGGCCGAGCGGGTCGACCACGGCAGCGTGGTGGGTCAGGCCGTGGGTGTCGACACCGCCGGTGATCTGCGGGCCGTCGTGCGTCATGCTGGTCATGTCCGTCCTTGTGGCGTGTCCGTTCCGAGGGGGCACGCGCTGGTCGGGCGGGTGGACAATACAGTGACGGGGCTTCTGGACCAAGCTCCTATAAAGTCACAAACGCCCGTCCGGGCGCGTGCGTGGTGACGCCCGGCGAGCCGGCAAATCCCCAATAGGACAGTCGAGACGTCAGTCAGTCGGAGGGGCAGACCCCCGCAGCGTCACCACGCCACATTCTCACTGTCAGTCGTCCTTGCGGGCTCGGGTGAAAGCTTCATGCCGCGCCCGCAGCGCGGAGAAGTCGCTGCGGGGGAAGGCCCGCGCGATGAAGTCGAGGTGGGGGCCGATGTCCAGGTGGAAGTACTCTGGGAATCCGGGGTCGTGCGGATCGGCGAACAGGTACTGCCAACCGTGCAGGCCCCGGGTGAGCAGCAGCGTCTCCAGGTACTCGGGGTAGCTGAGGTCGAGGCGTACGAGGGTGCCGGAGGTGTTGACGGAGTACCAGATCTCGGGGTGCCCGGACGCGTCGAGGACGACGCCGTCCTCGGCCCTGAATCCGGCGATCGCGCCGTCCCCCGTGTGAGCGGTGCCGTCGAAGCCGTGGAGGACGAGTTCGGTGAGCTCGCCCTCCTCGTCGGCCTCCGGCATATAGACCTCGGATACGTTGGCAACCAGTCGGCTGTATCCACGCTCCGACGCCGGCCAGTCCGCTTCGGATATCGTGGGGGGAACCCAGCCCACGCAGGTGTTCACCAGATGGTTGAGCCTGAACTCACCGCCGAGGGTGGTGTCCTCGGTCGCCCTCCAGTAGCAGCCCAGGGCGCCATATCGGTGGAAGTTGCTGACCATGGACGGGGCGAGGGCCAGCCCCGCAACCTTCCCAATTACCTCAAGCGCGTGCTCGGGCCCGGCGAGCCAGGTGGCAAGGGGACCCTCCTCCGCGTCGTACACCGTGATGGCCTCGTTCCCGCGGAGGCTGGCGAGCATGGCCACGAGCCTGTCCTCGAACCCGGTCATGTCCATTCCCCTCGTCAGGCACTTGTGTTATGTCAAGACCGCAACTGCCCCCAGCTTAGGGGGCGTTGCACCTGGAGGGTCAGGCGGGGCTGCGGGATCAATGGGTCCGGCGGGGACCTGGAGGATGTGGAAAGCATGGGGCCGCGCGGAGGGAAGCCGGATTGACACCTCTTCCCACGCAAGGGAGGAGGTCGCTCTGCTTCTGACTTCCCCGTCGCCGTGGCCGCCCCGGCCGTATCCCGGGCGACGCGGAAAGAGTCCCTGCGGATCTTTGGCTTCGATGCCGACCCGGACATCGGTCCGGCCGTCATTGATACTCTCGCCGGCTGCGTGTGGGTCGAGAAGAGCCAGCCGCTCTGCCTGATCTCTGCTTGATCGGGGACTCCGGCACCGGTGAGTCCTGCATGCTCATCGCCCTGGGAGCCGAGGCTGCGGTGAAGGGGTGCTGCGTTCGCTGCACTTTCGCCACGGAACTCGTGAACGAGCTGGTCGGGGCCGCGGACGAGAAGCAGCTCAACAAGGGCCGTCGCCTGCTGCGGCGGCGTCGGTGTCCTGTGCGTCGGCGAGCTCGGGTGCGTGGAGCTTGGCCGGCACGGTGCCGAGTTCCTCTTGCAGGTGTTGACCGAGCGCGGGGAGGGGAGAGGAACAGCGTTGCGATTGCCTCGAACGAGTGGTTCGGCAAGGCGTACTTGTACCGGCGAACCCGTGCCAGGCGGCGCTTGAAACAGCCCGGGTTCAAGCGGGAGGAGGTGAGGGATGAAGGGGCGTATCCTGCTGATCATGACGGCGATATATGTGCTGGACGGCCTCCAGATTCGAACCCTGGACGACTTTTGGCGGATCGTCATGGACGCATTCGATGGTTCCGGACGCCAGTACTTCGGCCGTAACCTTGATGCCTTCGCTGACTGCCTCAGTGGAGGACCGGGGCACCCGGACGTCGACGACTACATCGTCGAATGGCGACACCACGAGGTGTCACGTGAACATCTGGGATACCCGGAGACGGTGCGCCAGTTGGAGATTCGCCTCGCACGGTGCCACCCTGCGAACCGCCCTGCCTTCGGTGCGGATCTGGCCGCGGCGCAGGAAGGACGCGGGCCAACCGTCTTTGAGTCGTTGATCGAGATCTTCGAGGACCGCGCTCCCGGAGTCCTGCGACTTCAGTGACGGCGCAGGCTCTGTTCCTCAGCACTCGGCAGGCGCCCGTCGTCGACATGGTCGGCGAGATAGATGAGCGTCGACTCGGCCGTCATCCCGAATGCGGCGGCGACGAGTTTGGGGTCCATGGTGTTCACCAGGTCGAGGAGCCTGGTGCTGCGGATCATCCGCGGGGGGAAGCCGCAGGGGTCAAGGACGTGGGAGGGATAGGCAGTTGAGGCCGGACTCCGCCCGGCCTTCGTTCCTTTGGTGACCATGACGTGCGGGTTGTCGGTTCGCCAGCCGTCACGGTGGGCCAGCAGCGTTGCAGGACTGTCCAGGGCGCCGGATCCATCGGCACGGGACGGGGCTGTTTGCCTGGGCAGAGGCTCTGGGCGGTCTCGTCGACGTCGTTGATCTGCAGCAGGCGGGTCTCGGTGCTGGAGGCGCCATGCAGCAGAGCGAGCATGCCGACCAGGGCCTGGTGAGGGTGCACGGTCTTGTCCGTGATCCAGCGCCGGAAGAGGCCGCGCTGCTGGTCAAGAGTGAGGGTCACGCCGCGGAACCCCCGGGCTTCGCCCCCGGTCAGTCCGCGTGTCGGGTCGACCAGCACCAGGTGCTGGGGACGGGCGAAGCGGAAGAACTGCCGCAGCACGGTGAGCCGTCGCTTGCGCGCCCTGGGCAGCGTGTTCAAGAACGCCTCGATGTCGTGCACGTCGACCAACTCCCAGCCGTCCATGCCCCGTTCAGCGATGAGGAAGTGAGCCAGGTCTCGCGGGATGGCCAGGGCTGTTTCCAGGGTGTGGTTGCTGCGGGGCCGGGTGCCGGCCCGGCTGGCCCGCTCCTGGGCCCGCATCCGCGAGGCGTCGAAGGCCGTCACGGCCAACCGCAGAGGATCAGGGACAGCATCGAGACGCCGCCGACGGCGACCCGCCGCGAGGCGTTCGCTCTGGTCGGTGGGCAGTGCCAGGCCGTGACGGGTGAAGAAGTCCTCCAGCACCCGGGCGAAGGATCCCATCGACCGACCCGGTCTGCGGGATCGCTCCAGCAGGGCCTGCGGCGAATTGGAGTGCTCATCCCGCAGGAGCCGGCCCAGATCGGTGACGAAGCCGCAGCCCGCGAGACGCAGTGCGCTCTCGCGACGTGGGCCACGAAGTCATCGAGCCACCAGGGCGGTTCGGCGAGTTGTTCCCGCAGGTGATCTCCGCGGATGAACGGACGGCCGGGATGCTTCTGCCAGCACGGCCAGCACGGCCAGCACGGCCAGCACGGCCAGCACGGCCAGCACGGCGAGCACAGGCCGAGTCCGGCATGGCGCCGCAGCTGCCCGCACTCGCGGCAGGCTCGCGGCGGCTTCTTCGCCCGCGGGGGCCGTGAGCACGACCCGCACCAGCCGGTCGACTCACGCAGATAGCCGGGCCGACCGCAGCGCGGACACGGCTGCTGGGCCGACCGCAGCGCGGACACGGCTGCTGGGCCGCCAGTCGCCGGGCCTTGTTCCGGCAATCCCGGCACAGCCGGCTGTCCGCCGCCCGCACCGGGTGACCGCACTGTTCACAGACACGCGAGCACAGGATGCACCGGCCGGTGTCCTGCTGCAGCACTCTCTCCAGGCCGCAGGACGGACAGGTCGATCGCGCGGCCTCTTCCTGCATCCGGCGCCGGCGCCGGCAGCATTGCGCGCGGTCCAGGAACCCGACCGGGGCACCGCACGTGACGCAGTCCCGCTGCTTCTTGCCCACCTCGGCCGCCTGTCACATGGGTGGCATCGACCGGCCGCGCGCGGAGGCGGCCCGCGGGAGCTCGGCGACCGGACGGGGCGGGACGACGGGCCGTTCGACCGGCGTGGTGTCGACCTCGATCAGATCGTTGGGAGTGCACTCCAGCGCGAAGCACAATGCGGCCAGGGTCGTCATCTTCACCTGGGAGGGTTCCTTGGTGAACAGCGCGGACACCGACGCCGAGGAGAGCTCCAGGCCGGCCTTCTCGGCCAGCAGCCGACGCAGTTCGCTGCCGGTCCAGACCTCGCGCTGAGCGGCGGCCATCCGCAGACGCCATTGGATCTTCATTCCGTGGGCTCCTTCCCGGTCAGTTCGGCGAGCGTGCTGGCCACCGCCCGCTGATAGGCGTCCTTGATGAAGGTGGCCGAGGGTCGGACATATCTCATGGTCGAGCTGACCGTCCAGTGACCGAGCATCTGCTGGATCGCCACCAGGTCGACACCGCGTTCGTAGTTGTGGGTCGCGCACGCTCGGCGCAGGGCATGCGGACTGAACCGCTCAGCTGCAGGCCGTCCTTCGAGCTGCATGAGATAGCGCAGCCGGTTGCGGATCGTCCCGCGATGGAGAAGGCCGCCGGACTCGTCCGCGAACAGCACCGGCGAATCAGGGGACTTGGGCCGCACGTCCTCCAGGAACCAGCGCAGCACCAGGTCCAGGCCGTCGAGCATAGGCACCCAGCGCGGCCTGGGCCCGGACGTGTGGGCGCCCTTGCCGAAGCGGACATGGAGCTTGCCGAACGGCCCGCGGGTGAAGTGCAGATCCTGCCGCTCCAGCAGGGAAGCCTCTTCCGAGCGGAGCCCGGCGTGATACAGCGTCCGAAACATCGCATAGTCCCGGGCGGCGGGGCCGTACTTCCGCGCGGTCGCGATCCGCTGCTTCATGAAGTCGAAGAACTCGCCCACCCGCTCCGGCGTCGGCGGCGGCACCAAGGCCGGGGAGTCGTCACCGACATGCCGCGAGGCGTTGAACTCGTCGATGGGACAGACCAGCCGGACACTGAAGGCGGCCTCGATCTCGACAGCCTTACGTGCCTGGAGGAATCGGTGGAAGCCCTTGAAGATCTGCACGTACTCGCGGCGGGTCGATGTCTTGCGGCCCTGGACGGCAAGGTCGCCGACGACCCGGTCGATGTCCTCCGGGGTCACCTCCCATGCGGGCCGGCCCAGGGCCTTGAGCGTCCGCTCCAGCAGGCCGATGTCGTTGTCGATGGTCACCGGGCTGAACCCGCGGGCCCGCCACGAGGCGACGAACGCGTCGACGCACATCATCTGGAACTGCCAGGGGTCCGTACTCAACGGCTCCTGCGGAACCGCCGCCCCTCCGGCTATGACCTGCAGTCTCGTCCCGGCCACCGGCACACCTTCCTCGCACCTGAACGATCAAGGCGGCACCTGGAGAATCCGAGTCCCACCACGAGAACCAACGAGAACCACAGAAGACGGATACGGGCCGGTGGCAGCGCAAATCCCCGAGAACGAACAAGTGCCAGCCCCAGATGGCTGGACCAGGACGTTCACCGACCCCCGGCTCTGTGCGGCGATCGTCGGCCGGCTCACGTTCAACGGCATCATCATCGAGACCGGCGCCAGCTCCTACCGCCTCGCCGGCCGGGGCCCGGGCCGTGGAACCCGCCAAGGGCCGGCTGACCAATCCGGGAGCCGGCCGGAGGATCCCGGCTACGTGTCCGCGCGGGTCCAGGACTGACGCGGCGCGAACCCCCGCGCCGCAGCCAGTGCTCGGTATGGACGATCCGCTCAGGCTCGATCACCACGAGCGGCCCGGTCGGCGGTTCGTCGAGAGAGCGCGACCGTTCGACATGGTCGGACTGCCAGCGGAAGGCCGGCCGGTAGTGCTCGAAGTCCCTGTCGTCTTCGGACAGTACGCGAGCCTGACCGAAGAGCTGGGCACCTCGGCTGCTGGCCTGCCCGACCAACGGAGCGAAGATCCCCACCGACGCCCGCGGATCCGCGGCCAGATTTCTCATCTTCGGCGAACCAGCGGCCGTGGAGAACATCACCGCGAAGTCGAGGTGGAAGTACCGCACCGGCGTCGCGAGCGGCCCCTCCGGTCCCGCCGTCGCGAGCACGCACATGTTCTGCGACGACAGCAGATTGGGTATTCGTTCTTTCAACTGCTCGGGGTTGAGTTGCTGCTTTGGGGATGGGCCGGTCACGGATTGGTCACAGGCGTGATCAAGTGTCCTACGCCGTGCCCCGGTGCTCTCCGGCCCGGATGGCCGCGACTGTCGGCGGTGCCGTCAGAACTCGTCGGCGTCTTCCCAGCCGTTGATCGTCAACTGCTGCCGGAGGTCACCGACAGGCGCTGTCGTTTGGAGTCGGTGAGGCCGTGGCTGGATGTGGGTCGAGCTGTGCAGTGGCGTGGGTCGAGCTGTGCAGTGGCATGTGCTGCTGAGTTGGATTACCCAGGGGTGCCGCCTCTCAGGGGGCGGGGTGGGGTGGTGGCGATTTTGTTGTCCTGCCTTGTTCGTCAGGGGTGCGGGGGCCACGCGCGTGCGGCCCGGCCGGCGTGCGGCCCGGCCGGCGTGCGGCCCGGTCGGGATGCGGGCCGTGCCGGCTGGGCCGGACGCGGGCCTTTGGTTACTTGGTCAAGTCGACGGGGGCGGGGATGAGTACCGCACGGGGCGGAAAGGCGGCCCGGTCGCCTGCGCAG
>NZ_JAEBEP010000026.1:0-28414 GCF_046548915.1 Streptomyces sp. cmx-18-6 | reverse complement strand
GACCTGGACCGGATGGAAGCATTCACCGACTGGCTGCACTGGTACAACTACCACCGACCCCACACCGGAATCGGGGGCCAGCCACCCGCCAGCCGCGTCACCAACCTGTCCGAACCACACACCTAGGCGGTGAGACCGTGACGTCGTCCTTCAGCCCCTCCCTACTCGCCGCCGGACGGATCGCGGCGGCCGGTCACCGGGTGATGGGGTACGACGTATCGCAGACGATGGTGGACCTGACCCGCGCCCGAGTACCCGATGCCTTTTCGAGCTGGCGGACATGCGAACCTTCCCCGACGCCGACGGGCAGTGGGATGCGATCACGGCGTTCTTCCCGCTGCTGCAGATGCCCCGGACGGGCGGATCTGGACACCACCCTTGCCCGGATCGCGAACTGGCTGGTCCCGGGGGGCTGTTCGTCTTCGCGACCGTGCTCTTCGCCGCGGACGCCTGGCTACGAGGCGGACCGGGCCTCGGTTCACCGCTCAGGAGAGCCCCGACTTGCCCGCCCGCACGCGGAGCGACTGCGAGCCCTCAGGCCCCGCTCCGGTCCGCGGCCAGCAGGGGCAGCCGGGCACCCGAGCTTAGTAGCCCTTGATGAGGGCTACCTCCGCGCCCGCGCTCATCAAGCCCTCCGCCGCGGCCACGTGGCTGGTATCTGCGCGTCGAGCACGGCTGCCGCTGCTTCGCGGATCGCCCCCCGTCACGTCCTGAGGTTTCTGCGACCTCCCAGGTCGACAGGACGAGCACCTTGTCCGTCCCGGGGTTGCTCACCGTCATCGTGACGACCCGCGCCGCGTCGGCTCGGGGGGCTCCGTGGTCGAACGCAGCGTCATCCTGGCCCATCGGATCGGGCACGTCCCGGTCGCTGAGACAGAGGTGCAGTTTGTTCTCGTTCTCGGGACCGCAAAACGGCCCGGAGGGGGCAAAGTACATAGCGAGTAGGGTTTCGCCCGGTCCAGTACTTCCAGGGTGAGCTGCTGGCTTCGGTGGGCGGCAGAGGTCACAACCAGTGCTGCACGGATCCGGCCCAGCTCATCCCCGCGCCCACTGCCGCGTGCAGGACGGTCTTGTGTGGCGTGAGTCTGCCCTGGGCGCGAGCCGCGTGCAGGGCCATGGGGATGGATGCCGCACCCGTGTTGCCCAGCGTGTCCGCCGTGACGACCAGTTGTTCAGCGGAGATGCCCAGTTCGGCGCCCAGCGTGCGGAGCATGCGCGGGTTGGCCTGATGGGGGATGACCAGGTCCACCTGGTCCAGGGAGAGTCCGGACAGCTCGGTGAGCCTTTCGACGATCCTCGGGAAGATGTCGTGGAAGTAGGCCGCCACCGCCTTCCCGTTCATGTGGAGGTAGTGGCCGCCCTGGGTGACGGTGGCCTCGCTGGCCGGGAGCGCGCTGCCGCCGGCCCGGATGCCGACGATGTCGGCCAGGGCGCCGTCGGTTCCCTGCACACTGCACAGCATGCCCTGCCCGGCGGTGGCCGGGCCCACGACGGCCGCCCCCGCGCCGTCGGCGAACAGTACTCCCGTGGAGCGGTCGAGGGGGTTCTGGAACTTTGAGAACGTCTCGGCCCCGATGACCAGCGCGCGGCCGTCGGGGTGGGACGCGGTGAGGACGTCGCGGGCCAGTTTGAGGGCGTTGAGGAAGCCCGCACAGGCTCCCCCGATGTCGGTGGCCCAGGCCCGGTCCGCCCCGAGGCGGTGCTGCACCCGGCACGCGGTGGCGACGGCGAGCTGATCGGGTGTGCTGGTCGCGAGGAAGATGACGTCGATGTCCAGCGGGCTGAGACCCGCGTCGGCCAGGGCTCGTTCGGCGGCCGCGAGTGCCAGGTCGGACGTGGTCTGGCCGGGCTCCGCGTACAGGCGGTGGGTGATGCCGGTCATCCGCTCGATCCACGCCGGCTCCACACCGTACCGGCCGGCGATGTCCGCGTTGCTCACGCGGCGGTCCGGAAGGTGTACGCCCAGCCCGTGGATTCCCCACGCGGTGTGCAGCGCGTGACCGCTCACGCGAGGGCCTCCCGGGCGCCCGTCTCGTACACGACCTGTGCGCACCGGGCGACGGTCGTCCCGGGCTCCGCCAGCAGTGTGTCGTCGACCGGTGTTCCCAGTGCCTCCTCGGCGCGCACCGCGATCTCCACCACTTGGAGCGAGTCGAGTTCGAGGTCCTCGATGAGCCGGCTCTCCGGGGCGATCTCTTCCGTCGGTCGCTCGGCGACCGCGGCGACGATGGACGTCACGTGGTGAAGGGTGTCGGCAACACTGTTCATGAGGGATTCCTGTGGTTGGGGGGGATGGCGCACGGCCCGTGAGCGCGTCGCCCGGCGGGCGGCGCGGAAGGAGGGTCACGCGACCGTGCTCCGGTCGCCGGCCGTGAGGAGTTCCAGGTCGGTGTAGAAGCGGCCCGAGGGGCGGGGCAGGTTCAGCAGGATGCGTCGGGCGGCATCGGCGGTCAGCGCGCCGCCCAGCGCGACGCCCGAGGCGAGCTGCGGCCAGCTGCTGAGCGTGCGGCCGATCTCGGCGATGGACGCGGTGAGTTCCGGGCTGAGGCGTTCGCGGTCGACCATCGTGAGGATGACCTCGGTCATCTGTGCGGGGGTGAGGTCCACCAGGTCGGCGGAGGTGGTGTCGCCGAGCAGGCCGTGCAGGAGCGGCCGGTCCGGTTCGAGGTCGAAGCGTTCGACGTCGAGAAGGCCCCGGTCGTTGGCGTCCATCACGACGGGGACGCGCAGGGCGCGCGCGTGCTCGCGGGCGGCGAGCTTCACGTACGGGGTGTCGCACTCCTCGACGAGGAGGTCGATGGCTCCCCTGCCGCCGGTGAAGAACTCCTCCATGGTGTCGCCGGTCAGACCACCGGGGTGGATCTCGATGTCCAGCCAGGGATCGATCTTCAGCATCTGACGTGCCGCCAGCACGCATTTGTTCAGGCTCAGGTGGTGCACTCCGGCCCGCAGGCGGTTCAGGTTCGACACGCTGAGGCAGTCGAAGTCGGCCAGCTTGAACGCTCCGCCGATGCCCTCCATCGCGAAGGTCAGGGCGGCGCTGCTGCCGACCGAGAGGCCGACGATCCCCACCCGGCGCCCCAGCAGCCGGCGTTGCTGGGCCCGGTCGATCCGGCCGCGGTTGCGGTCGGTACGCACCAGGCGAAACTCCTCCCGCGGCAGCAGGTGGACCAGCCGCCCCGACCAGGGGTACCAGACCCATGTCCCGTACTCCTGCGGGTCGGTTCCGCCCAACTGGTCGGCCACGGCCCGCTCCACCTCCCGCGGCGAGGAGCGCAGCCGGGGTTCGCGGCTGGTGACCAGCTCCACCAGCTGGTCCTCGATCGTGTCCAGCACCTCACGGACCTCGCCCGCATCGAGGAGGTCCTGGACGCGTACGCGGTCCTGCTCACGCCCCAGGTCGAAAAGTTCCGGCTGCCAGCACGGATGCCCGCCGTCCTGCCGCACTCCACGTGCGGCAAGTGCAGACATCCTCGACCGCGTGACGGTCGGCCCTCCCCGCTCCGCCACGGCGCGTTCGGCCCGACCGAGCCCGGCTTGCCGCGCGGAAACGGTCACGGCCGGAAAGACGTCCTCCAGCCGCTCGACGAGCTCCGCGTACTCGCCCGCCGGGAAGGCCGACCGGTACAGCATGATCAGCACATCCTCGGTGTACTGATCGACGTAGCGGCGCGTGCCGGGCACGGCACGGAATCCGAACCGCTCGTGGAACCGGTCCTGGCCGTCGGCGGTACCCGAGGTCCCGATCATTGCTTTGGCGCCCAGATGGCGGGCTGCGGCGACGGCGAAGGCGTTCAGGTACACGCCCAGGCCCAGCTTGCGCGCCTGGTGCTCCACCACCAGCCGGCTGTGCTCGAACGTTTCCGCGGTACCGAAGCCGCACTCCCGGAGCACTTCCTCGTAACGTTCTGCCCCCAGGTAGGCCCGCGTTTGGAAGAGAGCGCCCTTCTCGGGCGTCGAGAGCCGGACATAGCCCAGCGGCGGGCCTCCCGCCTCGCGCCTCCCGATGAAGTGCCAGGCTCCGAAATCCAGGTCCTGGTCATCGTGGTACCCGCCGTCTGCCCTACGGAAGTCAGGCCGGCGCCCGCGGTCGAACAGGATCCTCGCCCTCAGCTCCCTGAGCTGCCGAACCACCTCCACGTCGTCAGAGGCCCCTCCTTCGAGACGGAACGCGGACACGTGCCACGGCACGCTGTCAGCGGCGGAAAAGTCGTTCATGCCCAGCAACCTTCGATAGTGCGCCCGGCGCGCAATGAGCGCACCCAGCAGCACAACGAGCGCCCTATCCGTAGGTTTCGCGCTGTCTGCGCCCCATGGGGATCACCTTTCCTGCAGGTGATGCCTACGGGGCTCTCCGCGACGCAGGGCACGTACGCGCAGGCCCGCCCCGGGCCCAGCGGGACGGGGCGGGAGGAGGGGGCCCGGGGCCCGGTCAGGCAGCCGTGACGCGGAACGGCCGGCTGTGGGCGTCCAGCAGCACCTGGCTGGTGACCAGGACGAGGTAGTCACCTGCCGAGGTGCCGGGGGAACGTGACGCGCACCGACGTCCGGTGGGCGGCAGGCCGGACGTGAGAACGATGCGGGTGGCGGTGGAGGCGCCCTCGCGCTGTACGAAGTGGAGATCGACCAGGTCGACAGGGCCGGTGAGGGGCCGGCGGAACAGGTGCTCCTGGCCCGCCTTCCGCACCTCCCCTTCGCCGGGGAGCTGCGCGACCAGGCTGTCGGCGCCGAGTTGGACGGCCGCCGGCAGTGTGCTGAGCAGGGAGTTGGTGCGCCCGGCGACACGGCGTACCGCGCCGCAGGCGCCCTCACGAACTCCGTGGGTGGGGGTGGTCACTCGATGTGCGCCCGGTCTCGGCGTGGAAATCGCTGCCCGCCGAGCCTGCGGAACGAAACACCCTGGGACCGCACCCCGAACAGTCCGCGAGTCTCAGATTGGTGAGCCGAGGTACGACAGTTGTCGCATAGGCAGGCTTGGTGTCACTCCGAGGCCGTTGCCGATCGTCCTGGCCGATCGCCGTGGCCGGGCAGCCGGGGGGTCAGCCCGCCACGGCTTCACTCGGGGCGGTGCGCGGGCCGCGACGACGTCGTCGTCCGATGTGCGCGGGTCTCCACCAGTTGACGGGACCGAGAAGTGTCATGACTGCCGGAACGAGGATTCCGCGGACCAGGATCGCGTCGAGGACCGCCGCGGAGGCGATGCCCGCACCCATGAGTTTGAGGATGGTGACGTGGGAGGTCGCGATGGCAGCGGTGGAGATGGCGAGGGCCGCTGCGGCTGAGGTCATCAGCCTGCCGGTGCGGGAGATGCCCGTGACGACGGCCGCCCGGTTGTCCAGGCCGCGGTCGAACTCCTCCCTGATCCTGCCGAGGAGGAAGACTTCGTAGTCGAGGGACAGGCCGAATACCACGGCCAGGGTGAACAGCAGCAGACTTGCGTCGAGGGAACCGGTGACCGTAAACCCGCCCAGCACGTCCGCCCCGTGTCCGGACTGGAAGATCCACACAATCCATCCGAGGCCGGCGGCCAAGCTGATGACGGCCACCGCGAGCGCCTTCAGCGGTGCCATCGCACTGCGGGTGAACGCGGTGAGCGCGGTCAGCAGGAACACACACATCGCCACCACCACCCACGGCAGCGCGCCGCGCACCGCGTCCGTGGTGTCGGTGATCTGCGCGGCCCGACCACCTACCAGGACCGGGCCGGGCGCAGGAGTCTTCCGCAACGCGTCGACCAGGCTCGCGCCCTGAGGTGTGTCGGGTCCCACCGTTGCCGCCACCAGCACCACCACCGGGCGCCGCTCCCGCTGCACCTGTCCGGGTCCGCCCGCCGCAGTGGTCGGCACGACGCGCACCGCTCCCACATGCGGCAGCCGGGCCACGGCGGCCGTGTAGTTCGCGAGGTCCTCGTCCGGCCGTTCCAGGGCCACCACCTGGACTCGCTCCGGAGCGACCTCGAAGCGGCCGCGCACATCCGCGGCCGCGGCGGCGGACGAGGCCGTCGGTGCCAGCGTCCGCTCGTCGATCGCGCCCAACCGCAGACCCGTTGCCGGCCAGGCCATCACCACCAGCACCGCCAGCGCTCCTAAGGCCGCCGCCGCAGGCCGGGCCGTGACACGGCGGGCGAGCTCGCGCCAGAACCGGCTCGGCCCCCCGATGGAATCCCGGCGCAGCCGACGCAGCGGGTCGGCGCCATCGACGCGATCACCCAGCAGCGTCAACGCGGCCGGCAGCACCGTCAACGCGGCCAGCGCCGCCAGCATCGTCACCGCCACACCCGCAAGAGCCAGCGCACGCAGCAGCGGAACGGGGATGGCGGCCACCGCCACCAGGCATGAAGAGATCACTACAGCCGAACAGAGCACACAGCGCCCGGATGTAGCAAGAGCTACTTCCAGTGCTCGGGCGCGCGGCATACCCTTCGCGTGCTCCTCCCGGTAGCGGGCGAGGACGAACACGGTGAAGTCGATCGACAGACCGAAGCCGATGGCCGCGGCCGCGTTGACCGCGAACGCGGACACATCGGTCATGTGGGCCAGCAGGCCCAGCAACGGAGCACAGCAGACAACGGCCGGCACCGCGACCACGAGCGGCAACGCGGCCGCAGCCCAGGAACCGTAGGTCAGCAACAGGAGAAGCACGATGAGCGGTGCAGCCCAGAGTTCGGCCCTCAGCAGATCGGCCCCGCCCTGCCGGTCGATCTCGGCCGTCGCCCACGAGGCCCCGCTGGCGTCCACCCGCATCCCCGGCACAGCGGCCCGCGCCTTGGGCACCAGGCGCAACGCCGCTTCCTTGCGGTCGCCATCGCTGCCCGACAGCGAAACCGTCACCAAGCCGGTGCGCCCATCACGGGAGCTCAGCCACGGGTCCCCCGTGGCAGCCGACCGCACCGTACGCACGGCCGGCTCTCCCGCCAGCACCCGGGCAACAACACCGGCACCCGCCGCGACCGCCGGCCGTGCTCCCCCGTCGCGCACCGTCAGCGCGAGTAAGAGATCCGGGGTGCCGACGCCCAGCAGCTCAGCCTGTTTCTGAGCCCTGGCCGACTCGGTGCCGGTGGCGATGGTCCCCCCAGCGCCGAAAGCGCCGGACACCGCGGGAAGACTCAGGAGGGCCACGACCAGCGCGATGGCCGCGCCTGTCACCACTCCCCTGGCCCGGGACGCCGACCACGCCCGCCTCCCTGTCCCCTTCCCGCTGTGTACTGGCATGACCGCACTAACGAGCAACCCGCACAACAGTGATGTCGCTACTGGCCGGAAGACTGCTGAGCAGCCGAACCGAGCCGGTTCTCCCGGCCCGCTCCGGGCGCGTGAAGGGTGCGTTCAGGGGTGAAGGGTGAGGTTTTCTTCGCGGGTGTCGGGCAGTTGGGCCGGCCTGCGGCGGGCACGGCGTCCAGAGCGGTGCGGCGGCGCTGACACAGGCGTTCCAGCGCTTGTGTCCCTGGTTCCGCGCCGCGAAGCAAGGAGGGTCCGGAGCCGACGAAGCGCGAGCAGACTCCCACGTGGGCGTGGTGAACGTCCGTCAGGACCTCGACCAGGCGCCGGTGGGCGGGCCGCAATGCGGAGGACTTCGCCGGTGCGGCCAGACCCCACTCGCGCAGGCTCCGCACAAGGACGCGGTGATCGGCCGACCACAGGCCGGAGAATCCTGTCCGGGAAACGTGCGGTGGGGTCATCGAAGGCCGAACGGTGTCGTGGTAGTCCTGCACGTCGAAGGACGCGGTGACGCGCAGGGCGCAGGCGCTGGCGCGCAGGAAGTGAGCCGCGCTTTCGAGGCCCACGGCGGAACCTGTGGCCGAGGGAGCGCGAAGGGCATGTCGCACGGCGACGACGGTCGCCTGGGTGAGGGCGAAGAACAGCCGGTGTCCCTGGATCCAGCGTTGGTGCACCGTGGCCTGCGTCCGGGATTCGGAAAGGCCGGTTCGCCAGGTCAGCCCGGCCGCGTGCGCGGCACGTTCGAGGTCGGGCTCCGTCGAGGATCCGTCCGGGTGCCGGGAGAAGGCCCGCACTGCGGCGAGGGTGTCGTCGAGGGCGTCGATCAACAGGGACGCGGGGGCGCAGGCGCAACGTGAGACCGCGAAGTATTCGTCGAACACGGCTTCGCGGGGATCACGTTCGGGAATGCGACGGTGGTTGGGCGGTGTGTCGTGACGGTCGCGCCGGCTCGCGGCCTCGCGCAGGGTCGCCAGGCTGTGGGGCAAGTGCTGCGGCGGAGCGAGCCACAGCACGGATTGGCTTGTCATCTGGGCCATTTCACTAGTTTTAATGCGGTACGTTACCTGGCATGTCAGTGACTCTTGGTGATGATTCATTTCGCAGTGCAATCGGGGAGGTCGCAGCGATCCTTGAGGAATACTGGGAGGACCTGCGCGAGGAACGTCTGCCGGTGACGCCGGACCTTCGCCCCGGTGACGTACGGGCGATGCTGCCCGACCGCGTACCGGTGCACGGCGAGCCGATCCGCGACGTGCTGGCCGATGTACGGCGTGTGGTGATGCCCGGTCTCGTGCACTGGCAGCACCCGTCGTTCCTCGGCTACTACCCGACCCAGACCAGTCCGGCGTCAGTGGTCGGCGAGCTCTTGGCCTCGGGCCTAGCGGTCCAGCACATGATGTGGTCAACAGGCCCGGCCGCCACCGAACTCGAGGAAGCGGTACTGGACCATCTCGCGGTCGCACTGGGCCTGCCGGAGCGATTCCTCAGCGGCGGCAACGGCGGCGGGGTCCTGCAGGACTCCGCGTCATCGGCGGTCCTGGTGGCTGTGGTCGCCGCCCTGTACCGGGCCTCGGGCGGGCGCTGGCGCGAGCACGGCGCCGAGGGGCGCTACCGCCTGTACTGCACCGACCAGGCGAACTCCTGTGTCCCCAAGGCCTCGCGCATCGCCGGCCTGGGAGAACCGGTACGGATCGCCACCACAGCCGGCACCTGCGAGATGGACCCCCGCGCCCTGCGCGAGCAACTGGCAGCCGATCGCGCCGCAGGCGTCGTACCCGCGATCGTGGTCGCCTCCGTCGGCACCACGGGCACCTGCGCCATCGACCCGGTCGCCGCCGTCGCCGCCGTGTGCCGCGAGTTCGGAGCCTGGCTGCACGTGGACGCCGCCTACGCCGGATCGGCGGCTGTCTGCCCGGAGAACCGCTGGATCAACGAGGGCGTCGAGCACGCCGACTCCTACGCCGTGAACTGCCACAAGTGGCTGCTCACAGGACCGCCCTGCGACGCCATGTGGGTGGCCGACCGGCACAGTCTCACCGCCGCCATGGACATCCGCCCGGCCTTCCTCCGCAACCAGGCCAGCGACTCAGGCGATGTCACCGACTTCCGGGACTGGCAGGTGCCACTGATGCACCCCTTCCGTGCCTTGAAGCTGTGGTTCGTCCTGCGCACCCACGGCGTCGAGGGCCTGCGCGCGCACATCCGCGAACAGCTCTCCCACGCCGCGCTGTTCGCCAGCCTGGTCCGGGAAAGCCCCGGCTTCGAACTCGTCTCGCACTCACTCGGGCTGGTGTGTTTCCGCCTCGCCGGCGACAACGCCCGCACCGAGCGCCTGCGTGCCGATCTCGACGCCACCCACCAGATCCTGGTGACACCCACCACCCTCGACGGCCGCTACATCCTGCGCGCGGCCCTGGGCTCGCGCCTGGCGTCCCGCACGTCCGTGCGCAACGCCTGGGCACTGGTGCGCAAGGCCGCCGCCTCGATCCCCGACGACCGGCCCACGTCATCCGAAACCTCACCGAAACCCCCGGTAGGCGCCCGGTAACCAGGAAACGTACCCGTACAGCGCCACATGGGCACAAACCCATGATCCACACTCTCGCCACACGAACGGCATTCAGCGGAGAACATCGTGCACGAACATGACGCAGCGACCGCGGCAGGCGAACGCTGGTTCGACTACGCGGCCGCGCACCCGCATGCGAGCTTGGAGATCGGCGGAGTGGCCGTGGTCGCCGGCCCCACGCCTTCGAGCGCCGAGTTGCACGCGTTGATCGACTTGATCCGGGCGGCCCACCCGCCGCTGCGCGACCGGGCCCGCGTACGGGGCACGAGCTCGGGGGGCCCGGCCGGGCCCCCCGAGCACCTCCAGGAGGTCGCGCTGCCCGCCCACGGCGGTGACGTCGCGCTCCACACGGCGATCGAGCGCGTGTGCGCCCAGCCGCTGACGGACGTCTCCTGGGGCATGACCCTGCTCCACGGCCACCGCGACAACGAGTTCGCTCTGCTCCTTCGCGCCCACCACGGCCTGCTGGACGGCATGTCCCTCATTGGGATCACACTCGCCGCGGTGCGGGAACCCGGCGTCCCGCAGCGCTGCGCGCCTCCCGCGCCCCCACCCCCCTGGACGACCGCACGCGTGCGCGCCCTGGTACGCGCGGCCGCCGGCCTCGCGCTGCCCGCGCGCACCATCAGCCTCGGCCCCACGCGCGGCCAGGCCCCGGCCAACCCACCCAGGCGCCTGTGGGTTCCTACCTCACTGCCTCGGATGAAGGCCATCGCGACGGCGGCCGGCACCAGTCTCAACGATGTCTACCTGGCCGCCCTCGCCGGCGCCCTGCGCCCCAGCCTGCCCGACCCTGCCGCAGGCACCGTGCGGGCGATGGTCCCGCTCAACACCCGGCGCGGCAGCACGAGCGCCGCGTTGGGCAACTTCCACCGCGGCGTCCCCGTCATCCTGCCCTGCCACCTGCCCGCCGCTTCCGAGCGTCTGGCCGCCACACACCTGGCCACCGCGAACATCCGGACCGGCCGCCGCGACCCCGACGCGGACGTCCTGTTCGAGACCCTCCCCACGCGCTGGCACGGCAGAGCCCTGGCGAGGGCCCTACACCCGCGGCGCACCACACTGGTGGCCACCCATGTCCCCGGTCCCGCACGCCCCCTCGAACTCCACGGCCACAGCATCGACGCCTTGCTGCCGCTGATGTTCCTGCCCGCAGGACACCACCTGTCGGTCTGCCTCAGCGAATACGCCGGAACCGCGCACCTGGCCGTCGTTGCCGATCCCAGCCTGCCCGACATCGACGAACTCCCCACCCGCTGGCTCGCGGAACTCGACGCGTTCGAAGCCCGCTTCACGCCACCCCGGCAACCTTCGGTTGCCGGCGCTCGGGCGGCGCGGTGACGGCCGGTCGTACTCGGAACGGCTATGCGTGACACGCCGCGTGCCTCACTGGTGACGATCAGACCGCTTCGATCGCTCCCCTCCGCCGACTCACCCGCCTCAGCCTGTGACACCTACCGCGCTCCGGCTCAATTGTGGCCGGGTAGCCGGATCGCACCCGCAGCCGGCTGCCCGACCACATGGCACGGCTGACCACTTCTGGCGGAAGAATCCACTGGAACCAGCGAAACGATGTGCCCGATGTCCTGTTTCTTCTGCGCGGCGGTTCTCCCGTCACCGAGGAACATTCCTTCCCTCAGTGGCTGAACCAGTATCTGCCGTCAGGACGACAGCACTCGAGGTAGCTCTGCAATGCCGTGGGGATTCTGGGCTGGCGGGTTGGAATGAGATCTTGGTCTGACGTCTCGACCGAGATCGTGCTCAGCGGGCGATGGAACGGGTTGTCCCGGTTGGCTCGTTGGCTCGACAGGACTCTGGGAGGAGAACCCTGTCGACTGGCTCCCGAAGCCGTCTGGAGGCAGCGGGTGTCGGAGGTCCTTGCGGACTCGGCCCGCCTGGGAGACTTTCCGCCATGTTCACCGCCGATGCACCCGACGAAGGGCCGCCCACGCATCTGCACTTCCACGTGGCGCGGATTCTGCAGGGCACGGTGGGGATCCCGGAGACAGGCGGGATGTACCGGGTCTCGATCGAGGACGTCAGCGCCTGGACGATGGGCGACTTCAGCTACTCCGACCACTGACCCACGTCCTGCCGGGGAGCCTCGGTACGCGGTGAGGATCCGCCCGGACGCTCCGGACGGACCCTCACCACTGCTTGCCGGCGGCTCACGCCTGCCCGTCGCTCAAGCGGCCACAGGGGCGCCGAGCATCGCGGAAGCCTGCTGCAACGGGTTGACAACCCGAGTGGGTGCGGGGGCCGGGGCCAGGTCGCGGCAGGTGAAGCCGAGCTGGGTCATGGCCCGCAGGACTTCGCCGGCGCTGAAGTCGCGGCGGTCCTGGCGTGTGATGACCTGTCCGACCTGTTTGACGGGGTAGGTGCGTCGGCCGATGATCACGGACTCGCCGGGAGCGTGCTCGGGCTTGACGCCCTTCATCGATTCCAGAACGCCGCTCCTGGTGAGGTCGAACGGGAAGCGGGCGATGACACAGCGCATGATGCCTCACAGGGAGAGGGACGAAGAGGGAGTGGTTCTGCCGCGGATGGGACGGCTCAGAGGGCGAGGGCGCCCAGGGCGCTGCCGTGTTCGTCCACCACGGGCAGGGCATCGACGTCGCTGTAGCGCATCATGTGCCCGGCTTCGGCCATGGTGGTCACGAGCGAGGTGAACGGCCCTCGGTCGCCGAGGATGTCCCGCAGCCGGACCCTGTCCGAGTACGCGGAGCCGTCGCGGACTGCTGCAAGCTGGGCATGGGTGACCAGTCCGGTACACCGGCCGCTGTCGTCGCAAACAAGCAGATGCCCGGTACGGGCACTGGTCATGACCGACAGGGCCACCTCGACGGTCATGTCATCACAGACCTGCGGCCCGGCGGTGTCCATGGCATCGGCCACCGTCCTGCCTACGGCAGTGGCATGCGTCGTGCTGGGCTGCATCTGGACGAGCGTCAAAAGGTGCCTCCTGCAGTGGTGGGTGAGTTTCCGGATCACGGATTTCTCAGGCTGCGGCGTCGAAGGAGGACTGATGTGCGGTCACGCGCCGGGCTGCGGAGGCGGGGCTGCGTCGGCCGCGAGAGGACGCGCTGCGGCTGCGCTCACGCCGCGCGGCCACCGGAGCGGTGATCGTCACGGGAATGCCGGAGGGGGTCTGGGCGCCGGTGATGCGGCCGAGTGCCTCTTCGCCGGAGCGGACCTGGGTGGTCTGGGGCACGATGCCGGCGGCGTTCATGAGGCGGGTCATGTCGCGGCGCTGGTTGGGGGTGACCAGGGTGACGACACTGCCGGACTCCCCTGCCCGGGCGGTTCGGCCGCCGCGGTGGAGGTAGTCCTTGTGGTCGGTCGGCGGGTCGACGTTGACGACGAGGTCGAGGTTGTCGACGTGGATGCCACGTGCGGCGACGTTCGTGGCCACGAGTACGGTGACGTGCCCGGTCTTGAACTGGGTCAGGGTCCGGGTGCGCTGCGACTGCGCCTTCCCGCCGTGCAGCGCCGCGGCCCTCACACCGCTGGCCAGCAGGTGGTCGGTGAGCTTGTCCACAGCCCGCTTGGTGTCCAGGAACATGATGACCCGGCCGTCGCGCGCAGCGATCTCGGTGGTCGTACGGTGCTTGTCGGTGCCGTGCACATGGAGCACGTGGTGCTCCATCGTGGTGACCGCACCGGCGGACGGGTCGACGGAGTGGACGACCGGGTCGCTGAGGTAGCGGCGGACCAAGCGGTCGACGTTACGGTCCAGGGTGGCGGAGAACAGCATCCGCTGGCCCTCGGGGCGGACCTGGTCCAGAAGCTCGGTGACCTGGGGCATGAAGCCCATGTCGGCCATCTGGTCGGCCTCGTCCAGCACGGTGATCGCGACCTGGTCAAGTCGGCAGTCACCACGGTCGATGAGGTCCTTGAGCCGGCCCGGCGTCGCCACGACGACCTCGGCACCACCGCGCAACGCCTGGGCCTGCCTCCCGATCGACATCCCACCGACGACGGTGGCCATGCGCAGCCTCACCGAGCGGGCGTAGGGAGTCAGGGCGTCGGTCACCTGCTGGGCAAGCTCACGCGTCGGCACGAGGACCAGGGCCAGAGGCTGACGGGGCTCGGCACGCTGACCGCCGGTGCGGGCCAGCAGGGCCAGTCCGAAAGCGAGGGTCTTGCCGGAGCCGGTGCGCCCTCGCCCCAGGGCGTCGCGGCCCGCCAGGGTGTTGGGCAGGGTCGCCCCCTGGATCGGGAACGGAACGCTCACCCCCTGCGCGGTCAGCGCCGCCAGCAGCTGTGCCGGCATGTCGAGGTCGGCGAACGCCTCGACGGCGGGCAGCGCGGGAGTGACCGTGACCGGCAGGGCGAACTCGCCCTGGACCGCGGCGGGCCGCCGCCCATGGCCACCCGAGCGGCCCGAACCGCCGGAACGGGCCGGGGCAGCGGAACGGGTCGCGGTCGAGTTGAAGCGGCTACCGCCCCGGCCGGAGTCGGCGGTACGGCTGAGGGCACGGGAAGAGCGGTTGTTCGTACGTGTGGGGTTCATTCAGAACCTTCCTTGATACGGCACGTATCAAGGAATTCCCGCAGCGGAAGAACAGCGCGGGGAATCACAAGAACGAGCCGAGCAGAATGGGGAATCAAATAAGGCATGCGAATGATCCCGGATGGGGAGGCAGGCCCTGGAACGGGCGACGCCATAGGGGCGAGGGATCCAGCTCCACCGGTAGGTGGGACTCGGAAGGAGTGGGCGGCGAGAAAACTCTGCGGGCGAGGATTTCACCGCAGGTGGCACCACTCCGGGAGAATGCCCGTAGCTGGGGCCCACACCCCGAAGGATGCGGGCCCCAGCTACGAAGTGCGCGTCAGCGTCAGGCGGGAACGATGTTCTCGGCCGTCGGGCCCTTCTGGCCCGGTGCGATGTCGAAGGTGACCTTCTGGCCTTCGAGCAGCTCACGGAAGCCCTGGGCGGCTATGTTCGAGAAGTGGGCGAACACGTCAGCGCCGCCACCGTCCTGCTCGATGAAGCCGAAACCCTTGGCTGCGTTGAACCACTTCACAGTGCCTGACGCCATGTCATATCTCCTTCGGGGCAGGTACGTCGGGATCCGTCATGCACGGATTCCGCGTCGCCGCGATGATGCCCCGCCCGGAGGGAACCGGAAATACAATGAAGCTTCCACTGGTCGGAAATACCCACACAGAAGCTTGAAGTTTTGGGAACCACAACTGCAACCGAGACCGACAGTAGCATGCCGTAATGGTCCGCGTACGGTGCGAAATTCCAGCCTCTTCGCTGCGGTAAAAACACTCCCAGCGCGGCGCATTGAACTCTCACGCCGTGGCCATAGATATCGGCCCGCCCTGAGCACAGCGTTGCCGGAAGGGTCCTCACCCTTGACAGGGCGGGGATGCCGACCGTTTATCGGCGGCGGCTGACTGGAGTTCACGGTAGCCCGAAGGGCACCTCCCGAACGGGGCGGTACGCGTCCGGGAAGCTGCCTCTGACGCCGCAGCCCAAGCCCTTCACCGTGTTGAAGCCGCCTGCAGACGCCGCCCCGACCAGCCGATGGACATCTTGCGCGAAGAGGCAGCGGCACGACAGAGCACCCACGCCGAAGACCAGAGCATCCCTTCGGGCATGACAACCGCAGGGGAGACGACCCTTGAGCGCCCTTCCGGCAGGTGAGTCCGACACCTGCCGGTCTTCCACCGGACGCGCGGCGCTTCAGGCCGAGGCCGGCGTGCCGGGCGGCTTGGTGTCCCGGTGGTGTTCGGCGTTGATGCGTTTGGCTTCTTCGAGCTGGTCTTCGAGGATGACGATGCGGCAGGCGGCGTCGATGGGGGTGCCGCCGTCGACGAGCTCGCGGGCGCGGGCGGCGATGCGGAGCTGGTAGCGGGAGTAGCGGCGGTGGCCACCGGGGCTGCGGAGCGGGGTGATGAGGCGGGCCTCGCCGATCGCGCGGAGGAACCCTTGTGTGGTGTTGAGCATCTCGGCGGCCCGGCCCATGGTGTAGGCGGGATAGTCGTCGTCTTCGAGACGGTGGAAGGAGTCGTCTGCTGTCACTTGCACCTCACTACAGAAGCGGGATCGGCGGGCTGTGGGATTGATGGAAAAGTCTTGGAGGGGTGTGGAACGCGCGTGGAGGGGCCCCGGTGCCGTTGGCACCGGGGCCCCGAAGGAACTGCTACACCATCGGCCGACCATGATCGGCTGTGCCGGCCTTTCTTATTCCGCATTCCCACCTGGGAGAGGTAGGGGGGTACGGGGATCGCGGTTGCTTGACCGGAGACCACCTCACTTACGATGTCCTGCGGTACCCGGGCCCATTGCTTCCGCCCGGGCGATCCTGATGGCGACTGGCTCCTCCGTTCTTACCCTCTGAATCACTTACTGGTACTGCTTCACTGCGTACCACCGGTGATGCGTACTGCTCGGTGGACTGACAGTGCCACTCCTTCGGCAGCCAGCCCCGTCGCCCGTGATGCAACTGCCCTGGCTTAGAACCCCACTGCCGAACTTCCCGGTGCACACGCCCACAGCCAGACGTCTTCACCGAGGTGCTGCTTTGGTCCTGCTGCTGTGTGATGCCACTGCGTGTACTGCGGTACTCCCTCACGGCAGCCCCTGATCACTGCGGGCCACCCAGCCCGGGGCCAGTTCCGTCGCCGTCCTGCAACTGCTTTGGCTTCAGAACTCCGCCACCGGACCGTGCAACATCTTGCAACTGCGGTTTCGCTCCCGGCAGTTCGTGTCTGCCGAGCCGTGCTGTTCTCTGGGCTACGAGAGAAACCATAACCACACTGCCACCCAATGTCTACTCCAGCCATCATAGATTTCCGCGTGGCCTGTGGAGAGGTAATCGAACGCAGGCAGCACACAGGGGGAAGGGCCAGGATTCAGGCGGTGTCGCAGGCCCCGGGCGGCTCAGGTGTCCGCCCTGTCGCGTCGTACGGCTGGTCGCGGTGGGCTGGCGCCCTCGCCCGGTCGTCCCGGCAGGCGTCCCTTCGTAACGGTGGGGCCCGGACCAGGCACTTCGGACGCCTCCGGGAAACGTCACGGCGGCATACTTGTCCCATGACGTCTCCTGCGAGCCCCCGGCATCCTGGTGCCGGGCCCCTGCCCGTAATCGCGCCCCAGGGTGAGTTCGACTACGGCACGGTGCCTTGGCTGCAGGAACAGATCGACACCGCCGTCAACGAACACGGCGGAGTGATCCTGGACGCCGGAGGCATCACGTTCATCGACTCCACAGTCCTCACGCTGATCCTGGCCACCCACCAGCGCACCCACCTGCGCATAGCCAACCTGCCCCCCAGGCTGACCCAGGTGTTCGGCGTCTACGGCATCGAACGCGTCCTGAACCTCTACCCGACCGTGGACGCCGCCCGCGCCACCTGACACCACCCGCAACCCACCACAGTCCCCAGCCCTGCGGAGGCAGGGTCCAGGCGATGGGGCAAGGAACCCGGGGTGAGCGACAGGGGACAGGTAACCTCGTCAAGCTGTTCGACCCCGGCACGAACTCTCTGGCGGGCGCAAACCCCATGTAACGCTGGAGGCTGTTGTGGCGCGGAACCGGATCGCCCTGTCCGAAGTGCTGGCGGCGGCGGAGGATGCCGCACCGGTGGACTCCCTCGACGTCGTGGCGCGGAATCTGCGGACCCGGTTCGGTGCCCGGTACGTGTCGTTCCTCTTCGTCGACGTCGTCGGCCGGCGGCTGCTGCGGGTCAACGACACCGCTGCAGCCGAGCCCCAGGAGGACCGCGCCGAACAGGTCCCCCTCGCCGGCAGCAGCATCTACGACGACGTACTCCGCACCCAGAAGGTCGTCCACGTCGCGGAAGGCACTGAAGGCTTCCGGGTGCTGGCCCCGGTCACCAACCGCGGCGACACCATCGGCGTCCTGGAGCTGTTCCTCCACACCGCGACCGAGGATGTGCTGATACAGGTCGAGGACGCCGCGCACGCGCTGGCCTACATCATCGTCACCGACCGCCGCTTCACCGATCTCTACCACTGGGGCAACCGCACCACCACCGTCAGCCTCGCAGCCGAGATCCAACGCCAGCTCCTGCCCTCCGCCCCCTCCTGCGAAGCACCCGAGTTCACCCTCGCCGGCGCCCTGGTCCCGGCCTCCGACATCGCCGGCGACACCTACGACTACAGCCTCGACCACGACGCCCTGCACCTGTCGATCACCGACGCCATGGGCCACGACGTCAGCGCCTCACTCATCGCCACCCTCGCCGTCAACGCCTCCCGCGGCGCCCGCCGCTCAGGCACCGACCTCGCCGAACAAGCCCACCAGATACACCAGGCCCTCCTCGAGCACGGGCGCCGCACCTTCACCACCGGCCAGCTCCTGCGCATCTCCCTCGACGGCAGCCAAGCTCAGATCGTCAACGCCGGCCACCCCCGCCCCCTCCTCCTGCGAGACGGCACCGTCGAAGAACTCCGCCTGGCCGTCAACATGCCCTTCGGAGTCCTCCAACAGGGCACCTACCGGGTCCAGGACATCGACCTGCACCCCGGCGACCGACTCCTCCTCCACACCGACGGCATGCAGGAACGCGCGGCGGAAACCGTCGACCTCCCCGCGCTGCTGCGAAAGACCGCCGCCGAACACCCCCGCGAAGTCGTCCGCACCATGGTCACCGCGGTCGCCCACGCCTACAACGGCCACCCGCCCAAGGACGACGCCACCGTCCTCTGCCTTGACTGGCACGGACCACAAACCCACCACAACAGCTAAACAACACCACCACCGCCGGCCAGACCCGCACAGCGGCACAGCGACCGTGCAAAGCGGCCCGGCGATCCAGGACGAGTGCACTCACAGGGCGACACGCTCAGCGGCCGCAGTGGCGTGGAGAATCTCAGTGCCCGGGTCGTCCACGAGCAGCCGCACGATCCCGCTGACCACGCAGGCAACCGCCAGGAGCCGGACCTGCTGGTCCGGGGTGCGCCAGACCGCCTCCGAGAGCACACACGGCACCACGGACAAGGTGCTCAGCGTCCCGGCGTCCACACCGCCGGCGCCCTCGATGATCCGCCCGTCCGGGCCCATGCGGTCACAGTCCGCCGGGGCAAGGGAGCCCATCGCAATCTCCACCGCCCCGGGCAGCGACCGGATCGACGCCGCCCGAGGGCGGCCTCGGAGGCTCCGGCCACAACGTCGGGCTCCCCTGCCCACGGCTCAGCGCGGCATGTCGCCAGAAGGCCCGGCGGGGGCGGGCAGGGGCGCGATCGTCACACCCTCAACAACCGGCCCCGACTCCGTACGGACACGGGCCCGCGCCCACCGCGAGGCGCACGCCGTGGGCAGTCGTCCCGGTCGCTCACCACCCCGAATCCGCCGACTGGCAGGACGTGGAAGATCCTCGCCGCGGCATAGTCACTTCCGGGGGTGCGGGTGCTCTGACCTGTCACGGTGAGCAGAACCCGGCGCCAGCGGTCAGTGGAGGGGACCTGCGGCTAGACGGATCACGCCCCGGGCACTACCGAGGAGGTTATGGGGAGTGAGGAAGTCGGCAATCCGGCTCAGGCAGGCACATCGACACACGCCTTCCCGAGATCGCCACCCCACAGACCGGCGGCGAGATCCTGGGCGCAGTTCACCAGAACCTCTGCCCCGACTTCTGACGCTCCCATGAACGAGACGCCGAAGAAGGGTGCGCGGTCAGCGCCGGCCGCCGCCGATGCGGCGGTCGTCGGCCAGTCCGGTAAGCGGGCCGAACTCGCGGGCAAGCTGGTTCCACGTGAGAACCTCGCCGCAGCGGGCCGGGAACTCCTTCGGGTTGAACTCGGGCATGGTCCAGGTGCCAGTGCCCCGGTCCCTCAGCCACAGGTCCCCGTCACCGTCGACCACAGTCGGCGGGACCGGTACGGGCTCGGCCTGATCGGTGGGCTCCCAGGTGACCCGGCCCGGGTGGGAAACGCGGCGCAGCTCGGTGGTGGCCAGCCGCGCGGCCAAGTCACGGGTGGACTCTTCGGCGTCCTTGACCGACGCGAGTCGAAATGCGTCGTCAAGTACGGGCAGGGCTGGATTCTTGCTGCGCTTTGAACTCATACGCTGACTACCTCCGGTGGGGGGCGTCACATCCGTTATGGCACCCCGTAGAGGAACACGGTATCCGAGGCGGGAGCCGGCCCGGCTACGACCAATGTCCAGGTGGAGGCGCTGGCACACCGGGCGGTGGAGCCAGGTGGTGAGCTGGTCCTGGACGTGGCACGACCTGTGGTGGTAGCGCTCAGATATGGCGTTCCGGGGCTGAGAAGGTGAGGCCGCCGGCGGCGAGCGGACGTCGGGCCGGGGCGGGTGCGGGCTCGCCGGGCAGCTGGCGGAAGTCGGGTCTCCTTCAGCCGCCGGTACGGACACACGTCCGGTGAGGAAAGCGGCGCGGGGCAGGGAGGTACGACGCCGGAGGCACGAAGTCCCCGGCCGCGTGGCCGGGGACTTCGGCGACCTCGCGGTCCGCGTCCCGCTCAGTCCCAGTCCAGTCGCGAGGGGGGCGCGGTTGCCGTCACCAGCTGGTGTTGTTGTCCGCGAGGTGCCAGAGGCGGTCGGCGGTCGGGTAGGAGGTGTCGAGGTGGAGGGCGTTCCAGCTGCCGTCGTTGTAGCGGTTGAGGGTCATGGCGAGGTCGGTGTCGACCTTGGGCTGCCAGATCCACCAGCGGGAGTTGTTGTCGCCCTCGGGACGCAGGACCCAGCGCTGGAGGTCGGAGCCGTCACAGGTCCGTACGACGATCGTGGTGCCGCGGGTGGGCTTCGCGTCGGACGGCTGGAGGCACTTGGCGGCGGCCTTGTTCTTCAAGGTCAGCGTGAAGCGGCCGCCCTCCCACCGGCCGCCGACCTCGTCCCATTCCTCGGCCTTGTGCTTCCACGCCGGGTCGCGGAGGAAGACTGCGGTGGCCCCGTCCGCCGGGGAGTCGCCGTACAGCGCGAGACGGCTCCAGCCGGTCCGGTTGATCGGATCCTGGCCGGTGCGGTCGGCCGCCGAGGCGCTTCCCGCGCTGAAGGCGGCGAGGAGGGTGGCTGCGGCGGCGGCCGCGGTTCGGAGTGAACCGGTGCCCGTTGGGATGAAACAGGAGCAGATGGGGCGCAACGGCGACCTCGCGTCCGCTTCCGCCCCACCATCACCGTTCCCTTCTCCAGCCTCACCAGCCACACACCACAAGTTGCCGCTGAGCGTGGCATAAGCGGGCTAAACACCCTCTGAGGGCGGCGGCACGCTCGTCGGCGGGCGGGCATCTGATGCTGTACGTCGTCCCGCCCGGCGGTGCGGTCCATCGCCGGGCGGGAGGCGGCGGATCGGGCGCGAAGGCCGGAACCCGGGTCCGAGGCAGGTGTCAGGCCAGACGTGTGGCCCTCAGTCCGTCGAGCGGGTACTCGCTCGGGAGCTTGGCGGGGTCACCCGGCACGGTGATCTGTAGGGCGATGGGCCGCGAGTTGCCTGCTGTCAGCAGCTGATCCGTCTGGGAGTCGATGTACACCTTGCCGTCCTCGTGCGTGACGTCGACGCCGGATGCCACCACCTTGCTCCGGGAGCCGTGCGCAGGTCGAAGGAGATCCGGAACTTGCGCGTCTCCTTCCCCTCGCCTCCTGCCTTGGCGGCGGTGATGGTCAGTTCTACGCTGTAGACCTTGCCCTGGGGATCGGAGCTCTGCCACGAGCCGCGGGCCTTCTTGGCCACGAGGATCTCGTCGTAGCTGGGAGGAATCGGCATCGGGGTGATGCGGCCGGCTCCGTTCACGACCTCCAGGCCGTCGACGGGGATCTTCCCCTTCCCGATGCGCTCGGCGCGGTCGGGGACGGTGCTGCCGCTCAGGTCGAGGTGGTTGACGTTGCCCGCCGAGTCGACGGCGTAGAAGTGCCCGTCGGAGTCGAAGAACGTGGCCGAGTAGGACTTCCGGGAACCACTGGACCCGCTGGCCTCGGCAGGTGGGAAAACCTGCTTCTGAAGCACGGTCTTCATGGGGTTCTTCCGGGGGTCCACGTGGAGCAGATCGCCGTTGTCGCCCTCGACCGAGATCAGCCGGCCGTCCTTGGGGTGGTGGGCGAAGTCGTCCCACCGACCGGAGCCCGGCCGGTTTCCGGCGGTCGCCGCCCGGACCACCACGTCGATCGTGTAGCTGGGTACGTCGGGGCCGCTCGCGACAAGCAGCTTCTTCCCGTCGTTGTCCATGTCGCCGTCGTACCACTTCAGGCCGCTCGGCAGCCCCTCGACGACGGCGTCCGAGACCGTGCCGGCCTCCACGTCGATGGTGACGAGCCGGTTGCGCTGACCGCGAAGAGCAGGGGTTCCTTGTCATCGCCCCGGTACTGCGCGCCCATGGCCGTGTAGCCGTCCTCGTACGCCGACACCTTCTCGACCACGCGGGTGTCCCCGTCGATCGGGTCGAATCGGTAGATCCGCGTGTTCGTCCTGCCTACCGCCAAATAAACTTTACGATGCGCCACCGGTCGACTCCTTTAAGTGATGGTCGAGTTGCCGCCCCAGCATCAAGCAGCCCCACATTTCTCCGCAAGGCCGCGAAGCGGTCAACCGGTGAAAAAGGGCTGTTCCCGTTCCCTGTGCGCTCTACCGGCGCGCCTGCTTGATAGACGCCCGACCGCCATGCCGGACGGGCAGGGCAACTGGATAACGTCCCGCGCGGCCTGCGGAGCTGGATACCGCATTGGCGGCGCGTCCGGCGGGTGCCCAAGGGCGCTGACCAGGCCGGCGGCCCTGATGGGACCCACGTCAGTGACGTGGCCACCGCGCAGACCCGCTTCTTGACGATCATGACCAAACCCCTCTGACGGAGATCTGCAGACACTGCCACCGCCACCCCGCCCGACATAGCCGCTCACTCCGCACCCCCAAACGGGTGACCCCAAAGGCAGCGTTCACAGCCCTCGCCTTTGAAAACAACTTCTGAACTTGCTCTTACCTTTGGCGGGCTTTCAGGGTGTGTTTGCCGCTGGAACCGGAGGGGTGTTCAGGTATTCGATCGCGGACCGGCGGGTGACTTGGCACACTCCTTGCCATGAGCAACTCGTACGCGCAGGCAGTGCTGAGGACAACGGATGTTTGCGAGGCACTGCGTGTCGCTGGGCGGCTGCTCGCGCTCGCTGACACCGAGGACCTCGAAGTCGACTTCGAAGCACGGGTCTCCACGCCCCGCGAGTTGGAGCGGTTGACCGGAGTCATGCCGGATGCTGACTGGTGGGCGTACGGGGCCGACCGGAACGGCTCCTCGAGCACGGGCGACTCCGCGTCGGAGTGTCTCCCGATCTTCATGAGCAGATGGTGCGCGGCCCCGGAAGCAGTGGAGGCATTCCTGGCTGCGGCGGGGAACGTCCCGGCCATGGTGCGCTGGGATTTCAGTGGTTGGCCTGAGGCTCCGGAGGTCGGCCTCGGCCTTGGGGGCACCAGAGGCGCCTACGTGACGGTGTGTGTGAATGCCCGCGACCTCTACCTTGAGGACCCCGCGCCGGACCACACGGTGTACGTCCACGTGAAGCAGGTCGAAGCCCGGCGGGCGAACTGGCTGGCGGCGCAAGTCGGCCTGCGGACTATCGGCGAGTTGCAGATGGCGCCCCTCTGAGCCTGCCCGAACGCCGTCTCGCACAGGGTCACTCACCCGGGCATTCGCCGGACAGGCGGACGGCTTCCGCATGATCATGCATTCCGTCACGGAACCGCACTCATACGAAGACCGCAGGGGTGAGTCTGCTGCAGCACGATGCCCGGGACGAGGCATTCGACTTCACGTCCCACTTCCGGGAGGACGTGTACACATGCCTGACCCGGCGCGGTGACACGCTGTTCGAGCTGTGCGACGCGATGCTCTGCGAGGACGGCCCGGTGACCTCGCCGGTGGACCTGACGCTGCTGGCGGAACACCGGCGTGGGCACGGTGCGTTGTACGACGCGCTCAACCACGGTCGCATCGACGTGGCCAGGCTGCGCAAGGCGCTGGCCGTGCTGCCGCAGCCCAAGGCCGCGGACGGGCGCCTGGTGCTGGCGGTCGATGTCTCCGCGTGGCTGCGGCCCGATGCGCCGACCAGCCCGGACCGTCTGTTCTGCCACGTTTATGGCCACTCGGGACGCTCCTCGGACCAGCTCATTCCCGGCTGGCCATACTCATTCGTCGCCGCGCTGGAGACCGGACGGACATCGTGGTGTCAGCTGCTGGACGCGGTCCGGCTCGGCCCCGACGACGATGTCGCCGAGGTCACCGCCGCCCAGGTCCGCCGCGTTGTCACCGACTTGATTGACCAGGGACAGTGGGAAGCCGGGGACGACGACATCCTGATCGTCTTCGACGCCGGCTACGACGCCCCGCGCATGGCCCATCTCCTTGACGGCATGCCCATCGAGGTCCTCGGGCGGATGCGTGCGGACCGAGTGACGCGACGGCCCACGCCCACACTCAAGGAGTACGCCCTGGCCTATCCCCAGGGCGGGCGCCCGCCGAAGCACGGCAAGGAGTTCCGCTTCACCAAGCCCGAGACGTGGGGCGAACCCGACGCGGAAGCCGTGCAGGTCACCGACCGCTATGGCACTGCCCAGGCGATGGCCTGGGACCGCATCCACCCCCGTCTCACCACCCGCTCCGCGTGGATCGACCACCACGGCGAACTCCCCATCATCGAGGGAACCCTGATCCGCCTGACGGTGGACCATCTGCCTGGCGGTCACGACCCGCTGCCGGTCTGGCTGTGGTCCTCCAAGACCGGCATGACCAGCGAGGACGTCGAACTGCGGTGGCAGGCGTTCTTGAGGCGCTTCGATCTTGAACACACTTTCCGGTTCGTCAAGCAGACGCTCGGCTGGACCCGTCCCAGGCTCCGCAGCCCGGAGGCCGCGGACCGGTGGACGTGGCTCGTGATCGCAGCGCATACCCAGCTCCGGCTCACCCGCGAGGCCGCAGCCGACCTCCGTCGCCCGTGGGAGAAACCGGCCGAGCCCGCCCGGCTCACCCCGGCCCGCGTCCGCCGCGGGTTCAGGAACCTCCGCCCTCACCTGCACAATCCGGCCCGCGCGCCCAAACCCTCAACTCCGGTCCCAGGACGCCCACTCGGCTCGAAGAACCAACGACCGGCCACCCGCTACGACGTGGGCAAATCGACCAGACGCCCTGAAAGCATCGCTGAACGTAATCAGCTGAAAGCTCGCAAACCATAAAAAACAAGCTGAAAGAGCGTTGGTCCCGACAGGGGTGCTTCATTGCAGTTCAGATGGCGGACCGATTCGGGCCAGCTGAGGCGGTAGACGCCTGTTGTGGCAGATGGGGCGGGTGACGGCCTTCGAGGGTCCGTTTCGATCCCTTCGCTCCTGTCTGATCGACCTGTCCGATGCCCGTTGGGAACTGCTCGAACCAACCCTGACCGCCTGGCGAGTAGTACGCAGAGGGCGGGGCCTGGACATCGGGCGGCCGCCCGAACACGACCTGCGCCGGATCATGGACGCCATTCTCTACGTCGACCGGACCGGGATCCCATGGCGGTACCTGCCGCATGACTTCGCCCTGTGGGAAACCGTCTACGGATACTTCGCCGCCTGGCAGAAGGACGGCGTCTTCGATCAGCTCAACGGACTCCTGCGACGGCTGGTCCGGAGGGCCGAAACGCCGCGCCCAGCACCTGCATCCTCGACGCCCAGAGCATCAAGACCTCGGCCAACGTGCCCGCGGTCGGCCAGGGCATCGACGCGGGCAAGAAGATCGCGGGCCGCAAACGGCACATCGGCGTCGACACACTCGGCCTTCTCCTGGCCTTGCTGGTCACCGCCACCAGCGTCTCCGACAACGCCGGCGGAATCCGCCTGCTCTCGAACATTGCCGAAGGCCACCCTCGCGTCACGAAGGCGTGGGCCGACAGCGGCTACCGCACCAAGGCCATCGACCACGGCGCCCGCCTGGGCATCGACGTCGAAGTCATCCGCCGCGACCCCGCCCAGAAGGGCTTCAAGGTGATTCCACCCGCAGCTCCAGATCGCTGACTGGACGGCGGGTGCCGTGCGCCAGTGGGCTACCTGGCTGGCTGTCGGCGGCGGGGACCGGTTCGCTGAAGAGCTTGGCCCCGTGGTCGACGCGTGGTCGCTCTGGAGGGTCTAGCCGCCGAACCCGGAGGGCTGAAGAGCGTTCGTGGCCTGTTCGTGTTCGGTCTCCCGCGAAGCGGGTTCCGGCTGCCGCGCGACCGGCCGCCCGGGGCCTACGACGGAGGGTTGGGGTGTCTGGCGTAGGCCCCATGGAGGGGATCGCTGTGTGCCCTTCTGCGGGCCTGCCAGGGATACCGGCGGCGGGAGGGCGAGGTCACCTGGCAAGCCGTCAGGAGTGCAGTGAGCCCGTATAGGGATGAGGTGCCGGGCTGCTCGCCCCTGCCTTCTGTGCGGATCTCCTTTTTCGTGCCGGATCCCGCAGTGGGCGTCGCGATCGATCGGCCGTCCTGCGGGGGGGGCGTCGTCTCTTGATCCGCCAGGATCTCCTCCTTCATCGGTGAGACCAGCCCCGCGAGACCTGCTGGCGTCGACCACACCAGCCCCTTAACCTGCGAATTCAAGTTGGCGAAGGCTCAGTGCTCGGTGAGGTCACGGATGTCCCAGCCCGCGCCGGTCATCGCGTCCGCGTACTTTTTGCTGCGGTCGCGGTGGGCGGCGAGCACCAGAAGGTGGGTAGGGCGTGTCGCGCCGACGAAGACGAGCTGTACGGCGGCCTGGACGCTCTTCAGTTCCCGCAGCGGGTCGCTCCTTTCGGCGATCATGCGCAGCGCCTCGGTCACGTCGAACTTCCTGCCCGTCTTCTCCAGGCACTCCAGGATCAGTGTTGCCGCGTGGGTCTCGCCCTTCGCGCTCTGGATGGTCCCGGGTACGGCCCGCGCCGCCGGTACTGCGGCGACGGCCGCCGGAGCGGACCCGAGAGCTACGCCTGCCGCAGCAGCGGGGGTGAATTCCATTTCAGGCTCGCGCAGTTGGCAGCCGTTGAGGAGCTTCAGCTGGACGGCCAGCTGCTCGGTGGCCTCTCCCCAGCTCGCTTCGTCGAACCTGTCTGCGTTGAGGAGGAGTTCACGCAGCAGGATCCGCACCCTGCCTCCGGTTGTCGCCATTGACCTCTCCAGGCGGCCGAGGGCCGGGAGCCCGTCGCCGGTCGGTGACGAGACGGACGCGCGCACGGCGTTCCACAACTCGGTGGCCGCTTCGTGGCTGTCCGGGCCTGATTTCCACCGGGCGCTTGCCGCGCGGGCCGCGCCGATCAGGGTGCGGTGAGCCGTCGGGCGTCTGGTCGGGGTGTATCCGGGCAGGTAGCAGGAGATCGACTGCGGGTAGACGGGTGAGGTTTTCGGGTTCTGTCGCGCACCCAGTACACGCGGTGGACGCCGCATGAGGACGTCCTCGGGGACGGTCACAGCGGCCATGCGCTCGAAGGTCGGTACGACGTCGGACACCGTGGTCTCGTCGAACAGCAGAACCGCCACCTGGCCGTCGGGGCCGGCTCCGCGCACCTGCTGGGGCCGCCGGACGGCCAAACGGCTGGCCACAGCCGCGATCTGCGGCCCGAAGCGGCGGCTGACCGGCAGCTCCGGGGCCCCCGGCAGCGGGAACAGGGACGCGGGCCCTCCTGCGGAGGCCGCGTCGCTATAGATGCCCTGGTTGGTATCGCCCACCCGCTGCACGACGGTGGATGAGGAAGCGAACACAAGGTCCAGCAGTTCATGCTGGGCGGCGCTGGTGTCCTGCGTTTCGTCGAGGAGAACGAACGGGAAGCGCGTGGTGACCGCCGCGGCGATACCCGGGTGCCGAGCGAGATACTCCTGAGCGATGGCGTACATGTCCTGGAAGCGGAAGATGCCCCGGCGTGCAAGAGTCCGTTTGAGGTGGTCTAGTTGCTTTCCGCTGGGAGACTGGGCGCCGAAGCGCGGATCTCTGGCCGCTCCGGTGACCGCGAGTTCGCGGTCCCGGTAGGTGAACGTCGCCCCGCTAACGATGCCGGTACCCTGGTGCTGGCGTTCCACGTAGTTGCGCAGGGTGGAGTATTCGGGGCGCCGCAGGAGCCGGAGGGCTGCGGTCTCGAAGGCGTCGTCGTCGATGGACCGGACCTCCACTTTCCTGTCCCGCACGGCCGGCAGCGCGAGGAAGGTGTGCACGAAGGACTGGATGGTGCCGATGAAGTGCGGATAGCGCAGCAGGCTGCGTCCTGCGGCGAGAAGGCCCACTCGGTCGGCGATCTCGTTCTTGGCCGTATTGGTGTGCGACAGCACGCACACCCCGCGCGTCGGGGAGGTCCACGCGTCGGCCATCAGGGCGAGCTTGAGCCCGATCAAGGTCGTCTTGCCCGACCCCGGGGCGGCCTGAAGGTCCTGCGTGCTCTCGCTCTGCAGGAAGTCCCGCTGCTCGGCGTCGAGCGGGTCCAGCCCCAGGAGTTTCACCATGTTCTCCACCTTGTCGGTGGCGAAGGGGTCGGGCAGGTAGGTGCGGGGCACGGGGCCTCCTCGCCGCACAGGTACGTGAAAGCATCGAGCAGGTAGGGCGGGACGTCGCTGCGAACTAGGGCCTGTTGCGGAAGTGGACCGCTGGGCAGTTGAGCCCTCTGGATCGGTACAGTCGCGTGCATGCTGAAGCCACTACTGCGTGCAGTTGATGCGGGCGGCCGTACCGTGGACGACCCGACCGA
>NZ_JAEBEP010000025.1:0-42317 GCF_046548915.1 Streptomyces sp. cmx-18-6 | reverse complement strand
CGACCTCTTCACCGTCGTCCCCCAACTCACCGAAGAAATCAACACCCGCAAGAACTGAACACACCCCACACGCAACACCCCCGCCCTGGGCCGCACGGTGCACCCCACCGCGCGGCCCAGCGCCGTTCCAGGCCACCATTGACGCAGGTCGAGCGGCCTTATAACTTCACTATACGGATTATTGATTCCGGGAAGCGGAAACAGCCAGAGCGTGGAGGGTACGGTCATGGGTCAGCAGGAGAAGGTGGCAACGAGCCTCGCCGGCACGGTCAGCGAGGAGATCAGCGCCTCCCTCACGGCGGTCGACGCGGAGCTCGCCCGCCGCTACCCGGGAGACCCCGGCACCCGCCAGCCCGTGCACACCGTCTACGTACCGGGTGACGTCTTCGAGCCCGGCACCCTCCGCTCCTGGGGCGACCAGGCGCTGGCCGCCCTCGACGAACACGCCCCCGACGCCTCTTCGTTCGCCGCCGTCCTCGGCATCCCCGAGGAGCTGGCGGGCCCGGTCCACGACCGCGTGCGCGCGAAGCTGGAGCGCGAGCCCGTCGAGGACCTGCGCATCGACTTCGAGGACGGTTACGGCCCCCGCCCGGACGCCGAGGAGGACGAGGCCGCGGCCCGCGCCGCCCGGCTGGTCTCGGAGGCGTACGAGAACGGCACCGCGGCCCCGTACATGGGCATCCGGATGAAGTGCATGGAGGCCGGCGTACGCGATCGGGGCATCCGCACCACGGACGTCTTCCTCACCGGCCTGATGGCGGCGGGCGGGCTTCCCGAAGGGCTCGTGCTGACCCTGCCGAAGGTGACGTACCCCGAGCAGGTCACCGCCTTCGTCCAGCTCCTCGAAGCCTTCGAGAAGGCCCACGGGCTCGACGCGGGGCGGATCGGCTTCGAGATCCAGATCGAGACCAGCCAGTCGATCCTGGCCTCGGACGGGACCGCCGCCGTCGCCCGCATGATCGACGCCGCACGGGGCCGGGCGACCGGGCTGCACTACGGCACCTTCGACTACAGCGCCTGCGTCGGCGTCAGCGCCGCCCACCAGGCCAGCGACCACCCGGCCGCCGACCACGCCAAGGCCGTCATGCAGGTCGCCGCCGCCGGCACCGGCGTACGCGTCTCCGACGGCTCCACCAACGTCCTGCCGGTCGGCCCGACCGCCCAGGTCCACGAAGCCTGGCGGCTCCACTACGGCCTCACGCGCCGCGCTCTGGCCCGCGCGTACTACCAGGGCTGGGACATGGCCCCCGGGCATCTGCCGACGCGTTACGCGGCCGTCTACGCCTTCTACCGCGAGGGCCTGGAGCCGGCCGCCGCCCGGCTCGCCGCGTACGTCGCCAAGGCCGGCGGGGACGTCATGGACGAGCCCGCCACGGCCAAGGCGCTGAGCGGCTATCTGCTGCGCGGCATCGACTGCGGCGCGCTGGACGCCGCCGAGGTGGCCCGGCTCACCGGCCTCACCCGCGCGGACCTGGACGCCTTCGCCTCGCCGCGCCGGGGGGACCTGACGGTCACGGCTCCGTAGGGGGCGTCGTCGTGGGGGCGTGCGCCCGGGGGTAGGGTCCGGGTCTACCGGTCGCGGCCGTCGCGGCGGTTGAGTCGAGTGGAGGCGGGCGGGGATGGCCGACGTTCACGTGCGGACCCGTGTGTCGGCGTACGCCATCGCGGTGGAGGGCGGCCGACTCCTCCTGGCCCGACTCTCGGACGCCTCACCGGTTTTCCTGCCGGGGCTGTGGCATCTGCCCGGGGGAGGCGTCGATCCGGGCGAGCAGCCCGTGGAAGCCCTGACGCGTGAGCTCCGCGAGGAGACGGGACGCGAACCCGCCGCCGCCCGGCTGCTCGACGCGAGGACGTACGCGGTCCGCCGGGGCGGCGTGAACTGGAATCTCGTCGCGCTGTTCTACGCCGTCGACCTCGGGGCCGGGGAGTCGGTGGTCGCGGAGATCGACGGGTCCACCGACGCGGTGGCCTGGCTCCCCCTGGCCGAGCTGCGGGACTCCATGCTGTCGCCGGCGGCCGTCGACGCTCTCCGCATGCTGGAGAGGCCCGCCGCGTAGCCCGTCCGCGGAGGCGGCCCCTGTGCGCCCCTGCGGGCGCGGTACGCCCGCATCCTGTGCCGGGCGCCGCACCCGTCCATGTCGCACCACACGCCGTTCGACGACGGCGCGCGGCGAGCAGGGCAGGGCGGCGTACTGCCGCCAGTACGGGCGGCTCGAGCGGGCGGGCACCGACGAGTTCCGGCATCTGCCGGGGCCGGCGCCGGTGCCGACCCGGATCATCCGGGGGCGCGAGGACGGGTTCCTCGCCCCGCCCATCGCCGAGCGGCCGCACGCGCTGATCCCGCACTCCGAGCTGCACTGGGTGGAGGGGGCGGGCCACGCGATCCAGCAGGAGGACGCGCCCCCGCGGCTCCTGGCGCTGCTCACCCGGGAGTTTCCCGCGGCGGCCTGACGGGGGCCTCGGGCGGGCGGAGCGACGGGCCTCGGGAGCGGAGCAATGAGCCTCGGGCGGCCGAACGGGCCTCAGGCGGGCGGCAGTTCGCCCGAACCGCGCGGGATCAGCTTGGTCGGCAGTTCCACCCGGACCGGGGCGTGGTCGGCGCCGTCCAGGCGGCGGAAGAGGTGCTCGGCGGCGGTCCTGCCGACCGCCGCCGCGTCCTGCGAGATGACGGTGATGCCGAGCAGATCGGCCAGCTCGATGTCGTCGAACCCGACCAGCGCGACGGGCCCCTCCCGCTCCGCGATCACCCGGACCGCCGTCACCGTCACCCGGTTGTTCCCCGCGAAGAGCGCGGTGACCGGCTCGGGCCCGCCGAGCATCTTCTCGGCGGCGTCGCGGACCCGGCCCGGCTCGGTTGAGCCGAGGGAGACCCAGGCGTCCTCCACGGTGATCCCCGCGTCCGTCATGGCGGTGTGGTAGCCGCGAAGACGCTCGGTGGCGGTGTGGATGCGGGGCTGGTCGCCGATGAACCCGATCCTGCGGTGGCCGTGCGCGATCAGATGGGCCACGCCCTCCCGGGCGCCGCCGAAGCTGTCGGAGAGCACCATGTCCGCGTCGACCCGGCCCGCCGGGCGGTCCACGAAGACCGTGGCGACGCCCGCCTTTATCTCCGGCTCCAGATACCGGTGGTCGTCGCCCGCCGGGATCACGATGAGACCGTCCACGCGGCGTGCGCACAGGGCGAGGACGAGCTCCTGCTCGCGCTCGGGGTCCTCGGCGCTGGAGCCGTTGATGAGCAGGGCCCCGTGCGCGCGGGCGACCTCCTCCACGGCCCGGCTCAGCGGGCCGTAGAAGGGGTCCGCCAGATCCTCCAGGACCAGACCGATGGAGGCCGTGCGCCCCTTGCGGAGCACGCGGGCGCTGTCGTTGCGGCGGAAGCCCAGCGCGTCGATCGCCTCCTGCACGCGGCGCTCGGTGTCGGGCGTGACGCCGGGCTCGCTGTTCACCACCCGGGAAACCGTCTTGAGGCCCACTCCGGCGCGGGCCGCCACGTCCTTCATGGTCGGCCGGTTGCCGTATCGGGTCTCGGAATGGCGGGCGGTCCGGTCCACGGTGCGCTGTCCTGTCGTCGGATACGGGCGGGAGGGCGATCGGCGATTCGGGCGGCATTCGGGCGCCCCGGGCGGGCCTGCGGAGCCCGCTGCGGGCACGAACGGAGGCCGTGGCGTCGAGCATAGGCCCTGGACAACGTTGTCAACGCCAGGGAGACTGTGCAGACTATTGACTGAACGCGCAGGTCCGTCCCTTCACTCGTCCGGAGAAGCCACACCGATGCATACCGACCTCGTCGCCGCGCTCGACATCGGCGGCACCAAGATCGCCGGCGCGCTCGTCGACGGCGGCGGAAACCTCCTCGTACGGGCGCAGCGTCCCACGCCCGCACGGGAGGGGGCCGAGGCGGTGATGGACGCCGTGGACGAGGTGCTGGGCGAGCTGACGGCCTCACCGCTGTGGGGCCGCGCGGACTTCGCCGGGATCGGCAGCGCGGGGCCGGTCGACGCGGCCGCGGGCACGGTCAGCCCGGTCAACGTCCCCGGCTGGCGCGACTTCCCGCTGGTGGAGCGGGTGCGGAAGACGACCGGCGGACTGCCGGTGGCGCTGGTCGGCGACGGGGTCGCGATGACGGCGGCCGAGCACTGGCTCGGGGCGGCGCGCGGCTACGACAACGCGCTGTGCCTCGTCGTGTCCACGGGTGTCGGCGGCGGCCTGGTCCTGGGCGGCGCCCTGCACCCCGGACCCTCCGGCAACGCCGGGCACATCGGCCACATCAGCGTCGACCTGGACGGCGACCCGTGCCCCTGCGGGGCCCGCGGCTGCGTGGAGCGCATCGCCAGCGGCCCGAACATCGCCCGCCGTGCCCTGGAGGGCGGCTGGCTGCCCGGCCCGGACGGCGACACCACGGCCGCCGCGGTCGCCGCCGCCGCGCGCGCCGGGGACCCGGTCGCCATCGCCTCGTACGAGCGGGCGGCCCAGGCGCTCGCGGCCGGGATCGCCGCCACCGCCACCCTGGTCGAGATCGACATCGCGGTGATCGGCGGGGGAGTGGCGGGCGCCGGCGAGGTGCTCTTCGCACCGCTGCGCCGCAGCCTGCGGGACTACGCCACGCTCTCCTTCGTACGGGGACTGACGGTCGCGCCCGCCGTGATGGGCACCGACGCGGGCCTGGTCGGCGCGGCGGCCGCGGCGATCGCGCTGCGCTAGGCACCGCACCCCGGCGCACGGGTCCTCGGCGACACTCCGGCGCACGCGCTCCCGGCAACGTCCGGCACGATCCCCCGGCGCACGGGTCCTCAGCGGCGTTCCGTACGACGCTCTGGCGCACGGGTCCTCAGCGGCGTTCCGTACGACGCTCCGGAGCACGGGTCCTCAGCGGCGTTCCGTACGACGCTCCGGAGCACGGGTCCTCAGCGGCGTTCCGTACGACGCTCTGGCGCACGGCTCCTCAGCGGCGTTCCGTACGACGCTCCGGAGCACGGGTCCTCGAGGGCGTTCCGTACGACGCTCCGGCGGACGCGCCCCCGCGGCGGCCGGGACCGTCTCACGGCGCACACGCCCCCCCCCGGCGGCCGGCGCCATCCAGCGCACGCACCCCCGGCCGCGACCCCATGGCGCACGCACCCCCGCCCGTGTCCGGCGCGACGCTCCGTCAGCGGCCCGCGTTCGCGGGTTGTTGGGGCACGACCACGAGAAAGACGTCGTGGTCCAGGTCCATGACGACCTCCGCCGCCAGACCCTCGCCGCGGCGCGCGGCCGCGAACTCCTCCGCCGGCCGGCTGCCGCGCGGGTCTCCTGCCGGGAACTGTTCGAGAATCGTCCGCCGCACGGCGCACCCCTTGATGTCCTGTGCCGCCGGCCCATGCCGTTGGCCCGGCGGCTGACTGCTCCAACGACCCCGGCCCGTCACCGTTACGGGTGCCCCGTACCCCGGCTTCGTACCGCCGGGACCCCTGAAATCGTGCCGGATGCCGCATCCCGGCAACGCCGTCGCCGCGGCGGGGTTTCTGCGGCAGGGTGTTGCGGGCAAGCCACAGGGGGCTACGGAAGAGGGGGAACCGTGATCGTTTGGATCAACGGGGCCTTCGGCGCGGGCAAGACCAGCGCCGCGGGCGAACTGATCGAGCTGATCCCGAACAGCACCTTGTACGACCCGGAACTCACCGGAGCGGGGCTGCGCGGGCTGCTGCCCCAGAAGAGGCTGGCCGAGGTGAGCGACTTCCAAGACCTGGGGATCTGGCGGCGGCTCGTGGTGGACACGGCGGCCGCGCTGCTCGCCGAGACGCCCGGGGTGCTGGTGGTGCCGATGACCCTGCTGCGGCAGGAGTACCGCGACGAGATATTCGGTGGGCTCGCCTCCCGGCGCATCCCGGTCCGGCATGTGCTCCTCTCGCCTGAGGAAACGATCCTGCGCAGACGGATAGCGGGCCGGGTGGAGTGTCCCGGCGACCGTGAGCACAGCGAGCGGGTCAACCGGTGGGCGCTGGACCACATCGGCCCCTACCGCGACGCGCTCGGCTGGATCACCGCGGACGCCCATGTCGTGGACAACGGCGCCCTCACCCCGCGCGAGACCGCCGAGCGCATCGCCGAGGCCGTCCGCACCGGGGCCGCGGGGGCGTGCGAGATCGTGCAGAGCCCCGAGCCGACCGCCGCGACCGTCGCGGCCGGGGTCCTGCTCTTCGACGAACAGGACCGGGTGCTGCTCGTCGACCCCACGTACAAGCCCGGCTGGGAGTTCCCCGGCGGGGTCGTGGAGGAGGGGGAGGCTCCGGCGCAGGCGGGGGTGCGGGAGGTGGCCGAGGAGATAGGGCTCCGGCTCGACCGGACCCCGACCCTGCTCCTCGTCGACTGGGAGTCGCCCGCCCCGCCCGGTTACGGCGGACTGCGCTTCCTCTTCGACGGGGGGCTCTTGCGGTCCGAGGACGCCGGCCGACTGCTGCTGCCCGGCTCCGAGCTGCGCGGCTGGCGCTTCGTCACGGAGGAGGAGGCGGCGGGGATGCTGCCGCCCACCCGGTACGAGCGGCTGCGCTGGGCCCTGCGGGCGCGCGAGCGGTCCACGGTGCTCAACCTGGAGGCCGGCGTGCCGGTGGGCTGAGGGCGCGCCCCGGGCGCCCGGACGCCGACTTTCCCGATTCACCGATTCTCCCGATTCGCGGACCAGCGCGATGGTCCCGGAGGGAAATGCCGCTATGAGTATCGATGAGCAGCCCTCCGATGTTCTGGCGCGGTCCACGTCGATCACGCCGAGCAGCACCTCACCGTCGCTCGCGACGGGCGTCCCCGGTCGAGCGGATCCGCCTCCGGTCGCGGGGCCTCCGCTGCGGCCGACCGGAATCGGCCGTCGCGGAGTCGCCCCTTTCCCGGCTGCGCCGGGTCAGACCTTCTTGGAGTCCGCGTAGTTGCGCAGGAACAGCGCCTCGGCGACGGACATCCGCTCCAGCTCCTCGGGAGACACGCTCTCGTTCACCGCGTGGATCTGCGCCTCGGGCTCGCTCAGCCCGATCAGCAGGATCTCCGACTGGGGGTAGAGCGACGCCAGCGTGTTGCAGAGCGGGATCGAGCCGCCCATGCCGGAGGTCTGCATCTCCTGGCCCGGGTAGGCGTCCCGCATCGCGTCCGCCATCGCCGTGTACGCCGGGCTGGCCGTGTCCGCGAGGAACGGCTGGCCCTGGCCCACCTGCTCCACCGCGACCCGCGCGCCCCACGGGGTGTGCGACTCCAGGTGTGCGGTGAGCAGCTTCGTCGCCTCGGCGGCGTCGTGGCCGGGCGGCACCCGCAGGCTGATCTGGGCCCGCGCGCTCGCCTGCACGGACGGGGTCGCGCCGACCACCGGCGGGCAGTCGATGCCGATCACGGTGACGGCGGGCCGCGCCCAGATCCGGTCCGCGACCGTGCCCGTGCCGATCAGCTCCACCCCGTCGAGCACCTTGGCGTCCTGCCGGAACTCCGCCTCCGGGTACTGGAGACCGTCCCAGTCGGCGTCGCCGGTGAGACCGTCGACCGTCGTCGTCCCGTTCTCGTCGCGCAGCGAGGCCAGCAGCTGGATCAGCGCGGCCAGGGCGTCGGGGGCCGCACCGCCGAACTGTCCCGAGTGCAGGTTCCCTTCGAGGGTGTCGAGCCGCACGCGCAGCATCGTCATCCCGCGCAGCGTCGCCGTGACGGTGGGCAGCCCGGCCCGGAAGTTCCCGGCGTCGCCGATGACGATCGTGTCGGCCTCGAGCAGCTCCGGGTGCGCCTCCGCGTACCGCTCCAGACCGCCGGTGCCCTGCTCCTCGGAGCCCTCGGCGATGACCTTCACCGAGACCGGGACGCCGCCGTTCGCCTTGAGGGCGCGCAGCGCGAGCAGATGCATGATGAACCCGCCCTTGCAGTCCGCCGCGCCCCTGCCGAACCAGCGCCCGTCGCGGTCGGTGAGCTCGAACGGCGGGGAGAGCCACGCCGACTCGTCCAGCGGCGGCTGGACGTCGTAGTGCGCGTAGAGCAGTACGGTCGGGGCTCCGGCGGGTCCCGGCAGGAAACCGTAGACCGACTGCGTGCCGTCAGGGGTGTCGAGCAGGGCGACGTCCGTGAAGTCCTCGGCGCGCAGCGCGTCCGCGACCCAGTTCGCCGCCGCCTCGCACTCGCTCTTCGGGAACACCGCGGGGTCCGCCACCGACTGGAACGCGACCAGCTCGGCCAGTTCCGCCCGGGCACGGGGCATCAGCGAGGCGACGGTCTCGGAAATCGGGCGGGCGGTCATGGGCACGCTCCTCGTGGGTGCGACGTTAAGGGTAGGGCGCGGTATGTACGCGACCGTGCGGGGCGCCGTGGTTGCGGCGTCGTTCGTACGACGAAATCATGGCCGATCCTCCCACAGGGGGGCGCGGTCACAACGCGCCGTAGGATGCCGTGAGCAGCTGGGGCCACTGGTCGGATCGGGAGCAGAAGCACATCGTGAGCAGCGAGAACGCAGACGCCGGACGTGAGCACGAAGAGTCGTTGGTCTGGGACGTCGTCGTCGTCGGCGCCGGACCGGCCGGCGCATCGGCGGCGTACGCGGCAGCCGTGGCGGGCCGAAGGGTCCTGCTCCTGGAGAAAGCGGAACTGCCGCGTTACAAGACCTGCGGCGGCGGCATCATCGGGTTCTCCCGGGATTCCCTGCCGCCGGGGTTCGAACTGCCCCTGAAGGACCGCATCCACGCGGTCACCTTCTCCCTCAACGGGAAGCTCGCCCGCACCCGCCGCTCCCGGCGCATGCTCTTCGGGCTCATCAACCGCCCCGAGTTCGACGCCGGGCTGGTGGAGGAGGCGCAGAAGGCGGGCGCCGAACTGCGCACCGGAGCCTCGGTGGTGCGGGTGGAGCAGCACGGACCGGCCGTGCCCGACCGGCGTACGGTCGCCGTGGTGCTGGCCGGCGGGGAGACCGTGCTGGCGCGGGCGGTCGTCGGCGCGGACGGCAGCGCGGGCCGGATAGGAGCACATGTCGGGGTGAAGCTCGACCAGGTCGACCTGGGCCTGGAGGTGGAGATCCCGGTTCCGGCGACGGTGGCGGAGGACTGGGCGGGCCGGGTGCTCATCGACTGGGGCCCGATGCCCGGGAGTTACGGCTGGGTGTTCCCCAAGGGCGACACGCTGACGGTCGGGGTGATCTCGGCGCGCGGCGACGGCGCGGGCACCAAGCGGTATCTGGAGGACTTCATCGCCCGCCTCGGCCTCGCCGGGTTCGAGCCGTCCATCTCCTCCGGCCATCTGACCCGGTGCCGGAGCGACGACTCGCCGCTCTCGCGCGGCCGGGTCGTGGTCTGCGGCGACGCGGCGGGCCTCCTGGAGCCGTGGACCCGGGAGGGCATCTCCTTCGCGCTGCGCTCCGGCCGGCTCGCGGGCGAGTGGGCGGTGCGGATCGCCGAGTCGCACGACGCGGTGGACGCCCGCCGCCAGGCCCTGAACTACGCGTTCGCCATCAAGGCCGGGCTCGGCGTGGAGATGGGCGTCGGCCGCCGCATGCTCAAGCTGTTTGAGCGCCGCCCGGGCGTGCTGCACGCGGTGCTCACCGGCTTCCGCCCGGCCTGGAAGGCGTTCGCCGGGATCACCCGGGGCACGACGTCGCTGGCCGAGCTCGTCCGCACGCACCCGCTGGCGCAGCGGGCGTTGAGCGCGATGGACCGCTGACGCGCGCAATGGGCGCTGCCGCGGTGCTCGTTCACGGCCTGTACCACCGCCCCGGGCACTTCGCCCCGGTCGCGGCGGCCCTGCGGGCCGAGGGGATCGAGGTGGCCGTACCCGAACTCCACCGGGGGTCCCTGGCCGCCGACACGGCAGCGGTCCAGGCCGCCGTCGACGCGCTGGAGGAGCCTGCGGTCCTGCTGGGCCACTCCTACGGCGGGTCGGTGATCACCGGGGTGCGCGGGGCGCTCCACCTGGTGTATCTGGCGGCCTTCGTACCGGACGCCGGCGAGAGCGCGGCGGCCCTCGGCGGGGCGTCCTCCCGACTGCGCGAGGCGATCGTGCCCGGACCTGACGGTACGACGTCCCTGCATCCCGGCCGGGCGGTCGACGCTCTCTACGGCGACTGTCCCGGGCCCCTCGCCGCCTGGGCGGTCGGCCTGTTGCGCCCGCAGGCCCCGGGCTGCGGGCGGGGAGTCCCGGAGCACCGGAGCTGGAAGCGCACCCCCTCCACCTATGTCGTCTGCGCGCGGGACCGGGCGGTCGACCCGGCTCTGCAACGTACGCTCGCCGCCCGCTGCACCCACGCGCGCGAGTGGCCGACGGGGCACTCGCCGTTCGTCTCGCGGCCCGCCCTCGTCGTCGCTCTGGTGAGGGAGCTGCTCACCGGTTCCGGCGTGGCGGCGCGGCGGGCCGAGGAGGCCGGCGGGGACACGGCCGACCGGTGACCGTTCCTCAGCTGTCCACCGTGATGCGGAAGACGGGATGGTCCGGGCAGGCCGCCAGGAGTTCCGCGTCCGTGGACTTCGCCGTGACGCCCTGGAAGTACTGGTCGACCTCCCACCCCCACCGCTTCAGGTAGGCCCGGACGATCTGTGCCTTCTGTTCGTCGTCGGGGATCTCCACGGCGGAGAAGGCGCGGGTTCTGCGCCCGACCCGCAGTTCACCGCCGCCCGCGACGCGCATGTTGCGCACCCACTGGGAGTGGCCCCGGGCCGAGACGAGGTACTGGGCGCCCCCGAAGGCGTGCGGGTTGACGGGGACGCGCTGCATCCGGCCGCTCCTGCGTCCCCGTACCGACATCTCGGCGGCTCCGCCGAGGCTGACGCCGTACCGGGCGAGCCGGCCGATGACCTTGTTGAGGCGCTTGGCGGCCGGACTGGCCTGAAGGTAGTACGGCTGCGACACGGTGACCCCCACGGCTGGAGAGAGCGGTGCTCTCGCTTGAGATCAGTGTGCGCGGAAGTGACGCCTAAAGCAAGAGCAGTGCTCTCGTTATGGTTCGGTGCTCTGAGGGCGTGGCAGACTGATCTCATGAGCACCATCCGAGGAGCCCGCGAACGCGCCCGCAGGGAAGTGACCGCCGCGATCAAAGACGAGGCCAGGAAGCAACTGGCGGTGGAGGGTGCGGCCAGACTCTCCCTGCGCGCCGTCGCCCGCGAGCTGGGCATGGTCTCCTCCGCGCTCTACCGCTACTTCCCGAGCCGCGACGACCTGCTCACCGCGCTGATCGTCGACGCGTACGACGCGATCGGCGAGGCTGCGGAAGGCGCGCGCGCCACCGCCGACCGGGCCCGGCCCGCCCCGGCCCCGTACGCCGTGCGCTGGGTCGCCGTGGCCTGCGCCGTACGGCAGTGGGCCCTGGTCCACCCCCATGAGTACGCCCTGATCTACGGTTCGCCCGTTCCCGGCTACAGCGCCCCCATGGACACGGTGGGCCCCGCCTCGCGGGTCGGCCGGGTGCTCATCGGCCTGGTGCGGGACGCGTCCCGGGCCGATGGTCTCGTCGTGCCTCCCCTCGCGCCGGAACTGCGCCCCGAGGCCGAGCGGATGGCCGCCGAGCTGGCTCCGGACCTCCCGCCCGCCGCCGTCGCGGCCCTCGTCGCGGCCTGGGCCCAGCTCTCCGGCCTGATCTCCTTCGAGCTCTTCGGTCAGTTCAACCGGGTCGTCGAGGCGCGCGAAGTGTTCTTCCGGCAGGCCGCGGGAGGGCTGGCCCGCTCGGTCGGGCTGCGCGGCGGGCCGGCCGGCTGACGGCGGGCGGGATGCGGGCCGGTCTACGAGTCGACGCCGGCGGGTCCCGAGCGGCTCGGCCGCTCCGGGCCCGGGCCGGGTCCCGCGTCGGGCAGCAGGACGCCCTCCTGCCGGGGGAAGCGCCACAGGACATGGACGACCCGCGCGACGAAGACCAGCACGGCGACCGTGGCGGCGACGCCGAGAACCACCTTGCGCGCGGTGCCGCCGAGGTCGAGGAGGAGCAGACTCGGGAAGAGGATCCCCGCACCGGTGACGGCGGCCAGAACGACGGCGCTGATCAGCGCGTAGCCGATCTCGATCGTCATCGCGTCCCGCTCCGCCTGTGTCCGCCGCCCCATGGGGTCAGTCTCCCAGGCGCGACGCCCGAACAAACACGCGATGGGCCTTGATGGGCACGCGGCACCTCGACTGCCGGGGCCCGCCCGGCTCACGCCCCCCGAACCGCCGCTCAGGCGTGCGTGGCGTTACGGGCTCCGTACCCCAGTACGGCCGCTGCCGCGGCGAGCAGGGCCACGGTCGTCAGCGCCACCGGCAGCGAGAACCAGTCGGCCAGGAAGCCGATCGCGGGCGGGCCCAGCAGCATGCCGCCGTAGCCCAGCGTCGAGGCGGCGGCCACCCCGCTCGGCCCGGCCAGTTCGCCGGCCCGGCCCACGGCTACGGGGAAGATGTTGGCCAGCCCCAGGCCCGTGACCGCGAACCCGGCGAGCGCAAGCCAGGCGGTCGGCGCGAGTGCGCCCAGCAGCATTCCGGCCGCGGCGACCACGCCGCCGAGGACCAGGGTGCGGGTCTGGCCCAGCCGTTCCAGGAGCATGGTCCCGGTGAGCCTGCCGATGGTCATCGTCAGGGCGAACAGCGCGTATCCGGCGGCGGCGAGCCCGGGGTGGGCGTCCAGGTCCTGTTCCAGGTGGAGCGCGCCCCAGTCGGCCAGCGCGCCTTCCCCGTACGCCGTGCACAGGGCGATCACGCCGAAGAGCAGGACGATCCGGCGGGCCCGCGGGTCGAGCTTCCGCCTGGGCTCCCGCTGCTGCTGCGTCCGCGTCGTGGGGGCCGTGGGGACCGGGCGGTGACGCAGGAGGGCGGGCCCCGCGAAGGCGGTGACCAGTAGCCCGACAGCGGCGAGGAGGAAGAGATGGGTGGAGGCGGACAGACCGCCCGCCACCAGTCCGCCGAGACCGGCGCCGATCATGCCGCCGAGACTGAACGCCGCGTGGAAGCTCGGCATCACGGGCCGGCGCAGTGCGGCGACCAGATCGACGGCGGCGCTGTTCATCGCCACGTTCATCCCGCCGTACGCCGCTCCGAAGACCAGCAGGACGAGACCGAGCGAGAGCGCCGAGTGGGTCCGGGCGGGCAGGGCGATGCTCAGCGGGAGCAGGATTCCGCAGGCCACGGTCACCACGTGGCTGCCGTAACGGCGGCAGAGCCGGCCGGTGAGCATCATGGTGATCACCGCGCCGGCGGAGACGCCGAGCAGGGCGAGGCCGAGGGTGGAGGCGGAGGCGCCGGTCTGCTGCTTGATGGCCGGGATACGGACCACCCAGCCGGCGAAGAGGAAACCGTCGAGGGCGAAGAACACGGTCAGCGCGGTACGGAGGCGGGCCGACGAGGGTGGGGCGGTGTTTCCGCCAGGTCCCCCCGGAAGGGCCGTCCGCAGTTTGTTTAGTTGCGGCACAAACTCAGCATAGGGGCGCGCGGACGACGGACGCAAGACGGCTGACGGAGCGAGGCGTCCCCCCTCCCGGCATGCTCCCTCGGCGTCCGGAGGGCCTCCGGATCATGGGAGACTCGCCCTCATGAACGGCAAGGCGACCACCACCCGGACGAAGCTGGAGAGAGGCCGCAGTGCGCTCGGGCCCGCACTGGAACTGGTGCACACCGGGCGCGCCCCCACGCGCGCCGTCCTCACCTCCGAACTCGGCGTCACCCGGGCCACCGCCGGGGCGGTCGCCGCGGAGCTGGAGGCGCTCGGGCTGATCCGGGTCGACTCCAGCCCCGGTTCGGCGGCCGGTTCGCAGGGCCGCCCCTCGCACCGGCTGGCCGTCCTGGAGACCGGTCCCGTCGTCCTCGCCGCCCAGGTGCACGCGGACGGCTTCCGGGCCGCTCTCGTCGGGCTCGGCGGCCGGATCGTCGCCACGACGCCGGGCTGCGTCACGGTGATGGCCGACCCCGCGCAGGTGCTCGGCGAGGTCGTGGGCGCGGGGGCGGAGCTGCTGCGCACGAGCGGGCTGCGCTGCGTCGGGGCCGGACTCGCCGTGCCCTCGGCGGTCGCCGAACCCGAGGGAACCGCCCTCAACCCGCTGCACCTCGCCTGGCCCGCGGGCTCGCCGGTCCGGGACATCTTCGCCGCCTGCGTACGCGACGCGGGCATCACGGGCCCCGCCTTCACCGGAAACGACGTCAACCTCAGCGCGCTGGCCGAGCACCGGCACGGCGCCGGACGCGGAGCCCAGCACCTCCTGTGCGTCGCCACCGGACACCGGGGCGTCGGCGGGGCCCTGGTGCTCGACGGCCGCCTGCACAGCGGGAGTTCGGGGCTCGCGCTGGAGGTCGGGCACCTCACGGTGAACCCCGAGGGGCGGCCCTGCCACTGCGGTGGACGAGGCTGCCTCGACGTGGAGACGGACCCGCTCGCCTTCCTCGTCACCGCGCGCCGCGACCCGGGCCCGGAGGAGTCGCTCCTCAAGCAGGCCGGCGGCCTGCTGCGCACGGAGTACGAGGACGTGGACGTGCGCAACGCCGCCGACGCGCTGATCGACCGTCTGGGCCTGGGCCTCGCCGGGCTCGTCAACATCCTCAACCCGGACCGGATCATCCTCGGCGGCCTCCATCGTGACCTGCTGGAGGCGGACCCGGAACGGCTGCGCGCCGTCGTCGCCGACCGCAGTCTGTGGGGCCGCAGCGGCAGCGTGCCCATCCTGCCCTGCACCCTGACGCACAACAGCCTCGTGGGCGCGGCCGAACTGGCCTGGCAGCCGGTGCTCGACGACCCGCTCGCGGTACTCGCCTGACGCCCGGCCGCCCGCCCGCCGGGTCCGGCTCGTCGGCCCGGGCGCACCACTGCCGCCCCCGTTCGGCTTCCCGTCCCGCGGCGCCCCTGGTCGCGATGCGCGTGCGGATCTTGTAGACCATCCCGTTGACGACCCGTCGTGCGTCTGTCCCGGGCCGCCCGGTCACGGCTGAGGGTATGACCGGAGCGCGGGCGGCCTCGGTCAGCCGGCCCGGAGTGCTCAGGCGGACTGCGCGCAACAGCGGGTCGGAAAGCGGGGGAGTCCCGCGGCAGAGGTCCGGCCGTGCGGCGTTCAGCTCCCCGCACGGCCGGGGGCCCGTCCCTCCCGTCAGCCGACGACGGCCGATCGGGCGGGGGTGGCCACGATGGCCTCGGGGCTGATGGAGACGGACCCGAAGGGCCCGTCCGTCGTCGACCCGTAGACCGCGAGCGGTGGCAGGGTGGAGGTGCCGCAGACCGCCGGCAAGGTGAACCAGACGGCCTTTCCGGCCGCGCCGCACGGCCGTACGCCCCAGCTTTCGCTGACCGCGGCGATCAGGGCCAGACCCCGGCCCGAGGTGGCGAAGGAATCCGCCTCGTTCACCGTGGGGACACGGGGGTCGTGGTCGTGGACGGAGACCGTCAGCCGGTCGAGCAGCAGCTCGATGTCGACGGTGCATGACTTGTCCGGCTGTGCGTGCCGGTGAACATTGGTCAGGAGTTCGGTGACGCCCAGGGCTGCCTGGTCGATCAGAGGATCGAGATGCCAGTAGCGCAGTTGCGCCGAGATGATTCTGCGGACCTGACCGATCCGCGACGGCAGGGCTTGGAGCTCCACCGTGCAGTGCCTGCTTGGCTCGCTGATCACGGCTGCGACTCCCCGAAATAGGTCCGGAAGAAGACGAACGAAACGAACGGAGCCGGCGGGCGACTGACTGCCGAATCCGCTCTGCTCTTGTCGTGTCTGCTCGTGTCGCGCGATCCGATCCGGGGGACCGGATCACTCTGTCACCGATGGTGCACCTTCAGTGACGTGGGTCCAGCGTGGCCCAGCCCTTACGGCTTCGCAACTCGCGGAGCCGCGTACGGCACCTCCGGACGCCCCTTCAGCCTCTGCGGCCCCCGGCGCTGCGCAGCGCCTCCAGGAAGCGGCGCAGCGGGGCGGCCCCGTCGCGTCTGCGGTTGCGCTGGCCCATCGTCAGCCGGTAGCGCACCCCGTTCACCCGGGCGATGGCCGAATCCGCCGCGAAGAACCACCGCTTGCCCGCACTCACCGTGGTCACCGGGGCGCTGTCGATCTCCCGCCCGTTGCTCGTGAGCAGGGACAGCCGGCCGTCCTTGACGACTACCTGACCGGACCTGGTCAGCGACCGGGTGAACCGCTCGATCTTGACCCCCGACGCACTGAACTCGGCGTCCGCCATCGCGGCTTCGCCCCCCTTCGTCACCACTTCTCCTGTGCAGTGTGCCCGGCCCGCCCCCCCGACCGCCAGAGGGCCCCGGAGCCCACCGCGCGCTGCCCGTTCCCGTGCCCGCCCCACCTGCCCCCGGCCTGCCCCCCGAGCCTCCTCCAGGGGTCTGCCCAAAGGCACGGCTATGGGATATCAAAGTCAACGTTTGTGCAGGTGGGGGGCCTATCGTGGAGGCAGGAGCACCGGGCGGACGAGCAGCCGAGTGGACGAGCTGCGGACGAACAGGAGCACGGCGATGGACACCAATGAGCCGGGACATGACCGAGGGGTTACGGGGGCCGTCATGGAGACGGTCGACGTCGACCGCAGCGACCCGGAGTACCGGGCCTGGCTGAAGGAGGCCGTCCGCAAGGTCCAGGCCGACGCCAACCGTTCGGCCGACACCCACCTGCTGCGCTTCCCGCTGCCCGAGGAGTGGGGCATCGACCTCTACCTCAAGGACGAGTCGACCCACCCCACCGGCAGCCTCAAGCACCGGCTCGCCCGCTCGCTCTTCCTCTACGGGCTCTGCAACGGCTGGATCCGGCCGGGCAAGCCGGTCATTGAGGCGTCCAGCGGGTCGACGGCCGTCTCGGAGGCGTACTTCGCCAAGCTGATCGGGGTGCCGTTCATCGCCGTGATGCCGCGCACCACCAGCCCGGAAAAGTGCCGGCTCATCGAATTCCACGGCGGGCAGTGCCACTTCGTCGACGACTCCCGCAAGATGTACGAGGCGTCCGCCTCCCTGGCCGCCGAGACCGGCGGGCACTACATGGACCAGTTCACCTACGCGGAGCGCGCCACCGACTGGCGCGGCAACAACAACATCGCCGAGTCGATCTACCAGCAGCTCAAGCTGGAGCGCTATCCGGAACCCACCTGGATCGTCGCGACCGCGGGCACCGGCGGCACCTCCGCCACCATCGCCCGGTACGTCCACTACCTCCAGCACGACACCCGCGTCTGCGTGCCCGACCCGGAGAACTCCTGTTTCTTCGACGGCTGGACCCGGCACGACCCGCTCGCCACCAGTGACTGCGGCTCCCGGATCGAGGGCATCGGCCGCCCCCGCATGGAGCCGAGCTTCGTGCCCGGCGCCGTCGACCGGATGATGAAGGTGCCGGACGCGGCCAGCGTCGCCGCCGTACGCGCCCTGGAGCGGGCCATCGGCCGCAAGGCGGGCGGCTCCACGGGCACCGGGCTGTGGAGCGCCTTCAAGCTGATCGCGGAGATGGTGGAGCGGGGGGAGAAGGGCAGCGTCGTCACGCTTCTCTGCGACCCGGGCGACCGCTACCTGGACAAGTACTACTCCGACTCCTGGCTGGAGGACCAGGGCCTGGACATCTCCCCGTACGCCGGCGCCATCGACGACTTCCTGGCCACCGGGACCCTGACCGGCTGAGCACGGGATCCGGACCGGCCGAGCGGGGGCCGCATACGGGGCAGGCCGCCTCACGTGGACCCGGATTCGGACCTGGACGCGGACCTGGATCCGGCCCCAGACCTGTGCCGGCTGAGGCTCCCGGCAGCGGTCAGGCCGCCGACGCCGTCAGTCGTCCGTCGAGCCTGCGCACCGCGTCCCGGAACGACCGGCCCATGCCGAGGCGCGCGACCGCCAGCACGGAGCGGAACGGGCCCGTCCCATCGGCCGCGAAGGTCCACTGCACCCGGGTCCCCGCACCGTCGGCGGTGAGCCGCCACTCCTCCAGCAGGGCCCGCAGACCGGGGGCGTTGGACTCGTCGGCCCGGTAGGCGTACCGCTCGCCCGGCTCGGCGGCCACGATCGTCTCGCGGAAGCGGACGCCGCCCTTGAGCCGCACCTCCCGGCCCGCGCCCCCATCGGTGGGCGCGGCCCGGGTGACGGCCGTGAACCAGGAGGGCCAGGAGCCGACGTCCTCCGCGAGCGCCCGGTAGACCACGTCCGGGGGCGCGGACACCTCGGCGGCGAACACCAGACGTATCGGCGCGGAGTCGACGAACTCGAGTCCCACGGTACGGAGTCGGCGTGCCATCGTGTGCACCTCCCGGGCGGTCTGCGCATATGGGGCCGCGCACACCATAGCGGCCGGGCGGTCAGTTGTCTGTACCACTGCCGGCCACATGCTCCGGGCCCTCCCGGCGCGCCCGGCCAGCCTTCGCGGCGGCCGCGGCGATGTTGCGGGCCATCCCGCCGAACACCACCGCGTGGAAGGGCGACACGCCCCACCAGTACGCATGGCCCAGCAGCCCCTGCGGGTGGTACAGGGCGCGCTGGCGGTAGAGCGTGCGCCCCCGGTCGTCGGCGGCCACCGACAGTTCCAGCCAGGCGGCGCCCGGCAGCCGCATCTCCGCCCGCAGTCGCAGCAGTTCGCCCGGCACGATCTCCTCCACCCGCCAGAAGTCCAGCGAGTCCCCGACCCGCAGCCGGTGGGCGTCCCGCCGCCCGCGCCGCAGCCCCACCCCGCCGACGATCCGGTCGATCCAGCCGCGCACCGCCCAGGCGAGCGGGAAGGAGTACCAGCCGTTCTCGCCGCCGATGCCCTCGATCACCCGCCACAGGTCCGCCCGGTCCACCGGCACGGCGAGCTCCCGCTCGTCCCGGTAGAGGCTGCCGCCCGACCAGTCCGGGTCGGTGGGCAGCGGGTCGCTCGGCGCACCGGGCGGCGAGGCGGAGGACCACCGGGTGTCCACCTGGGCGTCCTTGATCCGCTGGAGGGCGAGGCCCAGGGCCCGGTCGAAGCCGACCGGCCCGTCCGGCGGGTCGGGGACGTAATGGACGATGTCGTGCTCCCGGCAGACCACCTCGTGGCGCAGCGACTCCGCGAGCGGCCGGGCGATCGACCGGGGCACCGGGGTGACCAGCCCGATCCAGTGGCTGGAGAGCGTCGGGGTGAGGACCGGGACCGGCACGATCACCCGCCGCGGCAGCCCCGCCACCCGCGCGTAGCCCTGCATCATGTCGCGGTACGTCATGATGTCCGGGCCGCCGATGTCGAAGGTCCGGTTCACCTCGGACGGGAGCGTGGCGCTCCCCACCAGGTAGCGGATCACATCCCGTACGGCGATGGGCTGGATCCGGGTGGAGACCCAGCTCGGGGTCACCATCACCGGCAGCCGCTCGGTCAGATAGCGCAGCATCTCGAACGAGGCCGACCCCGAACCGATCACGATCGCCGCCCGCAGCACCGCCGCCGGCACCCCGCAGTCCAGCAGGATCCGCCCCACCTCGGCCCGCGAACGCAGGTGCGGCGACAGCTCCTTCTCCTCCACCCCCGCCGGGGTCAGCCCGCCCAGGTACACGATCCGGCGCACACCGGCCTTGCGCGCCTGTTCGCCGAAGGTGCGGGCGGCCTTGCGGTCGGTCTCCTCGAAGTCCGAGCCGGAGCCGAGCGCGTGCACCAGGTAGTAGGCCACGTCGACGTCCCGCATCGCCTCGGCCAGCGAGCCGGCGTCGGTGACGTCGCCGCGCACCACCTCGACCCGGTCGGCCCACGGGTAGTCGCGCAGCTTCTGCGGCGTACGGGCCAGGGCGCGGACCCGGTGCCCGGCGTCGAGGAGCGCGGGCACCAGTCTGCCGCCGATGTAGCCGGTCGCGCCGGTGACCAGGCAGCGCAGCTCGACGTCGTCGTGCCGGTCGGGAACATCGGGTACGTCGGGTTCTTCCGGAAGATCCGTCACCTGTCCGAGTCTCGCACCCCTTTCCCCGTGAGGCCGGGACGAGGACTCCGTACGGCGGAGCGCGGCCCCTCAGCGGCTCACCGCACCGCCGCCAGCGTCCCGCCCTCGCGGAGCGTGCCCGTCAGCTGTACGGAGGCGTCGCGCGGCGCCCGTACCGCCAGCGTCGGGCCGCTCGCCGCGCCCCGCGCCTGGCCGGTGGCCTCGATCCGGTCCACCGCGCGGCTGCCCGCCGCCAGGACGTACCACCGGCCGGAGGCGGCCCGCCAGTGCGTGCCCGCCAGGACGTGCTGGCCGAACCTGCTGCACAGGGCCGTGTCGTCACGGTCGGCGACCACCGCCGCCGGGGCGGTGGGGGAGGCGGCGGGCTGGAGGAACTGCACCAGGACCCGGCCGGGACCGCGCCAGGTGTCGGCACGGGTGCAGAGCCAGTCGGCCGACGCCTCGCCCTCGGGGAGCCTCTGCTCCGCGAACGCCCAGTTGTTCACCGCCCGCACCCCCGAGCCCGACAGCGCCCGCAGCGAACACGCCGTACGCGCCCAGGCGAGCAGCGCCTCCGGGCCCGTCGCCTCGCGCGGCTGCCGGGCGGGCGCGCCACGGCCCGGCTTCGGGGTGTACGTCAGATGCGCCGGGGCCAGGTCGCCCAGGTCGGTCACCAGGAACGCGTGGTTCTCCACGATCCGCTCGGAGGAGCGCAGCTGGAGCACCGGCCACGCGTCACAGGCGCCGCCCGCCGCCGGGCGCTCCACCGGGGCGGTGACCCCGTCCGGGCCCACCCCCAGCGGGGTGCCGGGCGTGTTGGGCGCGAGCAGGTCCCGGGTGGTGGTCTCGGCGATCCAGGGAGCGAGCAGGAACCGCGCCTTCTCGCCCGTACGGCTCACGACCACGGCGGCCCCCGTCGTCACGTCCGCGTCATCGGTCCGGGCGAAGTCCAGCGCCGCCCCGCCCCCACCGCCCGACAGCGGCTCCGCGTACCGCACGACCCGTACGCCGCCGTCGTGGAACAGCACCACGGCCGCCCCGTCCACCTCGCCCGCGAACAGCAGCCGGGGCGGCTGCGCGGGCGGCGCCGCCACCGTGCCCGGGGTGGTGGTCACCCGGACCTTCCCCGGCGGCCCGCTCCAGGCTCGCAGCGCCCGGCCCAGCAGCTCGGCGTCGTCCCGCCGGTCACCGCGTACGGGCCAGGCCGTGAAGTCGACGCGCGAGGTGTCGGCCCACCGCTCCGCCGCCGTACGCAGCAGCCCCGCCGGGTCGAGTGCCGGGACCGTCGAACCGGCTTCCGGGCCCTCGTTCCGCACCCCCTCGTCGGCGGCCACCGCGAGCGCACCCGCCACCGCGCACAGGGCCGCCGCGAGGGCCACCGCCCGCACCCGGTGCCTGCGCCGCAGCAGATCGCTCGGCCGGGTCTGGACGGTGCACGGGTCGAACTCCCCGGACCGCAGCGACTCCCGCGCCGCCACCCGGTCGGGCCCGCCCAGCCGGGCCGCCCGGCGCACCGCCCCCGCCGGATCGCCCGCCCCCGCCTCGGCCAGCAGCGCCCGTACGTCGGCCTCCGGCAGCCCGTCCAGCAACTGGAGCGCGAACGCGGCCCGTACGGTACCCGGAACCGCCGACAGGGCCCGGTCCAGGGCCAGTTCGTCGACGCCGCCCGCCCGGGGGAAGAGGCGCAGCCCCCAGACCACGGGCAGCGTCGGCCGCAGCGCGGCAGGCGCGGGGAGCCGTCCGGGCCACCACCGGGGCCGGCGCTCGTACGCCAGGGCCGTCCGCAGCACCCGCAGCCGCATCCACGCGTACGGGGCGCTCGCGGGGGCCTGCGCCGGCTCCGCGCTCGACAGCGTCGCGGAGCGGGCCTCAGGGGAGCGGCGGGACTGGGCGGGCACGCGCACGCGGTCCGGGGAGGTCCGTGCCCCGGGCAGGGCCCGCTGCACGGCTCCATGGGCGGCCAGGACCCGGCGGTGCCGGCCCAGCGAGGGCGGCAGCACGACATAGGCGAGCCGGACCAGACGCGGGTAGTGCTCCACGAGCGCGGCCTCGGCCTGCGGCACGCCCAGGGGCTCACTCGGTGCGGCGGAGGCGGGCCGTTGCTGCGGTTGATGGATCGGCATGAGTTCGGTGCCTTCCGGGGCCGTGGCGGGGGAGTGTCATACCGACAAACGAGTCAATCGTGTGACGGTCACATCACCCGCGCCGGAACGCCTCGCCGGCCGCTCCCGGTCCTCAGCCGCTCTTCCGGCCGTCCGGCGAGGCGAGCAGCGAGTCCAGCACCCCGCCGAACAGCCGCCGCCCGGCGGAGGCGAGGACCGGGTCACCCCATCGGGGCACCAGCCGCACCCGCAGCTCCTCCACCCACACCACATGGGAACCGGAATGCGTCGGCAGTACGTCGATCGAGGCCCGGCCCAGCACCACGGAACCGCGCTTCTCCAACAGGCAGATCCCGGCCCGGCCACCGGCCGGAGGCGTCCAGCGGACCACCTCCATCGGATCGTCGAAGGCCAGCGGACCCACCCCCGTACGCGCCGTGAACACCGTGCCGACCCTGGTGGGAGCCCCGCCCGCCACCGTGATGGCCGTCAACGGGACATGCTCGGCGTGCCGTTCCCAGTCGGTCACCCGCCGCCAGGACTCGGCTGCGGGGAGAGGGGAGAAGCGCTCGATCCGGAAGACGGCCATCCCTCGATCCTAGGACGTCACAGCCGGACGGCGACCCGAACGGAATCCGGCCGGCGGCCTCCCGGTCAGCGGCCTCCCGGCCGGCCGGGTCCGGGTCATGCGTCTCTTGGCCAGCCGCGTCCGGGCCGGCCGGGTGCCGAGCCGGGCGCGCCCGGCCCGGCCGTTCAGCGGCGAGCCGCACCCGGTCAGTCCGAGGGCGCGGGCTCCTCCGGCGGCTCGCCCGCCACCACCAGGCCCGGCAGATGCTCGCCGATCTCCTCGCGGGCCCCGGGAGTCAGCCCCGCGTCCGTCACGAACGTGTCCACCTCGTCCAGCGCGGCGAAGGAACTCAGCCCCACCGTCCCCCACTTGGTGTGGTCGGCCACCACCACGACCCGGCGCGCGGACCGGACGAACCGGCGATTGGTCTCGGCCTCGGCGAGGTTGGGGGTCGAGAGACCGGCCTCGGCGGAGATCCCGTGCACGCCGAGGAAGAGCACGTCGAAGTGGAGGGAGTCGATGGCCCGGTCGGCGACCGGACCCACCAACGAGTCCGAAGGGGTCCGCACCCCGCCCGTCAGCACCACCGTCGCCGCCCCCGGCCGCGCCGCCCGGCCCGGCGACGGACGCTGCGCGTCGTGGAACACGTCCGCCACCCGGACGGAGTTGGTCACCACCGTCAGATCCGGTACGTCCAACAGGCGTCGGGCGAGCGCATAGGTGGTCGTGCCGCCGGAGAGGGCGATCGCGCTGCCGGGCAGGGCCAGCGCCGCCGCCGTCCGCGCGATGTCCTCCTTGGCGCTCGGCTCCAGCGCCGACTTCACCTCGAAGCCGGGCTCGTGGGTGCTCGCCTCGACCACGGGGACGGCTCCGCCGTGGACCTTCTCGATGACGCCCTGCCGGGCCAGCGCGTCCAGGTCCCGACGGATCGTCATGTCGGAGACGTTCAGCCTGCGGGTGAGCTCGTTGACCCGGACCCCGCCGCGCCTGCGCACCTCGTCGAGGATCAGGGCGCGCCGCTGCTCCGCGAGCAGGTTCTGATTCTCGCTCAACGCCGGGCCCGGTCCTTCCCTCTTGTCCACGGTCCTCCTGTCCACGGACCCGAGGTTCCATGGTCCGCAGCGGTCTGCGGGACACGTTCATCCTGCCACGCAGGCATGTCCGGCGTATCACCTGGGGAGATTCCGTGAGACCGCTCACGTACGCGCCCCGGATCCACGATTCTGGGGCCGGACCACGGGCCGGAGCCGGTGGGCCGCCCGGTCCGCCACCACCCCCTGGTTCGACCCTGGGCCAGACTCCGGGGCCGCCCCCGGTCCGTCCGCCCGATCTCCGCCACGTCCTCTGCCATGTCCTCCGTGTCTGTCACGTCCTCTGTCACGTCTCCTGTCACGTCCTCCTGTCACGTCCTCGTCGGCCGCCCGGCCGACGCGCCCGAGAAGAGAGTCCCCCTTGGCTCCTGCCATCCCGCCCCCGCTTCCCTCACCGCCTCCGCCGGACTCCGGGGCAGCGCTGGAACTGCTGGTCCACGGCGTCGGAGGCGCCACCCCGCAGGAGATGCTGGGCGACCCCCGTACGGTCAGAGTCACCGGCGACGCCACCGCCGCCGTGTACCGGCGCACCGAGGACGCCCACGGCGAGAAGCACCCCGAGCGCTACCGGGACGAGCCCGTGGCCGAGGCGTACTGCTGGTCGGGACTCACCTCCGGCAACGGCTCCCGCGCCCTGTGGCTGCTGCTCCTGCCGTTCATGGTGGTCAACCTCGCCCACTGGATGCGCCCCACCGCCGCCGGCCGCACCCGCGCGGTCCGGCTGTACGGCGTGGTGGTGCGGCTCGTCGCGCTCAGCCTCACCGTGCTGCTGACCGCGGCCGCCTGCGAGGTCGCGCTCGACCTGGTGGCCTGGCAGTGCGCGGGCACCCCGGCCTGCTCCGACCGCCGTTCCTGGCTCGGCTTCCTGTCGGCCCGTCAGGACGGCTGGTGGTCCCAGCCCGGGCGGCGGCTCGCGCTCGCGGCCGTCGTGCCCGCCGCCCTGGTGGGGCTGCTGTGGTACCTCTCCAACCGGACCTGGAGCGCCTACGAATCGCAGAGCCCGCTGGACGCCACGGACGCCGACGCCTGCGACCCGGACGGAGCGGAAGAGGTCCATGGGCCCGGCGCTCCGGACATCTCGGACGACCCGGAGTCCGCGCGCCCGGTGCCGCCCGCGCTCAGCAGGCCCGGCTTCTGGTACGGCCGCCGGCTCGTCGCCCGGCTCCGCGCCGCGCACACCGCCGCCGGCTTCCTCACCGTCGCGGCCGCCGTCACCGGGGCCGCCGCCCGGCACGACCGGACCGCCGACAGCCCGGTGCCGCAGGTGTTGGGCGCGGTCATCGAGGGCGGCATCGTGCTCTGCGCGGCGGTGGCCGTCTGGGTCGTCTGCCGCCGGGGGCGCAGCGAGAGCGCCCGCGACACCCGCCTCGACGGCGCCCTCATCACGTACCTGCCCGGCTCCGCCCTCGCGCTGCTCGGCCTCGCCGTCCTCCACGCCGGGTGGTCACGCCCGGAGTGGGTCTCCTCCGGCAGCCTGCCCGGCGAGACCGCCTTCCGGCTCCTCGCCCTCGGCCAGGGCCTCCTGGTGGTGATCCTCGCCCTGGTCGCCCGCAGCCTCTACCGGCGCACCCCCGAGCCCCGGACCACGCTGTACGGGCTGGGCGGCCCGTCCGTCGCCATGCTCGCCTGCGCGCTGGGCGGCGTGATGACCGGCGGAGTGGCCCAGCGCGTCGCCGACTGGCTGGACGGCCCCGGCACCCCCGGGATGGGGCACGGCGCGATCATCGAGGGCCCGCCGGTCCTGCTGAGCTGGCAGGCGTCCGTCATCCCGGTGCTGCTGCTCCTGCTGCTCGTCCCGGTCGTCTTCCTCGTCGTCCGCACCGCGCGCCGGGCCCGCCGCATGGGACCGGACATCGAAGCGGAGTACGCCCCCGAGCCGCCCGACCCCGCCCGCACCCGGCGCATCGCCCGCATCCGGGCCACGGCGGCGCTCACCGACTCCGCCCCCTGGATCGTCGGCGTCGTCTCCGCCGCGACCCTGTTCCTCGGCGCGGCGGCCGTCGTCGGGTCCTGGACGAGCGGCGAAGTGCCGGGCCTCGCCACGGACGGGGCCGCGCCCCCCGTCGAATCGCTCGCCCAGGCCGCCCAGTCGACCGGCTCCTGGCTGATCGGCTTCGGCTTCATACTGTTCGTCGCGGGCGGGCGGCGCGCCTACCGGGACGCCTCCGCCCGGCGCACGATCGGCATCCTCTGGGACGTGGGCACCTTCTGGCCGCGCGCCGCCCATCCCTTCGCACCCCCCTGCTATGCCGAGCGCGCCGTCCCCGACCTGACCTCCCGGATGTGCGCGTGGACGTCGACCACCCGCGGCCGGCTCGTCATCTCGGGCCACTCGCAGGGCAGCGTCCTCGCGGCGGCGGCGGTCTGGCAGCTCCCCGACTCGGCCCGCCGCCGGGTCGGGCTGCTCACCTACGGCTCCCCGATCGAGCGGCTGTACGGGCGCTGGTTCCCGGCCTACTTCGGGGCCGTACCCCTGCTCGGGCTGAACCGCTCGGTGCACTGCTGGCGCAACCTCTGGCGGGCCACCGACCCGATCGGCGGGCCCGTCCGGCTCGGCGCGGACCCCGACCCCGGCGTCGACCGGGGACCGCTGAAGGACCCGCTGGCGTACGGGCGTACGACCGCGCTCCCGCTGCCCGAACCGATACTGGGCCACTCCGACTACCAGGCCGACCCGGTCTTCGCGAAGGAACGCGGAGCCCTCCTCGACGAGCTCGGCCCGCGACTGCCCCGGCAGGCGGAGGGCGAGGGGAGACTCCAGAAGGGTCAGAGGGGTCAGAAGAGCTCGGGGAGATCCTCCGGATAGAGCAGGGTCAGGTCGTCCGTGCTCGTCTCGGCGAGCTGGGCGACCCGGCCCGCGTGCCGCTCCACCATCGACTCGAAGGTCTGCCGGGCGGTGCGGCCGTTGCCGAAGGCGGGGCCCTTGGGAAGCGCGGTGAAGTACTTCAGCAGCGCCTCCCCGGTCCCGTCCGCCAGGCTGTACTCATGCTCCTCGGCCTGCTGCTCGACGATCCGCAGCAGCTCCTCGGGGAGGTAGTCGTGGAAGGTGATGGTCCGTGAGAAGCGGGAGGCCACCCCGGGGTTGACGGTGAGGAACCGCTCCATCTCGTGGGTGTACCCGGCGACGATCACCACCACCGCGTCCCGGTGGTCCTCCATCAGCTTCACCAGCGTGTCGATGGCCTCCCGGCCGAAGTCGCGCCCGGAGTCCTCGGGGGACAGGGCGTACGCCTCGTCCACGAAGAGCACCCCGCCGCGCGCCCGGTCGAACGCCTCCTGGGTGCGGATCGCCGTCGAGCCGATGTGCTCCCCGACCAGGTCGACCCGGGACACCTCCACCAGGTGGCCGCGCTCCAGCACCCCGAGGGAGGCCAGGATCTCCCCGTACAGCCGGGCGACCGTGGTCTTGCCGGTGCCGGGGGAGCCGGTGAAGACGAGGTGGCGGCGGACGGAGGCGGCCTTGAGCCCGGCCTCCTGACGGCGGCGGCCCACCTCGATCATGTCGGTGAGCGCCCGCACCTCGCGCTTGACGCTCTCCAGGCCCACCAGGGCGTCCAGTTCGCCGAGGACCGCCGAGGAGTCGCGGGCGGGCCCGGCGGCCGGGACCACCGGCTCGGGCTCCACGGCCCGCCGGCCGGGCATCGTGTTGAGCAGGCCGGGCGTCGACTGGGTGGCCGTGAGCACGGCGGGGGCCGGAGCCGGCGCCGTACGCAGACCGCTCTCGTCGCTCGTGCAGTCGGTGACCACCGGTCCCGATCCCCCCGACCCGTCGCCGCCCGGTCCCGCGCCGCCCTCGGCGAACTCGTAACCGCCGCGCGCGCACCGCTCGGTGCGGCAGCGGGTCAGGGTGGTGCGGCAGCCGTCCATGACGTGGAAGCCGTACCCCTCACTGCCCGTCACCCGGCAGCTGTCGAAGGTGCCCCGGCCCTCGGCGGAGACGTAGAACCCCGCCTCGGCGGGGTTGGTGACCGTGCACCGCTCGATGAGGGGATCCGCGCCCTTGGTGACGATGACTCCGGTCTGGGCCGTGTCGATGGTGCAGTTGTTGAGCGTGCCGCCGCTGCCGTGGTCGCGGAACCACGCGCCGGTGGACGTCTCCCGGATGCGGCAGTCGTCCAGTTGCGCGGTGGCCCCGTCGCTCACGGAGACGGCGGTGTTGCGGATCTGGGAGAGGTCGCTGTCCACCACATCGGCGCGGGAGCCCCGGTCGAGGACGAAGAGGGCGTCCGGCACGTCGTGGACCCGGCAGGCGTCCAGTATCACCGTCGCGCCGTCACTGACCCAGACCGCCGGGTAGTCGCCCGTACTGTCGTGTATCTCGCACTGGTTGGCGTCCACCCGGGTGCCGGGGTCCCAGACCGAGAGGCCGTTGCGGCCGAACCGGCGGACCGTGGAGCGGGTCAGCGTGAGCACCGAACGCGACCGCAGGTCGATCGCGTTCTCCGGGATGTCGTGGATGTCGCAGTCGGCGAGCGTCAGCACGGCGTCGGTGTCCAGCGTGACGCCGTCGCCCGAAGTGCGGTGCACCGTGCAGTCGGTGAGATGCGCGGTGGCGCGGCCGGTGACCTGGACGCCGCTGCCCTTGATCTCGTACACCTCGCAGCCGATCGCCTCCAGGCCGCTGCCTTCGCCGGTGACGCCGATGCCCGCGCCGGAGGCGTGGTGGACGCGGCAGCGGTCGAGACGGGGGTGGCCGCCGTCGCGGACCGAGACCCCGGACTGCCCGGCCGAGACGATCTCGCACTCCTCGAAGACCCCGCCCGCCCCGTCCAGGACGGCGATGCCGACCCCGGCCGGATTGTCGACGGTGCAGCGCCGCACGGTGGGCCGGGCCGCTCCCCGCACCTCGATGCCGGCGGCGGACCGCGTCACGATCCGCAGGTCGGAGAACTCCGGGGTGCCGTCCTCCACCAGCAGGGCGGGGGCGGCGGAGTCCTGCCCCTCGATGTGGAGGTCCTGGACGATCGCGGAGGCCCGCACCGTCAGCGGTACGCCGTCGACCGGCGCTATCCGCACCGAGCCGAGCGAGCCCTCGGGGCCGCGCAGCGTCACCGCGCGGTGGAGGACCAGGTTCTCCCGGTAGGTGCCGGGCGCGACGGTGAGGACGTCGCCGTCGGCCGCCGCTTCGAGGGCCGCGGAGAGGGAGGCGTACTCGCCCGTGCGGCGGCGCCATCGCGATGTGCCGGTGTGCGTCACCTGGACCGTGCCCTGTGCCATGGAGTTGCTCTGCCCCCACCTCGTGCTGTGATGCCTCGGGTCGTGCCGGGATGCCCTGGGCCAGCGATGACCCGGGTCCGTCCGCCCGTCCGCCGAGGAGGCGGACGGGGTCGGACCACCGTAGCGCGCGGGAGGGGCGCGAGTTGACGACTCGGGCCTGCGGGGGATGCCGGCGGGCCGGGGCGGCGCGGGCTGCCGGCCGTCGTGTCCGCCCGCCGTCAGCTGCCCGTTCCGGCCCGGCCCCAGTTCTGGCCCGCCTCGGCCCACTCCCGGTCCCAGTTCGCGTACCGACGTCGCACCATGCGCCCTACGATCAGCCGTCTGCCCGCCTCGACGCAGCCGGCGGCGAGCAGGAACGCACCGAAGCCGCCCAGCACCGCGTGCGTCCGGGCCGTCCGCGCCTCCATCGGCGGCGGTACGGGCCACCCCGCGCCGTCCGTCCAGATCCGCACCGGCGAACCGGGGGCCCCGGCCGCCGGCTCGGCCATCACCCTCCCGGTGCGCGTGCTGCCGTCCGGGGCCCGCCACGTCGCCACCACCGAGGCGCGGGCCGCGCGTTCCGACACGGCGTCCGGATCACCGGCGGACCGCCGCGCCGCCGGCACCCGGTCCACCACGACCGCCGTCGTGGCCCGGCGCTCCTCGTGCTGGGCCCTGACCGTCCGCTGGAGGGAGGCGTCGGCGAGAGCGCCGCCCGCCCAGCCGGCCGCCGGCGCCCCGAGAACCACCAGCAGCAGCGCGCCGACCGTCACCCGCGCCTCGCGCCGGTCGGTGGCACGCCACAGCGGGTTGCGCCGCCGCGGCAGGTCTCCCCGTATCGCCCCCACCTTCATGTCCCCCCGGTCTCCTCCGGGTTCTCCCCGGTCCCGCGCCCTCAGTCGAGGATCGTGACGGGGTCCCCGGCCCTGATCACCCCGGTCCCGTCCGGAATCAGATTCTGGCCGAAGAGCAGTTGGTTGCCGACCCGGCGGTGGCGGGCGAGCGTGTGCAGCGGCTCCTTGCCGCGCTCCGCCGTGCGCTGGTCGGTGGTGGTGATCACGCACCGGCCGCAGGGCTTGACCACCGAGAAGGGCACCTCGCCGATGGCGATCCGCCGCCAGCCGTCCTCGGCCCACGGCTCGGTGGCGTCCACCACGACGTTCGGCCGGAAGCGGTCCATCGGCAGCGGGCCCTCATGCGGCCGCGCGCCCGCCGCGATCAGGGCGTTGAGCGCGTCGAGAGAGGCCGTGGTGGTCAGCAGCAGCGGATAGCCGTCGGCGAGCGAGACGGTGTCCCCGGGGCGCGCGTACTCGGGGTCGACGGGCCTGCGGTGCGCCGGCTCGTCGAGATGCACGAGGCGCACCTCCGTACCGAGGAAGTCGCTGAACCACGCGTGCGCGTCGCCCGCCGCCTCCGCCACGTCCAGGGTGTCCCGGTGCAGCTCCACGGTCACCGTGCGCTCCGTCCCGGGGACCTCCACCCGCAGCGGCGGCCGGTTCGGCGCGGACAGGGCGAGCCCGCCGCCCGGCAGCGGCGTCGCGTCGATCAGCGCCATGTGCGGCTGCTGGCGTTGCGTCAGAGCCCTGTCCGCCTTGTCCACCAGCATCCAGCGCCGGTCGCCGTCGAGTCCCCATGGCTCGACGGCGATGTCGTCGGATGTGCGGCCTCCCAGCGATTTGACCGGGTAGACGTGGATGGACCGGAGCACGGGAAGAACCATGAACCCATCCTGCCAGCCGCCCCGCACCCGTACGCACGCATTTTCCGCGGCCCCGGACGTTGCCGATCCAGTCGTCTTCCGAGGTCCCGGCCGCAGTGGATCCGGCCGTGACGAACCCGCCGTACGCGTGTGCGACCGCCGCCCGTCCGTTGCCCGGCCCCGCCGCACCGTCGTACGGGGGCCGGGTCCCCCGCTCGCGCCGCCGTACGGAGTCGGAGAAGCGGGGCGGTTCAGTACCCCCGGCTCTGGTACGGCCGGTTGTACGGGTCCTCGTAGGGCGAGGGGGCCGGGGCGGGGCGCGGCGAGGCCGGGCGCATCGACTCGTACCCGGTGCCGGGCGCGGGGCGCTGCGGCTGGGGCTGCTGCGGATAGCCGCGGACCGCCGAGGGCTGCTGCGGGATGTACGGCGCGGGCGCGTGCTGGAGACCGGCGGGCTGCATCGGCGCGTGCTGCGCCGGGGCCTGCTGGTACTGCGGCATCGCCTGCTGCGGGTAGCCGTACCCGGTGGGCTGGGACGGGGCCGCGGGGAGGGCCGGCAGCGCGGACGGCAGGGCCGGCAGATAGCTGCTGCCCGTGTCGTAGGCGGCGGGCACGCGGATCGGCGCTATCTGGGGGGTGCCCCGCTCCGCGACCAGGGAGTCGTAGATCGGAGTGTCGGGGAACGACGCGGCGTAGTAGCCGCCGCCGAAGGCGGAGCGAGGGGAGGTCATGGCACCTAAGTTAAGCCCACGATGTGCTGGTTGGGGAGCCCGATAAGAGGGTTGTTTTCCGCGATGTGAGTGAACCGAGATCCCCAATGCGAGCGAACTTGGCAAAAAAGGGCGCACCGACGCCTACTGATCGTGTAAAGGCCGTGTTCGCGGGGGGTTACCGGCGGGTCGCCGGAAGGTCTCGGCGGACGCGGAGCAGACCGCGTCGGCTCCGGGGATTAGGTTGTCGGGAAATGCCTTCGGGCAGCCGGACTCGTGATGGGGGCGAGCATGACCATGCAAAAAGGAACCAACGTTCCGGTGCCGGCCGGCACCGTGCGCGTCGAATTGGGATGGCGGGCCGTCGCAGGGGCTCCCGACGTCGACGGCTCCGCGCTCCTGCTGGCGTCGGGAAAGGTCCGCAGCGACGCCGACTTCGTCTTCTACAACCAGCCGGCCCACGCGTCCGGCGCCGTACGCCACGAGGGCAAGCGGCCCGCCGGTGACGGGGTCACCGACACCCTGCTCGTCGACTTCGCGAGGGTCGAGCCGGGGATCGAGCGCATCGTCGTCGCGGCCTCGGCGGACGGCGGCGGCTTCGGCCGGGTGAGCGGTCTGTACGTACGGATCGTGGACGCGGCGAGCGGCGGCGAGCTCGCCCGCTTCGACTCCACGGACGCCACGGTCGAGACCGCGTTCATCCTCGGTGAGCTGTACCTCCGTCAGGGCGCGTGGAAGTTCCGTGCGGTCGGCCAGGGCTACAGCACCGGCCTCGAAGGGCTGGCGACCGACTTCGGCATCTCCGTCGACGAACCGCAGCAGGCCCCCGCGCCGTCGCGGCCCGCCGCCACCCCGCCGCCCGCACCGCGCGTCGCACCGGCCCCCGCGCCGGCGGTCCACGCCGCCCCGCCCACTCCCGCGGCCCCGCCGGCCCCGCAGCCCGTACGGCTGTCCAAGGTCACCCTCACCAAGGAAGCCCCGTCCGTCTCCCTCGCCAAGCAGGGCGGCACCTCCGGCGCGCTCCGCGTCAATCTCAACTGGGAAGTGCGCAAGCAGTTCAAGGGCTGGGGAGCGAAACTCGGCCGGGCCGTCGCGATGCACGCCGATCTCGATCTTGATCTCTGCGCACTGTACGAACTCACCGATGGCCGCAAGGGAGTTGTCCAGGCTCTCGGAAACGCGTTCGGTTCACTGAGTCAGCCGCCCTTTATCCATCTCGACGGCGACGACCGCACCGGCGCGCTCGCCACCGGCGAGAACATGACCGTCAACCTCGACCGCAAGGACCTGCTGCGCCGCGTACTGATCTTCGTCACGATCTACGAAGGCGCGCGGAGTTTCGCCGATCTGCACGCCACGGTCACCCTCCAGCCGCAGAACGGCGCGGCGATCGACTTCTCCCTCGACGAATGCACCGTGCCCTCCACGGTCTGCGCGCTCGCGCTGATCACCAACAACGGCGGCGACCTCGTCGTGCAGCGTGAGGCCCGCTATCTCGTCCCGCAGCGCGGCGTGAGCCCCCAGCGCACCATCGACGCCGCCTACGGCTGGGGCATGAACTGGACCCCCGGCCGCAAGTGACCCGCCCGCCGCGCCCGACCGGACCGGGCTTCCGCCTCACCGGTCGGGCGCGGCCTCGGGCCGTGCGTAGGTACGGCCCTTCCAGGCCGCGCCCCGCCCCTGGTAGTGCCGCACCGCCGAGTCCACCGTCATCAGCAGGTACAGCACCGCCGTGAGCGGCAGCAGCGGCCCGAGCCACGGCGACTGCCGGTAGTACGCCAGTATCGGCAGATACGTCGCCGTCATCACCGCCCACGCCGCGCCGCCCGCCCACGCCGCGACCCCGTCGCCCGTCAGCAGACCCGCCACCAGGGTCGCGGGCGGCGCCGCATAGACGAGCAGCAGCCCCGGGACCGTCCCCGCCAGCAGGAGCGGACTGTGCCGCAACTGCGCGTACGCGCTGCGCGCCACCATCCGCCACAGATCCCTCAGCCCCGGATACGGCCGCACGCTGTCCACCCGCTCCGCGAGCCCCAGCCAGATCCGGCCGCCGCCGCGCCGCACCTCGCGCGCCAGCGACACATCGTCGATCACCGCCTGCCGGATCGAGTCCGGGATCCGCGCCCGCTCGGCCGCCTCCGTCCGCAGCAGCACACAGCCGCCCGCCGCCGCAGCCGTACGCGACCGGGGCCGGTTCACCCGGCGGAACGGATAGAGCTGCCCGAAGAAGTAGACGAACGCGGGCACCACCAGACGCTCCCAGAAGCTCTCCACCCGCAGCCGCGCCATCTGCGACACCAGATCGAAGCCGTCCGGACCTTCCGGGCCCGCCGCGGCCACCAGGTCCCGCAGGCTGTCCGGCTCGTGCGCGATGTCCGCGTCGGTCAGCAGCAGGTACTCCGGCTTGCCCTGCCGGGCCAGCGCGATGCCGTGCCGCAGGGCCCACAGCTTGCCCGTCCAGCCCGGCTCCGGCTCCCCGGGCGACACGACGGTCAGCGGCAGACCGCCGGTCCGGTTCGCCAGGTCCCGGGCCAGCTGCCCGGTCCCGTCGCCGGAGCAGTCGTCGACCAGGATGATCCTGGCCTCCCCCGGATAGTCCTGGACGAGCAGCGAGGGCAGGCTCAACGGCAGCATCTCCGCCTCGTCGCGGGCAGGCACGATCACGGCCACGGACGGCCAGCGCGCCGGGTCCGTGCGCCGGGGCAGCCGCTGGTCGGTGCGCCAGTAGAACCCCTGCCCCAGCAGCAGCCACACCCACGCGATCAGCGAACCCACGGCGATCCAGGCAACGGCGCTCATTCGCCGCAGTCTGCCCCACTGAGGCCGGGCCGCAAGGGCTGTCGGCTAGGGTGACCGGGTGAAGATCGCGCTTATGGACTCCGGAATCGGCCTGCTGGCGGCAGCGGCCGCCGTTCGCCGGCTGCGGCCCGACGCCGACCTGGTGCTTTCCTCCGACCCCGCCTCGATGCCCTGGGGCCCGCACACCCCCGAGGAAATCGCCCGCCGCGCGCTGACGGTGGCCCGCGCCGCCGCCGACCTCCGGCCGGACGCCCTGATCGTCGCGTGCAACACCGCCTCCGTCCACGCCCTGCCCGCCCTCCGCGCCGCGCTGGAGCCCGCGCTGCCGGTCATCGGCACCGTCCCCGCGATCAAGCCCGCGGCGGCGGGCGGCGGCCCGGTCGCCATCTGGGCCACCCCGGCCACCACGGGCAGCCCCTACCAGCGCGGGCTGATCGCCGAGTTCGCCGGCTCCGTCGACGTCACCGAGGTCCCGTGCCCCGGGCTCGCCGACGCCGTCGAGCACGGCGACGAGGCCGGCATCGACCGTGCGGTGGGCGCGGCCGCCGCCCTCACTCCGCCGGGCGTACGGGCCGTCGTGCTCGGCTGCACCCACTACGAGCTGGTCGCCGCCCGGATCCGCGCCGCCGTCCAGCAGCCCGGCCGCCCCCCGCTCGTCCTGCACGGCTCCGCCGGCGCGGTGGCCGCCCAGGCCCTGCGCCGCATCGGCGCGGAGGCCGCCCCGACGGCCGAACCGTCCGGCACGCTCACCGTCCTGCTCGCCGGACGCCCGGGCGCCCTGCCGGAGCCCGCTCTGGTCTACGCGGAGGGCCGCACCCTCCAGGCCGCAGCGCCCGCGCGCTGACCTGCGGGGTCCTGCGCGCGCTGGCCGGGCGCTGTCCGCGCCGAGCCTTCCGTGCGCCGGCCTGCCGGGCCTCCATTCGCCGACTGCGCCGAGCCTTCCGCGCGCTCACCTGCCGCGTCCTGCGCCCGCTGTCCGCGCCGAGCCTTCCGCGCGCTGACCTGCCCGGTCCTGCGCCCGCCGACTGCGCCGAGCCCTCCGCGCGCCGGCCGCCCGGTCCTGCGCCCGCTGACCGCATCGAGCCCCCGCCCGCTGACCGTGCCGGGCCCCGGCAGCGGCCCCCCGTACGCTCCCGGAGCGGACCCCGTGAGCCCCCGCTGCGGGCCCAGCGGCCACGGGCCGACCGGCCGGATGGTCGGTACGCTGCGGATATGACGGACCACCCCGAGAGCGCGCGGCACGGTTCGACGCAGGCGCCGTCCACCGTGTGGACCGGCCGCGCCACCAACCGCATCCAGTGGTTCCTGGCCCTCGCGGGCGCGGGCTGCATGGCCCTGGGCATCGAGCTCGCGGTCGGCTCCCCCTGGTCCTCCGGCCTCGCCCCGCTCCTCATGTCCGTGATCGGCTGCCTCGCCGCCGGACTCTTGATCCTCTTCGGGACGCTCGCCTTTGTCCATGTGGCCGTCCGGGTCGACGGGGACGCCCTGGAGGTGCGCTGCGGCCACGCCGGGCTGCCGCGCCGCAGGATCCTGCTCACCCATGTGGTCGGCGCGGAGTACGTCCCCAAGGTCGACCCGCGCCAGTGGGGCGGCTGGGGCTACCGCTGGCGTCCCGAGCAGGGCACCGCCGTCGTCGTGCGCAAGGGCGAGGGCGTGATCCTCGAACTCGGCGACGGACGCACCTTCACCGTCACGGTGGACGACGCGCAGTGCGCCGTACGGTTCATCCGTGAACGCCTGCACCTGACCGCGCCCGCCAAGCGGGCCCGGGACTGAACGCCCGGAGCCGGGGCCGGGGGCCGGGACGCCCGCGGGCCGGCGCTCCCGCATTCCCCGGCCCCGTGGCCCGCGATCCCGCCGTCCGCGGTCCCGCGGGCCCGCGCCCCCGTACACAGCCGCCCACCGTAGACTCCGCCAGGTGAGCGCCACTATGACCCCCGTCGACGACCCGCCGCCCGCGCCGACGCCCCCGACCGCCGGACTGCTGCCGCGGCTCCTGCGCCCGGCCGCCGCCGCCCTCTCCGGCGTACTGCTCTACGCGAGCTTCCCGCCCCGGCCGCTGTGGTGGCTCGTCCTGCCCGGCTTCGCCCTGCTCGGCTGGGTGCTGCACGGGCGCGGGCCGCGCGCCGCCTTCGGTCTCGGTCTGCTGGCCGGACTCGGCTTCATGCTCCCGCTGCTGCGCTGGACCGGCGAGGACGTCGGCCCGGTGCCGTGGCTCGCGCTCGCCGCCGCCGAGGGCCTCTTCATCGCGGTGGGCTGCGTCGGGATCGCCGCCGTGACCCGGCTGGCGTACTGGCCCGTGTGGGCGGCGGCGGTCTGGATCCTGGACGAGGCGGTCCGCGCCCGCATCCCGTTCGGCGGCTTCCCCTGGGGCAAGATCGCCTTCGGCCAGGCGGAGAGCGCGTTCCTGCCGCTCGCCGCGCTGGGCGGCACCCCGCTGCTGTCCTTCGCCGTCGTGCTGTGCGGCTTCGGCCTCTATGAGGCGGGACGCCAGTTCCGTACGTACCGCACCACGGGGAGGATCCCCCGAGCGGCGGTCGCGGGAGCGGCCGCCTGCGTTCTCGTCCCGGTGGCGGCCGCGCTCGCCGCGCTCCCGCTGGTCGACGACTCCGCCGAGGACGGCACCGCCACCGTCGCCGCGATCCAGGGCAACGTGCCGCGCCTGGGCCTCGACTTCAACTCCCAGCGGCGCGCCGTCCTCGACAACCACGCCCGGCGCACCACCCAGCTCGCCGAGGAGGTGAAGGCGGGGAAGGCGAAGCGGCCCGACTTCGTCCTGTGGCCGGAGAACTCCTCCGACCTCGACCCCTACCTCAACGCCGACGCCCGCGAGGTCATCGACGACGCGGTGAAGGCGATCGGCGTCCCCACGGTCATCGGCTCGGTGGTCGAGAAGGGCTCGGACAGCCTGCGCAACACCCTGATCGAGTGGGACCCCGACAAGGGCCCCGTCGACACCTACGACAAGCGGCACATCCAGCCGTTCGGCGAGTACATGCCGATGCGGTCGATCGCCCGCGTCTTCAGCGAGGACGTCGACCGGGTGCAGCGCGAGTTCGTCCCCGGCTCGGAGGTGGGCGTCTTCGACCTCGCCGGTACGAAGGTGGGGCTGGTCACCTGTTACGAGGCCGCCTTCGACGACGCCGTACGCGACACCGTCCTCCACGGCGGCCAGATGATCGCCGTGCCGAGCAACAACGCGACCTTCGGCCGCAGCGAGATGACCTACCAGCAGCTCGCCATGTCCCAGGTGCGGGCCGTCGAGCACGGGCGGGCGGTCGTCGTCCCGGTCACCAGCGGGGTGAGCGCGGTGATCCGGCCGGACGGCACGATCGTGGAGAAGAGCGGCATGTTCACCCCCGACGCCCTGGTCGACGAGGTCCCGCTCCGCTCCTCGCTCACCCCGGCCACCCGGATGGGACCGCTGCCGGAGGGCCTCATCGCCCTGCTGGCCGTGGCGGGCCTGGGCTGGGCGACGGCGGTGGCGGTACGGTCCCGCCGGCCGCGGGGGACCGTGCGATAGGGGCTTCCGTTCGGATCATGCCGGGCCGCGGCCCGGCATGATCCGAACGACCGGTCCTAGGGCCGGTGGTCGAATTGCCGTCTGCCGCGCGACGACGGTAGTTCGACCACCGGCCCTAGCCTCGTGACCGGCCACGTAGGCTCGGCTCCATGGCTACTCCCGACTTCATCCGCACCATCCGCGCCACCGCCGGACACCAACTGCTCCTGCTGCCCGGGGTGACCGCCGTCGTCTTCGACGACGAGGGGCAGGTCCTGCTGGGACGGCGCGCGGACACCGGCCAGTGGTCGGTCGTCGGGGGCATCTCGGAGCCGGGGGAGGAGCCCGCCCGGACGGCGGAGCGCGAGGTGTTCGAGGAGACCGGCGTGCACTGCGTGGCCGAGCGGCTCGTCCTCACCCAGGCGCTGCGACCCGTGCGGTACGCCAACGGCGACCGCTGCCAGTACCTCGACCTCACCTTCCGCTGCCGGGCGACCGGCGGCGAGGCCCGGGTCAACGACGACGAGTCGCTGGAGGTGGGGTGGTTCCCGCTGGACGCCCTGCCGCCGCTCGCCGAGTTCGCTCTCTTCCGGATCAAGCAGGCGCTGACGGAGGGCCCGGCCTGGTTCCAGCCGACGTCCGTCGACGCCTGACCGGACGTACGCACCGCTGTCCTGGGCCCTACCCGTCCGGCGGCCGCCACAGATGGCGCACCCGCAGCCAGACGTCCCGCGCCTGCCGGCCGGCGGTCGTCCGGCTGCGCGCCACCAACTGCCGGGCCTGCTGCGGCGTCTCCACCATCGGCCCCGAACCGCGCAACGGGCGTCCGGCCGTCTCGTGGAGGAAGAAGGTGGCCACCAGACCGATCACGCCGGCCACCATCAGGTAGTACGCGGGCACCATCTCATCGCCCGTGAGCTCCACCAGTCCGGAGACGAACAGGGGCGTGGTGCCGCCGAAGAGCGAGACGGAGATGTTGAAGGCGATGGACAGCGCGCCGTACCGCAGCCGGGTGGGGAACAGGGCGGGCAGCGTCGAGGCCGCCGTACCGGCGAAGCAGACGAGCAGCAGCCCGAGCACCCCGCAGCCGAGCGCGGGCAGCAGGATCCCGCCCTGCCGGATCAGCAGGAACGCGGGAGCGGCCAGCACGATCAGGGCCACGCTGCCCGCCATGAACACCGGTCTGCGGCCCCAGCGGTCCGAGGTGCGGCCGACCGTGGTGATCGTCAGCACCACCAGGAGCATCGTCCCGAGGACGAGCATCTGGGACACGGTCTCCGGTTCGCCCAGCGTCTGGGACATATAGGTCGGCAGATAGGACGTCACCATGTAGTTGGTGACGTTGTAGAGCAGCACCAGGCCCATGCAGATGAGGACGGCCTGCCAGTGCCGGGTGAAGATCTCCTTCAGCCGCCCCTTGCCCGACTGGCGGGCCTCCTCCACCGGATCGTTCTCCGTGCGCGCCCGCGCCTGGGCCTCCTCCTCGCGCTGGAAGGCCGGGGTCTCCTCCAGTTTGAGCCGCATGTAGAGGCCGATCAGGCCCATCGGGCCCGCGACGAAGAACGGGATGCGCCAGCCCCAGTCGGTCATCCCGTCCGTGCCGAGTACGGCGGTGAGCACGGTGACCAGACCGGAGCCCAGCGAATAGCCGACGAACGTGCCGAAGTCCAGCCAGCTGCCGAGGAAGCCGCGCCGCTTGTCGGGGGCGTACTCGGCGATGTACGTGGTGGCGCCCGCGTACTCCCCGCCGGTCGAGAAGCCCTGCACCAGACGGCAGAGCAGCAGCAGGAGCGGGGCGGCGAAGCCGACCGCCGCGTACGTGGGGAGGAAGCCGACCGCGAAGGTGCTGGCCGCCATCATGATCATGGTGAGCGCCAGGACCTTCTGCCGCCCCACGCGGTCGCCCAGCGGACCGAAGACCAGTCCGCCGAGCGGGCGCACCAGGAAGGCGGCGGCGAAGGTCGCGAAGGTGGAGACGACCTGCGCGCCCGGCGAGCTGGAGGGGAAGAACACCTTGCCGAGCGTTCCGGCCAGATAGGCGTAGACGCCGAAGTCGAACCACTCCATCGTGTTGCCGAGGGCGGCCGCCGTGACGGCCCGGCGCACCTTCGGCGGATCGGTCACCGTGACGTCCTGCTCGCGCAGCGACCTCTTCCGTCGCCGGATGAGCGTGCGGACCATCCGTTCCACTGCGGCGTTGTCGTTCCCTCGGTGCGGCACCTTCCGATTCTTGGCCCGCCGCCCACCACCGGCCTCCCGGGCGGACCGCACGGGTGACCGAAGGGAGCCGACGCCACGGGTGAGACCGCGGGCGCGCCCGCGAGGCGGGCCGGTCCGGCCTCCCCGGTGTGACACGGCCCTCACCGGGGAGACGATGAGGCATGCACTCCTGGAACCTCCACGACATGCCCGACCTCTCCGGCAGGACCGCCGTGGTCACCGGCGCCAACAGCGGGATCGGGGCGGTCACCGCACTCGCCCTGGCCCGCTCCGGCGCCCGCACCGTCCTCGCCTGCCGTGACACCGGGCGGGGACAGCAGGCGCTGGAGGCCGTCCGCCGCGCCGCGCCGCGTTCGGACACCCGGCTCGTCCGCCTCGACCTGGCGGACCTGGCCTCGGTGGCCGAAGCGGCCGACGCCATCACGAAGGAGGTGGACGGCCGCCTCGACCTCCTGGTGAACAACGCCGGAGTGATGGCCCTGCCGCACCTGCGCACGGCGGACGGCTTCGAGATGCAGTTCGGCACCAACCACCTCGGCCACTTCGCGCTGACCCTGCGGCTGCTGCCGGTGCTCGGCACAGCGGGACCGGCCCGGGTGGTGACGCTCTCCTCGCTGGGCCACCGCATCGGCCGCATCGACCTCGACGACCTCAACGCGGAGCGTCGGTACAGCAAATGGGGCGCCTACGCCCAGTCCAAGCTGGCCAACCTGCTCTTCACCGCCGAACTCGACCGGCGCGCCCGGGCCTCGGGCCGTGACCTGCTCGCCCTGGCCGCGCACCCCGGCCTGGCCGCGACGGAGCTGGGGCAGGCGGGCCCGAAGCTGGCCGGCCGGACGTGGGCGGCGAAGCTGGAGCGGGCCTCGCGCCTGTACACCCAGCCCGCCTCGGCCGGCGCGCTGCCCACGCTGTACGCGGCGACCCTCCCGGACGCGCCCGGCGGGTCCTACTACGGCCCCGGCCGCCTGGGCGGGACCCGGGGAGCCCCGGCTCCGGCCCGTACATCCGCCCGGGCCAGGGACATGGACACGGCGCGGGCGCTGTGGGCCGAGTCGGCACGCCTGACCGGGCTGGACCCCGACCTCGTCTGAGGGCCCGCACCCCGGGTCCCGCCCCGGGGCCGGGAGCCGCCACCGCGCACCCTGCTGCCCCGGCACAGGCTCCGGGTCGCCCCGCTGCGGGCGTCCGGCGGGCGATGTACGGTCGCCAGCAGGGCCCCGACCGGCGGATATGCGGTCAACGACCGTGCACCGGAAGCCAGTGGAGGAGAGACATGAGCGTCGACGACGTGGAGTTCCGCCGCAGGATCCGGTCCGACGTCCCGCACTCGGCACGCGTGTGGAACGCCTGGCTGGGCGGCAAGGACCACTATCCGGCGGACCGCAGGCTGGCCGACGCGGTGAGCGCGGCCTACCCGCAGATGGTCGACATTGCCCGCGCCTCCCGGGCGTTCCAGGCCCGCGCGATCCGTTACCTGGCCTCGCAGGGCATCCGCCAGTTCCTGGACGTGGGCACCGGCCTGCCGGTGGCGAACAGCACCCATGAGGTGGCGCAGGCCGTCGCACCCGACGCGCGGATCGTCTACGTGGACAACGACCCCATCGTCCTCGCCCACGCCCATGCCCTCCTGACCAGTGCTCCGGAGGGGCGGACGGCCTACGTCGAAGCCGATCTGTCCAGGACGGACACCGTGGTGGACGAGGCGGCGAAAACGCTGGACCTGTCCGAGCCGGTCGCCGTGCTCCTGCTCTCGACGCTCGGACACCTGACTCCGGCGGACGGCATCGCGGTCGTCCAGCAGTACGTGGCCCGTGTGCCCCCGGGAAGCTATCTGGTGCTCTGCGACACGGTGAAGACGCCGCAGAGCCTGGCGGCGCAGGAGGCGTACGACTCCGGCGAGAACCCCCCGTACCTGGTGCGGGAGCCGGAAGAGATCACCGCGTGCGCCGAGGGCCTGGAGCTCATCGAGCCGGGCTTCCTGTCGATCGCCCTGTGGCGTCCCGAGGAGGACGACCCGGTGCTGGTCGACCAGTGGGGGCTGGTGGCCCGCAAGCCCTAGATGTATTGACCACGAGCGTTGTTAACGCTGGGCAGGTCTTGATCATGACGAAGACCTCCGGTGTGGTGGAGGTGTCTACGCTGCACCGCACACGGAGGTCTTCGTGTCACACCGTAATGCCCGCCTGACCGTTCACGGCAGGCGGATCCTGGTCGCACGTGTCCTGGCGGGCCGTCCGGTCGCGCATGTGGCTGCCGAGATGGGCATATCGCGGCCCACGGCCCATAAATGGGTCCGCCGCTGGAAAAGCGAAGGCGACGCAGGTCTTGTCGACCGGTCCAGCAGGCCCTGCAGGACCCCGCACCGGACACCGGCCGCCGTGGAAGATCGCGTCTGCGATCTGCGGCGAACCCGAAAGCTCGGACCTGCCCGGATCGGCCCGGTCCTTGGCCTGCCCGCATCCACCGTGCACCGGATCCTCACCCGCCACCGGATCAACCGGCTGGCCTGGCTCGACCGCCCGACCGGCACCGTGATCCGCCGCTACGAACGCGAACGCCCCGGCGAGCTGATCCACATCGACGTGAAGAAGCTCGGCCGGATCCCCGACGGCGGCGGCCACAGGACCCTGGGCCGCCAGGCCGGCCGCGCCACCCGCAGCAACGTCGGTTTCGACTACGTCCAC
>NZ_JAEBEP010000024.1:0-46269 GCF_046548915.1 Streptomyces sp. cmx-18-6 | reverse complement strand
CCGCCCCAACCTGGCACCCTTCGGCAACAGCGGCTCCAGCACCGCCCACTGCTCGTCCGTGAGATCTCCCCGACCCATGAACCGTGATCATCCACAGCCCAAGATCCACTTTCGATACAGGCCCTAGCGGCGTCGAGGCGAGCAGCTGGGCGGCGAACTGTGCGGTGATCGGCTTGCTGACGTTATCCAGCTTGAGCGGACGGTAAATCTCCAGAGCGGCCTCTTCCAGGGACAGGCCCTGCCCTATCCACGCGTCGACGACCCGGTCGGCCCGTGCGGTGGCCTTCTCCGTCTTGTCGGCGTCCGGCCAGGACCGTGCTGCGACGGATGCCAACTTGACCGCGCGGTACATCAGCCTGGCCATGGTCCAGGACGTGACCGCGAGGTCGTACTCCAGCGTCCACCAGTCGGACACGAACGTCTTCACCGGCCCGTCGTCGCCGGTGGTGAGCTTCGTGACGTACGCGGAGATCTCCTCCTCCGTCATATCCGTCCAGCGCGCGAGCTTGCCCCTCATATCCTCGGGAGTGTCGGCGGGCACGAGATCACGGTCGCGGATACAGGCCACGCGGACCGGGATCTGCTCACCGTCGCGCTGGAAGACCCGGCTGTAACGGAACAGGCCGACGTGGCCGACGTTGACCACGCTGATCCCGTATTCGTTGAAGGGCATGCCCAGGGCGTCGGCGAGCGCGGGCAGGAAGATAGCCTCGGCGTCTCCCTCGACCATCGCCAGCCCCCGGGCGAAGAACATGTTCGCCTTGGTGACGTCCAGGAACCGGGTCAGGAACGCGTATCCCTCTCGGTCAGACGCGTCACACCGCGCCGCAGCGGAAACGTACGTCCCCGGGCGACCAGGGTCAGACACTCGACCGGCGTCGAGGAGGCGAGGTTGGGGCTGTGGGTGGTGAGGATGACCTGCACAGGCGCCCTGTCACCTTCCTGCGGCCCTTGCGCCTTGTCCCGCAGCAGGTCCATGATCCGGGTCTGCAGCTGAGGGTGGAGGTGCGCCTCGGGCTCCTCGATCAGCAGCAGAGGAGCCAATTCGTTCTTGCCCAGCAGGAGCAGCTCTGCGGCCATGAACAGGGCGTTGTTGTAACCGAGTCCGCGGCGCGTCCACTCGTCGGATGCGGTGAAAAGGTTCAGTTCCAGCCGCTCCAGTGCGCGGACCAGCGTCGCGTCCGTGGCAACGCTGATCTTGGCGCGCAGGACGTCGTCACCGATCGCGAACCGCTGCAGGTACGCCGAGTTGATGTCATCACTCACCTCCGCGACAGCCTTGTTGTCGCGGATATCGCACTCAGCTCGCCGCAGGATTCCCCTCAGGGTCGACGGGGGTTCATCAGCGGTCGGGTCGAAGTCGTCGACGTCCTGGTCCTTCATCGCCGGGTAGCCGGCGAGGATCTGGGACAGCCGTGACCCGCGGCCCGAGCGCAGTTCCGCCTCTGCATCGCGAAGGGGGCGCAGGTAGGTTGCGCGCAGGAGTTCGCGAGCAGCGCCGTCCAGGGCGGGGCCGTTGCCGTCCGGCCCGGTCCGGGTGGTGACCGAGACCCGGTTGCGCAGCGGATCCATCCGCTGAGCCTTGAACGTGACACACAACCAGGCGGAGCCGTCGCGGTCGTGGGTGAGCAGTTCCAGGAAGACCGCCTGCTCCTCGGTCGACAGGTCGGTGAAGGCGCACCCAATGGTGAAGGTTTCCGCCCTCCCGTCCTTCCTGAGGTGGAAGTCGTCCTGGGAGACCTGGTAGTAGTCCGCCGCCGCGGATTGCAGGCACAGCCGGATCGCGTCGACGATCGCCGTCTTCCCGCTGTCATTCTCCCCGACGGGCACATTCGTCCCGGCCGTGAACGAAAGGCTCAGCGCATCATCATGCTCGCCCTCGCCGTGCGCCGCGGGTCCGAAGACCCGGAAGTTCTCGACCCGCAGATGCGCCAAGTACACACAGTCCCCCGCCGACAGAGGCCGCGACACCCTCTTCTCCGGAAGGAGCCCCCGGGCGGCACGGCCCTTGATCGATAAATTCGGAATCCTACGCTCTTCGTGCTCCCCGCCCGGGGAGAATCCGGCAAACCGGTAGGCGCCAACACCGCGAGGGCAACTCCCCCCGGCGACGGCAACGGAGCGCTGAAGGCTGTTGCAGAACGCCTGTGTTAGGGCATTCCTCTTGTATGGGTGGGGTGTTGCGGGCTGAGCCTTTGTGGGTGGAGACGTTCACCGGCCTGCGGATGAGCCGTTCGAGAAGTTGGTGAAGGTAGAACGGGAGCGAGGTGGTCACGGGCCTGGCGGGGGCCGCCCGTGGTGCCTTTCGCTGGCGGACCGGGTCCTGCTGGTGGCCGTCTACTACCGCACCAACCTCACGATGCGGCAGCTAGCCCCACTCTTCGAAATCCCCCCGGCCACCGTCTGCCGGGTCATCCAGCGTCTGCGGCCGCTCCTGGCGGTCGAGCCGACGCAGCGGCCCTTCGCAGATGTCGAACGGTTGTGGATCGTGGACGGCACCCTCGTCCCGGTCCGCGACCGTACGGTCGCCGCGTCCTCCCGCAACTATCGGTTCTCAGCGAATGTGCAGGTCATCATCGATGCGGACAGCCGTCTGGTGATCGCCTCGGCCCGCCCCGTCCCTGGTAACAAGGCCGACGCCCACGCCTGGCGGGAATCGGACCTGCCCGCCATCGCGGACGGGACGACCGTCATCGCGGATGGCGCCACTGCCCGGCTGCCGCGCTTCGGCCTCCGGGTGCGAGGGCGCATGAAGGCGGGGTAGCCGGTGAATTTTCCCTCGGCGCGACCCTCGTGCACGTCGAGAACCGCGAACGAGTATGGGAAGAAGGAGCCGCCCCACGGGGGCTGACGATGCGGCCCGGTGGTGCCTGTTCGACCCAGGCGGAGGGGATCTCGTCGACGGCGTACGTGGCGATGATCCGCTGGTATGGGGCGCCTTCCGGCCACCCTTGGCAGCCGTCGCCCTCCACGATGCGTGGGGACAGGCCGACGGCCGCGTTGTTCTTCGCGGCCTGCTCGGCCAAGGCGGGGTCAACCTCAACGGAGACGACCCGGTCGGAGCCCAGACGTTGGGCGAGCCACGCCGCGTTCAGATCCTGCCTGTCGGCAGTGGCGGCCGGGGCTACTGGGAGCTTTCGGGTCGCCGAGATACGGAACGGGACGCAGTGCGCCCTGTGGACGGGAACGGGACTCGGGACGCAGGGCCAGCTGCCCGGTCTCCGGGTGGACGTGACGGCCTGGAGGCGGTCGGACGGCTGCGGTGCGACGGAGGCGGCGATGTTGGGCGGCAGCAGCAGACCGCTGGGGCCAGGCTTTGCCCGCCCGGAACCTGTGGACCTATAATGCCGTTCGATTCACGACGAATTGGCGACCAAAGGGATGCCGGCGGCCCTGCGGAGAGGAGATCCCGATGCCTCGGAGATCAGGTCCCGGTTGGCGTCTGGCCCTCTCACGACGGCGGGGCCGGCCGACCACGCAGGCCGCACGGCTCCGGAGGACACGGAACGAGACCAACACCGCGAGCCCGACTGGTCTCGTGGGGCGCCTGCTTCAGGCGCGGGGATGGCTCGCGGCACTTCTCGGGGGAGCGCTGGCGTTGATGATCACCGGCGGGATCATGGCACTCCCGGGCCAGCTCTTCAACGTCCCTTCACTCAAGGACGACATCCGCTCGGGCCCTGACGTCTCAGTGGCCGTGGTGAAGGCACAGCTTGAGGATGAGGGCATGAGCAGGGTCACCCGGAAGGACCACCGGCCGAGCACGTCGTTGCGGCAGTTCCTCTCCCGGCAGGGAGCGGCATCCTCGGCGGAGTTCGATCAGCGACTCCAGTCGGTCGGGGCAGTGAATCTGGAGCGTCTCACACTTCGGGTCGTCTTCACCGGCCACCGGAACCAGACGGTCAATATCGTCAACATCGAACCGGAGATCGTGGAGCGCGGTGCACCGTGGTCGGGAACGCTCTTCAGCGTCCCGTCTCAGGCCGGCAGTCCCACCATGAAGATGATGTTCGACCTGGACCGCCCTCGCCCGGCCGCCAGGAAGGCGAGGTTCGACGAGGAGGAGGGCCGGATCACACCGGGCGGCCCCTTCTTCGGCGAACAGACGATCACTCTCAAGGACACCGGGCAGCAAGTGGTCGTGGTGCGAGCCGTGACCGCCCGCCACTATGTGGCCTTCCGGCTCAAGGCCACCTACATGCTGGGCGACAGGACGAGGAGCATCACCATCGACGACCACGGGAAGCCCTTCCAGGTCACCGCCATCAGTGGCGGATCGGACCGGCTGAAGGACGCGAAGTACCACCGTGTGTTCGCGCTGGAGAGCAACTTCTCGCTCTGCCAGACCGTTCCTGTCACCACTTCGGCCTGCGATTATCAGGGTTCATGATCGCCCGCCGACTGCGGTGGCCGCTGGCCGTTCTAGTGGCGGTCATAGGCGTGGTCGCCCTGACGCTGTCGTATGAGGACGACACCGGGGTGACAGCGCCCCGCTCATCCGCATCCCGCGCATCGACGCCCGCACGTTGCACGGAGGCCAACCTGGACGGCCTCACGCCGATGGTGCCTGGCGGGGATCACAAGGAGTTGGTGCAGTTCTGGCGGGGCATCGTCGGCCCCACCTACCGGGCGGCCTGCACCGAGGACTACCGTCGCCTCGCTCGCCTGCTGGAGTTCGAGGGATCGCCCGAGTACTTCAGCACCGCGGCTTGCTCGGGCTGCACGTCCCTGGAGATCGTCGCCATGTGGCGCGACGAGTACGGGTTCCGGGGCACCGATCTCGCACGGCTACTGGAAGCCCGCCCCGTCCAGACCCAGGGTGGGCTGATGTTCCGGCGGGGGAACGCCGTGGCGTGGTTCGCCCGGGGAACCCACGAGACCGCAGGTCAGTGGACAAGCTTCTACCCTCGGTGTGATCTGGAGCCCGACTGTGCCACGTACGCCTCCGACACCCCCTGAGCTTGTCGTTCAACCGTTGATCCGCCCTTGGATCGCCTCGTGGGCAGGCACATCCTCTGGCACCGGATTCTCGCCCTCAGCCGGGTGACACAGTGCCGGGCGCGGCGGACGCGGCAGCTGATCGTGTCCGTACCGGGATGCATGCCTCCGGGGTCGATCCAAAGTGTGCTGGCCTGCCGCGTCAACGGCAGGCACGTCCGGTCAACGTCATGTGGCGGGCCCGGGGTTCACCTTGGCGTTGGCAGGCTGCTGTTGGGCAGCGTCGCCGTCGGGATGTGCTGGTGCAGCGCGTTGGCGTCGGCGTCCAGTCCCTTTTCGGTGTAGATCTGGGCGGCCTCCCTCCAGCAGGCGACGGCTTCGGTCGCGTGTCCGAGGTGATGGAGCGAGGTGCCGAGGATCGTCAGCGGCGTGGCGAGTGTTTCGTCGTGGGAGCCGATTGATGTGCGGCCGAGTTCGACCGCGCGCCGGGCGTGGGTGAGGGCTGCGTGATGGTCACCGGTGCCTTGCCAGCCTCTGGCGACGGTGGCGAGGGCGCATGCTTCGCCGTCGGTGTCGCCGATGGCGTGGCGCAGTCCTGCGCTGCGGGTGCCGTGCTCGATGGCCTGGTGGTGGTTGCCGAGGTCAGCGTGGAGGTCGGCGAGGTTGCCTTCTGCGACCGCTTCCCATCGTCCGGGGCCGAATCCGCGGCTGAGTGCGAGTGCGTCCTCGAAATGCCGGAGTGCTTCGGTGAGACGGTTCTGGCGGCGTGTGATCTGGCCGAGTTCGGTGCGTGCGGCGATCTGGAGGTGGATGTTGCCGGTGTCCTGGGCGAGTGAGGCTGCTCGGGTGAGGTCGGGTTCGGCTTCGGGGCGTCGCAGGTGGGCCCGTGCTTCGCCGCGGGCGAGCAGGACGTTGGCCTCGTGGTCAGGTGTGCCGGTCCGCCGTGCTGCTTGGAGGGCTGCGGTGGCGGTGGTGATGCGGTCCTCCCATGCGCCCGTGAGTACGAGGAAGCCGAGGGCGTCGATGAGCTGCACGGCGTGATGGTCGAGCCGGTGGTCGACGGCGTGGTGGAGCGCAGCGACGAGGTTGGTCCGCTCAGTGGTCAACCAGTTCCAGGCATGGTTCCGCTCCAGCGCGCGGGCGAACGCCGTGCCGGTGGTCCGCGTCGGCGGCCGGCGCAGCCGCTCCAGCTCCGAGAACCGCGATCCCTCCGGCGTCTTCAGCGTCGCCACCAGATCCCCGGGCAGCGCCGGGTCCGCGCGGCGGGCGGCGCCCGCGACCGTAGCGTGCAGGCGCTTCTCCGCGGCCTGCCGCGCCTCCGACACCTGCCGGGCCAGCACCGACACCCCAGGCAGCAGGACCCGGTGACGGCGCAACCAGCCCACCGCGTGGTCGAACAACGCCTTCGGACCCTCAGCGTGCGTCCACGCCCGCCCGTGCAGGAACGTACGGAACCGACGGCCCCATTCGGCGTCCTCGTAGGGGTGGTAGCCGTAGGCGTCCCGGATCTCCCACGCGTGGTCGTACAGCGTCTGGCGTCGCTCCTTGTACCGCTTGACCACGGACGGGTCCTCGATGCCGAGCTGCACGGCCAGGAGACTTCACCGGCACCCACCCGCCACGTCGAACTCCACCGACAAATCCAGCCATCCGCGAGATCGAGTTCATCCCGAAATGCGGCATCCCCGCTGTACTCTGCGACAAGCTCGTCGAGGCGACTCGAGTCCGACCGGATCCTTGCCCTGGCTACCTCGCTCACTCACTCAGAGGATCACCACCCGCATGGCGACAAGGTCCGATCTTCGGAACTGATCACAACTGTGACTTAGTGGTCGGCTCCGGAACTCCTTCGGGGGTTGATCAGGTAGCCGGGGCGATGGAGGATTCTTCGTGTCGGCCGGGTTGGTGTCGGTCGAGTCGGGCCAGCAGATCGTCCAGGTCGGAAGTGGTGAACTTCCACTGGAACGGCTGTGCCGTGGTGTTGTAGCGGTCTTCGAAGGCTCGGAGCCGTTTGCGTACTTGGTCGAGGTTCGTGAAGTCGTTGGGTGCCACGACCTTGCGCTGCACGATGGAGAAGAAGATCTCTATCTGGTTTAGCCAGGAGGCGTGGACGGGGGTGTGGACCATGACCGCGTTCGGGAACTTGGCGGCCAGGCGGTCGATGGATTTCTTCCCGCGGTGTGAGGACCCGTTGTCGACGATCCAGAACACGCGTTTCGCCCTGGCGTAGGGCTCGGCGGTCATGACCTGCTCGACCAGGTTCATGAACGGCACGATCCCGGTGGTCGGCTCGCAGCGGCCGAAGACCTCTGCTTCGTGGACGTCGTAGGCGGCCAGGTAGGCCAGCGCGCCGCCGCGCTTGTAGGTGTGATTGACGCGCATCGCTCTGGCTTGGCCGGGGGCCAAGGTCGGATGGCAACGACAGCGGGCCTGGACGGAGGTCTTCTCATCGGCGGAGATGACGTACTCGTCCGCGCCCAGCAGTTCGCCCTCGAAGGAACGGGCGTAAAGATCCAGGACCCGCTGGGCCTTGGGCCGGAAGTCGGGGTCGGTGATGAAGATCCAGGACTGGTACTGCCAGGGTTTGAGCGCGTCTTCGCGCAGCCAACGGCGCACCGTGGACGCGGAGACGGTCGTGGTGATGCCGCGCGCGGTGAGCTCGGCGGCCAGCTCAGGACACGACCAGCGGGAGAGCGGGATGCCGCTCTCGGCGGGGAGTTGGCAGGCCAGTGCCTTGGCCTCAGCGACCTGTACAGGTGTGAACCGGGCAGGGCGTCCGGACCGTTTGCGGTCGGCCAGGGCTGGTAGACCGCCATGGGCGAACCGGCCGCGCCAGGTCCGGACCGTGTCCACGTGCAGGTGGGTCTCGGCGGCGATCCTGGCATTACCGCGGCCACGGGCAGCAAGAAGGACGACTGAGGCACGTTGCCGGGCTTGATGTGGAGTCTTGTGGCCGTAAGTCATCTTCTTGAGCCGGTGGCGCTCGGCGGCGGTCAGCACCACCGCCACAGCGTCGCATCTGGACAAGTGCCGGTCTCCCTGGGGCCTGCGGCAGGCCGATGGGGCCGAGCGTTTTCGACTGTTCCTCCGTTCTTCCCTGCCACTTCACTGGATCTTGAAGGAGATAGGAAGAGCAGGCAGGGACCGGCACGCATGACGGCGGCCCATCGTGATCGTTGAAGGTTCGTCAGCACCGAGGCAGGCAGCCGGCTGCCTACGCGTGCGTCTCGTGTGTCACCGAGGATCGGGGGCGCTCACGCGGCGGACCGGACTTCGATCGCGTGGCTGAGTGCGGTCTGCTCCTCGTCGGGAAGGCGACGTTCGGCGTGGAGCATGCGCAGGGCGGTGGTGATGCGTTCGTCGTCCTCGGGTGTGCCGAGGCTGCCCATGTACGGAGGCAGCAGCAGACTCAGGGCTTCGAGGTCCGTGCGTGCGCAGAGCTGGGTGAGGAGTTCGCTGACCGGGTCCTCGTGCTGCTGTGGTGCGGGCCGGGTGGTGGCGCGCAGTCCTGCGGCGATGCGGTAGCGGAGCCATTGCTGGTGGGGGCCGGCCGGGACCGCGTCGATGTGCTTGGCCGCGGCCTCGAAGTGCTCGCGGGCCTGGTCGATCTGGCCCAGGTCCCGGTGGGCTCGGGCCATGTTGCCGTGAAGTGAGGCGTAGAAGCCGCGGACACGGTCGCCGCCGACCTTGCCGGCCCGGTTCAGGCATACCTGGTTCCAGTGCAGGGTCTCCTGCGGGGTCGGTTGGTGCCGGGCGAGGTAGTGCGCGGCGATGCAGGCGTCGTAGTCGTCCTCGGCTGTGTCCCAGGCTTGGAGGAACAGGTCCCGTGCTTGGGCGTCTCGCCCTTCGGTCTCGGCCTGCATGCCCTGCACGCACAGCTGCACGACGACGTTCTGGGGGTCGGTCACGGCTCTCCTTGGGGTGATGGGGGTGCGGTGTTGCGCGGACGGAGTCAGTTGGAGGTGTTGAGGGCCACCGGCATGACCAGCGTGGTGAAGCTGCCCTGGTCCGCGGAACGCACCACAACGGGACGGTCTGCGGCGGAGATCTCCAGCAGGACGTCGGGCCCGACGCTGGCTTCCAGGGCGGGAGCAAGGATGGCAGGGTCGAATCCGATCAACTGGGGCAGATCTTCGTGGCAGATCGCAGGCAGGGTGGCGGCATGGGATCGATCGGCCAGAGAGACGACCAGCTCGTCGCCGGCGAAGCTCACAGCGATCCGTGCGGCGTCGCCGCGGCTGTTGACCGCGTCGCGAAGGGCCAGGCGATCCACGATCACGCGGTATTCGGTCGAGGGCAGAGCCGAGAGCATCTCTCGGTAGGAAGGGAACTCGGCATCGACCGTCGCCAGGACGCGGGACTGTGTCGCACTGCGTGCTCGGGCGCCGTCCGGTCCGACCTGGAGGGTGACTTGGTGGACTCGCGCCGCCCATTGACCGAACTCGATCAGGTCAGCCGTGTGCATCAGCAGGTGGCAGGGTCCTCCATCGAGTGCCGCCGGCTTCAGGACGCGCATCGACAGGCGATAGCGATCGGTGGCTACCAGACGAACTTCGCCGTCATCGATCTCGATGAGGACGCAGTCAAGCGCAGGATGCTCCCCGTCGGAAGCTGCGGCCGGCACCACCTGGCGTACCGCACTGGCGAGCTCCACGCCGTCGATGCGCATTTCCGTCGAACTGCTTGCAGTCGAGAGGGATTGCAGAGCCACCGCGACGGCTGCCTTGGCGGTCTGCGTCTGGTCCCGCATTCTCTCCAAGTGCCGTTCCAGTACCTCTCGGCCCGCGTGTTCGGGCCCGTCGAGCACCACGGTGACTTCGGCCAGCGGCAGCCCCGCTTCGCGCAGGCCGCGCAGGAGCACGGCACGGGCCTCCTGCGCGGGGCTGTAGAAGCGGTATCCGGTCGCCCCATCGACCCTCGCCGGCCGCAGAACGTGGCTGTCGTCGTAGAAACGCAGGGCGCTCGGAGCGAGGCCGACTCGCCGCGCGAAGGCGCTGATGCTCAGTAGTTCCGTGCTGCCGTCCATGGACCCGATTGTTGACCTTCATCCAACTTGAAGGTCAACCCGCTCTTCGGCCGGGTTCCACGCCACCACCTGGCACGGGAGCTCCCTCAGCGTCAACCCCCGAAGGACTTCCAAACTCGACCACTTAGCGCTGTAATTTGGCCCCTGTGGCAACCCGAACGCTCAGCGGCGGGACCGAGGGCTCGGCCTTCGGGAGTCAGGTGCCGGCCAGGCCCCATGCATCGAGCCCGCCATAGATATGGGCCCTCAGGCAGTGGGGAGCGCTGAAGCCTGAGGCTTCGCCGCGGTAGATGGCGATGAGCGAGTCCTTGCCCCGCCACCAGGTGTCAGCGAGTCCCTGGACTTCGGGTACCGGCTCGAATCCGTCGAGGTTCAGGTCCTCAACAGCGCTGCCTTTGATCTTCGTGATGGTCTTGGCCCAGTAGCCCGCGTGGCTGGTCAGCGCCAGGGCTTCCACCCATCCCTCTGTGCTGACGTGCAGCGGCGTCCAGTGGTCAGCGTCGATCCCGAACTCACCTCCTGGCCCGATCATGAACCCGTGGGCCATGGAGACACGACAGCCACCGGCCGAGAACCGCCATCCGTTCGCGGCCGAGCCCTCCGGGGCATCGGCTTCCAGAACGCGCGGGCCGCCCTCGTACTCAGGGGCCGGGGGCAGGGCGAGACCGCCCCAGCGCTCCTGGAAGGCGACAGCCCGGTCGATCTCGGCATCTGGAATCCCTTGCTTGAGCCATGCCTCCCGGAAAAGCTTGAGGTCGCGGCTTGGAACACGCAGCCCGTGTCCCTCGACGAAGTAACGAGCTCGCCGGCTCAAGCCTTCAGGCGCCTGAGGGATCAGCGGCACTCGGGGGTCTGCCGTCACGGTTGCTGCCTCTCGTATGGAGAAGTTGGTGCGGCCGGGTGCGGCGGTGCCGAGGGCTGTGGAGCGCTGGACCAACGGACGGGGTCGCCGTCGGCGCCGCCGGTGAGCCAGGAACCGTCGCCCAGCGGCACCAGCTCGTACGGGTTGCTCGCCTCGACGGTGAACTCGCCGCTGAGGGTGCCCGTGCGTACGTCGACCAGGTGATAGCGGAACCACTCCTCCTCGTCCTGACTCTCACCGCCCAGGGTGACGATGGCCGTGTCCTCGGTCAGGTAGCCGCCGCTCCATTCCACGAAGGACTCCTCCGGGTCGTACCCGAAGGCTTCGAGAGGGAAGGTGAAGAGCACGTCCCCGTTGGGGTGGTCATGGAAGGCGACGTCCGCCTGCCCGTGGTCCACGGTCATGAACTGACGCCCGGACGGAGCCAGGTCGATCAGGCAGCGGTCCTGCCACGGGTACGTCACGAACTCCGGCTCGCTGTCCACCCCGACCGTGCCCCGGAGAATGACAGAGCCGTCCTGGCCCTCACCGATGTCGAGGTAGATGCTGCCGTCCACGGGATGCACGTGGTGGGAGGCGCCGTGCCCGACCGTCTCCAACTCGCAGCGGGCGAGAACCACACCGTTGTCGGCATCGTGCACGACCCACTGGTCCCCGCCCCCGCGGCCCGCCATCGCGTCCGGCCGGTAGACCCACACCGTCCGACCGTCCCGCGACAGCACACAGCCAGGCCGGTGGCCATGGCGTACGTCAGAGTGCGGTTCGAAGTCCGAGGCCCACATGAGGTCGCCGGCGCGCGTGAGGCAGACGACTCCGTTCAGCGTCGTGTACACGACCCGCTCCAAATCCTGCCGGACCACCGACGCTACAGCCTCCTCGCCATCCCGCGGCTGGAAAACCGCTGCGGGCTCCAGCGTCCCGTAGACGCCGGCGCCCACGACGTAGGCGTGGATCCGCCCGTCGCGGAGACGCGTGATGACCTTCGGTGGCGGCTCAGGAATCATCCGCTGAGGCTAACGCCCAGCTCAGGAACCTCATGAGCCGGGGCGGTGGGCGCCCGAGTCGGGTAGTCGGGCCGAGCACGGTAGTTGGCCCCACTGGACAATTCCGATGCACGACCACAGACCGGTTGCTCAGAACAAGGAGTCCCAGAGGGCCTCTTCCGGGTCAGGTTCTTCTGGGTGGAGCATGCAGCGTCTGCAGCGCAGGAGTCCTGGTTCGTTAGTGCCCGAGGCGGCGCTCATCCACGGCAGGGCCTCCATGGCGTGTGCGCGCTCGTTGTCGGCGAGGGTGTCGACGGCCCGGCGGAGCTCCTCCGGTGCGGATTGGTCGGTGAGGCAGAGCCAGCCGACCGCCGCCGACAGACGGGCTTCGGGGGCCTCCGCTCGATCGTGCCACCGTTCGCGCAGCCACCTGAAAGTCGGCGGGTGCGGGTGGGCCCGGGTGATCTCAGCGGCGGCCAGGAGCAGGGCGGCGCGGACCATGGCGTCGCCTTCGGTGGCGAATCCGTTGGCCAAGGCAGTCCGGATGGTGTGGGCGGGGTCGGCGGCGGTCGCCAGGACGTAGGCGGCGTCGACGCGGACGCTGGGGTCGGAGTCTCCAAGAAGGGGCAGGAGCACGGTGGTGGCGGTGGTGATCGCGGCTCGGGCGGCGGCCACCGACCAGCCGGCCGGGTAGCCGGTCACCTCGTAGCCGTAGTCGTCGTGGGTATCGGGGGCATGGTGCCGGGGATCGTTGCGGTGGAGGAGGAATTCCTCGCGAGAGGCGACACCGTGGTGCCTGGCACGGGCGGGGCCGGAGAGGACTGCGAGGGCGGCGGTGCGGTGTGGGTGGTGGGCGTTGATGGCGAGGGGAATGAGGAACGGCACGGCAAGGGCAGCGGCGGCCCGGCTGTCGTCGGCGCACAGGCCCCACAGCACACCCGTCGCGTCCACGACCGGTTCGCCGCCAGCGCGCAGGAGGGAAACCGCCTCCCGGACGTCGTACCCATGGGGGAAGTTGCCCCAGGGGACGGCATCCAAGTCCAAGGCATGTCGAGGCTCGGGCAGGATGCTGGCCACCGCCGCCCGCACGTCGAACGGACCCCCCGAGAACGAGGCCAGGTCCGCCCCGTCCGTCACTTTCCGACACATCTCGAACGTCGGATCGGTCCGCCAGTCCACGTCACACCCCAACCGTCGAATCCCCGGAACTTGATCATGGCTGGCCCGGCGGCCCACCGGAAGCCTCTCGGCGGTGATCCAGCGGCTCGTACGGGGCCACCCATCATGCAGAGGGGCCAGCCGGAATGCTCAAGGGCCACCTACCGAGTTCAGTCACAGGTAGGCACAGGTTAGCTGCAACACTCGAGGGCCAACGAGAGCGCCAGGTCTCAACAACGCAGCGCTACCGAAGCAAGATCCGCCAACTGCTGCGCTCGTCCGCCAAGTAAAAATCTCGGTCGCAGTGCCGTTTCCACGGTTCCCCGAACGCTCTATCCCGGGACTTCAGGACCGACCGAAAGACCTGTGTTCGATATCGGGGCTGTGTCGTTGAGCCTCGCGAACCAGCCGTGACTGACGACCGACAGGGGGCTCGACTTGACCTCGGGCAGCACAGCCGAGCACGGACGAAGCGGAGGGCACTCCGCCAGACAGCGGCAGCAAAGCGCAGGAGGAGGAGTTCCAGTACCGGGACGAGTCCCGGCTCCAGGCCGGCGCGCAGATGACCACGACCACGATGGCGCGGCGCCTGCCCGTGCTGGTGCGCCGGTCGCTGCGGATGGCGTGGCAGGTGGACCCGTGGCGCGACGGCCGGGCCGCTCGCGTGCCAGATCGCCACCGGAGGGCTCGCCGCGCTGGGCCTGTTCGCCGTGACCGGGACCCTCACCGTGCTGATCGCCTCCGGCGACATCACCGAGCGGCTGCGGGAGGCGGCGCCGCAGCTGGTCGTCATCGCGGCCGCCGCAGGGCTGCGTGCCCTGCTGGGGGTTACGGTGACCTGGCTGACCGGGCGGCTGCGGCCGGTGCTCGCCCGGGCCGCGGAAGTCAGCATGGTCGAAGCGGCGCTCGGCGCGGAGGCCGCGGCGAACAACCAGCCGGGCTACAACGACCAGTACGACATCGCCGACCGCGGCACCCAGGTCACCCCCGACCTCGTGGAGGAAGCCCAGGACGTGCTGGCCGCAACGGCCACCCTCGCCGCCGGCGCAACCGTCCTCACCGTGATCCACCCGTGCTGCTGCCGCTGCTCCTGGTGGCGTGCCTGCCGCAGGCCGCCGCGTACGTACGCGCTGCTCGCGTGGTGTACCTTGCGGGCCTGGAGACGTCGGTGCGCCAGCGGATGCTGCACAAGCTGCGCTGGCACATGTCCTACATGGAGTCCAGCGAGGAGATGCGGGCCTGCCTGGCCGGTCCGTTCCTCCTGGGCCATTACCGGCGGCTGGCCGCGTCCATCAACGTCTCCGAGCGGGAGGCCGCGAACACGGGGGCGTGGATGGGCTTGGCCGGGGCGGCGGCCGGCGGGGTTGCCTCGGCGGCGGTCTGGGCGACTCTGCTGCGGCTGCTGGTCTCCGGCCGGATGGACCTGGCGGCGGGTGGCGGCGCGGTCTTCGCCCTGCAGACGGCGACCGGCTCGGTGCGGGGCATCATCAACGGAGGCGCGCGGCTGGTACGTGCAGGACTGGCAGAACTTCATCGACAACGCGCACGGGCAGGCGATGGTGGCCTCCCGTGGTTCGGAGGTGCTATCGGCGGCTCCGGAGCGGTTCGAGGTCCGTGACGTCACCTACCGGTACGACGGTGCGGACAAGGACAGCCTGTCCGGGGTGTCGCTGACGGTACGGCGCGGGGAGATCGTGGCGCTGGTCGGGGAGAACGGGTCGGGGAAGACGACGCTGTCCCGGCTGATCTGCGGGCTGCTGCTGCCGACCTCCGGGGAAGTGGCCTGGGACCTGCGGGCAGCCCTGCAGGGTCGACGGCAGGGCTGCCACAGTGCGCCGGTCAGGTGGTGGGGAGTGCGGCGGTGAAGGCGGTGGGGACGTTGACGACATCGCCGAAGCTGTACTTTCCGGGTCCGAAGTCGTCCTGGGTCAGGCCCTTCTTGCCGCCGCCCGCGACCACGAGCCATACGGTCGGGTCACCGGGTGAGAGAAGCAGGGTCCCCGGATCCGGGGCGCCCCGGCCGGCCGCGGCAGCGAGCCAGGCACCCGGGGCCCGCTCCAGCGTCTTCTGGTCGTAGCCCAGACCCGTGTAGTCCGCGAACGACAGCGCAACCGCTGTTCCGCCGGCCATGACGAAGACCGTGGCACTGGCGCCCGACACGTCCTTGACGACCGTCTTGTTCACGAGCGGCCGCGCCACCTGGGCCCGCAGCCACGTCCCCGGAACACCCATCAGCGTCTGCTTGTCATATCCGTTGGCCGTCCACTCGGGCCACGAGATCGGCAGCGCCGAACCGTTCACCATCACATACCGGCTCGGATCCGTACCCACCTGATCCATCACGACCAAACCATTGGACAAGGTCTTCGCCGTGGCGGACTTCAGCCATCCGCCGGGGACGCCCATGAGCATCTGCTTGTCGTAGCCGTTGGCCGTCCACTCGGCGCCGGAGATCGGGAGCGCCGCACCATCGACCATCACGTACCGGCTGGGATCCTTGCCGGACTGGTTCATCACGATGAGGCCCGTGGGCAGGCTGTTACCGATGATCTTGTTCAGCCAGGAGGTCGGGACACCCATGTCGGGGCGTTGGTCGTAGCCGTCGGCAGACCATTCCGCTCCGGAGATCGGCAGAGCAGCACCGTCCACCACGACGTAGCGGCTGGAGCCACCCGCCCGGTCGTGCACCACGGTCCCGCTCGGCGGCGCAGCAGGCAGTGAGTTGAACGCCGCGTCGGTCAGCACGACGATCTTGCTGAGGTCGTATCCGCCCGGGCCGACGTCGGCGCTCGCGACAGGCAGCCCGGCACCGGAGATGATCACCTTCACCGTCGGCCCGTTCGGAGCCTTGACCAGAGTGCCGCTGGGCAGCGCGGTGGGGTCGGGGCTGATGTCGTCGACGATCTTCTTGTAGCGAAGTGCCTTGTAGTCGGAGTTGGGGTGTCCGTCGAAGCGGGCCGCGTTGATGGATACGCCGGTGGCATGTCTCACCGGGGTGGTGCCGAACGAATAGTAGGAGAAGGTGGTGCGCGCCTCGTTGTCCCATTTCTCGAACAGGATCACGTGGTCGTAATAGCTGTTGAGGACGTCACCGGGCCGGAGTTCGCTGCGCGCGATAGGAGTGGTCGCGGAGTCGGCGAGTGCTCTGGTGTCTGCACTGAAACCCAGGTGCCAGGCCATCGAGACGTATCCGGAACAGTCCGTCCGGTACGCGCGGCCGCTGGAGTCCCTGTACGTGGCCCCCTGGTTGTAGGGGATGTCCGCGCGTCTGTCGTACCAGTATCTGGCCCGTTCGAGCACTTCCGAGCGGGTGATAGGGCCAGCCACCACAGAGGTGGCCGCCGCCTCAGCGGCGGTGGCCGTGTACGCCGTAGTGGAAACGGAGCCCGCCAGCGCGGCAACCATCACGAGTGCCACGGAGATGAATCTCCGACGTATAGCAGAAAGCACTGTCGCACTCCTGAATGAGGATGTGGATGTGATCAGCAGTGTGCGGAAGTACCGGCGGGCGCTGCCGGTGCGGAAGTGAAGCGAAGTCGCTGTCGCACGCGATGTGCAGGCGGAGGCGCGGAGCAGAGTCCGAGTTCTGTTTCCTGACTGCATTCGGCGTTCCGGGAAGTCGAACCCGAAGGCGCCCTGCCGCGCGCATACCTTATTCATGCGCCGGTAGGCCGGAATGAGCCGTATGCGATCAGATCTTTTCATGATGAGCAAGGAAGCGGCACCACCTTCAGCACAGACCCGGAATGTGCGACGAACTGGCCCGCGAATGGAAAGTGCAATGAGGAGCCTGTCTCAGCTACTCCCCAGTCGTGGGCGCTCTTTCGGGGTCCGGCGGGCAGAACTCGTCCGCGGCAGGAGCCTGCCCGCTGCGCTCGCATTGCTCGACATTTCCCCACCTCGGGACATGAAGGGGCTGGAGTGCTAGCAGGGGCTGAGGTACCAGACCCACCTCCAGTCCGCGGAGGCGTCCTCGCTGTAGCCGCCCGGCGAGGTCCAGCGCAGAACCTTGTCCTCGCTGTAGAACTTCGCGTACAGGGTGGACTTCTGGGCGTTCCTCCAGGATCCGGTCGTGTTCCAGGTGATGCGGTTGAGTGTGCCGCAGGTGAAGAAGTTCAGCTGGGTCCCGGTGAAGTTCTCCCCCTTGTACGCGCACACGTAGGTGCTGGGGCAGTTGCCGGCGGCCTGTGCCCCGCCCTTCGTGCCGAGGTCGCGGGCGTACTTCTCTCCCGGCAGTGCGAGTGTCAGGTCTCCGCCGGGCAGCTTGATCCTGTTGGCGGACACCTGCTTCCCGCCCCACTTGGCCAGGTTGGCGTCGATCTCGGCCTGCAGGGCCCTGGCCTCCGCGCCGCTCAGCCCGGCCTCCCGGGCCTGGCCCGAGAAGCCCGGCCGGGCGTCCGCGGCGGCCGAGCTCACGGTGGCCACGCACGCGGCCATCGCCATCAGCAGCGCGACCACCACCCGCCCCACTCCGGTGGATCCGTTGGTCCGCTGGCCGGTCCGAGTCACTGGGTTTCCCCTCCGTTTGACGTTCCCCTCAAGGGGATCCATCCCACTGTGGGGTGCGGGCGCCGCCCGGGTCGTTAGCGCTGAGCGCAGGGATCCTGTGCAGGGAGTGCATGGCGCCTCGCCGCTCCCCGGGCGTCATCCCGTACGCGGCACGGAACATCCGGCTGAACGCCGCCCCGTTCCCCAGCCCCCACCGGGCCCCGATGTCCTGGATCGACAGCCCCCGGAGCCGCGGCTCGGCCAGATCCGTGAAACAGCGCGCCAGCCGCTGCCGCCGCACGGAAGCGGCCACCGTCTCCTTCCGCTGCCGGAAAAGCTGATGCAGCAGCCGTACGGAGATATGGTGCCGCGCGGCGATGGCGCCGGGCGTGAGCGCCGGGTCGGCCAGGTTGTCCCGTATGAAGACGTCGATACGGGCCAGCAGCAGCCCGTGCCGCGCCTCCGGGGACAGGAACTCCTGTGCGTCGAGCCGTTGGGCGAGAAACCCGGCGGCCAGGTCCAGCCCCGTCTCGCCGAGCCGCGCCAGGCTCAGCTCGTCCAGCACCGCCGCCTGCCCCACCAGCGAGCCGAGGAAGTCGGCGAGTACCTTCCCGACCCCGGCCCGGGCGGACAGGCCGTGGGCGAGCAGGGAGTCGACCCGGGCCTCGGGCAGCGGCACCAGCGCACGCGGCAGATGCAGGATCAACGCCCTTGACGCCCCGATCACCGGCCCGCTCATCGCCTGACCGCTGTACGGCCGGGACGACGTCCACATGCTGAGGTCACCGGCCGCGAGCCGGGTCGTATGACGATCCTGCTCGACCCCCATCGACCCGCCGAGGATCAAGGTCAGTTCGTACGTCTCGGGGTCGGCCCGCCGGATGAGCTCCGCCGTGCGTTCCGACCGCAGACCGGGGAACGACATCTTCGTCAGCTGAATCCGCCCGAGGTCGAGCGAGCCCACGCTCCCCACGAAGTCGGACGCGAAATCGCTGGTGATGCGGGTCGGGGCGACCCCCTGCCCGACGAGCTGCCGCCACCAGTCGAAACGCTGGTCGCCCGGCAACAGCAGCGTGTCGAACTCCGCGAACGCCATCGAATCCCCCACCCGAGCGGCACGTGATCACACCGCTCAGAGTGGCCATCGGACCTGAGACGCGCAATCGTGCCTCGGCGGTACGGCAGAGGGCGAGGCCGGAAACAGTCCCCGTACGGCCCTCCGGTACCGCTCCCCACCCGCGCGGTCGCCTGGTGCGCCGCGTGCAGGCGCTTCCGGGCGCGTGCACTGATCCTTCGTCAGCTCCAGGTTCATGGCCGCCAGGTTCTCCGACTGGGGCCCCGGATCCGCATGTTCTGACGCGGGCCTTGCCGGAGGCGCTGGAAGGGGACCGCGGGAGGGCTCGGAGTGAGGATCTCGGCGGCCACGCGGCACACCCGGGCGGCGCGGAGTAAGTGACGAGCAATGAACCGACCAGCCGCAGAGGCCGAGACCACCAGGCCACCGGACCTCGGCACCGTCAGCAGCACGTCGACCCCGCCCTGTCCCGCCGCGTCGAGCTTTCACCCCGCAGCATCATCGAAGCCGGGATCGACGCTCTCGTTCAACCCCTGCGCCGGTCCATGGACACCTTCGACTACGGACAGGACGACGAGAAAGCGAGGTCGCCGTCCGCACGATCTCGCCGACCGGCACCTGGACCTGCCCCGACAAGGCGGCAGACTACCGATACGCCTACATCTACTGGCACACCATCGCCAACCTGACCGCCGTCCTCGCGACCTCTACACCACCGTCCACGGTGCAGACCACGAGACCTCGGCATGACGTTCGCCGCTCAGGTACCCCGCACGCAACGTCCATGGACCGAACACCTAGAGCGAGCGGTGGCATGGACGGCTTCCAGGCCGCAGTTTTTGGGCGAGGCTGAGGTGCGGTCGTGCGGGAGTGAGGCGGTCATCAGAGCCTGGATGCGGGCGTATCCGAGATGCCGTAGCAGGCGTCGGCGGCCCTGCGGGGCGGGCTGTTGAGGACGGCCGAGGGCTGCCCTTCTTCTTCGGTTCTCTCCCCTCGTACACCTGACGTAGTCGATTGCGGCCTGCGATGATCGGCGGGAACCGGAAGAAGGAGGACTGAAGGTGCAGCCCCTGCGCATCGAGGACCCTCAGTGGGCTGGTGCCTTTCGGCTCCTGGCGAGGCTGGGCAGTGGCGGCATGGGCGAGGTCTTTCTCGCTCGTTCGCCGCAGGGTGAGATGGCAGCGGTCAAGTTGATCAGTGCTCAGTATGCCGACAACACGGAATACCGGCGTCGGTTTCGGAGGGAAGTGGCTGCCACACGAACGGTGACCAGCCGGTGGACGGCCCCTGTCCTTGACGCCGATGTCGACTCCTCCCGACCATGGGTGGCCATGGGTTTCATCGAAGGCGTGACGCTAGGAGAAGCGGTGACGAAGGTGGGCGGGGCCCTTCCTGACAACGCTGTGCTGCAACTGGCCAACGGCCTTGCCGGGGCGCTCAACAGCATTCACCGCACCGGATTGGTTCACCGTGACCTCAAGCCCTCCAACGTGATGTTGACCTCAGATGGTCCGATGGTCATTGACTTCGGCATCGTTCGGACGGCCGACGCGAGTGTACTCACTCGTATCGGCGGGCTGATGGGAACGGTGGACTATATGTCGCCGGAGCAGGCGAGGGGGCGTGAGGCAGGTCCGGCCAGTGATGTATTTAGCCTCGGTTGCGTTCTTGCATTCGCCGCGACCGGCAGGCCGCCGTTCGGTAGAGCTGCGGACTTGGGCGTACCGGCGGTACTGATGAGGATTGTCTCCCACGAATACGACTTGGGCAGAGTTTCCCCGGATGTTTTACCCCTCATCACCGCGTGCCTGGCCCAGCCAGCATCTGACCGGCCGAGCCCCGCCCAGATCATGGAGGCTGCCGCGGTACGGTCCGCTGTAGCTTCGGCGCGCAATGGCGACTGGCTTCCCCAAGTGCTAGCTGATGCTGTCGCCCAACAAGCCGAAGCTGTGGCCGCTCTAGACTCCACACGTAGACGAAACGTTGTTCCCCCAACACCGACGGTCGTGCGCACGGGCAACGCGGCAGCAGAAACCGAGCTGGCTGCCACCCGGCGGCTCGGCCCAAGGCATGCCTGGCAACTACCACCCGCCACCCCGCCGGAACCACAGAAAAATCGGTTGGCCAAGGTCACAGCTAGTCTTCTAGCTGCGATTCTGGCCGGCCTTGTCGCAGCCACTGTAGGGGTCGTGCTCCCCATGTTCCACGGCCCCGATGACAAGCCCGGCGACAAGAATGAAGCAACACCCACACCCGAGCTGGGCGAAGTGCCCGACAGCCTCCTCGGCGAGTGGGAAAGTCCCGTCCCGTCCCGCCCCAATGGTCGGGTCTTTTACATATCCATTGCCCAAGGCTGGGCCTCGCAATTCGATGAGTCAGCTCCGGAGGAGGTGGTCGTCAGTACTGGCGGGCAGTGGGGCCCGACCTGTGGCCATGGTTACCTGACGTCAGCAGGTGAAAGTGGGATCCGATTCGATTTCGTCAGATTCAAGGAAGCGAACAAAATATGCGGTAGCGCCGGAGAACAAACAATCACCCTCGTAGATCCGAACCATATTGAATACCGAACTGAGGGATGGACTGTACGGCTGGCTCGTGTGCGCGGCACGTAAACGAGACCGCGCGAGAATTCGACAGATCGAATTTGACAGGACGTGAGTGGAGACTCAATTGGACGAGTCGAACGACAAATTGACGGCAAGTCGCTGGGATAACTATGTCTCTATTCGGAGCCCACAAGGAAGACCGGTTGTAAGTTCCGATTTGGCTTGTCGCTTGGGACCGCGATGACCAGCGAATTTACGGGAGCGTCCAGCCGACTTGACAGCGGATCTGTCCGGCCGATCTGTCGTTTCCGGCACGTCGGGCCGATGAACGGGAGAGTGAGACCGGCGAACCGTCCAACCAATTGTCAGCGACGGCGCGGAAGAGGGACCACGGCACAGATTCCGGTGTGTCGGCTTCCGACCAGGGGCAGCCTGCCGAAGAGGCAGGACACCCGGGCGATGCCGGGGCCGACCTCCGGAGACAGGAGCCGCTAATAGCGGCTTCAAACCGACAAGTTGCCGACAGAATTCTCGGACAACGACAATTGGCTTCGTTCATCCTCAGAGGTTCTGGCTCGCTTTTCGTGAGGCGTGCACGGTGAGTGACCGCTGACGCTCGGGCGAGCCGCTGGAAACTTGCCCGAAAATAGTCACCGGCGACCTTGGTGCTGACAGTTCGGCGTCATGGAGGAAACGACGCTGTGGCTGAAGGAACTGTTGTTCCCGTCGATCGCGGACGTGACAGTGCTGTCGGCAGACATGAACAACGAAGCGATACGCATCGAGGTCCGTGTGACAACGATCGGCTCAGAATGTCCGGACTGCGGCAGTTGGTCGAGCCGGGTGCACAGCTCCTACCTGCGGTTCCCAGCCGACGTGCCTACTGCGGGGCGGCGGGTGGTCGTCTGTCTGCACGTCCGTCGGTTCTTCTGCCCGGATACTTCATGCGGACGGCTGACGTTTGTCGAGCAGGTGCTGGGGCTGACCCGACGGCACAGTCGGCGGAGCGAGCGCCTGCGTCAGGTGTTGGCCGCGGTTGGCCTCGCGCTCGCAGGCCGGGCCGGAGCACGGATGGCCAGGGTCTTCGGAGTGCCCGTCAGCCGCAGTACTGTGCTGCGGCTGGTCGCCGCACTGCCCGAGCCGCAACCTCCGGCCCCGCGGGTGGTCGGCGTCGACGAGTACGCCACGCGAAAGTGCCGCGTCTATGGCACGGTGCTGGTCGACGTCGAGACCCGACGACCCCTGGACCTTCTGCCTGATCGTGAAGCATCCAGCCTGGCCAGGTGGCTCGCCGAGCGGCCCGGCATCGAGGTCGTCTGCCGGGATCGAGCTCCCTTCTTCGCGGAGGGCACCACGGCCGGGGCGCCCCAAGCGGTCCAGGTCGCCGACAGGTGGCATCTGTGGAACAACCTCGGCGAGGCCACCGAGCGCGCCATTGCCCGCCACCGCCAGTGCTTACGCGTCCTGGTTCCCGAGCCTGTCGGTCAGAGGACCAAGGAGTCCCCCGAGGAGACACCGGACTCGCCGTGGCAGAGCCAGCGGTTCGCCAATCGCATCCGGGCCAGGCACTCCACCGTCCACGCGATGCTGGAAGCCGGCCACAGCCGCCGCGCGATCGGCCGCCAGCTCCACATGACCCACCGCACCGTCAAAAGCCTTGCCGACGCCGCGAGACCCGAAGACCTCTTCCGCGGCCAGTGGCAGTACAACCGGACCTCCGCCCTCGACGAGTACAAGCCCTACCTCGACGAGCGCTGGGACGAAGGCTGCACCAACGCCTGGAAGCTCTGGGAGGAGATAGTCCCACTCGGCTACCAGGGCAGCTATGGCATCGTCAGCGCCTACCTCAGGAAGAAACGCACCTCACCCCGTACGGTTACCGCGCAGCCACCAGCACCTCGGGCGGTGACCCGATGGATTCTCAGCCGCCCGGAAACTCTCACCGAGCTCGAACAGCTAAGGCTCAAGGCCGTATTGGCCGAGTGCCCCGAGCTCAATGCGCTCGCCGGTCACGTGCGGTCCTTCGCCCGGATGCTCACCGAGCGCCAAGGCGAACGGCTCCCGCAGTGGCTCGACGCCGTCCGCCAGGACGACCTGCCCAGTCTCCACAGCCTCGCCGCTGGCATCGACCGAGACCGCGCCGCTGTCATCGCCGGCCTCACCCTGACCTGGAGTTCCGGTGTTGTCGAAGGACACGTCAACCGAATCAAGATGCTCAAGCGCCAGATGTTCGGCCGGGCCGGCTTCGATCTCCTCCGTAAGCGTGTCCTGCTCTACACATAGGGCCACGTCCCGAGTCGCCAGAGGTACTGGCAGACGAGGCTCAGGGCGCCATGTGTCGGACAAGATCCCGTGACTTCTGCTCCAGTGCGCCTGTCCACTCCTTTGCATGGGGATCCGAAGCCGTCTTGAGAGAGTGACTCTCGGCGCGCTTGGCCCCCTGCCAGCTCACCTCGATGTTCGCTATCTCAGCCAAGGCCAGCACCGTGGCAACGAACCCTTCGGACATAGTGGCCATGACGGCGTGCCTGGTTTTGCTGTGCCAGGCGAGCAGGGCATCGACGAACGCTGCGAATGCGACGGGGTCAATCTGACACTCGTCAGCTTCCATGGGGCCGATGCCGGATGGCAGCCCCACTTCGGCTTGATAGACGGTGACCTGGCTCATGAACAGCCGCGACGCCCCGTTGGACGGGTTCCACAAGGTTCGGTCGCCCAAGTCGTAGTACTGGCTCACGTCAGCCTCTCACCGCTGGTCATAGGAGGTCGACATTACGTTCAGTCAGTCCTCCACGGAAAGTGAGCCAGAACCACTGCTGCTCGACAAAGCCACTCGCAGCAGGCATCGACCGCGACCGGGATGCCGTCATCACCGGTCTGACCCTGCCCTGGAACTCAGGCATGGTCGAAGGCCACGTCAACCGGATCAAGATGCTCAAGCGCCAGATGTTCGGCCGCGCCGGCTCCGGCCTTCTGCGAACACGAGTCCTACTCGCTAAGTGACTCCTCAGCTTGCGGGCGGAGATCGTGGATCGGGAACGTCGTGGGATGCTCCTTGCACGCGTCTCCGTGCAGTTCTTCGGGCCGCAGCGCCCAGGCGATGGCCTCGTCCGGACCGCAGAATGAAGGATCGAGGTGGAACGTGGTCCGGGTCCCGAACGGTTTCGGCGCTACGAACTCTTCCCTGGAGCCGGTCGGGTCCATACCTACCAGCTTCTGGCGATAGCCGTGGCCATCCAGCCACACCTCGATGACCGTGTGGGCGCTGAGTGCGGCAGCGGCGGAGGGAGCCCAGCGCCGCCTGTCGAACATGTCGAGCAGGGAGCCGAAGAATCGCGGCAGAAGTCTCTCCCGTTCATCGGCGCTGGGGCGCTGATCGCTCTCCACCGTGAAGCTGAGATCGGATCCGATCTCGACACTGATCTGTCCATGCCTGCCGTCGCGACGGTGCAAAGCATCCCAGGCCACCGAGCGAAGGACCTCGGTGGGAAGCTCCGGGCTGCCCTGATCAACGAGAAAATACCCCGCTGGGCGGCGCCGCACGTGCTCGATGAAATCGACCACCCGAAGCGGCTCGACAGTGAACCCCTCCGCTCGCCCTCCCCTCTCTGCACTTTCAGCCAGCCACAGCCGATCATGGCACCCACCACCTGCAAACACCACGCTCCCTGATCGTCCGGTAGTCGTGACGGCTTGTCACCAATCACGGACGTTGAGCCAGAACCGCTACCGCTCCGTAAAGCCATGCGGAGGGCGCCGTGTGCGGACGCCTGGTCGATCCACGTCAGGTCCTCGGCCACGACAGTGCGCCACAGCGGATGGAAGCCGGTCACCACCGCTGTCACTTCCACTGCGGCCAGGCGCGGAACCTCCTGCCACGCGCCGACACGCGACGCCAGCTGCGGAAGCCGGGCAAGCGCCCGCTCGGCACCGGCCCCGCACAGCACCACGTCCCGATGCACCACCAGGTACAACGGCACGAGCGAGGGCGCCTGGCCCCCGGCAGCTGTCAGATGCCGGCGCAGCACCGCCACGTTCGCGCCGCCTGCCCAAGCATCTGCCACACCTGCTCGGACAGCCCCAGGGGGATCACATGATCGTGTGACAGGTTCTTCAAAAGTTCTTCATGGTCTCCGGCCTACCGTCACCGTGCCCGCCGCATCCGCGGCCGGGTGCGACAGGAGGAGCAGGAGAACCCATGAGGACGAACCGGGTAATACTGGCCGCTACAGCGTCAGTTCTGGCTCTCGCGCTGACCGGCTGCGGCAGTGATGACGGCGGTGCGAAGGTTCCTTCGGCGGGTGGAGCCGACACATCTGCCTCGGCGAGGGCGGACGGGGGTGGCAGCGGGGGCGGCGGTGAGAACGAATTGGCCGTGTATGTGAAGGGCCAGCGCGAGTGGGTGAAGTGCATGCGCGACAACGGCATCGACGTCCCCGACCCGGACGAGACCGGGCAGGTCGACTTCTCCGGGCAGGGTCTCGCCCTCAAGAAGAACCCGAAGTTCATGGACGCTTCGGAGAAGTGCTCCGCGAAGCAGCCCGCCCTTCCCGAGAGCGTCGAGGCGGCCAACCAGCCCAAGCTCACCCCCGAGCAGATCAGGACCAGGCGTGAATACGCCGAGTGCATGCAGAAGAACGGGGCCCAGGACTTCCCCGACCCAGGCCCCGACGGCTACGGCGACGACGACAACTCCGGTGCGGCGGGGTGGGATCAGAGCTCGGCCGGTGCGCAGCGGGCCGTGCGCACCTGCGCCCCCATCATCGGCGATCCGACCAATCCGCCGGCGGGCAAGGGCTGACGATGAGCGAGACAGTGACGCATGTCGATGACAGGCCCCGGAGAGCTTCCACGCCGCCGCGCGGCAGGCGGGGTCGGCGTACGGTGCTGATCGCCCCCGCCGTGGCCGTGGTGGCGGCGGTCGCCGTGGTCGGCGCGCTCGGACTCGGGGGCGGGGATGACGCAGACCCCCGCGCCCCGCTCCGGTCCGGCTCCGTCGTCTCGGTGACGCGGGCGACGTTGACCGAACGCACCACCGTAGAGGGTCAGTTGGGTTACGGTGCGGAGCTTCCGCTGCCCGTCAAGGCACAGGGGACCGTGACCTGGCTGCCTGAGCCGGGCGCCACGGTCGAGCGCGGCGACGAGCTGCTCCGGGTCGACGACCGGCCGGTGGTCCTGATGTACGGAAGCCTGCCGACGTACCGGTCCCTGGGGCTGACGGCCCAGGAGGACGGGCGGGGCTCGGACGACGGGAACTCGGACGAGCGGGAGAACGACGGAGGAGGGGACGCCAAGTCCCCGAACCTCTCCGGACCAACAGCGCCGCCGGGGGGTGCCGGAACCGAGAGGACCTCCGGCTCCTCCCGGGCGGCGCGTGAGCTCAAGGGCATGGACGTCATGCAGTTCGAGACGAATCTCGCCGCCCTGGGCTACACCGGCTTCACCGTGGACGAGAGGTTCACGAGCCTCACGGCCGACGCCGTCAAGCGTTGGCAGAAGTCGCTCGGTGTGGCCCAGACCGGCACGGTCGATGCGGGTGACGTCATCTACGCCACGAGCAAGGTACGGATCGGTCAGCCCGGCACTCGGCTCGGTTCGCCGGTCGGGGAGAACACCCTCACGTACACCGGGACGGCTCGTAAGGTGACGGTCAACGCCTCTGCCACAGAGGCCGCCTGGGCCGTCCGCGATGCGCGCGTCACGGTCCAGCTGCCCAACGGCAACCCTGTGCAGGGCACGGTTGCGGCGATCGGCAAGCAGGCGACCGCCCCCGAGGGGGGCGGAGGTGAGGGCGGCGGGACGGGCCGGCCCGCCACGATCCCGGTGACCGTCGCCATCGGGGACCAGAAGAGCGTCGGACAGCTGGAGAGCGGACCCGTCACGGTCGAGTACGTGGGCAAGGAGGTCAACGGCGCGCTGACCGTCCCTGTCTCCGCGCTCGTCGCCCTCGCCGAGGGCGGACACGGTTTGGAGACCGCGGACGGGCGATTCGTCGCTGTGAAGACCGGGCTGTACGCCGATGGCGACGTCGAGGTCAGCGGCGCCGCGGTCCGCGAGGGCATGAAGGTGAGGATCCCCGAGTGAGCGGCGACGCTAGGACGGTCGTGGAGTTCGACGCGGTCTCCAGGACCTATCCGGGCGGCGTGGCCGCCGTACGGGATGTGAGCCTGCGCATCGAGCGGGGTGAGCTGGTCGCGATCGTCGGCCCTTCGGGGTCGGGCAAGTCCAGCATGCTCAACCTCATGGGCAGCCTCGACCACCCGTCCGCGGGCCGGGTCCTCGTCGACGGCCACGACGTCGCGAGCCTGTCGGACCGGGAGGTCTCCGCGCTGCGCGCCACCCGGATCGGCTTCGTCTTCCAGCAGTTCCACCTGGCCGTGGGCGTCCCCGTACTGGACTCGGTCGCGGACGGGCTGCTCTACGCGGGCACGCCCATGCGCCGTCGCCGGGCCAAGGCGTCGGCCGCCCTGGAACGGGTCGGGCTCAGCCACCGCCTCCATCACCTCCCGTATCAGCTCTCCGGCGGCGAGCGCCAGCGGGTCGCCGTGGCCCGTGCCGTGGTCGGCGGGCCGTCCGTGCTGCTGGCGGACGAGCCGACCGGCAACCTCGATTCGACGTCGGGCGCGGCGGTGCTGACGCTGCTGCGCGAGCTGAACGCCGCGGGCACGACCGTCGTCGTGATCACCCACGACCGCGAGATCGCCGCCGAGCTGCCGCGCCGCATCGAGATACGTGACGGCCGCCTGGTCGCCGACGTCGCACAGAACCCGACGATTGGGGCGCGCCGATGACGGACCACACGACCGGGTCCTCCCGGCAGGACGGCCGCATCGCGGACCCCGAGACCGTCCGGATCCGTGCGCTGACGCCCGGGTCCCTGGCCCTCGCGGCTCGGGAGCCGTCACGGCCGGGGGCCGGTCTGCGCGCCGCCCGGCTCGGTCCCTCGGACGTCGTCCGGCTGGGCGGCACCGGCCTGCGGACCCGCTCGCTGCGGGTCTTCCTGTCCGCCCTCGGCATCGCCATCGGCGTCGCCGCCATGATCGCGGTGGTCGGCATCTCGGGCTCCGGACAGGCGGAGGTGGACCGTCGGCTGGACGCGCTCGGCACGAACCTGCTGCGGGTCGCCCCGGGAGAGACCCTCGACGGCGCGGGGGCCAAGCTCCCCGTGGAGTCCGTGGCGATGATCGGGCGGATCCCACCCGTGCAGCAGGTCGCCGCCACCGGGTCGACGGGGGCGCACGTCTACCGCAATGACCGCATCGCCATCGGCCGCACCGGCTCCCTCGACGTCCTGGCGGCCGGCTCCGACCTGCTCCCGGCTGTCGGCGGTCACGTCGGCAGGGGCCGCTGGCTGGACTCCGCGACGGAGGAGTATCCGGCCGTCGTCCTCGGCGCGACCGCCGCCCAGCGGCTCGACGTGCACACCCCTGGCACCCGACTCTGGCTCGGCGGCCGCTGGTTCTCGCTGGTGGGCGTCCTCGACCGGGTGCAGCTCGCGCCGGAACTCGACAGCGCCGCGCTGGTCGGCCGGCCTGCGGCCAGGGCGTACCTCCGCTTCGACGGGCATCCGTCGACGATCTACGTCCGGGCGAAGGACAGCCAGGTCACGTCGGTACGGGCGGTGCTCCCGGCCACGGCGAATCCCGCGAAGCCCGGCGAGGTGCAGATCTCCCGGCCCTCCGACGCGTTCGCGGCCCGCGAGGCGACCAGGTCAGCGCTCACCGGCCTGCTGCTCGGCCTCGGGGGCGTCGCACTCCTGGTCGGCGGGGTCGGCGTCGGCAACACCATGGTCATCTCGGTCCTGGAACGCCGGCCGGAGATCGGTCTGCGCCGAGCCCTCGGGGCGACGAAGGGCCAGATCCGCACCCAGTTCGTGACGGAGTCCCTGCTGCTGTCGCTGATCGGCGGCCTCGGCGGAACCGTGCTCGGGACATTGATCACGGCCGGATACGCCTTCAGCCGGGACTGGCCCACTGTCGTCCCCGTCTGGGCGAGCGCGGCCGGCATAGGTTCGACGCTGCTCATCGGCATGATCGCCGGCCTGTATCCGGCGGTCCGGGCGAGCAGGCTGTCACCGACAGAGGCGCTGTCCGGCACATGAGCCGGACAGCGCTCGGGGCGGGTCCGGTGGCCGCCGTACACGTTCGAGCCGCCGCCGGGCCTTGCGTCGTCGCGGATCCGGGCCGGTTGCGCGGGGGCTGCGTTGCGGGCGAAGGCCCGGGCGCAGTCGCCGCCGCCCACCGTGCCACAGCTGTGATGAAGCCTGTTGTTCGAGCGGGCGGCGACGAGGACCGCGCAACTGGTGCTGGAGCCGCCGTGCTGGTCGGGCGCGCCCGTCCCAGGGCCCCGGACATCCGGGGCGTCGTCCGGGAACATGGTGCTGCTCGACAGACGCCGGCCGAGTCGGTGCGCAAGCAGGTCCGCATGTCGCCGTCGCCGCCCACCGTGCAGCAGTGGCAGTCGAGTGTCTGAATCGCGTTGCCACACCGGCGATGGCGCAACCGGTGCTGGAGCAGTTGCGCCGGTTGGCGCCGTGGCCCAACTCACCCCACGAACGGCCGTCCTTGTCCGAGGCGCCGGTACCACGATCGGCGTGCGCAGCGGCCGGGGTGTCGGTGCCCATCGGGACGGCCAAGGCAACCACCGCGACGACAACGACGGCGACGGCTACGGCTACGGCGACGGCGGGAAGGATCGCCGCGAGTCGACGCTCCACTCAACACCCCGGCAGTGCCGTTCGTCGGCACTGCACCCAGGAGCCTGACAGCGCGCAGGGGAACGCAGCGGTTTTCGCACCAACCGGAGCGCGGCCGGCATAGACACGATCGTCCTCCGGCGATCCTGAAGAAATGGTTCCGCTGCCGAGTAGCCGCTTTCCGTACTTGATCGACCTAAAGTGAGTCGACTCAAAAGTCGACTGAAAATCCGCCACTTCTGAGACGCACTGATCGATTCCATACCTTTGTGGAACCCCTCCCGCAGCCTGGCGGCCGTCCCGTGGTCCGGGAGACCCGACCGAAGGAGTCCTGGTGAGCGCACGTGTGCCGAAGTCCGTGGCGGGAGGCCCGCGATGAGCTTCCGGCTTCGGGTGCTCGGTGTGCTGATGCTCATCGCCGTGACGGCCACAGCCGCCACCGGCTGGCTCACCCTGCGGCAGGCCAACCGGCAGGTGCAGGAGGCTGTCGCGGCCGGCCAGAAGGAGGTCTCCCAGGTCATCGGCGAGCTGCGCGCGTACGGCTTCGCGCACGGCACCTGGGACGGGTTCGCACCGGTGGTCAGCGCGCTGTCCAAGGACACCGGACAGCGCGTCCGGGTCGCCACGGAGACCGGCATCGTGCTCGCCGACTCCGACACCCTCGCGGGCCGCGAGCCGCGCCCGCTGGGCAGTCAGCCCACGGTTCTGGTCGACCCGCGCCCAGTACTGCGGTTCGACCAGAACCTGACGCCGAACGCGGTCAGGAAGCTGACCGTGGTGGCGATCCTCGAATACCGCGCGGCAGCGGCCGACGCGGCATGCCTGACCCGGGCCGGGGCCGAGATGACGGTCCGCACCGACCAGACGGGCATCCCCGTGGTCACCGCCGAGAGCCGGCCGGCCCAGTGCACGAAGCCACAGCCCGCCCGCGATTCTCAGCAAGCCCGGGCCCGGGCCGCGGTCAAGGTGTGCGAATCCGTCCAGCCCCTCGTCCCCTGCCTTCAACGCGTTCTCAACGAGCGCACCGCCTCCGCCGCCCCGCCCCGTCTCGAAGTGCACCTCGGACACCAGGACGAGTCCGCGCCCACGATCGCCGCCGCCCCCACCGTCGCCGTAGCCCTCGGAGTCGCGCTCGCCGCGGTCCTCGGGGCGCTGCTGCTGAGCCGGGCTGTGCTGCGGCCCGTGCGAACCATGACGCTGGCCGCCGAGGGCCTCGGCGAGGGGAATCTCGAGCGGCGCGTTCCGGTCGCCGGGCGGGACGAGATCGCCCAGCTCGGCAGAGCGTTCAACCGCATGGCGGACTCCATCCAGGCCGGTGAGGATCGCCAACGCCGTCTCACCGGCGACATCGCGCACGAGCTGCGCACTCCGCTCGCCAACCTGCGCGGCTACCTGGAGGCCCTGCGGGACGGGGTCATCGAGCCGACGTCCGAACTGCTCGACTCGCTCCACGAGGAGGCGCTGCTCCAGCAGCGGATCGTGGACGACCTCCAGGACCTCGCGCTCGCCGAGGCCGGCGCGCTCACCTACCACCGCTCCGAGATCGATCTGCGAGACCTCCTCGAAGCCACCCGCACCGCGTACCGTGCCCACGCCGGGAACGCGGGCGTGACACTGGAGGTGGACGCCCCGCACCCGGTGCACGTGACCGCCGACGCGGACCGGCTCCGCCAGGTCGTGGGCAACCTCGTCGGCAACGCGCTGCGCGCCACGCCCTCCGGCGGGCGCGTGACACTGGCCCTCGTCCCGCGCGACGAACTGGCCGTCCTCCAGCTGCAGGACACCGGCAAGGGAATACCGACGGAGCACCTGCCGCGCCTCTTCGACCGCTTCTGGCGGGCGGACGCGTCACGGGGGCGGGCGACCGGCGACAGCGGCCTCGGCCTGTCGATCGCCCGGCAGATCGTGACCGACCACCAGGGCACCATCGACGTGGCGAGCACGGTCGGGGTGGGCACGACGTTCACCATCGTCCTGAGCGCGCGCCCGGCCCCTCCTCACCGAACGAACCCTCTCTGAAACTCTCAACGAACCCTCTCCGAACGAACCGCTCAGGTCCCGGAGCCTCGAATCCGCCCACCTCCCGGGGCCCTGGGACCGCGCACGTCCGGCACCCCGGAGCCGCTCAGGTTCCCTCCGCGAGCCGGTAGCCCCGTCCGTACACCGTCTCCAGCAGCCTCGGGCTCCCGGGCACCTCCAGCTTCCGCCGCAGGTTCATCACGTGCACGTCGATCGTCCGCTCCAGCACATCCTGATCGAAGCCGAAGACCCGCTCGATGATCTGGGCCCGGGTGAAGACCCGCCCGGGCTCAAGGGCCAGCGACTCCAGGATGGAGAACTCCTTCGATGTCAGCGCCACCGGCCGGCCCGCGATCCGGACCTCGAACCGCGCGGTGTCCAGCTCCACCACTCCGACCCGCAGCAGTGTCGTTCCAGCCGATGCCGACTTCCTGGCCCGGCGCAGCAGCGCCCGTACCCGCGCGGTCAGTTCGCGCGGGCTGTAGGGCTTGGTGAGGTAGTCGTCCGCGCCCAGATCGAGCCCGAGGAGCATGTCCTCCTCGGTCCTGCGGGCAGTGAGCAGCAGGATGGGGACGTCCTCGGTGCCCGGATCGGTTCTCAGAATGCGGCACACGTCGAGTCCGTCGACGTACGGCAGCATCACGTCGAGCACGATCAGATCGGGCCGGATCGACCGCGCTCTCTCCAATGCGGCGCGACCGTCGGCCACGACCTGCACCGCATTGCCCTCCCGTTCCAGGTAGATCCGGATCAGCCGAGACTGTTTCCCGTCGTCCTCGGCGACCAGAATCCGAGCGCTCAACGCTTCTCCCCCAACGAGATCCGGTAATTCCAGCACCGTAATACAGGAACCGAGCATTCCGGCCGCCGGTCGCCGCTGCGCGAAAAGCCGGCCTGCCGGACGGCCGCCACCGACCGCGGAAGGAACGGTAGGACGCCCGGCACGGGCCAGGGCGCGGTGGCTGAGCCCGTCGAAGTCCGGAGGCGTCTTCAGGAGCTCGCGCGGCTCGGCTTGGTCGGAGACGTACGGAGCCGACAGCTGCCGTGCCCGTGGCGCAGGGCGAGCGTGTCCAGGTCGGCCGCCGCCTCCAGGAGGTCGTCCGGCACTCCAGCGCCAAGCTGCGGAACAGGGAGTCGACGAGGTCCGGGCGGTCGGTGTTGCGCGCGCAGGTGATGCCCTGGCGGTCCATCACGTGCGCGCACAGCAAGGCCGGATGAGCCGGGCCGATGCGGACCAGGCGCTTGCCGTACGCGGTCTGGGCCGCGCGGCTGGTCGTCCATCCCGGACAGGCTCGTCAGGAGACGGTCAATGTGCGGTCATGTCCCATTTTCTGCGGTGAGCGAGATGATTTGAGTGTCCCGCATCGGGGACACTCCCCCGGTCGTTGTTCTGTCCTGCGCGGACTCCTGTCCGATCGCGGCTCCACCGGAGCTCACGCCGTTTCGGCGTCCTCCCTCATCTCACGCCGCCATGCCTTGTTGTACGCCACCCAGTCGGTCGGGGGGTACGTCGCCCGCGGAGCGGCCAGGGCCTTGTCGATCCGGGCGGCGAAGTCGCCCTTGAAGAAGGAGTCGAGCTCACGGAGCAACCGCAGCGCCTGCACGGTGGCCTCACCGAGCGGGCGCGCCATGCGGTTGGTGCCGGAGGGGACGCAGAGCGGCTCGTCGTGAAGCCGTCCGCGTTCGAAGGCGGCCTGCCTCTCCAGGCCCAGGGCGTCGAAGCCGGCGTACGAAGCGATTCCGTCGAGGCTCTTCCGCACCCCGCTGATCATCTCGCCGAGCCCGATCACCGTCTGCCTGGGGCTTCCGGCAGTGCTCCCTAAGTCGTATTCCTGTCCGGCCAGCTGCTGGGTAAGGCGCTGGTCCTCGCCCTTGAGCAGGGCGAGAACCTCGTTCAGGGTCCGACCGACGCGCCTCAGCTCTTCCAGGTCGTGGTTCATCCGCATCTCCTCGTCTGGGGTGCATCTGACCTTAGAGGCGGGAGTACGGGTCGGAAGGAGCTTTCCGGGCAATCTCCGCCCCCCGAGTGAGAGCCGGCCCGGTGGCTGCGCCCCGATCGTCGTCCCGGCCGCCACCAGAACCTCCAGCGGAAGGCCCGGCCGTACGGCTCGACGGCACGACGGCTCGACCCGGCCGGTCCGGCCCTCCGCGCCAGCCGTGAAAATCTGTATACGGTCGCCTGGGGCACAGTGATAGACATCCGGCGTGCACACCACTCTGGACTTCCCTGACCTGCTGCGACTCATCGACGAACGGTCGGCCGCCTTCCGCGCCGCGGTCGCCGCCGCTCCCAGCCTCGATGTGCGGGTGCCGACTTGTCCCGAGTGGACGCTGTTCGATCTGGTGCAACACCTGGGCGAGGGGCGTCGTGCCTGGGCAGCCACCGTCGCCGCAGGGCCTGACGCCACGGCCAAGTCCGTCCCACAGGGCGACCCGTCCCCGCCTCGGGAACGCGAGGCCCTGCTTGCCTGGTTGGCCGCGTCGGCGCAGGAACTGCTGGACGCACTGCGGGAGGCCGGCCCGGACCGCGGTTGCTGGACCTGGTGGGGCAAGTCGCAGTCGCCGCAGACCTGCGGCGCCGTCGCCCGGCACCAGCTCCACGAGATCGCGGTGCACGCCTACGACGCCCAGCTCACCGTGGGCGCCCCGCAGCCACTGCCGGACGCGGTGGCACTCGACGGTGTCGAGGAGTTCCTCACCACCATCTGCACAACGACGGTCGCCTGGCCGCACGAGCCCGCCGGTGTCGACTACCACGCCACCGAGGGCCGCTCCTGGCGCAACCGGCTCTCCGAGGACGGCGCGCGGCTGGACCGCCTGCCCGAACCCGGCGCGGGAGCCACCGCCGACGAGGAGCCGGACGCGGCCGACGCCTCCGCCCGAGGCACGGCCAACGAACTGGTCCTCGGCTTCTACGGCCGTATCCCGTTCAACTCCCTGAAGCTCGAGGGCGACGGGCGTATCTTCGACCAGCTGATCGCCTGGGACCCGGAGCAGTAGTCCGCGCCATCCTGGACACGATCCACCACCTGGTCCACGACCCAAATGATCGCCGGTCGCTGGCGGATGATCGCGAGCCTCAGGAGTGTCGATACCTCATGCGCTTCTTGGGTGGCGTCGTCGCGGCTCCCGCCGGTCGGTGTGGCCGCCGGCGGGATGGTGGTGGCGCCGGCGATCAGGTGGTGGTGGCCGCCCGTTCTGCCCCGCTCGACCGGGCTTCGTCGGGCGTCGTGTGGCCACCAGGTCGTGGGGGCTTCCAGGTCGACGTGGACGTGACCACGCGGAGGCTCGATCAGGTCGGGTGCCTGAGTCTTCGAATGTGCCTCCGGGATCGGTGACGTGCGTCATACGGTTTCTCTCGCAACAGCGGTCGGGGCAGGGGAGGCGACGATGGCGGTGAACGGTACGGAGTACCGCATGTGGGCGCGGCTGGCGCAGCGCGAGGATGTGCCGGAGGCGGCGTTCGCCGCGGTGGTCGACGGGTTGCTTCCTGGTGACGAGGGCTTCGCTCGGGGGTGGCAGGAGGATGTGTTCAGGGAAGCGCTGCCGTCGTTGTTCGGCCGGGTCGGTGAGCAGGGGCTGCGTGATCGGTTGATCGCGGCGTCGCCCGGGCGGCTTCCTGATCTCATTCGGCAGGGTGCGCTGGGTTCGCGGGACGTGCCGGCTGTTCTTCGCTGCCGTCCGGCCGACAGTGAGCTTCTCGCTGCGCTGGCGTCGCATGACGTGCACCGGAGGTTAGTGGTCGAGCTCGTCGAGTCCCTGGGTCAGGAGGACCTGCTCGGGGTTGTTCTGGCGGCAGAGACTCCGCGACCGGACAGCGATCTGCGCCGGCTTCCGGTGGCGCCGCAGTGGCTGGTCGATGCGGTGCTGCGACGCGCTCTGAGTCTGATGGCCGCACAGCTGAAGGTCTTCGCGGCGGTGAACGCCGAGGCGAAGGGGCGCTACTGGGGGCCGTCCGGGTGGCCGTCCTGGAGCACGGTGGGCATGGTGCTGGGTCGATGTCCGGACCGGTGGCTGGAGCTGACGCGGGATGAGGGGTTCGGGCGGGTGGTCCAGCACGTTCTCCTGGACTATGTGGAGACCGAGAAGCTCCCTGACGAGGTTCTGGCCGCATGTCTGCCGGCCCTGGCGCTGCCCGAGTGGGCGGAGCTCCCGATGCCGGGGAAGAGCCGGCGTGAGCGGCTGCGGAACATTGCCCGGCGTGTGGTCCGGCATCCCCGGCTGACGGAGATGGCCACAGGCGTCCTGCACGAGGCGACCGCACACTGTGTCAAGGAGGGAAGCCTGCTCCACGCCAAGAAGTTGCGGAACTTCCAGCCGTACGAGGTGGTGTCCCTTGCTCATGACCTCGCTCTGACCAGCGGCGACGCGAAGAGTTTGGCGAAGGTGTGGGAGGCCGTCGCACAGCTGCCCCAGCCCACGGCCGTGGAGCGCCCCCACCCCGACGACGGGCCTGAGCCTCCCGCGCCGAAACGCCTCCTGAGCGATGACAACCGTGTCGACGCCCTCGCCGCCCTGGCCTGCAACCCGCATCTCAAGCGGCGCCTGGTCTTCGATCTGCTGGACGACCTCCACCCTGCTGAGATCCAGTGGCTTCGTACCTACGACGACGCGGTTCCGGCGTGGCTCAAGGAGGCGGCTGTCCAGCACAAGGCGAGCCCTGCCCAGCAACAGCGGGAAGTGCCCCGTCTCCTGACGGACGAGGAGCTCGACTCCTGTGCGGACCCGGAAGCCGTGATGCAGTCCTGGCTCGATGCGGTCAGGGAGCACCGGGGCTCCTTCTTCGACCAGGTCGAGTACGCGGTCATCAGGTCGCGTCACCGCACCGATGGGCTGGTTCGCCAGGTACGCGCTCACATCGTGCTCAGCTGCTACGACCAGCCCGTGGCGGCCGATGTTCTCGTGCGCATGTGCGGAGACGACCCCGTCCGGTGGAACGCCGTGGCCGAAGTGCTGGCCTCGCAGCAGTCGCAGGACTGGTACGACGAAACCTTCGGACAGTTCATCGACCGCATGAACGACCGGCCCGCGTAGTACGTCAGGTCTCTGCCGGTCGGCCGGTTCCGCCCTGGCCGACCGGCAGTCGGGCCGGTATCGGCGCAGTCGTCGATGCTGGGGTGGGGGCGTCGCCCGACAGCGGCGTCGTCCGACAGCGTCCCTCGGGCCGCGAGAACCTGCTGTCGCCGCGACGCGAGGATCTCGACACCCGCTATCCGGTGTGTCCATGTCGTCGCCGACAGGGCCGGTGGTCGTTCAGGCCGACAGCCGCTCTTGTTTTGTATTTGAACCTTTGATGTAAATCAGGTTATTTACTGGAGTACGCAGGAGGCCGGGCGGCCTTTCCGCCCGGCGCGGTACTCATTCCCGCCTTCGTCGACTTGGCGAAGTGGTCGGAGGTTCGCGTCCGGCTCGACGGGGCGCGGTCCGTGTGTCTTCCGACCCGCGTGGCCGTCGCACCCCTGATGAACAGGCAGGACGACGGGATCGCTCGTCCCGGCGCGCGCCGGGGGTGGAGCGGCGGTGCGTCCGGCGTCCTTGTTGATGTCGCAGAACTGCCAGAAGGTGGCTCCCGTCCCTGCTGCAATAGTGATCACATTTCTTTGTGACGCCCCACAACAGGACGGGATTCGTGTCCACAGCAACGACCACTTCCATTGACTCCACCGATCCGCCGACCCGGTCGCCACTCGTCTCGTGGCTGGCCGTGATTTCGGTGATGCTGGGGATCTTCTCGATCGTCACCACCGAAATCCTGCCGATCGGATTGCTGACCTCCATCGGGTCGAGTTTCACCATTTCCGATGGAATGGCCGGCCTGATGATGACCATGCCGGGCTTCCTGGCGGCCATCTCGGCGCCCGTGGTCACCGTGGCCACCGGGCGCGTCGACCGGCGACTCATGCTGGGGGCGTTCATCCTCCTGCTCGCGCTGGCGAACTTCCTCGCCGCGGCCGCCTCCAGCTACTGGCTGGTCCTGGTGTCCCGCGTGATGGTCGGCATCACCATCGGGGGGTTCTGGTCGATCGGCGCGGGGCTGGCCGGCCGGCTGGTGCCCGCGAAGTCCGTCGGCCGGGCCACCGCGGTCATCTTCTCCGCGGTACCGCTCGGCTCCGTGCTCGGCGTGCCCCTGGGCACCTTCATCGGGGACGTCGCCAGCTGGCGGACCGCCTTCCTGGCCATGGGAGTTCTGACCCTCGCCGTCTTCGTCCTGCTGATCCTCGTGGTCCCGCCGCTTCCCGCCGAGGAGCCGACTCGCCTGCGCGTACTCACCGGGATGCTGAAGAGCGTCAACACCCGTTACGCACTGGTGATCACTTTCCTCGTCGTCCTGGCCCACTTCGGCGCCTACACCTACGTCACCCCGTTCCTGGAGCAGGTGACACACGTGGGCGCCGGGGTGATCACGGTCTTCCTGCTCATCTACGGGGCGGCCGGCATCGCCGGCAACTTCCTGGGGGGATCCGCCGTGGGGCGCTACCCAAGGGCCACCTTCGCGGTGGCCGCCGCGATGATCGCCGGGGCGACACTCCTGCTCCCGGTGCTCGGCGGGGGCCGGGGTGGAGCCGTCGCCCTGCTGATCCTGTGGGGCGTCGCGTACGGCGCTGTGCCGGTCTGTTCCCAGACCTGGTTCGCCAAGGCGTGCCCCGACTCCCCCGAGGCGTCCTCGGTGCTCTTCACGGCTTCGTTCCAGGCCACCATCTCGATGGGGGCCCTGGCCGGAGGCGTCGTGGTCGACCGTTCCTCCCCGTCCATGGTCATGGCGCTCGCCGGTACGGCCGCAGTTCTCACCGTGGTCGCCATCGGCCTCCACTACGCCCGAAGGATCACCTGGCCCGATCCGGCGCACCAGCCGTAGGACCCGGCTCCCTCTTCCGGGCTCCCCGCCCGGTGTCCGGTCCGCCGCAACGCCTTCGGCCGCGGCGGGCCGGATCAACGACCGGCACCACAGCTCCGTCCCGGGGACCCGGACGCCCGCACGACACCGGCGTCCGCCGTCCCTTCCGTTTCCGCTGTTTCGTTCTTCGACCGAAGGAGTACGTCGCTTATGTGCGGCATTGCGGGCTGGATAGATTTCACGCGCGACCTCGGACAGGAGCGCGCCGTCGTCGACGCCATGACGCGGACCATGGCGTGCCGCGGACCGGATGACGAAGGGGTGTGGATCGACCGGCACGCCGCCATCGGCCACCGCCGGCTGTCGGTCATCGACCTGGAGGGCGGCCGTCAGCCGATGACGGCCGAGGAGAACGGGCGTACGCTCGCCGTCCTCACGTTCAGCGGTGAGATCTACAACTACCGGGAGCTCAGGTCGGATCTCGCCTCCCGCGGGCATCACTTCCGTACCCGCAGCGACACCGAGGTGGTGCTGCGGGGGTACCTGGAGTGGGGTGAGGGGGTCGTCGACAAGCTCAACGGCATGTTCGCCTTCGCCGTGTGGGACGTCCGCACCCAGGAACTGCTCCTCGTGCGGGACCGGATGGGCGTCAAGCCCTTGTACTACTACCCCACGGCAGACGGTGTCCTGTTCGGGTCCGAGCCCAAGACCATCCTGGCGCACCCGGGCATTCCCCGCCGGATCAACACCGACGGCCTGCGGGAACTCCTGGACATGGTCAAGACCCCCGAGCACGCCATCTTCACCGGCATGTACGAAGTCCGGCCCGGGCACACGATCCGCGTCCGCCGCGAAGGTCTGGTCAAGCGCTGCTACTGGGCCCTGGAGGCCAAGGAGCACACGGACTCCCTCCAGCAGACCATCGACACGGTCCGCGGGCTCCTCGAGGACACCGTGAGCCGTCAGCTCATATCCGACGTGCCCCTGTGCAGCTTGCTCTCCGGCGGACTGGACTCCTCCGCCGTCACCGCCCTGGCCGCCAAGGCGCTGGCGGCCGAGGGCGCGGGGCCCGTTCGTTCCTTCTCCGTCGACTTCGTCGGCGCGGAGGAGAACTTCGTCCCCGACCCGCTGCGCAGCACGCCCGACGCGCCATTCGTCCGGGATCTCGCCCAGCACGTGTCCGCCGAGCACAAGGAGATCCTGCTCAACAGCGACGACCTGAGCGACCCGGGGGTCCGCGCGGCGGTTCTCGCCGCCACCGACCTGCCTCCCATGTGGTACGGAGACCTGTGGCCCTCTCTGTACCTCCTCTTCAAGGCGGTACGGGAACGCTCCACGGTCGCCCTGTCCGGCGAGTCCGCCGATGAACTCTTCGGCGGATACAGCTGGTTCCACGACCCGGAGGTCCTCACCGCCGAGACGTTCCCCTGGCTCACCACGACCCCGGGCCCGTTCTACGACGGAACACCGCTGTTCGACGGCGGCCTCCTGGGCACTCTCGACATTCCCGGCTACCGGCGGTCGAGCTACGGCGACGCGATCGCCGAGGTCCCGGTGCTGCCCGGCGAGACAGGGCTCGAGAAGCGTATGAGGGAGATCAGCTACCTCAACCTCACCCGCTTCCTCAACACTCTTCTGGACCGCAAGGACCGGATGAGCATGGCCGTGGGGCTGGAGGTGCGCGTCCCGTTCTGCGACCACCGCCTCGTCGAGTACGTGTTCAACGCCCCCTGGGCCATGAAGACCTTCGACGGCCGTGAGAAGAGCCTGCTGCGCGCGGCCACCCGCGATGTGCTGCCCGAGTCCATCGCGAAGCGGGTGAAGGCCCCCTACCCCAGCACCCAGGACTCGGGGTACGAGAAGAAGCTCCGCGACCGGCTCGCCGAGGTCATCGGTCAGGGCAACGCGCCGATCCTGCCGCTGCTCGACCTGCAACGGACCCGCGGCCGCCTCGACGGCAGCATCAGCACCGCCAGCACGCAGATCACCCGCATCGACCTGGAGGTTCCGCTCTGGCTCAATGCGTGGATGGAGAAGTACGACGTCGCGCTCGACCTGTAGCACCGCGTTCCGGTCCGGGGCCCAGGGCCCCGGCCACCCGTACCCCCGGCGGCCCTTCCCTCCCCCGCGGAGGGCCGCCGGGTTCTCCCCTTTCGGCGCCGTTCTCGTGTAAGGAACCTTCGATGGCTTCCTCGTACGGTCCCCGTCCACTCGCGAAACCCCGGGTGCCCGGGCCCGAAGCCGACTGGCCCGACCGGGTGTCGGAACTGGCCGGTCAGCTCGACGGCATCCTGGCCGGGTTGGGACGCCTGGACCTCGACGGTGTGTCGCCGGCGTCGGCGTACCGCCCCTCGGACGCGGCCTCCCGCACCGACCGGGAGACGCCTGATGCAGCCCTGTGAGCTGACGGTCACGGCCGCCGCGGCCGTCATCGGCCGGCGCGAACTGTCCCCCGTCGAGCTCATCGAGTCCGTGCTGGACCGGGCCGAGGAGACCGAAGGGCGGCTCAGCGCCTACGCCTTCGTGGAGGCGGAGCGAGCGCGAAGGGCGGCGGCTCGGGCGGAGCGCGAGATCCAGGACGGTGGCCACCGCGGGCCGCTGCACGGCATTCCCTATGGTCTCAAGGACCTCATCGACTCGGCCGGGGCGCCGACCTCGGCCGGTTCCCGGGCGTGGGAAGGACGCGTACCGGTCCGGGACAGCGAGACGGCCGCACGGCTCCGACAGGCGGGCGCGGTGCTGGTCGGCAAGACGCACACCCACGAGTTCGCCTACGGGCTGCTCACCCCGCAGACGTTCAACCCCTGGCGGGCGGACCGGACGGCCGGCGGGTCCAGCGGGGGTTCCGCGGTCGCGGTCGCGGCCGGTTCGGCTCTCTTCGCCATCGGCACGGACACGGGAGGCTCCATCCGCGTCCCGGCCGCCCTGAACGGTGTCGTCGGTCTGAAACCCACCTACGGACTGGTCTCCTGCGCGGGCGTGGCGCCCCTGTCGTGGTCCCTGGACACGGTCGGCCCGCTGACCCGTACCGCGGAGGATGCCGCCCTCGTCCTGCGCGCCCTCGCCGGTCCCGGCCCGGCCGCTTCCGGCCCGCCCCCGGAGCCCGCCGGACGGCGCGACGATCTGGTGGGACTGCGCGTGGGCGTCCCCGAAGCGTTCTTCCTCGACCGCGTCGACCCCGAGGTGGAGGCGGCGGTACGGCAGTCCGTCGACGAGCTCCAGGAGCTCGGGGCGACAGCCGTGCCCCTGGTCGCGCCGCTGACCGAGCACATGGAAGCCACCCATTGGGGGCTCATGGCTCCGGAGGCTTCGTCCGTGCACGAGGACGGACTCCGGCGGGCGTCCCACCTCTACGGGCCGGATGTCCGGCTGCTGTTGGAGGCCGGGGCTCGTATCCGGGCCCTGGACTACCTCCGGGCCCAGCGTTCCCGCACCTTGATCCACCGGGCCTGGCTCCGTCTGTTCGACGAGGTCGACGTGATCGCCGCCCCCACGGTCCCGCTGTGCGCGGTGCCCCGCGGCCAGGACGCGGTCTGCTGGCCGGACGGCTTCACCGAGTCGGTCACCTCCGCGTACGTCAGACTCTGTGCGCCCGGCAACGTCACGGGGTTTCCCACGCTCTCCCTGCCCGTGGGCCTGGACACGGACGGTCTGCCGATCGGGATGCAGCTGATGGCCCGCCCGTTCGACGAGGCCACCCTCCTGCGCACCGGGGCCGTCTTCGAGCGGTCCCGCAGGAGCCGGGCCCGGTCCGGGCCCGTGCTCGCCCCCTGGCAGGCGGGCGGCACCGCACAGCGGCCCGATCGCCTCTGACCTTCATACTGCCGTTACGCTCCCGTCGGCCGGGTGCCGACCACGGAAAGGGACTCGTACATGAACGCCGAACCATCGCCCCTGTCCGCCGGAACGGCGGACGCCTTCTACCAGGACCTGGGAGGCGGCCGTTTCGCGAGCGCGCCGGCCACCGCTGGGCCCTGGAGTGCCAAGACCCAGCACGGCGGGCCGCCCTCCGCGCTCATGGGCCGTGCCATGGAGCAGCACGAGCCGAGGCCGGGCATGCGCATCGCCCGGGTCACCGTGGAGCTGTTGCGCCCGGTGCCCGTCGCGGACCTCCAGCTCCAGGTGCGGACCGTCCGCTCGGGCGGCAGTACGGAGATCCTGGAGGGCGAGATGACCGCGGACGGCGAGCCGGTGCTCGTGGCCCGCGCCTGGCGGCTGGTGGCCAGCCCGCCCGACACCCCGTCCCTGTGCCACGGGCCGGCGGCGCCGGCCCGGCCGGGTCCCCAGGCGGTGCACGCGATGGCGGGCGCCCACCTCGACGGGTACATCGCCGCCATGGAGTGGCGCTTCGAGCCCGGCCGGGGCTTCGACACACCCGGCCCCGGCACCGCATGGGCGCGCCAGCGCATCCGGCTGGTCGGCGGGGCCCAGGACACCCCGCTGACCCGGGCCCTCACCCTGGCGGACAGCAGTTGGGCCGTGGCGTTCGAACTCGACCACCACGCGGGGCTCGTCATCAACACCGACATCACGCTCGCCCTGCACCGCGACCCGGTCGGCGAGTGGCTGTGCCTGCGCTCCGACACCGCGGCGAGCCCCGCCGGTTCCGGTCTGGCGCTCGGACAGCTCGACGACGCGACGGGCGACTGCGGCCGGGTCCTGCAGACCCTGCTGGTCACCGAACGCCGAACCCGCCACTGAGCGGGGCCTTTTGACGCGGCCGGCCGCGAGCACCGGGCGGGGTGCTCGCGGCCGGCCGCGTCAGGAGGCGGCGTCTCAGCCGGGCCAGTCCACCAGCAGACTTCGCGGTCCGCGGAAGGAGACGTTGGCCGGGAAGTCGAAGTCCTGCCCCGCCACCATCTTCAGGTCCGGCACCCGTTGGGCCAGTAGGTCGAGCGCGATGCGTGCCTCCATCCGCGCCAGCGGGGCGCCGATGCAGTAGTGGATGCCCTTGCCGAAGGCGAGATGGCGCCGGGCGTCGCCCCGGAGGATGTCGAAGGTCTCCGGCTCCTCGAAGTGGTTCGGATCCCGGTTGGCCGCGCCGAGCAGGATCAGGACCTTGGCCTGGGCGGGGATCTTCACTCCGCCGACGTCGACCGCCCGGGTGGTGATGCGCCGCCAGGCGGGGATGCTGCTGTCGAAGCGCAGCAGTTCCTCGATCGCCTTGGAGATCAGCGACCGGTCCGCGCACAGGGCGGCCCACTGCTCCGGGTTGGACAGCAGCTGGCGTATCGCGTTGCCAGTGAAGCTCGTCGTGGTCTCGTGGCCGGCGAAACTCAGCCCGTAGGCGACGTTGGTGATGTCGGCGAGGGACAGGGCGTCCGGGTCGGCCTGGTGGATCCGGATGAGATCGCTGGTGAAGTCGTCCACCGGCTCCGCGGCCCTCTTGGCGACGAAGTCCTCGCAGTACTTCCAGTAGTGGGTCATGTTCGTCGCGATCTCACGCTGTTCGTCGGCGTCCGGACGGCCCCAGCTGAACGCGATGCGGTTGCCGCACCAGCTCTTCAGCATGTCCATGTCCTCGTCGGGGAAGCCGATGAACGTGAAGATCATGTACGCGGGCAACGGGTAGGTCAGCGCCCCCACCAGGTCGACCCGGCCGGGCTCGATGGCGTCCACCAGCTCCGTCGCCTTGGCCCACACCTTCGGCTCCAGGGTGGCGATACGGCGCGGGGAGAAGCCCGTCATGTTGTGCTTCCGGATACGCGTGTGGCGGGGCGGGTCGCAGTCCGACATCACCGGGTAGGCGTGGAACCCCTCCTTGAGAATGCCCTGCGCCTCCGGGGACATCGGAAAGACGGGACGCTGCCCCACAGCCGCGGAGAAGGTGCCCGGGTCCTTGAGGACCGCTTCGACGTCGTCGTACCGAGTGATCACCCACATGTCGATGGCCGAGGCGTAGAAAGCCGGGGCCTCTTCCCGTACCGCGGAGTGGATCGGATATGGATCGGCGATATACGGCTCGCCCAGCGGGTCGAAACTGTGATGTACCGGGCATGATGCCGCCGCGTTGGTCGATGTCATGGCACAACCTCCTGGACTCGGTCATTCAATTGTCTTGTTTTTCACCGGACTTGAAAACCTCATAGTGGTGAACTGCGTAATAGAATTCACTCATGACCGAAAGGATCAGCCTGCGTCAGCTGCACTACTTCGTCTCCTGCGCGGAAGCCGGAACCATGACCGGAGCGGCGCGCCAGCTGTATGTGTCCCAGGGCGCGGTGTCCGTCGCGATCGCACAACTGGAAACCCGTATCGGAGTGCAGTTGATGCTGCGCTCCAAGGCCACGGGACTGACCCTCACCGAAGCCGGACGACTGCTGCTGCCGGAAGCGCGCGCCCTGCTCGCCCGGGCCGACGAACTCCAGACCGGCATGCGGGACCTCGGCCAGACGCCGGCGGGCCGGCTGGTCATCGGCTGCTTCACCACCATCGCGCCCTTCCTGATCCCCCGGCTCCTGGAGGAGTTCCAGGCTCTCCATCCGCGGGTGACCCTCGACTTCGTCGAGGGCTCCCTCACCGATCTGCAGGGGATGTTGCGCGAGGGGCGGTGCGAGCTGGCCGTGCTGTACGGCGTGGACATCCAGCCCGGGATCGACTTCGACACGCTCTACGAAACACGGCCCCACGTGCTTCTTCCGTCCGGGCACCCGCTGGCGGACAAGGAGAAGATCGGGCTGAGCGACCTCGTCGGCCACGACATGATCGCGCTCGACGTGCCGCCCAGCCTGAGCTACTTCAGCGACGTGCTCGCCTCCGCCGGGGTCACCCCGGCCATACGGCACCGCACGGAGAGCTTCGAGATGGTCCGCAGCCTCGTCGCCCGGGGCGTCGGCTACTCCCTGCTGATCCAGCGCCCCAAGCTCGACGTCAGCTACGAAGGACGTGGGTTGGCGGTCCGGGGCATCACGGACACGGTGCGGCCGCTCCCCGTGGTGCTGGCCCGCCCGGCGGGCGTCCGACTCACCCGCCGGGCTGCCGCCCTCACCGCGTTCTGCCATGCGAATATCGCCGCCTATGCGGAAGCGATCTGAGGGTGTCTCCCGGCGGCTGTCCGCCGGTTCTCGGAGAATCCCCGATAATCTGTCCCGACTCCGCTTCCCCGTCAGGCGGGGTGCTGAATCGGCTCCGCCTCGACCACCGCGTGATCCTTGGGCAGCATCTCGTACCCCCGTGAACTTCCGGGAGATCCCAGATCATCGAAAATCTCACGGTCCGCCGCGCGGTAGGGAATCATCGCCTCGGGCAAATCGTCCTCGTAGAAAACCGCCTCCACGGGGCAGACCGGTTCGCAGGCTCCGCAGTCGACGCACTCGTCGGGGTGGATGTACAGCTTTCGCGGTCCCTCATAAATGCAGTCGACCGGGCATTCTTCGATGCATGCCTTGTCCTTGATGTCGACGCAGGGCTGTGCGATCACATAGGTCATGACTCACTCCAGAATCAACGGGCCGGACGGCTATGGCGTGTGCCGGTCGGTCACGGTCCAGGTGTCGCCGGCGCTGAGAAGGCCGGCCAGGTCGCCTTTGCCGTGGTGTTGGATGGCGGTGTCCATTTGGTTGGTCATGAGGGTGTCGTAGACGGGGCGTTGGGTGTTGCGGAGGACTCCGATGGGGGTGTGGTGGAGGGTGTCGGGGTCGGTGA
>NZ_JAEBEP010000023.1:0-60643 GCF_046548915.1 Streptomyces sp. cmx-18-6 | reverse complement strand
ATCTCCCTGGGCCCTGAACAATCAGACCTTCGAGCAGTACCTCAGTACGGGACTCGACGTCGCCTACCTCCTGGCCGGACTCGAAACCCGCACCTGAGCAACAGCATCAGAGGTTAAAGAACAAGCTCAGGCCGACCGCGGCCCCAACGACCCTCCCTTCTAGAGGGGCAAACTCTGCTGAGCGTCACCGGGGCAGCTTCGCCGTGCGCTCGGGATGGGCCGCGGTGACATGGTGCATGGCGGTCTTTTCCGTGGTCCCGAAGAGCCTCATCAGCCGGAGGAGTCCGCTGTTTCTGCTGCTTCGTTGAGAATGCGGTCCTGGCGCAGGCGGACCAGAGTTGGGCATGGCGGCACGTCGGCGGCCGGTACACGTGCGGGTCCCGGTGACGATGGCCCGCCCCTCGGGGTGGTCGCGTACGACGGCGCTCAGGGCGCGTGCCACCAGACGTTGGCGTGCTTCTGGCGCTCCTCCAGGTCCCGCAGCCTTTCGGTGAGCAGGTGTGGGCAGCGTCCTGGCCGCGGCGGCCGAGGTGGACGCCGAGTTCGTCCTCGCCCTCGGTGACGACTCCGATCTCGATGCCCTCGGTACGCTGCCGGACAATGTCCGCAGGTGGGCTGGACACCGCTGTCCACCCCGCTGACCGCCTGCGACGCGATCATCCATCACAGCGGCTCGGGCGCCACCCTCGCCTCCGCCCGCACCGGTGTCCCGCAGGCCGCCGTCCCGCACGGCGCGGACAACTGGATCAACGCCGCCATGATCGAGCGGAGGGGCCAGGGGCTCCGCCGGGACGCGGAGCAGATCGACGCGCAGCTCCTCGACACGCTGCCGCACGACCACGACATGCGTTCCGGTCCCCGTGAGGCCCGGGCGGTCCTCGCGGCGGAGCCCGGGCCCGACCTGATCGACCCACGACTCCAAGCGCTGACCGAATGATTCACATCACTTCGATTTGACCTCGATTGCGATTGAGGTTCAAGAATCCATTCCAGTGCGCCCCTTCGCGCCTGACCGTGAACGACCCGACAAGGAGCATGTGTTGACTGACCAGAAGATCATCCTCGTACTCGGTGGCACCGGTAACCAGGGTGGCGCGGCGGCCCGCGAACTGCTGTCCCGGGGCTGGTCGGTGCGGGCACTCGTGCGTGACCCCGACAAGCCCGAGGCCCAGGCGCTCAAGGGACTGGGCGCGGTGCTGGTGCGGGGGGATCTCGAGGACGTCGCCTCGCTGCGTGCCGCCGCCGAGGGCATCCACGGCGTCTTCAGTGTGCAGGCGCTCGCCTACGAGCCGGAGACGCTCGCTGCCGAGGTGCGTCACGGCAAGGCCGTCGCCGACGTGGCGAAGGAGGCCGGCGTCACCCACTTCGTCTACAGCTCCGTGGGCGGCGCCGAGCGTGAGACGGGCATCGACCACTTCGAGAGCAAGGCCGAGATCGAGCGCCACATCAAGGCGCTCGGCCTCCCGGCCACCATCCTGCGGCCCGTGTTCTTCATGAACAACCTGCTCCACTTCGCCGACGTCGAGGGCGAGCGGGTGATGTCGCTGCCGGTCAAGCCGGACAAGCCGATGCAGTTCATCGCCTCCGACGACATCGGTGTCTTCGCGGCCGACGCCTTCGACCGGCCGGCCGAGTTCATCGGCAGGGAGATCGAGCTCGCGGGCGATGAGATCACCTTCCCGCAGGTCGCCGAGGTCTACGAGCGGATCACGGGCACGCCCTCGCGCCTGGAGCCCCTGCCCATCGAGGAGCGCATGTTCGAGTGGTTCGCCGAGGAGGGCTACCAGGCGGACATCCCGGCCCTGCGCGAGCTGCACCCGGGACTGCTGACGTTCGAGCAGTTCCTCGCCCAGCGCCTCGGCACGTCCTGACCCTGCGCGAGCGGGTCCCGTGGGGCTTCGGCGACAGGCGCCGGGGCCCCACGGGGCGCAGCAGGAACGCGTGGGCCGGGATGCGACACGGGGTGAACGGGCTGCGCGGTCACTCGGGATGGGACAACAGCTTCAGGAGCGCTCCGTGGCCCGGCAGGAAAGAGCCGTGCGCACGCGTCAGGCGTTGATCGGGTCCGCAGCCGCGGTGTTCGACAGCCGTGGATTCGCGGGGGCGGCCCCGGGCCTGATCAGTTCCGGAGCCGGGGTCGGCCCGGGCGCCCTGCATTTCCACTTCGCGAGCAAGGCGGTGAGCAGTGCCGGCGTCGAACGCGCGGCGGCCGGCACCCTGCGCGACATCGCCGGACAGGGCGCCGTCGGCCGCGGCCCCGCCCTGCAGGCGCTGATCGACGCCTGGCGCCTGGTCGCCCCTGCCCTCGCCTCGGGCGGCGGGATGCGGGCCGGCCTGCGGGCTGTGCCGGGAGGCCCGCTACGAGCCGTCCAGCGCTCTGCGCGACGCGTGGCCGCGCCACGTGCGGCGGCGGCTCGCCGTGGGGGGCCGCCGATCATCTCCAGGTCCCGCGCCTGGGATGTCGGCACGGTCCCCGGGGCCGTCGTCCTGGTCGTCGCCGTTCGGATCGTGGACGGTGCGGACGATGTCCTCGTCTTCGTCCGGCTCGCCGTTGAGCGCGCGGAACAGGCGGGTGGCATTGCAGGCGGGCGCCCAAGCCCGGCCGGTGCATTCGTCGTCGTGCGGGCAGGGCGCCGTCACGTCGAACCCGACGTCGCTTTCGCCGTCGACGTCGCTTTCGCCGTCGATGTCGCTTTCGCCGTCGACGTCGGTGCGCAGGGCGAGGGCGAGGGCGAGGGTGAGGTGCTGCTGACCGAGGCGGATCTCCGGGACCCTCACCGGCCTCGGCCCGGGTGAGGAGGAGGCCGGGCGGTACGCGCGGGAGTCCCCGGCGGGAGGGGGCTTGGGCGCAGTGGCCTGGCTGGAGGCGCCGGCCCGGACCCTGGGGCCGGGGTGCGGCCGCAGGTACTGGCCCCGGCGTTGCCTACCGGCCCGGTTTCACCTCCGCCGCACTGTATTTGCGTGGTGCCCGGAGCCGGACTCGAACCGGCACGCCGAAGGGCAGCGCGGTTCAAGCCGAGGAAGGGTCTCGATGGCAGGCCCGGAACGGTTCGTCCCGTCGGCATCGGTCCGGGGCCGAGCGGGCGCCCCCCGCGCCTCGCCGGGACCCCTGCCGCGCCCGCCCTTGCGGCCGGCCTCCGCGAAAGACGTCCGCCTCGTCACCGCGGAGCAGCGGGCACCCGTCAGGGCGGATCAGTCACTGGACCGCACGGGTTCGAGTTCGATGCTGAAGTGGCGGAGGATCGGCGACTGGCTCGTGATGCGGTAGCCGCTCACCGACCCGGGGTCCTTGGCTATGTCCGCCAGGACCGCGGCGACATGGTCGTAGTGGCTTCGGGTGTAGACCCGCCGGGGAAGTGCGAGCCGCACGAGTTCGTAGGGGGCCGTCCTGACGGGATTTCCTTGCTCATCCTCTTCGCCGAGGTACAGCGAGCCGAGCTCCGCCGAGCGGATGCCTCCGCGGAGATAGAGCTCACAGACCAGCGCGGTGCCGGGGTACTGATGGGGGGGAATATGGGGCAGCAGGCGCCCGGCGTTGACGTAGAGCGCGTGCAGGCCCGAAGGTTCCACGATGTCTACCCCGGCCTCGCGGATGCGGGCGGCGAGGTGGGCGGCGATGTCGGCGCGTTCGGCGAGGTAGGCCGGTTCGGTGACTTCGAGGAGCCCGCGGGCCATCATCTCGAGGTCGCGGCCGGCCAGGCCGCCGTAGGTGGTGAACCCCTCGGTGGCGATGAGCAGGCCCTCGCACCTCTCGGCGATTTCCGGGTCCTTCAAACCGATGAAGCCGCCGATGTGGACGATGCCGTCCTTCTTCGCGCTCATCACGCAGGCGTCCGCGAGGCGGAACGCCTCCTCTGCGACCTGGCGGGGCGTGTGGTCGGCGTAGCCGGGTTCGCGCCGGGTCACCAGCCAGGCGTTCTCCGCGAACCGGGCCGCGTCCAGGACCAGGGGGACCTCGTGGAGGCGGCACAGTTCCGCGGTCCGGCGCAGGTTCCCCATCGCGACCGGCTGACCGCCGCCACCGTTGTTGGTGATGGTCATCACCACGGCCGCCACGGGCCTTTGCGGGTTCTTCAGCTCCTGTTCGAGGGCGACCAGGTCGATGTTGCCCTTGAACGGATAGTCGCTGTCGAGATCCTTCGCCTCGGCACAGGGCAGGTCGTACGCGTGGCAGCCGGTCAGCTCGACGTTGGCGCGGGTCGTGTCGAAGTGGGTGTTGGACAGCACGCTCGTGCCGGGCTTGAGCAGCGCGGAGAACAGGATGCGCTCGGCGGCACGACCCTGGTGTGCGGGGAGGATGCGGGGGTAGCCGGTGAGTTCGGAGACGACCTCGTGCCATCGGTAGTAGCTGCGGCTGCCTGCGTAGGACTCGTCGCCGTGCATGCCCGCGGCGAGCTGGTCCGCGGAGATGGCGCCGGTTCCCGAGTCGCTCAGCAGGTCGATGGTGACCTCGTCGGCACGCAGGTCGAAGGGGTTGTAGGCGACCCGCTTCAGCGCGGCCTCCCGCTGCGCTCGCGTGGTGAACGCGAGCGGTTCTACGACTTTGATGCGGTACGGCTCCACGTGTCTTCCTTCTGTCCGGTGTGCGGGCTGAGGTGGTCTGCGGCCTTGTGGGTGAGGGCCGGGCCGCGTTGGGCGGGTGCGAGGTCGATTCGCGGGAACTGCTCCTGCGGCGGCCGGACGCCGTAGGCTTCGGAGGACAGATAGGCGGTGATCCGGGGCGTCCTGTCCCGCTCGTGGACGAGAGCGAGATAGGCGATCAGCCCTACACCGTCGGCGAGCTGTCGCTGTGTGAGAGCGCGCAGGCTCCGGCTCAGGACCGTGGGGTCCATGCCGAACCGGATCAGCAGGGCCCTCGCCCGGGCGAGGGCCTCCTCGTCGTCGCGGACGTAGTCGCGCACCGGTATGTGGAGCGTGAAGCCGCTCGGCTCGGCGTCGCCCTCGGTGAAGGAATGGCAGGTGAGCGCAGGTCGCCGCAGGAGCCGCGGCGTCCGGTCCGCGCCCCGCGACGGCCGGATGGGGGACCCCGCAGCCATCTGGAAGAAGTACCGGATGTCGGCCGCCGCGGCCCCAAAGGTAGGGCTCAGCGCGCAGGCGTCGGCGGCGGACATGCGTGGGTGCTTCACATACACCTTGGTACGCGGCGCCTTCCAGGCTCCCAGGTCCAGCGCGAGGAACGGGTATCCCGCCCCCGGGGGAAGCTTCGCGAAGGCGCTGGCGTAGCCGAGTCGGCGCAGCGCCTCTTTCACGGTGCGCGCGGCGTGCTCGGGGCCGGCGGCGGAGGGGTTCACGTAGACCTTGACCCCGGGGGCCCTCCCGGGGCGCAGGTCCAGCGCGTACCACAGGGCCAGTGGCCCCTGGGCCGCGGTGGGGAAGAACAGGTCTTCCAGGGCGTCGAGTTGGCCGGTGGGGAAATTCCAGCGGTCAGCTATCGCGCGGATGGCCTCCAGCCCGGCGCGAGCGCTGTCCTCCATGGTGCCGTGGACCCATCCCGGCTCCAGGAGCACCCTGAGTGAGGGGGCCTGGTCCGCCCGGCAGGCGAGGGAGAACTCGACGGGCGTGTGGTCATCGGACAGGAAGCTGGGCGATGCGGGGGGCAGGGACAGAGGTCGCTGGGCGGCGCCGGCGAGGGAGGCGAGCAGGACCTGTCCGTACAGTGCGGTGTCCGTCTCACTCAGCCCTACGATGGCGCCGAGCCGCCGTAGTTGGCCCAGTACGTGGTCGCCGAGCCTCTCGTCGCCGGCTTCGGTCTTCGCTGTGCCGGGTTCGGGCAGGGTGGTCATCACGTCCCCAGCGCTTCGCGGTGCCGGGCGCGCGCGGAGAGTGCCGAAGCGCGGGAAGCGGGCCCGTCCGCGGGAGCGGGGAGGGCTCCGTCGTGGCAAGCCGGTATCCGGCCCTGCGGCTTGTCGGGGTCCCCTCCCCCGCGCGGTCTCCTTCCCCTGGTCGCGGTGCGTCGTGCGCCCGGCCGGTTTTCTGCGGAACAGAACGCGGAGGTTGCGAGGTCCACTGCCTCTCCTTCATCTTGTGTCACTCCGGACACTCCGCGCTGTCTTACCCGAGTTGTTGATCTTTTATGCGAGTCGGCGACAACTCCCCCGTGACGCCTGCGCCCATGGGCGTTCGACGGCTACTGACCCGTCAGCCACTTCACAAAGCTGCTCCAGCGCCCCGGCTTTCCGCCGGTGAACTGCGACGCCGAGGGTGCGGGCGCGTCCGGGACGTGCGCCCCGTCGTACGGTGGCGCCTCCTGCGGTTCCGGTCGGGCCCCGGGAGGCGGGGTGATCGCACCGAACCGGACGGGCAGGGAGGCCAGGGCGCGGTTGAACGGGCCGGGCCGCCAGACGAGGCTGTCGGCGGGGACCGCGAGTTCGACATCGGGCAGCGCGTTGAACAGCGCCTCCAGCCCCGTCAGGGCGATGAGCCGGGCCGGTTCCTTCGACGGGCACGCGTGCGGGCCCGCACTCCACGCGAGGTGGCCGCGGGTGTCGGCCCCCTGGTCCGCCAGGGCTGTGTTGGCGGCGCCGAAGGACACCAGGACCAGCTCGCCGGCGTGCACCTTGTCGCCGGCCACGTCCGTGTCGACGACCGGGTAGTGCGGCGCGTAGTTGAACATCGGGGTGTTGCGCCACAGGGTGTCGTCGAGGGCCTTGTCGAACTGGCCGTTGCGCGCGTACTCCTCGTTGGTCAGCATCGTGTAGAAGCCGTTGCAGATCAGGTTGCCCTCCGGCTCACCGCCCGCGCCGAGGAGCAGCACCAGGGTGTGTGCCAGTTCCTCGTCGGTCAGCTGCGCCGGATGCTGCATCAGGTAGGACGTGATGTCCTCTCCCGGCTGGGCGCGCTTGAGCGCGACCAGTTCGCCGACCGCCCGGAGCAGGACCTGGCTCGCTTGTTCGGCGTTGACTCCGTCGAACATGCCGGCGATGCCGAAGAGCACCCGGTCGCCGATCTCCGCCGGGCAGCCGAAGAGCTCGTTGAAGACGTACAGGGGAAGCTGCTGGGCGTAGTCCCTGCGCAGGTCGGCCGAGCCGCGGGCGCTGAACTGGTTGATGAGGAACTGGGCGGCCTGGTTGACGATCCGGCTCAGCCGGCTGTTGCTGACGCGGGCGAAGGATTCCGTGATGGCCTGACGCAGCCGCAGGTGCTCGGCGCCGTCGGTGAACATGCAGTTGGGCCGGTAGGCCAGCAACGGCAGGACCGGGCTGTCGGGGCTGATCTTGCCTTCGCCCAACGCACGCCACCGGCGTGAGTCCTTGCGGAAGGTCGACGGGTTCTGAAGGAGGTCCAGGGCGGCGCTGTAGTCCGTCACCAGGGTCGCGTCGACACCGGGTGCGAGGGTGACGGGCGTCGTCGGGCCGAACTGACGCATGTACCGGTAGTACGCGTGCGGGTCCGCGGCGAATTCCGGTGTGTCCAGGGGTATTCGTTGGCCGCTGCCGTGTGCGGGGCAGCCGGGCGGGGGTACGGGGGGCGTTGTCATGCGTGCTCCAGAGCGGCGCGCTTTTGCAGGTAGCGGACCATGGTGATCAGGGCGTTCACGGACGACCTCTTGTCGCGTGCGTCGATGGTGACGACCGGGGTGTCGGGCAGCAGGTCGAGCGCCGTCCGGACCGCCTGGGGGGTGTGCTCCGAGCCGCCGTCGAACTTGTTGATGGCGACGGCGAAGTCGAGACCGTAGCTCTCGACCAGGTCGATGACCTCGAAGCTGTCCGCCAGTCGCTCGGGGTCCACCAGGACCAGGGCCCCCAGCGCTCCGCGGGCCATGTCGTCCCACAGATCGACGAACCGCTGCTGTCCGGGCGAGCCGAACAGGTACAGCACGATGCGCTTGCTGAGGGTCAGGCGGCCGAAGTCCAGGGCGACGGTGGTCGTGGTCTTGCCCTGTACGCCCTTGAGGTCGTCCACCTGCTCCGACAGGCTCGTCATCTGCTCCTCGGTGGACAGCGGCGCGATCTCGGAGAGCGAGCCGATCAGCGTGGTCTTGCCGACGGCGAAGTGCCCCACGACCAGGATTTTCACCGCGGTCTGCTGTGCACCACTGCGCACGTAGGCGTCCTCAGACAGGGAGGGCCTTGAGACCATCGAGCACCTCCTGAAGAAGAGTTCTGTTGGCGAGACGAGCTGCGGGCACCGGTGAACGGGTGAGGAGGTAGCCCCCCTCGGCGAGCGAGCTGAGCAGGACCTTGACGATGCCCAGAGGCAGTCGGCAGTGCGCGGCGATCTCCGCGACCGACAGGTAGCCGTTGGAGCACATCTCCAGGACCTGCCGCTCCTCGGGAGAGAGCCGCTGGGGGCGCTGCCGCTCGTCGGTGGCCGTGGTGACGAGGGTGATGAGGGTGAACGTGTCCTCGCCGGGCAGGTCACGCCCACGGGTGATGACATAGGGCCGGACTAATGCGCCGGCCTCGGGCTCGAACTCCGGATCGGTAGGGCCGGTAGCGGTCATGAGGTGACCGGGTCGTTGCGGCGGCCGGAGGACATCGCCTTGCCCAGTCGGCTGACGAGCTGCTGCATCCGGTAGGTGATGTCCCCCATGTCGACCTCGGCGGACGCCGCCACGGCGAGGTAGGAGCCGCCGCCCGCCGCGTTGAGGAAGACCCAGCCGCCGTGGAACTCGATGAGCGTCTGGCGCCAGGCTGCACGGTCATCGCCGCAGAAGAATCCGATGGACCGGCTGAGCGACTGCAGTCCGCTCACCGCGGCAGCCACCTTGTCGGCGTCGTCCCGGCCGATCTCCGCCGTACGGGACATCTGCAGGCCGTCTGCGGAAATCAGGACGGCGTGGAGGGCGTGGGGTATCGCCAGCGCGTCCTCAAGCATCCAGGACAGGTCGTCGCTCACGGGATATCGGTTCCTTTGTGTGAATCGGCAGGACTGGACACATGGTCGACGGCCGGTGTCCCCGTACTTCGGCCGTTGACAGTGCCGCGCTGAAAGGCCCCCATGACCGCGACCCGGGCCTCCGGCGACCGGGCGGCCGGCGGAGAGGAGTCCTCGGCCCGGCTGTCCGTCACGGGAGAGGAGTCCTCGGCCCGGCTGTCCGTCACGAGTGCCATGCCGCGCTTGTTCCGCCGCTGGGGCAGCCCGCCGTGCGTCGCCGCCGCATCCGGACCGCGTGACTCCGACCGCGAACCGGCCTCTCCCGTCGCGGCCGGGTTCCTCGGCTCCGGCATATCGGTCAGCAGCTCCTTCGGCACCATCACCACTGCGCGTACTCCTCCGTACGGAGAGGTGCTGTCGATGTTGACCGTGAAGCCGAAGCGCGCGCAGAGCGCGCCGATCACCGCGAACCCGAACGCCGGAGGGTTGCCGAGTTCGGAGACGCTCACCGCGGCCCCGCTGCTCAGCAGGACCGAGGCGTCCGTCTTCTCCTCCTCGCTCATACCGACACCGGCGTCGTCGATCACGATGCAGATGCCCTTGGGCACCGTGCGCACGTTGACCTCGACCGTGGACGCCGGCGCCGAATAGCTGGTGGCGTTGTCGAGCAGCTCGGCCACCGTCAGCGCGACCGGCTCGACGGCCCTGCTGGTCACCGCGAAATCGACCTGCGACAGGACGTCGACGCGCTGGTAGTGCCGGATACGGCCCTGGGCCCCGCGGATCACGTCATAGACCGACGCGGCCTCCCGCTGCCGGCCGAGCCAGCCTCCGCACAGAACGGCGATGGACTGCGCACGCCGGTTGAACTGCGCGTTCATGTGGTCGACGTCCAGCATGTCCCGCAGCACCGGCGAGTCGCCGTACTTCTTCTGCAGCCCGGAGATCGCCCGCTGCTGCTCCGCCGCGAGGCCCTGGAGCGTCTGCATCGCCGACTTCAGCACGGTGTTGGTGGCGTTCTCCGCCTCCTCCCTGGCCTGCCTGACCACCTCGGCGTAGCCGTTCCGCAGCTCCTCGACGGTGGATTCGAGACGCGTCCGGCCGACCTGGAGTTCACTCAGGCCGGCCTCCACGCTGCGCTTTTGATGGCGCAGCGTCCTGATCGCTTTTCGCTGGCGGACGACAACCGTGGTAGCGACAGGGACGCCGGCAGCAAGCGCCCAGACTGTCGGATCCTGCCAAAAATTCGTCATGTAACTCTCTTTGAGCGGCTGGAGTCCAGCTCCCGGACGCAGTCTTGGCGAACCCCCGGTCGGGGAAGCCCCTACCACTTCGGGGAGCCCCCTGGCAGTAGCCATGCCGAGGAGAAAGCTCACGTGGCATGTGCCAAAATCCTATCACCGGACGATCATGACGCTTCGTCAAGTGAGCCACGCCGTACCTCTCTTGGCGAAAAACCTGGACCGGGACCGAACCGGGACCGAACCGAGGCCGAACCGGGGCCGAACCGGGGCCGAACCGGGGCCGGTGAAGGGGATGCGACAGAGACGTACAGACCCCCCCCCGGGGGGGTCAGACGTCCGGCCCTATCCTGCCCGGCCCATCGCACCCCCGGCGAGGCGGGGCCGCCCCACACCCCGAGCCCCCCTCCCCCCCACCACACCCCGGGAACCGCACCCGACATGATGCCGCCCCAGCAACGGGCCACGCACGCAGCCCACACGACAGCCCCGCCGCCGCCCGACAGAAGCCACTCCGCCCACCCCCCGCAGCGCCCGTGGCCGCCACCGACAGCACAGGCGGACCCCCAGGCCGAAAACCAACCCTGCCCCGCAATCGACCAGCCCTGCCCCGCAGCCGAGAACCAGCCCTGCCCCGCAGCCGAGAACCAGCCTTGCCCCGCAGCCGAGAGCAAGCATTGGCCCGCAACTGAGCCTTTCAAGCACATCAGGTTGATCACTGGACTGCGCAGGCGACCGGGCCGCCTTTCCGCCCCGTGCGGTACTCATCCCCGCCCCCGTCGACTTGACCAAGTAACCAAAGGCCCGCGTCCGGCCCAGCCGGCACGGCCCGCATCCCGACCGGGCCGCATGCGCGTGGCCCTCGCACCCCTGACGAACAGGGCAGGACAACGGGATCGCCGCCACCCCGCCCCGGCGGCGTGCTGGTGTGCCCGGACGATCGTGGAGTCGACCGAGACGATCCAGTCGAGGTCGTCCTCGGCGTCTGCCTGAGCCAGCAGGGCAGTGAAGACCTTCTTCCAAGTGCCGTCGGCCGGCCATTTCCGCAGCCGGTTGTAGGCGCCCTTCCACGAGCCGAAGTGCTCAGGCAGATCTGTCCACGGTGTTCCGGTGCGGTACTTGAACGCGATCGCGTCGATCACTTGCCGGTGTTCACGCCACCGCCCACCTGGCTTCGGCGTCCGGTCCGGCAGCAGCGGCTCGATGCGGGTCCACTGGGCATCAGTCAACGACACCCATCAACCAACGATCCGATGGCTACTGCTCAACTGCCCTGACGCCGCTGATGCTCTCGAAGACATCGAACACGCCTGGCGTACTGCCCGGCCTGCGACCTTTGGGCGCGATCAATCGAAAGCACCTGGGGATCTGCCGCACGCTCGTACAACTCAACCTCGAAGGAGTCCGCGTCCGTTTCGACGAGCCGGGCCAGGGCGTCCCGATCCTGCTCAGCCGTCGGACGCGCTCTGACCTCGTCCCTCCATGCCTGGCCACTCGCCTTGGCTTCGTCCATCCCGCCAATATATGCGCGGGCAGCAGCGTGCGAAATCCGCACGAACCAAGATCCGGAAGAAGCGCCCTAGGTGCCCCCTTTCACCACTCACGCCATTTCAGATCGTGCGGCCGTGAAGCTATCCTCGGTACCAAGAAGTGTGGGCAGCACCGCCGTACGGCGGCCTCGGATCACTCCCCAAAAGTCATCGCAGGCCGCCCAAGAAGTAGCTGCGGCGGGGTGCCCAGTTGCTCACGCGGTGGCGGGGGGCCGCTCCATTTTCGATGGAGCGCGGAGGGCGGCACGTGTGCCCCGGTCTTCCAGCTCAGGAACTTTACTGGGGCGTGGGAGGTCAAGGCCCGCCCACCAGCGACGCCCATCCGGTGTGGTCTCGACACCAACGTCGCGAGGGCCGAGAGCTGATAGGGCACGCATGTATTGGGTGTCCCGAAGCACCTGGTCGTCGTCACCCGGGGGCATGTCCTGCCGATGGCTGAGCGCCAGGACCATCACCTGGTTCCGTTGCTCGTCGTCGGCCAGATGAAGAGAGATCCGCCGGCCGCCGTCCTCCGCCGCTGAACGGACCAGTAGCTCTACTGCTTGTCGGGGGCGGTCGTCCTTGGGCCGGTATCCCCACCGGTGCAACACATCAGCGACCTCCCGGCCCACGCGAGCAGCGGCGGCCGGGCTCGGCGTGAGAGCCCAATTCCGCACGCTCCGGCCGCGGATCGTGACGGGAGCAGGGAGTGGAGCGTCCTGCTGCTCCGGCCGGGGAGGCTCAATGGGCCTCTTGGGCGGCGGCGGAGTCTTCGGCGGGTAATCGGGACGGTGTGGCGACACAGCAGCCTCCCGGCAGGAACGGAGACGTCCATCGTAGGCTTCCGACTCCCGGGCGCGGGAGGCTTCGAACCAAACCCGACGGTCACTCCGAATCACCACGTTGTACAGCTCGGACACCCCGAGGAGTGTGACCTCGGTGACTGAAGGAACGCGGCCCAGTGGGAGGTGCAGCCCGGTCACGATTGCAGTGCGGAGCGGCGCGCCTGCCACTCCCGCTCCAGCATCCCGTGAACTACGGAGTCCCGCCATCGACCCTTCTTGTTGACGTGCTCGCGGATGATGCCCTCCTCCACCATTCCCGCTGCGGCCATGGTGCGCGCTGAGGCGGTGTTTTCGGGTGCTCTGGCACCCCAGACTCGGTGCAGCCCAAGCTCCTCAAACGCCAGCCCCAAGAGAAGGTTGACAGTTTCGAGGCCGTAGCCGCGCCCCCAAACGCTCGGACGGAGCGCGAAGCCCACAGTGGCAGCGCGGGGTTGATGCGGGTCGTGAGCCAGTCGACCGAAGCCGATCAGCTCTTGTCGCAGGTCGACGACGGCCAGGCCGTATTCGGTGCGAGGTGTTTCCTGCGAGTTTTTCGTCGCGCGCTGCACGATGCCGCGCACCTGGTCGTGGGTGCGCGGCTCGAAGGAAAGGTGCGTTGTCGCCCTGTCGCTGCCGTAGATCGCAAAGACTGCGTCCGTGTCCTCCTGCTGAAGTTCACGGAGTCGGAGCCGGGGACCAATGTGCGATACAGGGTTCACGAGCGCACCCTATCGGGCTAACTGTATTGATCCGCAGGGTTGTTGACGCGGCTGATAGGCGGGTGTCCGTCGAGTGCGGTGTGGCTGCGGTGGTGGTTGTAGGTGTGGAGGAAGTCTGCCAGGGCTGCGGTGCGTTCGTCGTTGGAGGTGTAGGGCCGCTGGTAGGCCCATTCGTCGGCCAGGGTGCGGTTGAAGCGTTCAACTTTGCCGTTGGTCTGGGGCCGGTAGGGGCGGATCTTCTTGTGGGCGATGCCGACCGAGGTGACGCTCTGGGTGAACAGCTTCGACTTGTAGCAGGCGCCGTTGTCGGTCAGGACGCGTTCGACCCTCACACCGTGAGCCCGGAAGAAGGCGTTCGCCCGTTGCCAGAAGGCGATGGCGGTGTGCTGGCGTTCGTCGGACAGGATCTCGCTGCAGGCCAGGCGGGAGTGGTCGTCGACCGCGGAGTGGATGTAGTGGATGTAGCTGTAGCCGATCACCGGCTTGCAGCTCCTGCGCTGGGTGGTGGTGGCCTGACGATTACGGTCGCCGGCCGTCCTTCCGACGGTTCGCCAGCCGCCGCCGGGAATGTTACCGAGCTTCTTGATGTCGACGTGGATCAGTTCTCCCGGCCGGTTGCGTTCGTAGCGGCGGATCGGCTCGCCGGTGGGCCGATCGAGCCAGGCCAGGCGGTTCAGGCCGTGGCGGACCAGAATGCGGTGCACGGTCGAGGCGGGAAGTCCCAGGATCGGGCCGATCCGGGCCGGGCCGAGTTTGCGGGCCTGCCTTAGATCGCAGACAGCGGCCTCTGTGCCGGGGGTCGTGCGGTGGGGCGTCGTGCGAGACCGACTGGAGCGGTTGTGGAGGCCGGCCTCACCCTCGGCCCGCCAGCGGCGAACCCACTTATGGGCGGTGGGCCGCGATATGCCCATCTCTGCGGCGACGTGGGCGACCGGACGGCCCGCGAGGACTCGCTCGACCAGAATCCGCCTGCCGTGAATGGTCAGCCGGGCATTACGGTGGGACAACCTCCGTTGGGTGCAGTCCTACACAGCTCCACCACATCGGAGGTCTTCGTCATGTTCAAGACCTACCGGGTGTCAACAACGCTCGTGATCAATACAGCTAACTGCGGCGGCTCGGCATCAGAGCGGGACGCTGAGGAGGGAAGGCCGTGATCTCCTCGCTCAGCTCGCAGGCGGTGACGGCCGTGCGTGCAGTGCTGTACCGCAGGGCCTCCCCAACACGCGTCACGGAGACGATGATTCCGTTGTTGCGTAGGGTGGGGGAAAGGTCGAGCACAGGACGGATTGCCGCTGCTGCACCCTCGACATCGCCACTGTGCAAGCGCACCAGGGAAAGGTTGCACTGGGTGCCGGCGAGGTCTCCGAACGCCCAGTCCTCAGTCTGCACGTCGCTGAAGCCGGTGACTGCTTCCTCCGCCTGCCCGATCAACGCGGCATTGCCGTGCCTGAGGAGGGCTTCGGCCTCCACTGCGTAGTAGAGCTGCTTCGTCCGGGAGTAGTGCAGCAGGCCACCGATTTCGTCAAGGTCGTCTGGGACCATGCGCTCACGCAGTTCGTCCGCTTGTGCGGTGACGGTGCGCACCGTCTCCTCGTCTCCCAGCCGAGCGGAGGCACGTGCTTGAAGACCGAGGAGCCACGGGGTGACGGTGCCGCGTAGACCCTCCGCGATTTCTGTTCCCTTCCTGGCGTAGAAGAAAACGTCGGTGGGCCGGTCGGCCCAGTATTCGATCAGAGATTGGAGCCCTTTGACGAGAGCCAGGAGTCCAGGGTGTTCGGCATCCTTTGCGGATGCAGCCGCGACAAGCGTCATGATACGAGCCTGGTCACGATCCTCCAGGTCGTTGAATCCCTTGGCGACGAGGAAGCTGACCACTGCGGCCAAGAAGTTCACGTCACGTAGCTGGGACGGGTTGAACCGCCGCGTTTCAATCAGATGTAGCACCTGATCCTGTGTGTCGAGGAGATCTTCCCAGATGTCCCCGAGAGGGACGCGGGGGTACTCGCGGACGAGCCGTGTTACTTCGGTTTGAAGCACCGGCAGGGAGTTCCCTCCCGCCCGCTGCTGGTCGTTGTCGAGCAGGAATTTCCGAGCACGTCGGACCGCCATGGCGCCTGTCCTTCTCATCTCGCCGACTGCCATGCCGGAGTTGACATGGCTGAATAACGGTGACGCGGGCGTCACGAGTACATGGAAAAGGTCGCCTTCAGGTGCCTGTTGCCACAGCTCGTTGAAGGTCATTCCCAGCATCGCGACGATCACCGGACGAAAGGCGTTCTGAGGCCGTCGCTCCTGATACAGCCAGCCTTCGACCGTCTTGTCCGCCCGCAAGTCATACGGCCCACCTTCCAGCGAAGCCGCCACACTCTTGTACCGGTGCAAGAACGCCGCTGCGCTCCGGATGCCCTGGCCATCCAGCAGTCTGCGGAAGTAACGTAGCCATCGTGTCTCCCTGATCTGGGAACAGCCTGATGACCGCGCTCGGGCACGAGCGCTTCACCGTGGTCGGCCATGACATCGGCATGTGGACCGGCTATGCGCTGGCCGCCGATCACCCCGAACGGATCGCCCGGCTCGCGGTCGCAGAGGCGGCCATTCCCGGCCTGACCGCGTCACCTCCCCTGTTCGGCGACGCAGCGGTCAACGACCGTCTGTGGCACTTCGCCTTCAACCGCCTCGTCGGCATCAACGAGCAACTGGTCCAGGGGCGTGAACAGCTCTTCTTCGGCCACCAGTTCGCCGTGAAGGCCGCCCGCCCCCTGCCCGACCACGCGATCCGGCACTACGTCGACACCCTCGCTGCCGATCCCGCCGCGCTGCGCGCCAGCTTCGCGTTCTACCGTGCGCTGGAGGCCACCATCGCGCAGAACGAGCAGCGCAGAACCCGCCGTCTGAAGTTGCCCGTTCTAGCGATCGGCGGTTCACAGAACCTCGGCGCGGCGGTGGCGGCGACCATGGAGGTGGCCTCGGACGACGTGGCCGGCGTGGTTATCCCCGACTGCGGCCACTTCCCGGCCGAGGAAGCGCCGGAAGAACTGCTCGGCGCGCTGCGGCCCTTCCTCGCGCCCTACCGGGACCAGGGTTCCGCCTCACAGAGCATCGGCTCCTGAGGGCGTCGAAAGGCCGGTGCCTCAGTTGCTCAGTTGCAGAAGGCGGTGTCCGTCGCGGACATGACTGCCTTGGCGCTCTCTTCCGCGTCGCTGAAGGTTCCGGGGGGTGCGGTCACCGCCAGGCCCACCGAGCGGCCGTCGTCGGTGGCGCCGCCCCGGGTTTCGTAGCCGTCGATGTCGCCGCCGTGCCCCCAGTACTCGCCGCCGCAGCTCAGCGGGATGCTGAAGACGCCGCGGCCGTAACGCCATCCGGGCATGAGCGGCGCGTCGACCATCTTGCGCATCTGGGCCAGTTGCTCGGGGGCGAGGAGCTTCCCGTCGAGCAGGAGGCCGGCGAACTTCGCGAGGTCGCTCGGCGTGGAGATCACTCTCACGGCCTTCGTCTTGATCGGTGCACCCTGGTCGGAGCACATGATCAGACGAAGGCCGCCCCACTGCCCGGCGAACGCCCAGGTAAGCGACCTAGTTCGAGGCGTATTTCGGGGCGTCTCCACACGCAGCCGGTTTGGCGATAGCGTGATCGGCATGACGGCCGAGGGAGAGACAGCAGAGAGCGAAGCCCTGGTCGGCGGCATGGTGAACGCGGGCGCGGTCTTCCGTCGCGGTCCTCTGGTGGAACGTCCAGCGCCGCCCACCGCGCGCGCCCTCCATGCTCATCTCCTCGCGCTCCGAGAGCAGGGGTTCGACGCGGCTCCGAAACCGGTCCGTCTCACCGCGAACGGCCGCGAGCAGCTGACGTTCATTCCCGGCGACGTCGCCCTGCCTCCGTTTCCGCGCTGGGTGATGACCGAGACCGCCCTGAGGTCGCTGGGAAACCTGCTGCGTCGCCTGCACGACGCCAGCTCGGCCATCCCGGTCGACACCTGCGTCGCGTGGCCCCGATCCCTGGCCGACCCGGCCGGAGGAACGATGCTGTGCCACAACGATGTGTGTCCGGACAACGTCGTCTTCCGCGACGGCCGCGCCGCAGGACTGATCGATTTCGACCTGGCAGCCCCAGGCCGAGCCGTGTGGGACGTCGCCATGGCCGCCCGCTACTGGGTACCCATGCTCGATCCCACCTCCGCGGCAGCCCTATACCCCACAGCACTGGACACCCCGAGGCGCCTGCGGATCCTCGCCGACAGTTACGGCCTCTCCCCACGCGAGCGTGCTGAACTGCCCAGCGTCATCGAACAGGCCACCGCAACTTGCCGGGCTTTCGTCGCCGACCGAGTGGCCAACGATGATCCCGTCTACGCCCAGGCACTGTTCGAGGGCAATGGTTGGCAACGCTGGGACCGCATCCAGGGATGGCTGACGGCCCAGCACGAGGTGTTCACGACTGCCCTGTCGAACTGACGGGCTCAGAGGTTAAAGAACAAGCTGAGCCCGGACGCGAATTCTGCCGGGTGGGCCGGAGCCGCGGCGAGCAGATCATGTGGATGGAAGAACTTGTGCTGGATCTTCGCGAAGTCCTCCAGACCTATGCACTCGGTGTAGTTGGGCAGGCCGCTGACGTGCTGCAGCAGCTGCCGGACGGTGATCTTCCTGCCGTCGATGCCCTCGCCCCGTACCACTCCGGGAAAGTACGTCTCGATGGGCTCGTCGAGCGCGACCTTGCCCTCGGCCACCAGTTGCAGGACCACGACGGCGGTGAACGTCTTGGTGCTGCTGCCGGCCCGCACGTAACCGTCGTGCGGGACCGGAACCTTTTCGCCGAGCCGCGCGGTCCCGGAGAGCAGCGAAGAGGTACGGCCGTCCTTGCGCACTCACGCGAAGGCGGCGGGGGACTCGCCCTCGCTCACCAACGAGTCGAGGCTCTTCTGCAGGGCCCTGTCCGCGCCGCCTCGCACAGGCGCGTCCCGGGAAGGATGCGCCACTGCCGCAACGGTCGTGGCGGATCCCACCAGGCTGACCGCCGCGATGACCAACAGGCCCTCACGCAGCTGTGAGGTGGTCTTCTTCGATGTCATCAACACTCCCTGATGCTCGTACCGACACAAGGAATCTTGCCGAGGACGGCAGTGCAGATCAGTAGCGCTGACCCCCGAATACCGCCTGGACCCCCCACCGCGAGGTGCACCTGAGTACACCCCCGGATGCCCGCGGACAGGGTCATGCGTCGACGACGGCCCGGATGGCGGCGGCCACCTCCCTCGGCGCTTCCGACTGCGGGAAGTGGCCTACGCCGTGGAGGGCGGTCACCCGCGCTTCCGGGAGCATCTCCCTCGCCTTCTCCAGCACATGCCGGCCCGATACCGGGTCGGCGAGCCCCCAGACCAGGCCGAGCGGCCCGTCCCAGGCGCGAAGGGCGGCCTCCCACCGCGCGTGATGGATGTTCCGTTCGGTGTTGTACCGGATCAGCAGATGCCCCAGCTTGTGCCCCTCATCGTGGGCCACCCCACGCCACAGCTCGGCCATCTCACCTTCGCCGATCTTGGCCGCGCCGCGCACACCGTTGAGGCCGGCGCGCATGCGGTCCCGGGTGATGAGACCGGCGACGAACCGTCCCAGTACGGGTTTCATGAGCAGCTTCTGCAGCGACGTCGGCCGGTAGGCGGAGTAGACGATGGCGCAGTTCAGAATCGTGACACTACGGACCTCGAAGCCGAGCGCCCCTCGGCGGCGGCGGTCCAGCAGCTCCTGGCCGACGATGGCGCCGTAGTCGTGGACGACGAGGTCGACCTCTTCCGGCCCGAGGTGGCGTACGACCTCCTCGACGGTGTCGGCGGCTTCGGCGACCGAGTAGGCGTAGGGGTTGGGCTTGGCGGACATCCCGTAGCCGGGGAGGTCGAGCGTGAGGGCCTCGTGGTCCGCGGCAAGATCGGCGGCGACCGCGGCGAAGTCGTAGGACCAGGTCGGGAAGCCGTGCAGCATCAGCACGGTGGCACCACGCCCACGCCGCCGGTAGGCGATCCTGTGTCCAGTGCTCGTCTTGAGCGTCTCGCACTCCGCGATCCACCGTTCCGCGCCGCCTGGAGTGCCGTTCCCGGTCTGTCGCGTGTTCATCGTGATCGCTCCTCTACGAGATGGACATGCCGCCGTCGACGGGCAGGTTGACGCCGAAGACGAAGGACGACGCGGGTGAGGCCAGGAAGACGATCACATCGGCGACCTCTTCCGGCTGCGCGGGACGGCGAGCCGGGGTCGCCTGTGTGAACGCCTCCATCTGCTCGCGGAGTTGCTCATTCGCGGGCGTCAGGATCACTCCCGGGCTGACCGTGTTCACCCGGACACCCGCCGGGCCGTAGTCGACGGTCCACCCCCGGGTGAGGGACTCCAGGGCCGCCTTCGTCGCGGAGGTCAACGCGATACCCGGCACCGCCTTGTTCGCCGCGACCATCGACACATTGATGATCGCCCCCCGGCCCCGCTCCGCCATCTTCGGCCCGATCATCCCGACGAGCACGAACGGGGCCTTCACATTGACCGCGACGGACCGGTCCAGATCGGCTCCCGAACTCTGCGCGCTCGACATGAACTGCTGGGCCAGGAAGGCGTTGTTGACCAGTACGTCGAGCCCACCGGTGCGCTCTTCCGCCTCACGCGCGAGACGGGCGACTTCCTTCTCCTTGGACAGGTCGGCCAGGATCAGGTCCGCGCGTCCTCCGGCGGACCGGATCTCGTCGGCCACCGCGACACCGCGCCCGGTATCCCGCCCGTGGACGACGACGTGCAGGCCAGCTCGGGCCAGTGCGATCGCGGTCGCCCGGCCGATGCCGCTGGTGGATCCGGTGACGAGCGCCGTGCGCAGTGCGGGACGAGTCGGAGACATATCAACCCTTCTTGTGAGGACAGCAGTTGGTGAGGGAAGTCGCCATGTCCGACGGCAGGCGACCTCGGTTCACGCGGCGAGAGACGCCTTGGTCTCCTTGGTCTCCTGGTCGGCGAGGACCTCCGGTGCCCCGGCCTCCAGGCCGTCGAGTGCGACGGTCACGACGTCGGCCGGGTCGTTCTTGGCGATGTCCCAGCCCGCCATCATGTCGGTGTCGGTCGAGCTGAGGTAGAGGCCGGTGACCTGGGTGCCCTGCCCGGCCAGTTCCAGGCGTACCCCGTTGGTCATGCTCCACGCGGCGGCCTTGGACACGGCGTAGGCGTTGACGCCCGGGTAGGAGATCCAGGACATGCGCGAGTTCAGGTTCAGGATGCCGCCCCCGCCGTTGCGGGCCAGGATCGGCGCGAACGTGCGGATCATCCCGAGCGGGCCGTAGAAGTTCGTGTCCAGTTCCTGCCTGATCTTGGCGAGATCGCCGGTGACGAGGTCACTTCCCGTGGCGGTTCCGGCGTTGTTGACCAGAAGGGTCAGGTCGGTGGCGACGGCCGCGGCGGCGGCCACCGCGTCCGGGTCGGTGATGTCCAGGGCCAGCGGAATCGCGCCGGGTACGTCGACAGTCCGGGGGTTCCGAGCGGCGGCGTACACCTTCGCCGCACCGCGCTCCAGGAGCTGCTGGACGAAGTGCCGGCCGATGCCGCGGTTGCCGCCGGTGACGAGTGCGATGCTTCCTTCAATGTTCATGAGGAAAACCGTAGGGCGCGCATATGCGTTCCTCAATGACGCAATGACTCACTTACCTATCCGAACCACTCATCCTGTTAGCATCCAGAGATGACGGATGCCTTGACCGGACTTATCGACGCGCAGGTCGTCCGCGGCGTGCTGGGCACGCGGATCGCCGCCGGGGACGACTGGGGGTGGTGGTCGCACCGGGGGCCGGGGGCCGCCTTCCACGCGGTGACCTCGGGCACGGTGTGGATCGCTCCCGAGGGCTCCGACCCGCTGCAACTCCGGTCCGGAGACGTGCTCCTGCTCCCGGGAGGCCGAGCACACGCCCTCGCGAGCGATCCCGGCGCGATCGCCCGCACCTCACCGGAGTGGTCCGACGGGTACACGCTCGCTGCCGACGGCACTGTCCGGATGGGCCACGGGCAGGCGCACACGCACATCCTCTGCGCGCACTACACGCACGACCCCACGACCTCCGCGTCCTTCCTGGCGGCGCTGCCCGATACGGTCCTGCTCCGCGGCCAGGGCGACGGCGGCGGCCTCGCCGAGACGGTCCGCCTCGTGGGCCGCGAACTGACGTCGCCGCGGCCGGGCAGCCAGGTCGTCCTCGCCCGCCTCGTGGACGTCCTGCTGGTGCAGGCGCTGCGCGACTGGCTCGAACGCGACGAGGGCGGCTCGGCATCCCCGCTGCACGCCCTCCGCGACCCCGTCGTCAGTACGGCGATGGCCTTGATCGACGCGGAGCCCGGCCGCGCCTGGACGATGGCGGAACTCGCCCGCGCGAGCGCCGTATCGCGCGCGACGCTGGCCCGCCGCTTCCCCGCGGCCCTGGGTGAGACCCCGGCCGCCTACCTCACCCGACGGCGCCTCGACCTCGCCGCGCGCCGCCTCCGCGACACCGGCGACTCTCTCGAACGGATCGCCCAGGATGTCGGTTACACCTCGGTGTACGCGTTCAGCCGCGCCTTCCGCCGCGCGCGCGGCGTACCGCCCGGCCGATTCCGTACGGCATCCCGCACGGCCACGGCCCACCTGAACGGCTAGCGCCCCGCCTCCTGTTGCTCACTCCGCACGTCGGTGGCGCGGAGCCCGCCCCGCACGCCGAGAGGCGGAGCCCGGCCCGTCAGCAGTCCGCCTCGTCCACTTCCCCGGGTGTGACGGCTTCACGCTGGGCGGTCCGCGCGACGCGGGAGAGCAGGGTGCGCAGTTGTGCTGCCTCCGGCGCGTCGAGGTCGGTGAGCAGGCGGTCCTCGGCGGCGGCGAGGCTGCGCCGCACGCCGTCGAGGCGGGTGCGGCCAGTATCGGCGAGGAGAACCTGGCGTGCGCGGCGGTCGCGTGGGGCGGGCCGGCGGGTGACCAGACCGTGCGCTTCGAGGTCGTCAAGCAGGTAGGTCATGACTGTGCGGTCCAGGCTGACCTGTTTGGCCAGGGCCAGTTGGGTGGGGGGCTCACCCCCGGCGAGGGCGACCAGAACGAGATAGCCGCGGGCCCCGCCGGGGAGGTCGGCGACGGACTGGGTGGCGACGCGACGGAACGCGGCCGAGACCAAGCGGATCGCCCAGCCCAGGCCCGCGCCCAAGGCACGCTCACAGGGGAAGTCTACACAATGCGCTTACCGTCAGATGTTCTTACGCACAGAACATCTGGCGTGCATAGTGAAGTGGGTCAGCCATGAGTGCCACCAACCGCACCGCCTCGCGCGGCCGGCCGGTGACCGGCGCTCCCCTCCCGCGGAAGGCCATCCTCATGCGCACTGCCGATTGGCTCCCCGACGGCTTCCAGGTCCAGCGCGTGGCCACCAACGGAACCCACCTCTCCGTGGCCGCGGGAGGGGACGGGCCGGCCCTGGTCCTGCTCCACGGCTGGCCGCAGACCTCGCGCGCCTGGGCCCGCGTCATGCCCGCCCTCGCCCGTACGCATACGGTCATCGCCCCCGACCTGCGCGGCACCGGGGCCAGCGACCGGCCCGCCGACGGCTACGCCAAAACCGACCAGGCCCGCGACATCCGAGGCGTCCTCGACGCACTGGGCCTCAGCGGCCCGGTGGCCGTGGCCGGCCACGACATCGGCTCCATGATCGCCCTCGCCTGGGCCGCCGCCCACCCCGACGACATCTCCCACCTCGTCCTCGTCGACGCCCTCCTCCCCGGCCTCGACCTGGAAAAGGCGATGAACGTCGCGGAGGGCGGCATGTGGCACTTCGGCTTCTTCATGACCGAGCACCTGCCCGAGATGCTCTTCGACGGCCACGAACTGGAGTTCTTCACCGCCACGTTCACCGCCATGGCCAACCCCGGCACCTTCACCACCGAGGACCTCGCCGCGTACGCGCACGCGTACACAGGCCGGGAGCGGCTGCGCGGAGGTTTCGCGCACTACCGCACGCTCCTGGAGGACGGCCGCGAGAACCGCGCCCTGCTCGCCCGGCGCGAGCTGTCCATGCCCGTCCTGGCCATCGGCTCCGCACAGTCCGGCACCGCCACCGCCCAGGTCCTGAAGCCTTACGCGAAGGACGTGCGGGGAGCGGTCGCACCGACCGGACACTTCGTCGCCGAGGAGGACCCCGACTGGTTCACCAGGACGGTGACCGGGTTCCTCACCTGAACTCTCCGTTCGACCGCGCTCCCGGGCCACGCTGTCGGGGCGCGGACCCGCCCTTCGCGGAGGAGGTGCGGATCACCAATGCCCGGCCAGGAACGGCACCATCACCGCGGCCATCTCCTTCGGCACCTCCTCCGCCAGGTCGTGTCCGGCGTCGAAGACGTACCCCGTGACGTCGTGGGCCATGGAGCGCATCTGGGACTCGTTGCGCTCACCGATGAACGCCGAGCCGCCGAGCGCCAGGACCGGGATGTCGAGCTTGTGCTGCGCGGCGCGACGGTTCTGCTCGGCGTCGACGAGCATCGCCCGGTAGATCGACAGCATCGCGCGGATGCCGCCGGGCATGGTGTAGCAGCGCACGTACTCCTCGACCGCGTCGGGGGTGGCGGTGTCGGGATGGGTGCGCTCGTTCTTGATCATGTACGTGATCAGCTCACGTTCATGTCCGGCGATCAGCATCTCGGGCACGTCGGGCTGGAAGTAGAAGCCGAGGTGCCACAGGTGCATCCCGCTGCCGACGTTCTCCGCGGTGAGCGCGGTGTGGTCCTCGAAACCGAAGCCAGGAAAAAGCGCCTCGGCGAAGACGAGAGCACGCACCCGGTCGCGGTGGCGGGCCGCGACCTGATACCCGATCACCGCTCCCCAGTCCTCGCCCGCCACGGCGTACGTCTCATGCCCGAGCCGGGTCATCAGCTCCGCGATGTCGTCGCTCATCGTCTCGGAGTCGTAGCCGTCCGCGGGACGGGCGGAGTCGCCCAGCCCGCGCAGGTCCGGTACGACGACTGTGTGATGGGGAGTCAACTTGGGTACGAGGTGACGCCAGTGGTAGCCGGTCTTGGGCACACCGTGCAGCAGCACTACGGCCGGGCCGGACCCGGCCGAGCGGTAGTGCAGGCTCGTTCCGTTGACGGCCGCACGCCCGGTGCGGAGGGGTGCTCCCGCGTGGTCGAACATCATCTCTGTTCCAGCCTTCCTGTTTACTTGATCGATCGATCCAGTTTTCGGGAGGGAAAGTCGGGCTCTCGGGTGGTCAGGGGTCAGTCGAGAGTGGACAGTGCGATGTCCACGACGGGTTCGAGCGCCCAGGCGTCGGGGGTGATCTTCGAGGAGACGAGCAGCCCATTGAGGAGAGTCACGAGGAAGGCGGCAAGCGCGTGCGGATCGTGCCGCGCACCGATCTCGCCCCGCTCCGCCGCGGCCCGCAGCACCTCGGTGAGAGCATCCCGGGTGGCATCCTGCACATCACGCACGATGCGGCGGACGGGTGGAGCACCCGGCAGCCGCTCGCAGGCGGCGTTCACGACCAGACACCCCCTGCCGTCCTGCTCGACGGCGATGCGGACCCTCTCCATCAGGAGCCCGCGGACCGCCGAGCGCGCGTCCACTCCCTGCTCCAGGTCGCGCACGGCCGCCGCCGCGAGGGTCGTCCGATAGTGCGTCAGCGCGGCCCGGTACAGACCCTCCTTGTCACCGAACGCCGCATACAGCGACCCTTGCCCGATACCCAGGTGCCGCGTCAGATCCCGCAGGGATGTCCCTTCGTAGCCGTGACTCCAGAACAGCTCCATGGCGCGGCTCACCGCCGCCTCGGTGTCGAACTCCCGGGTTCTTCCCATGTCAGCACTCTATACCGATCTGGATCGACCGATCAAGAAAATGATTCCACCCGTCACAGCGGTACTCACCGTTGACGACGGCCGCGCTCCGGACGGGATCGCCCGGGACAGCGGCAATGCCGCCTACCACCCCGGCGAGCCCGCCACCGTCCCGCTGCCCGCAGAGCAGAGCAGCCTCGGGCAGCGCCGCCGAGAAGGACACGGAACCTGCGGGGCCATGCGAGTAGCGCACACAGAGGACCTGCACGTACACCTGCCCACGCCCGCCTCAACCGTGCCGTCGGGGCAAGCACACAGCCGCCCGACCGCGGTCCGCACCGACACCAGGGCCCGGATACCGCAAGCCGAGCTCAACATCGAACACGCACCCGACTGCCCGACGGCGCCCGTCGATAAGTTGTGCGTCGCGCAGGTCCGAGAGGGCCTACACGTCCAGGTCGCGCGCGGTCCAACCCGGCGAGTCAGGCCGAATCACACCGTTGCCGACGAAGGCTCGAAGCGTCTCCTCAAGTGCGGACAGCGACGCCGCACCCACCTGCTCCTCCCACTGCCCACGCAGCCTGTTGAAGATGACTTGGCCTTCCTGCAACATCGCGAGTCCGTGCTCGGTGACGTGAAGTCGTGTTCGTCGACGGTCGACCGGGTCGGGTTCACGCTTCAGGAAATCGCGCTCCTCCAGTACGGCGATCGTCTTCGCGGCCGCTTGCCTCGTCACCGACATCCTGCGGGCGAGTTCGGAAACGCTGTCCGCACCGGACAGGATCGAATGGAGGGCGAAGTCATGCACCGGCCGGACGTCCTCGTACCCGAGCTCGGCGAGCTCGGCGGTGGCCCGTTCCGCGAAAGCGCGGAAGCCGGCGAGCAGGAGCAGGGCAAGGTCGGCACCTGATCTGGACATGCCGTCAGCATACGACCCCCTTGACATGCGCAACCTGGTTGCCCACTATGTAAGCAACCAGGTTGCCTATTCGGGAGCTTCTCATGACCACCATCACGCCCCCCGGGGCGACCCTCCCCGGCGTCACGCACCACCTCGCGGACGTCAACGGAACACAGCTCCACTATGTCTCCGCCGGCACCACCGGCTCTCCGATCCTGCTGGTGCACGGCTGGCCGGAAACGTGGTGGGCGTTCCGCAAGCTGATTCCCCTGCTCGCCGAGACACACCGGGTCTTCGCCCCCGACCTCCGCGGATTCGGCGACTCGAGCAACGCCGATACCGAGTACGGCGAGGCGGTCACGGCGGAGGACCTGCACCATCTCGTCCAGCACATCGGCGCAGGCCCGGTCCACCTCCTGTGCCAGGACATCAGCGGCGGCGCGGCCTTCCGCTTCGCCGCACTGCACCCCGAGGACGTCACCAGCTTCACCGGAGTCGAGACGACCCTGGCCGGCTTCGGACTCGAAGCCCTTGCCGACGTGAACAACTTCGGCTCCTGGCACGTCGGCTTCCTCGGCGCTCCTGGCATCCCGGGGATGCTCCTCCAAGGCCACGAACGCGAGTTCCTGGCCGACTGGGCGCTCCCTCTGATGCACGGGACGGATGGTTCCATCACGGAGAGCGACATCGACGAATTCGTCCGCACCTACGCGCGCCCGAACGGCTGGCGCGGCACCGAGGGTCTCTACCAAGAACTCTTCGCCGACAAGGGCGCAACCAGGGCTCTGGCCCAGTCCCACCCGATCGCAGTGCCGGTGCTCACGGTCGACGGTGCCAATCACCCCTTCACCGAGAACACCTTCCGCCAGGCAATCGCTGGCGAGATCACCCCGGTGCACCTTGACGGAGTGGGTCACTCCGTCGCACAGGAAGCCCCCGAGGCCCTCGCAGCCACGATCATGGACTTCACCAGGCACATCGACAACAAGTAGGGCCCTCCTTCGCCTTGTCGTGACGGCACGCAACTGCCGCACAGTCCGGGCGGGTGCGTTGTGCTCTTCGAGATACGGCACCGGCGCCACCCGGCGTTCGCAGCGCCGCGTCGCGGACTCCGTGCACTCCGGGGCTCAATGGCCTCAGACCACTCTCTCTGCCTTCACTACGCCGCCGCCCCGGTCCTTCCGAAAGCTCTTCTTCGGAAGGACCGGGGCGGTCGTGGATGGGCTCGGCAGACGTCGGCCACTACTGCTTGTAGGCCCAGGAGTGTCCGGTCTGCCGATACTCCTCGACCGGGATGGGATCGATACCTGTCGCGCATCCGTGCGGTGTAGAGCAGGCCATCCAGGTGGTCGATCTCGTGGTGGATCAGGCGAGCCAGCCCGCGGTGGTAGGTGGTTTTAGCCACCTGGCCGTCCAGCGTGGTGGTCTCCACGGTGATCCGGAGCGGGCGGGGAGGCCCTGCCATCTTCCTCAACCTCAACGCACTGCGCCGGGGCGACAAGGTCAATGTGGTGCGCGCGGACCACAAGACCGCGGTGTTCACGGTGGATACGGTGAAGACATACACGAAGGACAAGTTCCCCGACGACAAGGTGTACGGGGAAACCGGACGGCCCGAACTCCGACTGCTGACCTGCGGCGGCCGCTTCGACGAGAAGGCAGGCTACTCGGCGAACGTGGTGGTCTTCGCCCACCTCACCTCACTGAAAAAGACGGCCTGAACGCCGCACTCAACGCCCGGCTCCGCGAGGTCGTGGCGGGCGTTCCTCGCGATCCATTCCGGTCCGATCTTCTCCGCCGTGCCGCACGGGAGGGCACCCACGCCCGGCCCACCGGGGAGCCGGGGCGCTTCCGCCCGCTGTGGGAACTGCAGGGGCCGGATGGGTGTCGGCTCCCCCTGACACCGCCCAGCACGCGCTCGCGCGCCGCGGTCTGCCCGGTCACCAGGGCACGGAGCCCTCGTCGTCGAAGAGGCCCCCGGTCGGCCCGTCGTCGGGGAGGATCGCGAGCCTGATCGCGACTGTGCTCCTTCCTCGGCGGTACGGGTCCCGCTGAAGCCGTTCAGGTCAGAGGCCACATAGCCGGGGCAGGCGTTGTTCACGAGGATCGGGGTGGAGCGCAGCTCCGCGGCGTACTGGAACGGTGACCGCGTTCAGGAAGGTCTTCGTCGGCGCGTAACCCCCGCTGATCCCTCCGAGGTCGATGCCGGGGTCGGTCTGCAGGGTCAGGGAGGCGACGTGGCTGGACTGGTTCACGATCCGCGGATGCGCGGAGCGGCGCAGCAGGGGCAGCATCGCGTTGGTGACCCGGATGACCCCGACGACGTTGGTGTCGACCAGCCGCAGGAGGGCAGCGGGGTCGAGCGACGTCGGCTCGTCGGGCCAACCGCCCGCCGCACCGGCGTTGTTGACGAGGACATCGAGCCGGCCCGCGCGTTCCTCCATGAGCCGGGCGGCGGCGCTCACGTCGGCGTCGTCGGTGACGTCGAGCGGGACGGCGAAGGCGTCCACCCCCCGGGCGCACAGCGCCGCGGCGGCCTGAGCGCCGCGCTCCCGGTCTCTGGCGCCGATGCCGACGCTCCAGCCGAGCGCGCCGAGGCCCGCCGCGATCTCGTATCCGATTCCCTTGTTCGCACCGGTGACCAGCGCGATCGTCTGTTCGCTCATGTCCGCCAGCATCGGCGGCCGGGCGCCGGGGACCAACACCGTAGGGGCCTGGCAGCGATGCCTTCACGGCATCGGTCGTGGTCCGGGCGGGTTACGGTGCCGACATGGAGATGCGTGAGCTGCGGTACTTCGTCGCGGTCGCGGAGGAGCTGCACTTCGGTAGAGCGGCCGAGCGGCTGGGAATCGCCCAGCCTGCGCTGTCGCGTGCGCTCGCCGGCCTGGAGCGACGGCTCGGCGTGGTGCTGCTGGAGCGGTCCAGCCGCCGGGTCCGGCTCATCGATGCGGGAGCGGTACTGCTGACGGAGGCGCGGGCGATCCTCGCGGCGGCGAAGGCCGCCGAGCGACGTACCCGGGAAGCGGCCGAGCGGCGGCCGCGTATCACCCTGGCGGTCAAGACCGGTACGGCGGGCGAACTGCTGGCCAAGGTGCTCGACGCGTACGCCGCACACCCCGGCGCGTGCGCGGTCGATCTGCTGCTGTGCGAGGCACACGAGCAGCGGGAGCTGGTGTGCTCGGGGCGGGCGGACGTGGCGCTACTGCATCTGCCGTTCGACGCCGTCACCGGACTGGACACGGAGGCCCTGCTGACCGAGGGGCAGGTCGCGGTCCTGCCCGGCGACCACCCGATGGCCGGCCGGACAGCGGTGTCGCAGGCCGAGGTGACCGCCGCGCCCGGCCCTCCCCCGGCCCGCTGGCCCGCACTACCAGGCGGAGCTGTGGCGGACCCTGCTGGGGGTGATGTCGGACGCGGGTGAGCCGCTGATGCCGATGGTCAACGACCGCGAGCACCTCTACGGCCGGGACGTGATCCCGCTGGCGTTCCTGTCCCGGGTGATGGGCGACCGGGCGGCGGCCCGCGCGGAAGTGGAGCTGGCGGCGCGGCTGGAGGCGTACCAGGCGTATCCGCCGGAGAACCGGCTGGCGAAATTCTCCGGTGAGCCGAAGTACGAACCGGAGGCGCGTGCCGAACTGGCCATCAGCTACCTGCTGCACGTGTGGCCCGGTGCTGGTCGGTCCGTCGTGCCGCTGTCGCAGCGGGAGCTGTTCGCGTACGCCTCCGGGGTGACGGACTTCGGGGAGGGGCCCGGCCTGGTGTCGCACCAGTCCCCCGCCGCCTGGGCCGGTGCGGTGTCCAAGCCGAAGTTCGTGAAGTTCGCCTGGCAGCCGGGCCACGACGACTGGCTGTTCCGGATCAGCGGAGCCACGCCGATGTTCCTGCCCTCGACGGGCGTGGAGGTCACCGGCCGCTCGGTGCGCACGCACACCCGGCTGCGCGACGGATTCGACGGGAGCGCGACGCTGCTGCGGCTGAGAGACGGCTTCGCGGGCTTCACCACGCTGCCCAGCGGCGCGGTGGTCCACGCCGCCGGAGGACCGGACACCTCGGGCGGCCGGCTGGAGGTGCACAACCTCACGATGCCGGGCGTGGCGGGCCTGGACGGCAGGCGGACGTACCGGTTCGCCGAGGGGCCGGCCACGGTCGTGTCCCGGGACTCCTCCGGTGGCTCGACGGGCCGCGTCGACGAGTTGTCGTTCGACCGTACGACGGTCCGTCACCTGCGGGTCCAGGGCGTGACGCCCGATCCGGCGTACGGCTACTCGCTGTTCGCCGTGGAGGCGCGGGACGGGGCCGACGGGCGCGAGCTCGCGCGCGGCGGGCGGGCCACCGCGTCCTCGTCCGCACCGGGCAGGGGCCCGGAGCTGGCCGTGGACGGGGACGGCACGACCCGCTGGGCGGTCTCCACCGCCGATCGGCCGCGCCCCGACAGCTGGCTCGCCGTGGACCTCGGGGAGCCCCGCGCCCTGGACCGGGTCACCCTGCGCTGGGAGAGCGCGGCGGGCCGGAGCTACCTGGTGCAGGGCTCGGACGACGGCGAGCGGTGGACGGACCTGGCGAGCGGCCCCGTACCGGCGCTGCGCAGCGAGGGCGGCTGGCTGGACGTGGACGGTCGTGCGGGCCTGCTGGTACGCGGCGGGCAGGGCCCGCTGGCGGTGTACGGCGACACGATCGTGCTGGCGGAGGACGGCGGTACGGGCCCCCTGCTCGTGGAGGGCCACTGCGGGGTCTCCGCCGACGGCCTGCGCGAACTCGCCCGTCGGCCGGTGCCCACTGCCGGGGACGAGAAGGTGCGGGCGGCGGTGACGGACGGTCACCTGAGCCTGTTCAACCTGTCGGACCGGGCGATGCGCACCCCGGTCGCCCTGGTACAGGAGGGCCGCCGCCGGGAGGTCTACGAGGGCGAGCAGGTGGTAACCCGGGACGGGCTGCGGTACGAGGCGCGGCTGGAGGCGGCTTCGGCGCTGCTGCTGCCGCCCCGCCTCTCGCTGGTCCCGCTGTCGGGCCGGTCGCTGCCGAACGGGCTGCGGGCGGAGGTCGTGGACGCCGCCACGGTGCGCCTGACCGGGCCGGTCTGCCGGGTGCGGGTCGAGGCACAGGGGCGCAGCGCGGTGGCGGTGGTGCGGCCGGGCCGGGGCACCGAGGTCACGGTGCGCGGGGCGCAGGCGTATCCGACGACGGACCTCGCCCTGGGCCGGGCCGTCTTCCCGAACGCGCCGCTGCCGACGGGGATGTCGGAGCCGTCGGCGGCCGTCGACGGTGACCCGGACACGGTGTGGCGGCCGGGACGCGACGGCCGCTTGGTCGTGGATCTCGGGGCGCGGCGCGCGGTGGGCCGGGTGGAGGCCGAGTGGTTGGCCGGGCGGGTCCCGGGCCTGTCCGTGGAGTTCAGCGACGACGGGATCGGCTACCGCCGGGCGGGCGCGCTCACCGGTCATGGCCGGGTGCGGAGTCTGCGGGCCACGGGGGCCCCGCGCTATGTGGCGCTGCAGGTATCAGGCACCCCGGAGGGGCGCGGTGGTCTCGTGCGGCTGTCGGTCCGCTGACGGACCGGCCCCGCCGGAACGCCGATCACGTGGACGAACCAGTGCCTCAGGGCACGCCGGTTGCCACCCGGCGTGCCCTGGGGCATCAGCAGGGTCCCGGTCCGCTCGTAGTGGCAGGTCCTGTCGGCTGCTGCCGACGCCTTCACCGCAGCGCAGAGGTCCAGCCACTCCGCAGCCCTCGTCGGCGGTGAACAGCAAGAAGCGCTCGGAGCTGCCCGCCACAGCCTTATCGGCCTCGGGCCGAAGGACCAGCCGCCATGACTCCTCCTCCGTGCGAACGAGGTCCGCAGGACCGGCTCCTTGGCCTGGCGGCGGACAGTATCCGGGCACCGGTCCAGGCCCCATCGCGGGTAGCCGCGGTGCGAACTCGTCGCGGCAAGGCAGCGCCGAGGCGAGTACGTCGCATCTGGCGGTGGACGGTGGTGTGCAGGAGGTGCTCGGTGAGCGATGCTACCCGGCCGGTGAAGGCCAAGTTAGCGGCTAATACGTATTACTGGAAGCGCCTTCCTACCTGGTCGGCACTGCACGGCGCCGACAGGATCGCGCCGAGCTCCGTCGGCCGAGCCGCTTCCGGCGAGACACATACCGGGAGTCTGCCCACGCTCCACCGGAGGGGACTTCGGGAAACGGTGCAACCTACCCGGACGAACCTGGGCAGCCTGAGAGGGGCGCGGGCCAGAGCCCCTTGGCCACCGGCTCCGCAATCGCCACGTACTCCACATGATGCGTCATCGGAAACACATCAGATCATGAGGGACGGGGCATACCTGCAGGTCAGGCATCAATTTTCGACCTGCCAAGTGAACCTTCGGGTGCTGTGAGCGTCAAATGAGCGTCACGACAGTCCGGAGCAGCTTCCTCACGAAGCCGCTTGGACCAGGTCTGCCGACCAGTCGTCGGCAGTTCCACACCCTGCGGAACTCGTTCCTGTTTCGGTGGCTGTCGCGCCATACGTAGGCGCAGTCGAACAGGCTCACATCACCCTCGGCCACGCCGTTCTGGTCCGTGGGGGCTCCATCCCTTGAGGTGTGGTTCGAGCTCCTCCGATGTGGGTTCACGTGTGCGGGGCATGCCGGGAAGTTCACTCAGAGGGTCTACCGACTTTACATATGCCCTTGCCCACTCCAGCCAGCGTCGGGCTGAGTCCAGTGCCGGCTCGTCCGCGGTGCCCTCCAATTCTTGGATACGACGTTCAAACGCCATGCAGTACGCGCTGAGGGCGGCCGCCTCCTGCCACCCCCTGGCCTCTTCACTCAGCACATGGGCAAGCTGTTCACGAACAGCTTGTTGCTTCGCCACAGCCAAGGCCGCCTCCCAGCGAACCTCACGATCCGCCTTGGCCTGCTGTTCATCCTGTCGACGCTAAGTGTCCTCGGCGGCTCGCGCTTCAATCTCCCCGAGGATCACACCGAGGGCTTCTTCAAGTGTCCGGCTCTTCCGATTCCGCCAGCGACCGGGCCTGTCTCCGAGACCTTGGGCGAGCTCCAAGACGAGACGGGCAGAGCGCTCCGGATTCGTGGACTCTGGGAACTCCTGCCTAGCGGAGATGGTGTACGCGAAGCCGTCGACAGTGACGTCCACTCCGCCCTCGCGCGGGTGAAAAGCGGACCTCGCCTTCCGCACCTCGTACCCTCGGCGTACTGCCTCAGCCACGAGCCCCTGCAGCAGCAGAAGCGCCCTGCGGCGCAACGCAGGCGGCATTGCCAGCCGACTCTCATCGTCTTTGAGCTTCGCCACCACCGGATGCAGATTTCCCAGACGTGCGGGGACTGGTATTGGTTCCCCGGCTGCCTTCGACCGCTGGCTCCGCGCGTTGGGATGCGGGCCGTCAGCAAGGAACAGCTCCAGTCCCGGCCCACCGTAAGGGACCTTCTCAATACGTCGGCCCGCCGGCTCCATGCCGTGGCGCTTCGCGTAATTGACGACGCGCCGCCACTCCGCGACCTCGTCGTGATCCGGCTCAGCGATCCGCACGCGCCCCTCGGCGACGAGCCGCTCGATCAGTTCCTGCGCCTTCGCCCGCCGGGCACGCGCGACGGGACGCTCGCTATAGGGCGACCGAGGCTGCGCAAGCTTCGTCGGCTCACCGCCGTCAGCAACCACAGAGTCGTCGATCATCAGGAAGCAACGATCCCGCATCACAGCGGTCGAATGCCAGCCGCTTGACACAAGCGTCGATCGGTCTCGTCGACAACGGAACTCTCGGGGAGCCTCATGCGGCGGTGCCATCCCGGCCGATCACCCGTGCACCCGCACACACCTTCGCCCCGTCCACAGTGGACGGGGCGAAGGGCACTCATGCAGCGATGGTGAGCGGGGACTCCATGCGTTCCCAGGCACCGAGCACGGCCTTGTGGGCATCTGGCTGGAGAGGGGCGTAGCGCTGGGTGGTCTGAAAGCTCTCGTGGCCGAGGAGGTGTTGGACCTCGTAGAGGGAGACGCCCTTCTGTACGAGCCATGAGGCGCAGGTGTGGCGCATGGAGTGCGGCGGGTAGTGCGGGACGAGCGGCTGCTCGCCGTCATCGTCGAAGTAGTAGGCGCTGTCGACGGTCGGCCACCATGTCTGCCGTCGCCAGTTGCCGTCGTTGAGGAGGCGGCCGGCCCGGCCCTTGGTGAGGGTGGTGAACACCACTGCGTCACGGTCGAGTCGGTGGATGTGGCGCTCCGGCGCCTCCGGGACGTGGGGCGGGAGCGGTACCTCGCGGCGGCTCTTGGGGTACTCCTTGATGCCGCTCTTGGTGTTGACCTCGACGACGAACAGGCGGGAGCGACTCTGGTCGATGCGGTGGCGGTGCAGCCCGGAGAGCTCGCCCCATCGCAGCCCGGTGTAGAAGCCGAGCAGGCACATTGTCCGCCACACGGTCGGGAGCTCGTCCAGCACGCTCTGCGCCTGGTCGAGCGTGAACCACTGGGGCGACTTGACTGCGATCTGGGGCAGGTCGATGCTGCGGCAGGGGCTCACCGCGATGACGTCGTCGTCGACGGCCGTGCGCATGATGGAGGACGTCAGGTTGTAGGCCCGCTTGATGGCCGCGGCCCCAGCGCCCTTGTCAATCAGGGAGCGGATCCAACTCTGCACATCCATGCGGGTGATGGCCCGCATCTCCCAGTCGGCCCAGTAGGGCATGACGTGGTTCTTGATGCTCGACCCGTCTCCCTGCAGCGTGTGGGGCTCGACGACGCGGGCGTCCCACCACCGGTCGTGCCAGTCGCGGAAGGACGTTTCGCCAACCCGTGAGGCACGCAGTCCCCCACGGGCGAACTGGGTCTCCATCTCCAGTCCCCAGGCACGCGCCTGCGTCTTGAGGGGAAACGATTCGCTGAACCGGTCACCGAGCCGGTTGCGAACCGTCGCCTGCCAGTTGCCGGTCTTCAACTTGCGTAGGTACAGCCCAACTCCTCATGTCAGTACGGAAGGCCCCTCGCGGGCCGGGGTCAGCGGCGCGGTGTCGGTGCGACGACGGCGCGGCTGGAGATGAACTCGTCGAGGCCGGCGGCGGGGACGCGGATTCGCGAGCGGCCCGTGCCGGTGCGCAGGCAGGTGGCGGTGGTGGTGCTCGGCCCGGTGCCGAGCCCGCGCGGGATAGCGGCCGGGGCCGCGGGATAATCGACGACTGGAAGGTTGCCTGCGGCGATGAAGCGGTAGACGGTGCGGCGGTCGACGTCCAGAACGGCGGCGACGGCAGGGATGGACAGCAAGCGTGGAGGCATGGGTGAGTTCTTGGCGTGGAGCGTAAGGGGGTGCGGCGGCGAGGCGGCCGCCAAGCCAGTCCAGTCCGTGGTGAAGGCCGCAAGCCCTGTCAGGGCGGGGTGTAGCACGTCACGGGACGGCTGGGTTCCTGCGCACATGAGCCAGGCAGGAACGCTCTCGGCGGCGAACCGGAGGGCGTGGGAAAATGGGTCTCGGATAGCGGCGCTCCGCTGATCTGGCGAAGCGCCGCCCGGTTCATCGGTCAGTCAGCTCTGGCAGGCGAGTCGCCTGAGCGAGGCGCTCCCAGTCGATCTCTGTCGCTTCGAGACGGAAGCAGTACGGGTAGCGAAGCGCCAGCCAGGCTGGGGCCACTCCAGCGAGCTCGGCCACCGTGGCGACATCGACGCCCAGCCTCAGCCATCGCACCAAGGAAGACTCCCGCAGGATGTCGACGGACTCCCCCAACCTCCAGGCCAGCATGTGGTCATGGGGCAGCACGGCCTCTTGCGCCTGCTCCCACAGCCCCACGTATGCATCTACCGAGAGTCGCCCACCACGCGCGTCGGGGAACAACAGATCATCCTTCTGGAGACCGGCATCGTTGATCCACCCGCGCAGGAACAAGGCGAACCCCGGTCGCAGCGGAACCACTCGAGCCTGCCCTCGACAGCCAGCCGTCAGCTCACCAGAACCACCCGGACGAAGGACAACATCGCGAACACGCAGGGATCGCGCTTCACTCGGACGGAGTGCCCCCTCAGCCAGGGTGACCAGGAAGGGGTACACCGAGCGACTGCCACCCGCCTGCTGGCGTATCCAATCCAATAGCGAGAGAACTTGCCTCTCGGAAAGTATCCATTCCTCATCCAAAGCATCGACCAGCACAGCAGCGAACTCCTTGCGGAAATAGGGGATCTGTCGCACGCGGATCGCTCGACAACAACAATCGTCCACACGATCCCCGGTTTCGGTAACCGGGGATCCCGTGCTACAAAGGCAGGGACCCGCCCACTGGCCCGTGCGGAGTTTCTGGTCGCGCCAAGCCGATTACATGAACCTACGACTAAGCCGCCGACATCTAGGTTCACTTGCAGCAGCCGAACTAATCCAGTCCCCTGGCGCCCCAATACGTCTGCCGTCGGCGAACTGCTTCTGGCGCAGAGTTCAAATGCGCAAAAGTTACTAAATTCGGGCAAACCGCACTACAGGGCTCACAAACAAAGCAGGCGCCTTCTAAGTGCGTGGCCGCAGGTTCGAGTCCTGCCGGGGGTGCCACTGACGTCGCGTCAGATAGGTGGCGTTTTCGCAGGTCAGACTGTGTCTAACTGCCGTCCGAAGGTAATCGAGATCGCCCCCTCCGCAGGGGCCAGAGTCCGGCTGACACCGGCCGAAACCGGCTTTCTACGGGTGTCCGTCCCACATACGTCCCACTCCCTCAATGGTCTGCACGATCCCCGGTTTCGGTAACCGGGGATCGTGGGCTATATTCCGCCGCGCAACCGAGGACTACGAGGTGAGCCGGCAGGACCTGAGCGTGGGGTGCTCGTCGTCTTCGACCAGGACCACGAGCCCGTTCTCGGTGAGTCGGCTGAGGTTGCGAGCCACGACCCGTTCGGGAGTGCCGACGGCTCGGGCGATACCTCGGGCCTCAGCACCAGGGTGGGCCGCGACGTGCGCAAGCACAGTCAGGTCTTGGCGATGCCCGCGCTGCACCAGATCCTCACCGAAAAGGCCGGCGGCGCAGACGCAAAGGCACAGGGCTGTGGAGAGAGCGGCGTAGTCGGCTTTCGTCTGGGCGGTCCATGCGTTCATGGCGCCGAGCGCCAGAAGGATCGGAGCAGTGACTCGGGCCGATCGCAGTGCGACTTTCGACAGGTGGGCCTCCTTGCTAGGGACCAAGGCGTGAGACGTAAGACGGCACGGCGCGACGCGCTGGGAGCGTCTCTGAACTGGTGTTTTCCGGGGAGGTTGTACGTTGACATGGTCGTCGGGAGTAATTCCAGTCCCATGGCACTCTTTCTCGTCTGCCAAGGGCGAATCCGACCTTGGGGGCCGTCGGCGGTCACAGCCGGCGGCCTCGGCGACGGAAGCGAGTGAGCGTGCTTACGGGCACCCACGAGCCCCAGGCCGACGCCGAACGTCTGGATAGGGTCGCGGTACCCGAGCTGGAGAGGTATCCGCATGGACCACGAGATTGTGATCGCGCAGACGACCAGCGACGACGAGGAGCAGGCGAAGTCCCTTGCCAGAGGTGCTGTCGAAAGCAAGCTGGCAGCAGGCGTCCACATCGATGCGCCCATCACGGCCTTCTACTGGTGGCAGGGGAAGGTCGAATCGGCTCAGGAGTGGCGGATCTCCTACATGACGTCGTCAGATCGCCTCCCCGCTCTGAAAGCCTGGCTGCACGAGAGGCACCCGTACGACGTTCCGCAGTGGGTCACGCTGCCCGTGACGGGAGGTTCGGAGGAATACCTGTCCTGGGTCGTCGACGAGACGCGCACGCAGTAAAGGGCCCACAATTTAGCACCTCGCTCCTTCCGAGCTGGCGCTCTGAGACGGTTTACAACGTCGCGAAAGTCAACAGGTGGCTGGCCAGGTCGTGCTCCGTATCAGGAAGCCCGGCGGCAATGGCCTCCGCCCGCTGACGCCCCATGGTGTTCGGCTTCGACTCTGCTGCCGCTGCGAATCGGTGCGCGACGTAGGCCCCGCGGTCTACGTCGCCGCCGCGCAGGAGTGCCGACGCTAGATCCCCAAGGATCACCACCCCAGAGTCGGGCAGTTCCTCACCGAGGCGCTCGACCGCGGAGTCTGCGGTCGCCGTCAGCTCTTGACGTCGGAGTTCGCCGTACACCGAGAGAGCTAGAGAGTCCATGCGATACGGCGTTACGAAACGGACCCACGCCTGCTCGCTCGTGTGGTCGGCGAAATCGTAAGCAAATCGCGCCTGGTCCAGGGCTCGGAGCGCACCGGCATCGTCCCTTGATTGAGCTGCCTCCTCCGCATACCGCCCCAGAACCCACGCCGCAGCGGTTGCGTTGCCTCGCCCACGCACGTCCTGAGCTGCCTGCGACAGCATCTCCAGCGCCTTGGCCGGAGTGGCGGCACCGTAACTGGCGTAACCCAGCGCCAAGGCGCGCAGAGGGGGGTGTCCGGCCTTTTTCGCGCACTCCGAGGTCACCTCGTAGTAGGCAGCGGCTCTTTCGTGCTGCCCCAGGTCCCAGGCGACCCACCCGGCAAGAGCTGCTGTCTCGCCTGCCGCGATAGCCAGTGCTCGCTCATGCGCACCGGCGCGAGGGAGAGCTGCAGTGATCGCGTCGAGGTGCGACTCGACCCGAGTCTGCAGGCTCCGAGCGCTTTCGCTCAGCTCGTCCACGTGAAGCGAAGCCGCATGTTCAATGAGGACTTCCGCGGACTGAGGGTCGATCTTGCTGCCTCTGCTTAGTGCATGGGCAAGCCGGCCCCACGGCTCAGCAGCCGCAGCCGCAGCCGCGCCGACCACGGCGCCTCCCAACAGCGTTCGACGCTTCACGTCGTCGAGGTCCTCCTCTTGGGCCCTGTTTCGCTCTCGTCGCCTGGCACGCGCGGCTTTCGCCTCGCGCAGCAACGGCTCCAGCGGGACGCCGCAGGCCAAAGCGATGTTCCCCAGCGTGTGGTCCGTGGGGACGTTGGCACCATTCTCGTACCGGTTGACCTCTCAGCGAGTCATCGTTGCCCGGCCGGAGGCGGCATTGATCGCATCGGCCTGCTCGTCCTGCGTCCGGTTCGCGTTACGCCGCAGGTGACGGAGCAGTTCGGCAAACGGATCCACTGCCATGAGTCTGACCTCTATCGGTGGGAGAAAGCCAATCCTCCCCCCAACTCCCCCCTTATTTTCCCCCCTTGACAAAGATTTCCCCCCTTCGGTTTCCCCTGTTCCGGATCACGAAGCCACGGTGCGATGTGCTCATGACCACGCACCGGACAACAACGCCGCCCCGACCTCGGGGCGACGACGGTGGCGCCCACGTCGTCGGCGCCTCGACCGCTCGGTGTCCGCTGGCCTCTCACGTCTTCGAGATGGCCATGGAGCCGGTAGATGTGCACGTCGCTCAAGCGCGACGAACGACGGCCACCGTGTTGAAGCACTGGTCGTTGCCGGAGACGTCGGCAGAGGACGCCCGGCTCGTCGTCTCGGAGTTGGTGTCCAACGCGATCATTCACGGTTCCGGGGACGTCCGACTTCGACTGCGACACGACGAGCACGAGCTTCGAATCCGAGTCACCGACGACAGCACGGCACCGGCGAGGCGACGACGTGCAAGTGCCGCCGGCCTCGGCGGTCGAGGGCTGCACCTCGTCGCCTGCCTGTCGCTTCGGTGGGGCGTCGCGGACGGCGGCCGGACGACGTACGCGGTCATCCCCACTCTCACGGAGGCACCCCCATGTCGCCGCACAACGCAGTCAAGCACGGAGCCGACGTGTTGAGCCTCGTCGCCTTTGATCGGGGGCGAGAGAAGCACACGGGCGGTGGGGCGCCGACCGCTGGCCGTGATCACCCGAGCTGGCCCTGCACCTCTGCCCCGGTGAAGCGCCAGTCCCGAGCTGGCCAACTCCGAGGCTTGCGCCAGCACTTCTACCGTCAGGCCGTCGACGCGCAGGCCGATCAGCCGCTGCGCGTGCTGGCGTACAGCCTGGTACCGAGTCCGAGGGCCCGACCCGACGAGGACTGGGGGACGCTACAGGCCGAGGCCGACCAGCTCGGTTACGTGATCGCCGCCCGGCTCCACGATGTGGCGGTCCCGGTGACCACGACGTACTTCCCGGCATCCAGTGCGAGCCAGGGCGTCTGCACGCCGCCTTGGGATCGACCTGGCTGGCGGGAAGCCGAGCGGCAGCTCCGAGAGGGCTTGGCCGACGGCGTGATCGTCCTCGACCGGCACCACATCAGCTCCGATGACGGCGAGTACCACGCCGTGATCAAGCATCTGGGCGAGCACTGCCGGGCGTTTCTCCACCTCGTGATCTCCGAGGAGCCCATCGCGCCGACTTGAAGGCGTCCACTGCGCTGGATGGACAGGAAGGGCTGGGGCTGGCGGCAGATCAGCGCCCAGATCGCCCTGATCGCCACCGTGAGCGTCGCGCTCGCCTTCACCTTCAAATACACCTGACCGAGGGCTGACCATGACTTTCGAGGGACACACCGATCGTGCGCAGCGCCTCCTGCCTCACCGCGAGCAGGGCGAAGCGCTCCTCGCCATCCGGGAGGCCGCCCCGTCGGCGCCCAGCGAAGAGGGCATCGACCTCTTCGCCGTGCCCGCCGGTGAGGTTCAGGGGCGTGGCTTCAACCTCTCGCGCTTTCACCGGCTCTCGCGCCTGCCGGCCGAGCCGAACGGATCGGTCTCGCCTTCGGCTGACGGCCCGCCGGACGCGGCCTGACTCTCCGCAAGCGAGCACGACGGCGATTACCGCTGCCCCGGATGCCGTCGCCGGTTGCCCTAACCGTCCCATCCATCCCTGAGTAAAGGTCGCAGATGAACCGTCCCGTTCTCGCTCTGGCCACCACCATCGCGCTCGCGTCCGCGGTGCACATCGCCCAGCGTCACCTGCAGCACCGCCAGTCCCTGGAGTTGGCGGTGCACCAGGCACACGGCCGCATGCTCGAAGTCGCTACCACGCACCCTGACTTGGATCCGATCTGGGTGCGCAACCATCCCGATCACGTCAAGGACGACGAATCGGGTCCGCTCCTGATGTGCCAGTGGTGGCTTGAGTTCTGGCGCACCGGCCTCAATCTCGGGGTGTTCACCCCCGCCGTTCTGCGGCAGAACGCGCGGAACTTCATGCAGGACCCGACGGCCCTCAAGGCGTGGGCGCTGACCCGCCACGGGCGCGCTCTGCAGTCCAGGGGGCGGTGGGACCGCATTCACGTGGCGTTGCTCAACGCGGCGTTCGAGGAGGCCGACGGTCCGGCCCAGTACCCCGAGTTGGAACTTGCCCCGGCCTCGGCCCTCTGAGACACGACGACACCCTGACGAGAGGATGATCATGACCGTTCGCACTTACGGATCGCCACCGGCTCCGGTCGCGCCGAGCGACCACAGGTCGCGCGCTCTTCTCCTCGACCTCGACGGCGTCCTGCTCGACACGCGTCCGGTGATGCGGAAGGCGTGGCAGCAGGTCCAAGAGATCCATGGCGTCGCGCTCCCCTTCCGCGACTACGAGCGCCACCTGGGCCGCGAGTTCGGGGACATCATGCAGCGGCTGGGCGTGACCGACGCCGAAGCGGTCCGCCAGACGTACGAGGCGGAGTCCGTGGCCACCGCGCACCTCGCGGAGGAGTTCGCTGGCATCGTCGAGACGCTCCACGCCTTCGTGGCTGCCGACTGGCGGCTGGGCGTCGTAACGTCCAAGCACGTCGACCGGGCGGCCCCGCTCCTCGCGCGCCTCGGATGTCCCTTCGCGACCATCCGCACGCCCGCCGGAGCGGGCCGGACGAAGCCGGCACCGGACCCGCTCCTCCTGGCGCTGGTCGACCTGGGAGTCGACCCCGCCGCCGCCGTCTACGTGGGCGACATGGCGGTCGACCAGGAGTCGGCCGCACGCGCCTGCGTCCCCTATGTACACGCTGCATGGGGCTACGGGCAGCCGACGGCTCCCGACCCCGAGACGGCCGCGTCGCCCAAGGAACTGCTGAGGCTCCTTCTCCCCGCCAAGCAGCTCGTCGAGGGGAGCACGGTGTGAGTCCCCGCACGGCTGGCGGCCTCGGCCTGGTCCGCTCCTCCAACGCCGGGAAACCGACGTGGGCTCTCGTTGGAACCGGCACCCTGGCGCACGCGCGAACCGACCACGTCCACACCACGGACCTGGAAGCGACGACCGTCGACAAGCAGGTACTGCGTGTCGGTGTCGAAGACGTCATGGCCGCCCTCGACCACTACAGCGCCACACTGGCCTCCACCCCGGGCGGAGCCGGCTGGCTTCACGTCCAGCACGTCCCCGTTCGACGCTTCGTCGCCGAGATCGTGCACAAGCTCCTGGCCCTGAACGCCTGGGCACCCTTCGCCTCGGCCCCAGGGCCCCTGACCCTGGCCCCGTACGAAGGACTCGTGGGACTGCGTTCGAGCAGCTCGCGTGAGTACCTGGCCTACACCGTGACGTGGTCCGGCGTCGCGTACCTGCTCGGGGCTGCGGCACCGCACACCCCGACCCGCTCCGCCCAGCTCCGCAACCGCGCCCGTACGAGTACGGCGAACACGGAGCCGAGTCCACTCCCCTCGAATCTCGGACGGCAGGACGTTCTGGCGCTGTCGTGGACCTCCCGCCACGCGGCCACGCTGACCCCGGTTCTCGCCGAACTGGCACGCGGCGGGCAGAGGAGCCTCCTGCTCGATCTCGCCACTGATGCCGCCGAGCGGTGCAGCGCGGGATCGACCACGGGTACCGAGCTGCGCTCGGCTCCGAGCGACCTCTTCACCCTCTCCGGTACGGCCGAGGGCCTCCACCGTCGCGACGACGAGCACGTCGTCCAGGTGGGAGGCCACGATGTCCTACTTGCCCGGCTCATAAGGCTCTTGTCCGTGCTCTTGGAGACCAGCGGGGGCTGCACCCAGCCGTCATGGCGGACGGTGGTGCGGGCGGAGAGCTGGCTCGACGACATGTTGTCGAGCACCCGGCCACACACCGTCCTACTGAGCAACGACACCAGCCCCCTGGGCGTACTGGCTGCGCACGCCGCCGAGCGGCACGGGGCGAACTCGGTGCACGTCCAGCACGGGGCGTGGACGGCGGAATCGGTCGCCTGGCCAGCCCTGCACAGCCGCGACATCATCGTCATGGGCGAGCGGGACCTCGTCCTGGGCCGTGGGTGGGCACGCCACCCCGAGGCCGAGGTGCACGTCCTCGGGCAGCCCCGCTTCGACGTCCTCACCAGCCTGAGCCGCCAGACACAACGGCGGTACCTGGAGAACCTGCTCGCTTCGGGGGGCCGACGCGCGCCGACCCGGATCGCGGTGTGGGCCTGCCAGCCCTTCAACCCCGATCACCTCAAGTCCCAGGCGGACCTCCTCCTGGACGGGCTCGCCGAGGCGGGCGGCGACTGGGGGCTCGTCATCGCTCCACACCCGGCGCAGGGAGCCGACGCCTTCACCGCTCTGGTGAAGCGGGACTCCGGGCCGCCCATCGCGGTGGCCGATCCCCGAGTCGGAGCCCGAGGCTGCCTCGCCGGCGCGGACGTCCTGGCGAGCGCGTACTCGACGTGCGGGATCGAAGCCGCGCTGCTCGGCATCCCGGTCCTCGAAATCGGCCCGCCGGGCGAACGCACCCTGAGCCTGACCAGTCACGGACTGGCGACCCGGTGCGAAGCCGCCGGTGAGGTCGCCGAAGCGCTCTCCGGCTTGCGCGCGGGCCCTGCGCCGATCCCTCGGGCGGCCCTGGACGCGGTCTGCCGGTGGCGCGGCGACAGCGCCACTCGGATCGCCCGGCTCATCACCGACCGTGCCACCTCCGGCCCGACGGCCGACGACTCCACCCACCACCACCCGGGCGCCGCTGCGTCGCCCAAGGACGAAGGAGCATCCGTCCGATGACATCCCTCACGGCCGACAGCATCGCCGAGCTGTTCTCCGGCGCCGTCACGCTGGCCAAGTCCGGCGAGAAGATCAGCCCCCGGGGCATGGCCACCCACGAAGTCCGCGATGTGCACCTGCTGCTCACCCAGCCGCGTGCCCGCCTGCTCTACGCCCCGCCCGCCCGCATCGTGAATCCGGCCTTCGCCGTCGCCGAGACGGTCTGGCACCTGTCCGGCTCCGACGCCCCGTGGATCTTCGACTACAACAACCGGCTGCGGCAGTTCGCCGACGAAGGCGTCCTCCGGGGGGCGTACGGCCCCAGGATGCGGAACTGGGCCGGCAAGGTCGACCAGCTCGCCCGCGTCGTCGAGATCCTCCAAGCCGACCCCGACTCCCGGCGAGCCCTGATCCAGCTCTACGACCCGGCCCAGGACGCCGCAGGGCACAAGGACGTGCCGTGCACCCTTGGGTTCCGGTTCCACCTGCGCGCCGGCCGCCTGCACATGGCGACCATGATGCGCGGTCAGGACGTATGGATCGGCATGCCGTACGACGTGTTCTTCTACACCGTGCTGCACGAGCTGGTCGCCGGATGGCTCGACGCCGAACTCGGGGAGTTTCACCTGCACATCGGCTCACTGCACATCTACGACGAGCACATCGAGCAGGCCGACATGCTCACCTCGCTCCCGGCGAGCGAGATCATGCCCGACCTGCGAACACCCTGGAACGGCTTCGGCGGCCTGCTCGACCAGGTCGAGGCCCGTGACGTGACCGGCCACCCCGGCTGGGACGCGATGGCCGAGACGCTGCGCAGCTACCGGCTGTGGAAGGACGGCAAGCGCGAGCAGGCGTGGCGGGCGGCCGACACGATCGACGGGCCCCTCGGCCAAGCCCTCACCGCCTGGTACGGAGAGCTGGAGCGGCGCTCGACCAATCGCGCCGCGACGGCAGGGGCAAGGTGACCGCCGCCATGAAGCGCACCCTCTCCGTCGTCCTCGGCCTGTGCTCGTACACCCACGACTCCTCGGCCGCCCTTCTCGTGGACGGTGAACTCGTCGGCTTCGTCGAGGAGGAACGCCTCTCCGAGCAGAAGCACACCAAGCTCTACCCGGCTCGCGCCGTGGGCTGGCTCCTCGACCAGGCCAAGCTGAGCGCCAGCGACGTGGACGCCGTCGCTTACAACTTCCAGCCCGTCCGCTACCTCGCCGAGTCGCCCGTCGCCCTGCGCATGGCGCTCTCGTCGGCCACGCGCGACCGCAGCCTGGCTCGCGCCCACGGGTTCGCCAAGGTCGCCCTGCGCACCCGGCGGCGGCTGCGCGTCCTCGGCAGCCAGTTCCCCTCGGCCCGCGTCACACCGGTCCTGCACCACCGAGCCCACCAGCTCACGGCCTACGCCGCCTCCGGCTGGGACGAAGCGGCCGTACTCGTCGTCGACAGCCTCGGCGAGCGGCAGACCACCACGATCGCTCACGGCCACGGCGTTCAGCACCCCCGCGTCCACACCCTGGAAGCGATTAACGACCCGGCCTCCCTCGGCTACGTGTACGGCGCCGTCACCGAGCACCTGGGCTGGCGGCGGGGCGACGAGGAAGGCACCGTCATGGCTCTGGCCGCCCTCGGCGACCCAGCCCGCTTCCGGCACCTGTTCAGCACGGCCGTCCGCACGACGGCCACGGGGTTTCGCATCCACCCCGGCTACTTCCCGACGCGCACCCTCACCTCGGGATACCCGAGAACATCCCGGAGGTTCGTCGCCGAGACCTGCCCCGAGCGGCACCCGAGCGAGCCGCTCACCGACGTCCACCGAGACCTGGCGGCTGCCCTTCAGGAGCGGACCGAGCAGGTGATGGTTCACCTTGCCCGCCGCGCCCGTGTGCTCACCGGCTCCCGGCTCCTGTGCGTGGGCGGCGGCGTCGCCACGAACTGCGTGAGCATCGGGAAGATCATCGAAGCCGGCATCTTCGACGAGGTATTCGTCCCGCCGGCACCGGGCGACGCCGGAACCGCGATCGGGGCCGCGCTCGCCGTCCACGTCGACGCGCGCACGCCTCGCCCGGTCGCCGGCATCGCCCGCCACTGTTACCTGGGCCCCTCCTACGAGGACCAGCCCCTCGACCTGACCCCCTGGCCCGGCCTCCACCAGAAGACCCTCGGCATCGAGACCGCCGAGTTCCTCGCCGACCAGCTCGCCCACGGCGTGATCGCCGGACTCTTCCAGGGAGGGGTCGAAGCCGGGCCGCGTGCCCTGGGCAACCGCTCGATCCTCGCCTCCCCGCTGGAGCCCGGCGTCGTCGAGCGGCTCAACGCCACCGTGAAGTTTCGCGAGCCGTTCCGGCCCTTCGCCCCCATGGTCCCCGCCGAGCGCGCCGCCGAGTTCTTCACCCTCGGCCAGCCGGCCCCATACATGTCCATGGCCTCCGGGGTTACGGACCTGACGCGCGAGCGGGTGCCGGCCATCGTGCACGCCAACGGCACCTCCCGCCTGCAGACCGTCACCCGGTCGCAGAACCCGTTCATGCACGCGGTGCTGACCGCCTTCGGTCGCCGCACCGGCATCCCCGTGCTGATCAACACTTCCCTCAACGTCAAGGGCAAGCCGATCTGCGGGACACCCGAGATGGCCCTGGACTGCCTTGCCAACTCCGGCCTCGACGCCCTGCTCCTTGAAGGGCGGTGGATCACGAAATGAAGATCGGGTACAGCTTCTGGGGCTTTCTCGGCAACGGCGTCACCGACACCCCCGACGGAGGCCGCAGCCACCGCCGCCCCTTTATCGACGCCCTCCTTGCCCGCGGTCACGAGATCGTCTTCCTCCAGCCCGACCGTGACCGCCTCGAAGCCGGTGACGACCGCGGCGGCGCGTACACCTTCGACGACGGCTTGCCCGGCATCGACGCTCTGTTCCTGGAGTGGCGCTGGGCGATCCCCGACCGCAACACCACCGTGTGCGGCAGCGAGGGGCACACCTGCGACCTCCACCGGCAGGCACAGCTCATCAACCACTACACGGTCCGGTCCCAGACGCCCACCGTCATCTGGGACAAGGACCGCACCCTGCGCGCCGAGAGCGTGTGGCGCCGTACGGCCCACACCCGCGTCTGCGAGGCCGCGCTCACCCCGACGCTCGGCGCGCACTCGCTGCTCTTCCCCGTCGCCGAAGACCTCCTCGCCCAGGCTGATCCCCTCACCCTGGCGGCGCGGCCCCGGGATCTCGCGCTCGGCTACGTGGGCAACCAGTACGACCGCGATGAGCCCTTCGACCGCTTCTTCGCCCCGGCAGCCGCCTGCGTCGAGCACCTGGTCGCCGGGAAGTGGGCGAAGACTGGCCGCTGGCCGCACGTCCGCTTCGCGGGCCGGATCCCGTTCGAGGACGCCGCCGGTGTCTACGGCCGGTCCCTGGCCACGGTGCTCATGCTGCCCGAGCGGTACGCCGCCGTCGGGCAGATGACCCAGCGCATCTTCGAGGCCGTGCTCGCTGGCTGCCTGCCGCTGGCCCCGGCGGACATCCGCTTCGCCGACCGGTTCGTCCCGAAGGAACTGGTCGTGCGCTCCGGCAACGACGTCCTCGAACGCCTCTCCTACCTGCGCGAGATCGCCGGCACCGAGCAGCACGCCGCCCTGATCGCCGCGTGCGTGGACCGACTGCGTCTATTCGGCCTGTGCCGGCAGGTCAACACCCTGGAGTCCGTCCTGCACGGCCTCCTCCAGACCACGGCCACCGAGCGGGGAGCTGCCTGATGCAGACCGCTCGATCGACCACGGCGCGCGGACCCTCCGGGCCTCTCCCGGAGGATGGGTCCGCCGGACACCCGAACCTCTCTACGCTGGAGCACCATGAAGAAGGTCGCCATCGCTGGCTGCGGAGGCAGCGGCAAATCCCACGTGGCCCGCGAACTGGGCAGGATCCTCGACGCTCCGGTGACGCACCTGGACGCCGCGTTCTACGACGACGAGTGGAACGCGTTGCCCATGGACGAGTTCACCGACGTCCAGCGCGAGCTGGTCGCGCAGCCGCGGTGGGTGATCGACGGCAACTACAACTCGACGCTGCAGGTACGGCTCGAAGCCTGCGACACGGTGGTCCTGATGGACGTGTCGACCGTGGCGGCGCTGTACGGGATCTTCTCCCGGCAGATCCGGCACGGGGCCGGGCACAAGGGCAACGGGGTGCACAACCGCATCCACTGGGGCGTGATCAAGTACGTCGCCACGTACCGGCGCAAGATGCGACCCCGCGTGATGGCGAAGATCGAGGAGTTCGGCTCCGGTGCCGATGTGGTGCTGCTGGCCAGTCGGCGTCAGACGCGCCGCTGGCTGCGGAAGGTAGCCGCCGAGCAGTCCTGACCGGCCCGCGCCCCCGGCCAGGAGGTGCGGCATGAACGAGCCCAACCCGTTCCTGGACCCCGCCCGACAGTCGGAGCTGTACGGACACGCCTCTCGGCTGGCCGGGCGCACCAGCGCCCTGATGCGCGCCAAGACCGCCGGCCACCCGGTGCCCGAGACGATCGTCAGCCTGGTGCAGACCCATCACGCCCGGCCCGACCGGCTCGGCGTGGTGCTCGACATCGGCTGCGGTCGTGGCACGAGCAGCCGCGTCATCGCCGAGCAGCTCCGTCCCGAGCGCCTCGTCGGGCTGGACGCCGCCCCCTCCCTGCTCGCCCAGGCCCGCGAGCGCGCCAAGGGCCTGCCCGACAGCACGGTGGACTTCGTCGAAGGCGACTTCCACGACCTCCCTCTGCCCGACGGGTCGAGCGACATCGTCGTCGCGGCGTTCTGCCTCTACCACTCGCCGCGCCCCCAGGACGTCGTCGGACAGATCGCCAGGGTCCTCGCCCCCGGTGGTGTGGCCGTGCTCGTCACCAAGGGCCTCGACAGCTACCGAGAGATGGACCAGCTGGTCGCCTCCGCCGACCTCGATCCGCGTGCCGCCCAGCACGAGAGCCTCTACACCGCAGCCCACAGCGGCAACCTCGCCGACGTGGCCGCCTCCTCTCTCGACGTGATCGCCGCCCTGGACGAGGAACACGTCTTCACCTTCGACGGCCACGACCACACGGCGCAGTACCTGGCCACCAACCCCAAGTACGACCTGGCGCCCGGCCTATACGGCAACCCCGGTGCCCTGGCGGCGACCCTGCACGAGTTCCTTCCCGACCAGCCGCTGACCACCCGGTCCCGGATCACCTTCGTCGTCGCCCAGCCGAAGGAGGGAGGAGAGCCGGCATGAGCCCCGCCTCGTTCACCAAGCACTACGCGGAACCGGAACGCGCGGCGGGGGCGGTGCGCCACTACCGGTGGCTCACCGCGCACGCCAAGCCTCTGCGGCAGCCGGCCCTTCACACTGCCGGACCGCGGTTCCTGACGTTCGAACGGATCGAGGGCCGCCCCGTACGTCCCGAGGACCTCCCTCGCGTGGCGGAACTGCTCGGCCACGCCCACGGTGCCGCCTGGGCCAGCGACCTGCACTCCGCGTCGCTGGACACCACGCACAACTTCGAGGACGGCACGCAGTTCGACGACTACCTCGGGCCCCGGAAGATCGCTCTACGGCGACGCCACGAGCAGGGCTACCTGCCCAACAAGACGGCCCTACACGCGATGCTCGGCCTGCTACAGGCGACCGCCGAGGGCCCGTGCGCCTTCTACAAGGACAGCAACCCGCGGAACTTCATTATCACCGCGCAAGACATCGTCGCCGTCGACACCGACGACTTGTCCCTCGCCCCGCTGGGCTACGACCTCGCCAAGCTCGTCGCGACGCTCCACCTGACCTACGGGCCGCTCACGGACCAAGCCGTTACCACCGCCCTGCTCGCGTACAACGCGGCAGCCCGACGCTACGACGCCCGGCTGGGCACGACGGACCGGGGCCAGCTCGACAGCTTCCTGGGCCTGCACGCCGTGCTCACCGCCCCGTACGTCGGCCGCAACGGCTACCACTACAGCCTGCCCCTCCGCTTCACGCACCGAGGAGCCTCATGATCACCACCGAACTCGTCTTCGTCCGGCACGGCCAGGCCCAGTGCAACGCCGACGGCCTCGTCGGGGGCCCGCGCACCTGCACCGGCCTGACCAACCTCGGTTACGCCCAAGCCGAACAGGCCGCACGCCGCCTGGCCACCGAGCACCTGAAGAAGCCCTTCGACGTCATCTACACCGGCCTGCGGATCCGCCTCGTCCAGACCGGCGAGATCATCGCCCAGACTCTCCAGATCCCCGTACACCACGACGACCGACTCGACGGACCGGTCCACGGCGACGCCGACGGCAGGCCCTGGGACGCGGTGAAGACGGCCGCCGACGGCGGGCCGCACGCCCACCCCGACACGCCCTGGGCCAACGGCTCCGACACCTGGAACGGGTACCTGGAGCGCGCCGGCAGGAACCTGAGCCAGCTCATCAAGGAGAACCACGGCAAGCGCGTCGTCTTCGCCGCCCACGGGGAGACGGTGATCACCGCCCACACCCTGCTGCTCGGCATCCCGATCGGCTCGCCGTCCGGGTTCACCCACAACCACGCCTCCATCACCCGCTGGCAGCACCACCGCAACCGCCTGGGCCAGACCCGCTGGATGCTCGACCGGCACAACGACACCGAGCACCTCAGTCTCCTCACTCCGGAGCCGACTCCGTGATCGCGACCGCGGACGACCCCCGGATACGACTGGCGCACCATCTCCTCGGCGCAGTCGACATCGCAGCGGACCCCGCGCTCCCGCCCCGCGTGGTGCGCCTGGTGGCCGGGGACGGGCGTCAGTTCATCGCGAAGCAGCACGCGGAGCGAGACCGGTACGCCGGAGAACTCCACGCCTATAGGGCGTGGGTCCGCCATCTGACCGGTCACGCGCCGGAGTTGGTCGGCCGGGATGACGCCACCCGCACCCTGCTGCTCACCGCACTCGCAGGCGACCGCGCGGACACCGTCGCTCCCGGCTCGCCCGAGGAGGAACTGGCCCACCACGAAGCCGGGCATGTGCTGGGCAAGCTGCACCGGGCCACCGCCATGCCCCAGGGCGGAGCAGTCGGTGCCTCGCTCGCCGAGCGGTTCCAGCGGTGGATCGACCGGGCCGCCCACGCCGACCTGCTCGACGCGGCCGAGGAGAACCTGCTGAAGCACCACGCGGCGATCTTGGGCGCCAGCTACATGGACAGCGCGATCTGCCACCTCGACTACCAGCCGCGCAACTGGCTGCTCGGCAACACCTTCGGCATCTACGACTTCGAGCACATGCGACGCGACGCCCGCGTCCGCGACTTCGCCCGGCTCGAATTCCGACGCTGGCAGGCCGCACCCCACCTCCGCACCGCCTTCTTCCACGGCTACGGGCGCCCGCCGAACGACACCGAACGACGCCTCCTGGAGTCCTTCGGCGCCATCGAGGCGGCCACAGCCCTGGTCAAGGGCCACAAAGAGAACGACGCCGCCCTCAGCGCGCACGGCAGAACCGTCCTGTCCCGGCTCACCTGACCTACCCCTTCGACGACACCTCTCTGGAGATCCCCGTGCCACAGCACGAACAGCCCCCGACCAGCGCTGCCCCCGACGGGCCGTGGTGACCGGCTCCGCCGGATTCATCGGCTCCCACCTCGCCCACGCCCTCGTCCAGGCCGGCACCACCGTGATCGGCGTGGACCGCCGAGATCCGTCCACCGACCCGACGGCCGCCGCCAACCTCACCGCGCTGCGAGGACGCCAGGGATACCACCACGTCACGGCCGACCTCCTCCACTGCGCCATCGACCCGCTCCTGATCGACGCCGACGCGGTCTTCCACCTCGCCGGCATCCCCGGCGTACGGCCCTCCTGGGGACCGCAGTTCGGCGACTACCTCGCGTCCAACGTGCTGGCCACCCACCGCGTCCTCGAAGCCTCCACCCGGATCGGCGTCCCCCGACTGGTCGTCGCCTCCTCCTCCAGCGTCTACGGTCCGACCGACGGCGACGCGAGCCTTGAGACCGACCGCCCTAATCCCGCCTCCCCGTACGCCGTGACCAAGCTGGCCGAGGAGCAGCTCTGCCTCGCCTACGCCGAGCGCCCCGCCGGCCCCAGCGTCGTCGCCCTGCGGTACTTCAGCGTCTACGGCCCCCGGCAGCGCGCCGACATGTTAACCCATCGCGCCCTGTATGCCGCCCTGACCGGACAGCCCCTGCGCCTGTACGGAGACGGCCACCAGCGCCGCGACTTCACCTACATCGACGACGTGGTCGCCGCCACGATCGCCGCCGGCGTCGTCCCGAACGCTCACGGCCCCATCAACGTCGGCGGCGGCTCGAACGCATCGCTGCTGGACGTGATCGACGTCGCGAACAGCCTCACCGGTCGCGAGATCCAGCTCCACCAGGATCACGTGCGCAACGGGGATGTCCTGCTCACGCGCGCAGACCCCGGCCGCGCGGGAGAGGTCCTCGGCTGGCAGCCGCGCGTCGACCTCCACAGCGGACTGCGCGCGCACATGCAGGCTCTGGCCGCCCCGGTGCCGGACTTCAGCCGGGCCGCGTAGCCCTACGCCTCGAAACTCGAGAGGAATGCTCATGGAAACCCCCGAGCGAGCACGGCTGGACGCCTTCTTCCGGAGGATCACCGCGCAGTTCCCCGCTGGGCAGGCGATCACGACGCTGGTCATCACCCACCTGCTCCCGGAACGCCCCGCGTTCCTGCACGCCATGACCGCGGTGTCCACGATCGGCGCCGTCCTCCCCAAGCCCCGGTCAATCCACCAGCCGACCCTCGACACCGTCCGCCACACCCTGCCGGTCCACGACCTGAGCCGGGAGCGGTTCACCGACGAGACCCAGGCCCTGCACTACCTGGAGGACACGGCTGGCGGCCAGGACGTCGTCCTGGCCGACATCGGCGGGTACTTCGCGCCCAGCCTCGACACCCTCGTGAACAAGTTCTCCGGCCGCATCCTCGGCGTCGTCGAGGACACCGAGAACGGACACCAGCGGTACGCAGCACTCGGCTCGCTGCCGTGCCCGGTCGTGTCCGTGGCCCGCTCACCGCTCAAGGACTGCGAGGACCACCTCGTCGGCCGGTCCATCGTGTTCTCCACCGACGCCCTCGTCCGCGCCCGCGGGGACATCCTCACGAGCCGCAGCGCCTGCGTCATCGGCTTCGGCAAGATCGGCCGCTCGATTGCGCAGACCCTGCGCGCCCAGGACCTGCGCGTCACCGTGTACGACAACGACGCGGTCAAGCGGGTACAGGCACACGCCCTCGGCTTCCGCACCAGCTCGTCCACCACCGAGGCCGTCCACAACGCGGAACTCGTCCTGTGCGCTACCGGCAATCTCGCCCTCCGGCACGAGGATTTCGCCGCCCTACGCAACGGCGCATACCTCGGATCGGTGACCTCCTCCGAGGACGAACTCGAACTCAGCAGCCTTGATGACCTCTACGAACGCCAGCCCGTCGGACCCCAGTTGACCCGATACGAGGTCACTGGCCACTACTTCTACGTCCTCGCCGACGGGGGTGCCGTCAACTTCGTGCACGGCGCCGCCGTCGGCACCTACATCTACCTCGTCCAGGCCGAAATACTCGCCGCCACCGCCGCACTCAGCCACGCGCGATTCCAGCCCGGACTGCACGAGATGCCGGCGGCCGACCGCGACACCATCGCCAGAACCTGGCTCCGCCACTTCGAAAGGTGACCTCGTTGCCTCCCTCCACCGAACACATCCGCACCGTCACGGAGGCGTACCTCGCCCGCCACCCGGACGAGCGCGCCTCCCTGACGATGCTGTTCGCCGCGCTCGCCGGCGCGGACGATCCCACCAGCCGCAAGACCTTCCCCGCCCACGTCACCTGCAGCGCCATCCTCATCAACGATGAACGGCACGTGCTCCACATCCTGCACAAGGCATCCCGGAAACTGCTGGCGCCCGGCGGGCACAACGAACCGTCCGACCAGCTCCTGCGCGACGCCGCCCTGCGCGAACTGCACGAGGAGGCCGGCATCCCGCCCACCGCCGTCGTCCCCCTCGCCGGCCACGAGGACATCCCCCTCGACATCGACGTGCACACGATCGACGCGAACCCGTCGAAGAACGAGCCGGCCCACCACCACGTGGACTTCCGCTGGGCCTTCCACCTCGGGGCCGATCACGCGGTGACGCTGCAGGAGGAGGAGGAGGAGGTCGACGGCTACCAGTGGCGGCCGTTCGCGACCACCGCCTCACCCACCGTCCGCGCCAAGCTCGCCCAGCTCACCTGAAGCCCCCGAATCCGAATACCAGGAGGACGCCGTGGCCGCCACCACAGCCCGACCGACCGACGCCGATCGGCGTCGGCACATCGCCGTCATACCCTGCCGATGGGGTGCCTCCCGCTTCCCCGGCAAACCACTGGCCCTCCTCGGCGGCAAGCCGCTGCTCTGGCACGTCCACCAGCGCTGCCTGGAGGCCAAACGCCTCGACGGAGCCATCGTCGCGACAGACGACGAACGCATCGAAGCAGCGTGCCGCGAACTCGGCATCGACAGCATCCGTACCGGGGAGCACCTCACCGGAACCGACCGCGTCGCGGAGGTCACCGAACGCCTGCCAGCCGACGGGTACATCAACGTCCAGGGCGACGAGCCGTTCATCTCGCCGACCGCCATCAACGACGTCTCCGAGGCCCTGGAATTCGCTCCGCCCGGCACCTTCGCCGTGAACGCCTACACCGAGCTGGTCGATGTCGGCGCCGTCCTGGACCACAACGTCGTCAAGGTCGTGGTCACGGCCCGCAGCGAGGCCCTCATGTTCTCGCGCCAGCCCATCCCGTACCCCAGGGGCGACCGGCCGAAGTACCTGCGCCAACTGGGCCTCTACGGCTTCACCGGCGAGGCTCTCCAGCACTTCCGGCGGCTCCAGCAGGGGCCCTTGGAACGTGCCGAGGGAGTGGAGATGCTGCGCTTCATCGAACACGGCCACACCGTACGGATGATCCCCGTCGAGGACGACGGAGTAGCCGTAGACACACCAGAGGATCTCGCGCGGGCCAGCGGCCTGCTGGCCAATACGTAGCCCCCGCACCGCGAACCCTCCGCCTAAATCCAACTCATTCCGCAATAGATCTGACCATGAACCGCAGGGCAGATCATGGAAGACCTGCACCAGTAAGCTGCCCGCTGGGATCAGTGGGCGCCGTACTACGACGAGGACACCCGCAACCAGGACCCGAGCCGCGCCGCTGCCGGCCTCTCCGACCTCGCCGGAGACGGCGCAGCCCTGGAACTGGGCATTGGGGCCGGCCGCATCGCCTTCCCGCTGGCCGAGTGGGGGACGGCCGTCTTCGGTCTTGACGCCTCCCCGGAGATGATCCGTCTCCTCGAAGAGCGCCAAAAGAAGATTCCCGAGGAGCGTTCGCCGGTCCAGGCGCGGATCGGCAACATGGCTCGATTCGATCTCGGTACGCACTACCCGCTTGTCTACGTCATCGCGAGCACGTTCTTCCTGCTCACGGAGCAAGAGGACCAGGTCAGCTGCTTCCGCAGCGCGGCCCGGCACCTCACTCCGCAGGGTCGGTTCGTTGTTGAAGCCGCCGTCCCGCACGCCTCGGGTATGGCCTCCGAACGCCAGCAGATGATCGTCCGCGAGATGAGCGAGGACCACCTGAAGTGGTCCGCGTTCGTCCATGATCCGGTTCGCCAGATCGTCCGTGCACAGGAAGTACGAGTCGGCCCCGATGGGTACCGCCTGCTGCCGAACGTCATGCGCTTCGCCTATCCCGCCGAGCTGGACCCGATGGCGCAGCTCGCCGGGATGCGTCTGGAACGGCGGACCGCCGACTGGGAGGGCTCTGCGTTCACCGCGACCAGTACGCACCATGTGTCCGTCTATAGTCTCGACTCAGCCGACAACGGCACCTCACCGCCCACCGGAGCGTCAGCATGACCGTCCCTCCGCAGCTCCTCGCCGATGCCTTCGGTGACCACGATGCGCAGACCACCCTCGTGGTCGACCGGCGCGGCACCGCGCTGTGGCGCGTGGATCTCCACGACGGCACCCAGTACGCCCTGAAGATCACCACGGCGTGCACCGACCCCCAGGGGCACGTCGACTCCGAGCACCTGGCGCTCGTCGAGGCCCAGCTACTTCAGCACTTGGACCGCGACGGTGTGATCACCGGCCTCTACCACCGCCACGGGCAGCACCCGGAGAGGGTCGGCAGCTGGCTGACGCTGAGCTGGCTGCCCGGCGAGGAAGCAGACACCGCGTTCGCGAAGCTGCGCGCGGACCCCGACGACCGGGGCGCCGCGGTTCATGCGGCAGCGATGGCGGGCGCTGTCGCTGATCTTCATGACCGGGGGTGGCGGCACGGCGATATGCAGGAGGCCCACTTCCTGCTTGGCGATGGTCGCGCGTACCTGCTCGACTTCGCCATGGCGCAGCCCCCGGACCCGGCCGACGCGCCGCCGGTCGTCATCTACCGGGGGCAGTACGACTTCTTCAACTCTCCGGAGCTGGCAGCCCGCCGACTGGCCACCAAGCCGTCCGAGAGCCTGGAGCTGACCACCGCCTCGGAGGTGTGGTCCCTGTGCGCGACGATCTTCGCCTGCTGGACCGGCGTCTACCCGATCAGTGAGAAGGACACCCAGCTCAGCACCCCGGCCCTCCGTGCCGAGCTTGCGCGTGGCCGCTGCCGAGACCTCGCCAGCATCCGGCCATGGCCCTTCCCGGCGTTCGAGGACATCGTCATGACGGGTCTGAGCATCGACCCGGCCAAGCGGCCGACCGCCCGGCAGCTCCAGCACATGTTCGAGGAGCTGATGTAGCCCCTCACCGGCGGGCCCGCCGGAAGCCGGTTGCTCGGCGGGCCGACGGACAGCTAGGGCCATTCGTTTGGATCAGTGGGCAGACCACAGAAAGATGCCTGCGATGTGGAGTGCGGCGAGATAGATGGTCGCGGTCTTCTCGTAGCGGGTGGCGATGCCTCGCCACTGGTCGGGTAGCCGGGTCATGTTGCCATGACCCGGCTCCCTCAGAACCGGGCATGCCTGTTTCCAAGCACCACGGCTCAAGCAAGCCCAAACGCAACACAGAATCTACTATTTGTTGCTGCCATCTCGCGCATGAAGCTGCTGATGACATTCGGAATGAACGAGTCGAAGATTCCTGACTTCATCAGATCCGCCGTCTCGCCGGTAGGCGAAGTGGTGTTTATGCAACCGCTTCTTCATCGCGTCGAACCAGTCGATCCACTCACGTGGGCTTTCCGGCTCGTATTCCGCACCAACGATGAGCGCCTGACCGCAGAGCCGACAGAGTCCTTTCTGACGGGCTGCCAGAGTAAGGCTGATCCTGTCCATCGGCGGAGGTGTGCGCGTCCTGCGACGCTGACTCCAGTAGTCACCGAGCGCGGGATCGTCAGGAGACGACTTTCCCTTGACTAGCTGATGCCTTCTGATGTTGGTCCAGGCGAACTTGGGAAGATGTGCACCTGTAGTGCGGTCACCGAAGACCCAGTTATTGTTCTTGGACCGGTTGAGTCTGCCGAAGTACTTATTAACGATCCAGTGCTTCGACTTCTTCGGGTGGGTGCGCTTGGCCCACTTGTAGGTGAGCGTCCACACGTAACTGTCCAGCGCTGAGAACGTTTTGCTGGACACCACCGTCCGGTAGTACGCAGACCAGCCCTTGACGATCGGGGAGAGCCTGCGGAGTACGACTGTGATGCTCTGTCCGAGAAGAGCCTGCATCTCGGACCGCAGTCGATTCCGGATTCTCTTCACCGCATCCTTGCTGGGCGTAATGATCAGGATGTCGCCATGACGTCGGACGTTGAAGCCGAGGAAATCGAACCCTTCAGAAAGGTGAAGGATTCGCGTCTTCTCGTCATTGAATCGAAGACCTCGGGGTTCAAGCCAGGCGCCAAGTCGCGATTTGACCGTCTCAGCCTCCTCCTTGCTCGTGCAGAACACGGCAAAGTCGTCGGCGTAACGCACCAGGATCGGCGTCCCTTTCGCGGCCCACATCACTGTTCCTTTGCGGGTTGCGAACCGAACGCCTGCGGCTTCCTCCATTCCGTGAAGTGCAATGTTGAGCAACAAGGGGCTGATCACTCCGCCTTGAGGTGTTCCCTCGTCGGTGCGAGTGAAGCGTCCGTTGTCAACCACGCCCGCCTTCAGCCACTACCGGACGAGTTCCCTGGCGGGGAAGCCGCCGACGCCGCTGAGCAGGTGGTCGTGGTCGATGCGGTCGAACGCTGCGGCCAGGTCGGCGTCGAGTACCCACTGACGCTCGGCCGTCTTGCCCTTCGCGGTGCTGAAGATCGCCTGGATGGCGTCGTGGCATCCGCGCCCCGGTCGAAATCCGTAGGACCGTGATTCGAACCGGGCTTCCCACTCGGGCTCCAGTGCGTTCTTTACGCGTGCCTGGTTTACTCGGTCGCGCATGACTGGGATGCCGAGCGGGCGTTGCTTTCCATTGCTCTTCGGGATGTAGACCCGCTTGACGGGCCTGGCTCTCCAGGGCTGGCTTTGCTGGTCGATGTCGACCGCCATGCGAGCTCGCGCCTGGGGGGTGAGTGCTCGTTCCTTGTCGATGCCTGCCGTCTTTCGGCCCTTGCTCTGCTGTGTCACCCGCTTCACGCTCACGAGCGTGTTACTGCGGCTCCGCAGCATGAGCTTTTGCAGATTGCGGACCTTCTTGAGGCCCCCTTCCTGTGTCGCTTTGAAGATCCGTTGTCTCAGACGCCGTACGTTTCCCTCAGCGCTGGCCCAGTCGATGCAGTGCCAGTCCAGTGGTTCGCCCTGCGGTCCGTTCACTCGGGAGGTGCGGCCGGCAGAAAGCACCGTCTGTCGCATGTCCCTCCTCTGCGTCTAACTTGTCCGGCAGGTTCTGGTGTCATTACTCGGGATGATTCAAAAGCTCACCCGGCCCACGTGGGCACCCTTTCGGGTCAGGTCATCAAGACCTGTATCCGGCAAGTTATGGCCTGGATTGAAGGATTCCAGGATTTTCCTCTGACCTTTCGATCCACCGGCGTTCGCTTCTTGGGCCATCCTGTTCCCGCTGGAGAGTTGGGCCTTCCTTGCGGTCGGCTTACCGGGCAAGCCCGGACTCCAACGGGGTTTCCACGTTCCACACACGTAAGTTGCGGCTGGGGTGGGTGCCCCCTCTATCCCGGAACCGGCGGTGTCCTCCTCCCGACTTGAAATCCCCGGGAGTCGCCTGGCGTATTCCAGCGCCGGGTTCTGTAGCCGCTGATTGCGAACCATCGGGCGGCTTCAACCTTACGAGACATCAACGGGGGTTCACGCGGTTCACCCGTCCAGCCTTTCCCTCGCCTGTCGTTCCCCGATGGCCAGGGAACCCTTGGGCTTGAACGCTCAGCTTCACACCCCGCTGTTACCGGCGACGCATGTGAGCGCGGGAACGGATTGCGGACACTAATCCGGGGTCAGCACATGTCTCCTTCCTTCGTGGCTTTCCCACTTAACGTGTGCGACTTCGTGTCGCACTTTCAGTCGGTTGATCGCACGTTCGACGGTGTTGCGCTTCTTGTAGCAGCCTGGTCGAATTCGGGTGGCCGCCCGCCGCGTGATCCCTTGCGCAGGCTGGGCGGCCTGGCTGTCGGTCTTCTCCGGGATCGTGTGCCGGATGCCGCGGCGCCGCAGGTAATCGCGGCACGGACCATTGCTGTAAGCCTTGTCCGCAGCAACGCTGTCGGGCTTCTTGCGTGGCCTGCCCGGCCCCGGTCTCGGGACGCGGATCTTCTCCAGGACCGGCTCGAACTGCGTGCAGTCCGCCCGCTGACCTGGTGTGACGATCAAGGAGAGTGGGCGGCAACGGCCGTCCGCGCTCAGGTGGAGCTTGGTGGCGAACCCGCCGCGCGAGCGCCCCAAGCCCTCGCCTCCAGCACCACCTCCACCAGCCGGGCGACGAGGCTTTGCCACGGTCTCTCGTGCTGGTGTTCTTCTGACGCGTCCCCCTTTGAGGCGGGGACCGGCGGTGGGCCGGTGCGGGCGCCCGCCGCGTGCTGATGCGCCCGAACGATGGTGGAGTCGACTGAGATGTCCCAGTCGATCTCACCCGCGGCGTCGGCCGCTGCCTGGACCTGCTGGAGAAGGTGCTCCCAGGTTCCGTCGGCCGACCACAGACGGTGGGGTTCATAGACGGTCTTCCACGGCCCGAACCGTTCGGGCAGGTCACGCCAGTGAACACCGGTCCGAACCCGGTACAGAATCCCGTCGATCACCTGCCGATGATCCCTCCACCTGCCACAACGCCTGTTGCTGACCGGCAGGAACGGCCGCAGCCGTTCCCACTCGGCATCACTCAGATCACCCCGCCCCATGACCACGTCAACGACCCGGTCAGGGAGTAGTCACATGATCGGCCGGGCAAGTCCTAAACGCTTCACGGCAGTGGGCGGACACTCCTCTTCTGCCCGGCGGCGGTGCCCTCGCTGCCGAGCAGGGCAGCGAGGGTCAATAGTCTCTACCGTGACGTCAGTACACGCCGTGCCCAACGAACGGGGAATCCCATGCCCGCTTACGTCATTGTCAACGTCGATGTGCTCGACGAGGAGGTTGGACTGGCCTACGCACCTGTGGCTCAGATGTCCATCCTCACCTACGGCGGCCGTTACCTGGTCGCGGGCTCCACGCCCAAGCCCGTCGAAGGCACCTGGGACTCCTCCCGGTTCATGGTCATCGAGTTTCCCGACATGGACCGGATCCGGGAGTGGTACGACTCCCCCGAGTACCGGCAGGCCCGTGAGATACGAGAGGGCAAGGCTCAGGTGGGGATGCTGTTCGTGGATGGTGTGCCGCCTGAGGGCTTCTCCCTCCCGGCCTAGCTAGCTGTGCTGTTGGTGCGGTAACCAAAGAAGGTTGCCGGGAAAAGCTCGCGGCGTCCGACGCGTCGCACCGGACGCCCAGGGTTGATTCGCCAAGATCGACCGGACAGGGCCTAGGTGTGTTGTCCCGGGACGTTGGTGACACGCGTGCTGGGTTCTTGAAATGGGTGAGGGCCTCCGGGTTCGGTGTGGATTGCGACATCTCCACCGAGATCAGGAGGCCCTCGTGGTCCACCGTA
>NZ_JAEBEP010000022.1:0-69553 GCF_046548915.1 Streptomyces sp. cmx-18-6 | reverse complement strand
TTCGACGAAACCCTCACCCTCACCAAAACCCTCTGGCTCACCCTCATCATCGGCGGCGTCATCTGGCTCAAGCTCAGCGACCGACCCAAGACCACCCCCAAGACCACCCACACCCCGCAGAACACCCCGCAGAACACCAGCCGACCCCACACCACCCAGACCGTGTGACACCGACACCGGATCTCAACCACCCGCACAGGACAGCAGGGCCCCTGAAGCTCGCGACGTCGAACACGTCCGAGCCGCAGGGGCCCGCTGTGCGTACAAGGGCCCATGGGCGAACCGGTCGGGCGGCCGGCGGCCCTTACAGCGGGCATACGCGGTTCTTCCGGGCTTCTCAGGACGTACTCAGCTCCCTCTCATCTTCGCCGCCCAGCCTGGTGCACATGACGGAGAACCTTCGCCCGAGCGGCGCGTACACGACGGACCAGGACACCGGACAGAACACCGGCCAGGGCGCCGCCCCGTACTTCCCGCCCCCGCCCCCGTACGCCCCCGACCCCTCCGCGTACGCCACCGAGCCCCCCGGCCCCGGTCGCCGCGAGCGCCGGGCGAAGCGGCCGGTCGCGCTGCTGGCGGCGGTCGCCCTCGCGGCGGCCGTGGTCGGCGGCGGCACGGCGACCCTGGTCGGGCAGCTCGGCGACGGCGGGGCGCGCGCCACCGGCTCCACGGGGGTGGTCCAGGGCACCCCCGTCGCGCAGAGCAGCAAGGGCAGCGTCGCCGGGGTCGCGGAGGCGGTCTCCCCGGCGATCGTCGAGATCGGCGCGGCCTCGTCGGCGGGCAGGTCCACCGGGTCCGGAGTGGTGATCACCAAGGACGGGGAGATCGTCACCAACAACCACGTGATCTCGGGCGCGCAGCAGATCGAGGTCACGCTCTCCACCGGCAAGACCTACACCGCCGACGTCGTGGGCACCGACCCCGCCAAGGACCTGGCGCTGATCAAGCTGCGCGGCGCGAGCGGGCTGAAGACGGCCACGCTCGGCGACTCCTCGCAGGTCAAGGTGGGCGACCAGGTGGTGGCGATCGGCTCGCCCGAGGGCCTGACGGGCACGGTCACCAGCGGCATCGTCTCCGCGCTGGACCGGGACGTCACGGTGGCCGAGGACGACTCCGGCAGCGGCTCCCGCCAAGGAGAGGGCGGCCAGGGCGGCGGGCAGCAGTGGCCGTTCGAGTTCGGGGGGCAGCAGTTCAACGGCGACACGGGCGAGAAGACGACCACGTACAAGGCGCTCCAGACCGACGCCTCCCTCAACCCCGGCAACTCCGGCGGCGCGCTGATCAACATGGACGGCGAGATCATCGGCATCAACTCCGCTATGTACGCGCCCAGTTCGTCGGCGGCGGGCAGCGGTTCGACGGCCGGCAGCGTGGGCCTCGGCTTCGCGATCCCGGTGAACACGCTCAAGGCCGACCTGGACGCCCTGCGCGCGGGCGACGGCTCCTGACCGCGCGGCCGATCCCGTACAGCGCCTGCGGGTGACGCCCCCCGACCCCGCGCCGGATCCCGTACAGCGTCCCGACCGTGCAAGGCTGGGACACTCCCGCAGACCGGGCGGGCCGGGTCGACACGAGAAGAGGACAAGCAGCGATGAGCCCCGCCGAGGACGGTCCCCAGCGCATCCTGATCGTCGACGACGAGCCGGCCGTGCGCGAGGCCCTGCAGCGCAGCCTGGCCTTCGAGGGGTACGGCACGCAGGTGGCGGTCGACGGGTACGACGCGCTGGCGATGGCCGAGGCGTACGCCCCCGACCTCATCGTCCTGGACATCCAGATGCCCCGGATGGACGGCCTCACCGCCGCCCGCCGCATCCGGGCCACCGGCTCCACCACGCCCGTCCTGATGCTCACCGCCCGCGACACCGTCGGGGACCGGGTCACCGGGCTCGACGCGGGGGCGGACGACTACCTGGTCAAGCCGTTCGAGCTGGACGAGCTGTTCGCCCGCATCCGGGCCCTGCTGCGCCGCAGCTCGTACGCGGCGACGGCGGCAGGCGCGGACGCACCGGACGACGACGTGCTGTCCTTCGCCGACCTGCGGATGGACCTGGCCACCCGCGAGGTCACCCGGGGCGAGCGGCGGGTGGAGCTGACCCGTACGGAGTTCACGCTCCTTGAGATGTTCCTGGCCCACCCGCGCCAGGTGCTGACCCGGGAGCAGATCCTCAAGGCGGTCTGGGGCTTCGACTTCGAGCCCAGCTCCAACTCCCTGGACGTGTACGTGATGTACCTGCGCCGCAAGACGGAGGCGGGCGGCGAACCGCGCCTCGTCCACACCGTGCGCGGCGTCGGCTACGCGCTCCGCTCGGGCGGGAGCGGCGAGGCGTGAGCGAACCGAACCCCGTAGCGCACGCGGAGGGCGTGGGCGAACCGAACCCCGCAGCGCACGCGGAGGAGCGGCGGGGCGTGAGCAGTCCGGCGCCACCCCGCAAGGATGTGCGCGGGCTCGTGCGCCGCTTCCGTACGCTGCCCCTGCGCTCCCGGCTCGCGCTCCTCGTCGCCACGGCGGTCGCGGTGGCGGTCGCGGCGGTGGCGACGGCCTGCTGGTTCGTGACCCGGGCCCAGCTGGAGGACCGGCTCGACGACTCGCTGCGCAACGCGAAGATGGACAACGAGCCGATGCGCGACCTGCTGACCTCGTGCCTGAGCGGCGGGAAGCTGCCGGCCCAGGAGTTCCCCGGCCAGTACACCGTGCAGATCGTCGCGGCGGACGGCAGCTACTGCACCGCGCCGAACACCACGCCCGTCCCCGCCCGGCCGGACGACGTCGCCGTGGCGGCCGACCGGCAGGCCGACGCCCTGCACACGACGGAGAACGACGACGGCCAGGAGATGCGGGTCTACACCCGGAAGCTGCCGCCGGTGGTCGTCTCCGGCTCCGCCAACACCCAGCTCGCGGTCTCGGTGGCCCGCCCGCTGGACGAGATCGACGCACCGCTCTCCACCCTCGCCTGGGTCCTGGCGCTCGTCGGCGGCGTCGGCGTCATCGGCGCGGGCGCGGCCGGGCTCTGGGTGGCGAGGGCGGGGCTGCGCCCGGTGGACGAGCTGACCGAGGCGGTCGAGCACGTGGCGCGCACCGAGGACCTGACCGTACGGATCCCGGTGGACGGCGAGGACGAGATCGCGCGCCTGTCCCGCTCCTTCAACTCCATGGCGGCCCAGCTCGCCTCGTCCCGCGACCGGCAGGCCCAGCTGATCGCGGACGCGGGCCATGAGTTGCGCACCCCCCTGACCTCGCTGCGGACGAACGTGGAGCTGCTGGCGCGGAGCGACGAGACGGGCCGGGTGATCCCGCCGGACGACCGCAAGGCGCTGATGGCCTCGGTGAAGGCCCAGATGACGGAGCTGGCCGCGTTGATCGGCGACCTCCAGGAGCTGGCCCGCCCCGACGCCGCCGAGCCGGGCCCGCTCCAGGTGGTGAGCCTGCACGACATCACCCGCACCGCCCTGCGACGCGCCCGCCTGCGCGGACCCGAGCTGACGATCTCCGCCGACCTGGCCCCCTGGTACGTACGGGGCGAGGCGGCGGCCCTGGAGCGGGCGATCGTCAACGTCCTGGACAACGCGGTGAAGTTCAGCCCGCCCCGCGCCACGATCGACGTGCGCCTGCACCGGGGCGAGCTGACGGTACGGGACCGGGGCCCCGGCATCCCCGCCGAGGAACTCCCGTACGTCTTCGAACGCTTCTGGCGCTCCCCCTCGGCCCGCCAGCTCCCCGGCTCGGGCCTGGGCCTGTCGATCGTGGCCCGTACGGTGCAGCAGGCGGGCGGTGAGATCGCCCTGCGCCCGGCCCCGGACGGGGGCCCCGGCACGGTCGCCGCGGTCAGGCTGCCGGGCGCGCCGACTCCGCCACCGGACATGTGATCATGTGGCCGCGAGGCCAGGACGCCGTCTTCCGGGGGAGCAGGACATGTCAGATCCGCATGCGGACCGGGCGGGCCAACTCGGCGTACCGCTGCCCGACGACTACAAGGCCCTGCCGGACCTCTACGGCCCGCCCCTGGTCAACGAGCACCTCTACCTCGCCCACCCCGCGACCACATGGCAGAACCTGGGCGTGAACTTCGCCGTCACCGCCGACGACGTGCGCTCCGTCTTCGGCCTGACGGGCGTCGTCCTCTTCCCCCGCCACGACGCGCCGCACCACCGGCTCGACGACCGGACAGCGCTTCTGCTGAGCACGGTCGGCCTTCCCGACACCGAGTGGTTCATGTCGAGGGCGAGCCTGCGCGCGGACGACTTCGTCGACCTCACCGGCTGGTACGGCAGCCGGGGTGCGGTGCCGGAGTCCTGCCGGCACTGGCTCGTACTGGGCCTCTTCGCCGACACCACGCTCGCGCTCGATCCGGACGAAGGGACCGTGCACGCCCTCGGGGAGGGCGCGGGGGGACCGGTCCACCAGCCGATCCACCGCGACGTGGAATCCCTGGTGTACGCGCTGACCAGGTTCGAGGCACTACGCCGGCGGCTCGCGGACGGCGACGGGGAGGTCGAGGAACGCGTGGACGCTCTGCGTGATGAGATCGTCGCGTTCGATCCGCTGCCCTTCGCGGAGGAGGACTCTCCGTGGAACCTCGCCTTCGAGGAAGTCGTCGACGGCGTGTGGTAGACCGGCGTCAGCCGCGCAGCGCGACGACGAGCTCGTGGCCGGTGAGCCAGAGCCCAGCGCAGGCGAGGCTGAGGCCCACGACCGCCATGAACGCCATCCCGAACCTTTCGTGGAAAGGCATCCGGGCGGTGGCACGGCCGGGGTCGAGCGGGTCGTAGCTGAGCTCCGCCTCCTGCCCGGCGTACGTAAGCATGTGGTGGTGCGGCTCACCGTGGTGGTCCACGTACCGGTACACGGCCTTCCTGTCGGTGTAGCGGTCGAGCTCGGCCACCACCGTGATGCCGTGCCTCTGGAGCCGCCACCCGTCGTACAGGCCCCGCCCCAGGATGAGCCCCATGAGCACGCCCACGACCACGTACAGCTGGAACACGGGCAGGACGAGTATCCACGACGACCCGCCGAGCACCACGATCGTCACATCGATCGCGACGAAGGCGGTGGACACCGAGGCGATGAGGAGGGCGCGCACGGACGGCCTCCGGGACCTCCGCACGGACACGACGGTGATCAGGTCGTCACCGTCGACGGCCGGCGCGCCGGGCGCCCTCTCCGGCAGCCGCGCCCGCACGGCCGCGCAGAACGCGGTCACGGCGGCGGCACTGGCGTCGTGGAGCACGTAGACGGGGGCGGGGCTGTCGGAGCGGGTCGCCGAGGTCAGTTCGAGCTCAAGGTCACGGCCCCGGCCGCGCACTTCCCGAATGGCCTCCAGCGGGATCAGCACGGTCTGCCTGTCCTGTTCCCACAGCACATGGCCCGCAGGCACGGCGTCGGCGTCGGACCCGGCGCTCTCATCACCTTCCCTGAGGTGGGCTGTAGCCGTGCTGCCACGCAGTACGAGGGGAGACGAACGGGGTGGTGTGGTCACACCTCTACGACCACCGCGAGCGGCGGATGGTTGCGGCTTCGATCTCATGGAAACCTTTGCTCAGGCCGCCGGATTGTGCCGGATCAGCGACTCCACCAGCCCGGACCGGTTGTTCGGGTAGTCCAGGGGGACGATGCCGAGTCCCGTCCACCCGGCGGTCTCCGGGCGTTCGAGGAAGTTGTGCACCTGCGGGTTGAGCCGGTCGGCGTTCCAGCGGGGCGGCATCAGGGCGGCGGTGGAGACGTAGTTCATGAAGAACTTGCCCGGCTGCCGCTCCGCCCTGCGGAACTGGGCCTCGATCTTCGGGTACTTGGCGAACGGCTCCGCCATGTAGTCGTCCTGGATGTCGAAGACGGCCGGATCGCCGTAACGCACCCCGGGAAGACCGCCGTTGTCGGCCAGCAGCACCACCTTGCCGCGCGCCCCGCCGAGCGTAGGCAGTGCGGAGTCCAGCCGGAACAGGGACCGCCACCCCCGGGCGTCCAGGTAGTCGTCGAAGACCGCCCGGAACGCGGCGTCGCTCTGGGAGGAGTACTCCTGCTTGACCCGCATGAGCACGGTCTCGGTGGGCCGCGCGGTCAGGAAGTCCCGGCAGGCGATGAGGACATCGCCGAACATCATGTTCTGGAACGCCGCCCCGTGGTGGATCGCGAACGAGCCCCCGGTGATCCGGCACCGCACGTCGAGGAAGCGGATGCCGCTCGTCAACTGCTGGGCGATGGTGGTGTTCTGGCACTCCGACCAGGGCCCGCCGAAGCGCGCCCCCGAGTCGTGCGTGCCCGGGATCGTGAGCCGCTGGAGAGCGGTGGCGTCGGGCAGCGCGCCCATCCAGTCCTGGGTCCCGCGCACCGCCCGGGCCCGCTCCCGCGTGGCCGCGACGGCGGGCGCGCCCCCGACGATCGCGGTCGCGGACACGGCGAGGGCGCCGGCCAGGAAGCCTCTGCGGGTGGCGAGGGGAGCGGGCATACGGGGTGCCTCCAATGGCCGTCGACCGTGGGGGATGGGCCTGCCGCTTGGATTGTGACGGGCACACGTCAAGCAGGGAAGGGGGCGGAGGAGGGCGGCGTCGCGCTCGGGTCGCCCGGTGCCTCGCTCGGGTCGTCCGGCGTCTCGCGCTGGTCGCCCGGCATCGCGCTCCGGTCGCCCGGCATCTCGCTCGGGTCATCCAGCGTTTCGCTCCGGTCGTCCAGCGCCTTCGGAACCCGGCGCAGGGTGAAGAGCCCCAGGGCCACGTGGAGGAGGGCGGCGGTGACGGCGACGGCCTGGAGGCCGGTGACGAAGGCGTCCTTCGCGTGGTCGATCACCGCCGGCGCGAGACCGGGCAGGCCGAGCGTCTCGTCGAAGGTGCCGGCGAGGTCGGGACCCTGGAGGCGGAAGACGAGGACGGACAGCGAGCCGAGCAGGGCGATGCCGAGAGCGTTGCCGATCTCGTTGCTGGTCTCCGCGATCGCGGCGGCGGATCCGGCCCGCTCGGGGGGAACGGCCGCGACGGCGGTCTCGGCGACGAGGCTGAACGAGATGCCGTAGCCGACGCCTGCGAGGACCGTCGACGCGATGTACCAGCCCACCCCGCCGGAGGGCGCGACGGGCAGCAGCAGGAGCAGGCCGGCGGCGACGAAGAGGTGGCATGTGACGAGCGCCGACCGCTTGCCGATGCGCGCGACCAGCAGGGGCGTCACGATGCACGTGACGGTGAGGAGCAGGGCCCCGGGGAGGGAGAGGAGCGCGGCCCTCAGCACGGAGATCCCCAGAACGGACTGGAGGTAGACGCCCGACAGGTAGGCGGTGGCCGACCACGCGGCGAGCGGCAGCAGTCCGGTGATGATCGCGATGGCGAAGACCCGGTCCCGGAACAGGCGGAAGTCGATCACCGGGTGTTCCAGCGTGAGCTGCCGCCGGACGAACCACGCGAGGACGACCACGCCGGCCGGCCCCGCCAGCACGCTCGCCGTCGACATCCCCTCGGCCGCCACATGCTTGACGGCGTAGATCGTCGCCAGGAGGCCGACCACGGACTGCACGACGCTCAGGACGTCGATACGGCCGGCCCGCGAGGTCGCCACCTCGCGGAGCAGGAACGGGGCCAGCACCAGGAACGCCACCAGAACCGGAAGGTTGACCAGGAAGACCGAACCCCACCAGAAGTGGCTCAGCAACTGCCCGCCGACCGCCGGCCCGATCGCGAACCCGGCGGCGAAGGCGGCGGCGAAGATCCCGATGGCCTGGGCCCGCTGCCGGGGGTCGGCGAACAGTTCGCTGAGCACCGCGAGCGCCGAGGGCAGCAGCGTCGCCCCGGCCAGGCCCATGAGCGCCCGGAAGGCGATGAGCATGTCCGGGCCGGTCGCGAACGCCGCGCCCAGCGAGGCGAGGCCGAACAGCGTCACGCCGATCATCAGCAGTTTCAGCCGGCCGTAGCGGTCACCGATGGTGCCGAAGGTGACGAGCAGGGAGCCGACGACGAATCCGTACACGTCCAGCGTCCACAGCGCCTGGCCGGCGGACGGCGAGAGGGCTTCGATGACCTTCGGCATGGCGAGGAACAGCACCGAGCCGTCCATCGCGACCAGCAGGACCGGGCCGAGGATCACCGCGAGACCCATCCAGGCCCGCGGTCCGGCCCGGTGGGCGGCCTCGTGGGCGGCCTTGTACGCGGCCTTGTGGGCGGCAGCAGTTTCCTTCATGCGACCGAGCATGGGATCGGCCGGGGCGGGCCAACCAGCCCCCCGCCATGGGTACACCCCGCAGGGATACCCAGGGACGCCCAGGGCCCCGTCACGCCCTCCTACACTCGAACCCATGGCCATGGAACCGGAGAGCCTCGGCGCCTTCCTCAAGACCCGCCGCGCCCGCGTCACCCCGGCCGACGTCGGACTCCGCACGTACGGCACGGCTCGCCGCGTCCCCGGGCTGCGGCGCGAGGAGCTGGCCCAGCTCGCCGGGGTGAGCGCCGGCTACTACACGCGGCTGGAGCAGGACCAGGCCGGCACCGCCTCCCCGCAGGTCCTGGGCGCGCTCGCCCGCATTCTCCTGCTGGACGCCGCGGAGACCGCCCACCTGCACAACCTCGCGCTGCGGCGGGCGGAGCCGCGCATGGCGCGCCCCCAGGCGGAGCGACCGCACCCCCGGGTCCTCTCGCTGCTGACGTCCCTGGGCCGGAGCGCCCCGGCCGTCGTCCTCGGCCGCCGGGGCGACGTACTGGCCTGGAACCGCACCGGACACGCGCTCACCGCCGAGCACATCGACTTCGACGCGCCGCAGGATCCAGCCCAACGGCCTTCCGTCCCCCGGATGTTCTTCCTCGACTCCCACACCCGTGACCTGCACGAGAACTGGGACGAACTCGCCCGCATCCACGTCGCCTACCTGCGGTTCACCGCGGGCCGGTATCCCACCGACCGCCGCCTGGCCGAGCTGATCGGCGAACTCGTCATGCGCAGCGACGACTTCGCCAGGCTGTGGGCCACCGGCGACGTCGCCGACTGCACGGTGGGCACCATGCGCCTACGGCACCCGACCGTGGGCAGGGTCGAGGTCGACTATCAGGTGTGGCTCCAACCCGACAGCCCCGAACACCGGTTGGAGGTCTACACCGCCAACGACGACTCCTCCGCCGACGCGCTCCGCCTGCTGTCCAGCCAGGTCGCCGGCCAGCCCCTGCCCGAGGCCACCCTCTCCACCGGACTGTGACACCCCCTGCGGCCGACCCGCCCGAACCGCATCCGCATCCGCATCACTGCGACCACTGCCACCACTGCCACCACTGCCACCACCACCGCTACTCCAGCCACGCCCCGTCGCGCATCACGACCCTCCCCCGCAGTTCCGGCACCCCGCACCAGGCGCGCACCGTCCGGGGCGTCACGCGCAGATACACGTACGGGGCCTCCTCGCGGCGCGGGTCCCAGCCGAACTTGGCCACGAACGCGTCTGCGGCCTCCTCCGGCACCTCCGGCGCGGGGCAGTACGTCGCCTCCCCCTGCACCAGCACCACGTCGCGGGCATCCGGCAGCGCCAGCCGTACGCGCGGTTCCGCGCGCACGTTGCGCACGGTCGCGGAGTTCGCGCCGGTGCACATCCACACCGCCCGCCCGTCCCACAGAAACCACAGCGCCACCTGGTGCGGGCCGTGTTCGGGGTGGGACGTCGACACCCAGACATCGCGCTCGGAGCCGAGCCGCTCCAGGGTGTCCCGCCTGCGCTCCGCCGTGTCGCGGCGACCGTTCTCCGTAGCGTGCATGAGCGTCGACCCTAGCCAGCGGGTTCAGGGTGCGCATGGGGCGCAGGTCCTACGCCCGGCCCCCGGACCCGTCCTGCTCACGTCCTACGCCCGCCCCGGCCCCGGATGCGCTCCGCCGCGATCGAGTCGAGGAAGCCGTCGAGCATGGCGGTCTGCGCCTCGTCCGGGAATCGGCCGGGATCGAAGAGGGCCTGGACGACGAGCCCGTGGGTGAACGCGACCGCAGCGGCCGCGAGTTGGTCCGTATCGGCGTCCGTGGCGAGCTGGCCCAGCTCGCGGGCGGCGTCGAAGTGCGGGCGGATCGTCGAGCGCAGACGGGTGTAGCGGGCGGCCTGTTCGGCGGTCAGCGCGTCGTCGGCGAGGGAGAGGTCCCAGGAGCTGACCCAGATGCGGTTGCGGGCGGTGTCGCCCGGGGTCAGCGGCAGGATGTCCAGGAGCATGGCGCGCACGGTGGCGAGGCCCTCGGCGGTCCGCGCGCGACGGGGCCGCTCAGCCGTGCGCTTCTCCAGCAGGTCCAGGGCGTGCGTGGTCAGAGCCCGCTTGGTCGGGAAGTAGTGCATGAGCATCCCGGTCGAAGCCCCCATCTCGGCGGCGACGGCACGCAGGGTCAGCCCGCCGAACCCCTTGTCCGCGAGTACGCGCCACACCGCCTCGGACACGTCCTTGCGGCGGGCTTCACGGTCTCCGGGTGCGGGTGGCGGCATGCTGCTAGCTTACGTACCGAACACTTGTTACGCACCCATGAGAGCGAGGCTTCCATGTTCACCGTGCCGCTCGACGACCACGCCCGGCTCCAGTCCCTGGAGCCATGGCAGGCAAAGGAGTTCCTCGCCCACATCGATCGCGCCAGGGACCTGGTGGGTCAGTGGATACCGTGGGCGACGCACAGCTCCGACCTGGCGTCGGCCACGGCCACCCTCCAGCGCTACGCCGACCGTCAGGCCCAGGACGGCGGCCGGATCTACGGGATCCGGCTGGACGGGACGCTGGTGGGCGGCGTCATGTTCACCCGCTTCGACAGCACGAGCGGGGTGGCCGAGATCGGCTGCTGGGTGGAGCCGGCCGGGGAGGGGCGCGGGCTCGTGACCCGCGCCTGCCGGGTGTTGATCGACTGGGCCTTCCAGGAGCGCGGGATGCACCGCGTCGAGTGGTGGGTGGCGGCGGGCAACACCCGCAGCATCGAGGTCGCGCGCCGACTGGGCATGACGCGTGAGGGCGTACTGCGGCAGCGCTACCCGTATCGCGGGGTGCGGCGCGACAGCGAAGCCTGGGCGGTGCTTTCCGGGGAATGGCCGCCTTCGGGGGACGCGCCGGGGGCGGGCGTGCAGACCGAACTCAACCGGCTGATGCGCGTTTTCGTCGACGCCTTCGACAACACCGGGGGCCGCAAGCCGGATGTGGGCGTCATCCGCGACATCTTCATTCCGCAGGGCCGGATCATCGCCAACGTCGGTGACGAGCCGGTGATCTACGATCTCGACGCGTTCATCGAGCCCCGGCAGCGGATGCTCACCGATGGCACGCTGACGGAGTTCTCCGAATGGGAGGCCACCGAGCGGACGGAGGTCTTCGGTTCCGTCGCGCACCGGTTCAGCCAATACCGCAAGTCCGGCTTCCACCACGGCCAGTGGTTCGAGGGCTCCGGCTGGAAGACCACTCAGTTCCTCCGGACCCCCTCAGGGTGGAAGATGTCCTCGCTGGCCTGGGACGACGTGCCCGCCACCGACACCGACACCGCGTCCCCCACCGCTGCTTCCGCCGTCACCACGGCATGACTGCGCGGCGCGGCGGATCACGTCGACGCCAACGGCCGCTGTCAGCCCGCGTGTTGGTACGAGCCGTACGTCACGTACCCCGCGTCGCCCCCCTGGTAGTACGCCGCCTCGTCCTCCGGCGCCACCGGCAGTCCGCCGCGCAACCGCTCGACCAGGTCCGGGTTGGCGATGAAGGCCCGCCCGAAGCTGATGAGGTCCGCGCCCAGCCCGAGCCAGCGGTCCGCGTCCGAGCGGCCGGTCCGCTTCGGCCCCAGCGGCAGCACCGGGTTCATGATCAGCGTGCCGGGCCAGGCGCGCCGCAGGGCGAGCAGCACCTCATCGTCGGCGGTGGCCTCCAGGTGCACGTACGCCGGTTCCAGGCGTGCCAACTCCCCCAGCAGTACGGTGTAGAGCTCGGGGACCTCGCGCTCCTCGACGCCCCAGAACGTCCCGCCGGGCGAGAGCCGGATCCCGGTCCGCGCCGCGCCCACGGCGTCGACGGTCGCCGCCACCGCGTCGACCGCGAACCGCACCCGGTTGGCGGCGGAACCTCCGTAGCGGTCAGTGCGCAGGTTGGCGTTGGAGGAGAGGAACTGGGAGATCAAGTAGCCGTTCGCGCCGTGCAGTTCGACCCCGTCGAACCCGGCGTCGACGGCCCGGCGGGCGGCCGACGCGTACGACTGCGCGTGCTCGGGCACCTCGGCGGTCTCCAGGGCGCGCGGGGTCGGCGCGGGCTGGGGTCCGGTCGGGGTGAAGACCTCGCCGGCCGCCGGAACGGCTGACGGCCCGACCGGCACGAGACCGGTCGTGTCCGGGTGCGAGACCCGCCCGCCGTGCATGATCTGCGCGAAGATCCGCCCCCCGTTGGCGTGCACGGCGGCCGTCACCGGACGCCACGAGGCGGCCTGCTCATCGGTGTGCAGCCCCGGCGTCCCCGGGTTGGACTGCCCGATCAGGCTCGGCTGCACCCCTTCGCTCACGATGAGCCCGGCCGTGGCCCGCTGGGCGTAGTACGTCGCCATCGACGGCGTCGCGAGCCCGCCGGCGGCGGCCCGGGCGCGGGTCATGGGGGCCATCACGACCCGGTTGGGCAGGGTCAGACCACCACCGAGCCGGTAACGGTCGAAAAGGGTGCTGGAGAAAGGGCTGGAAAGGGGGCTGGAAGGGGGGCCGTCGAGCGTGCTGGTGGAAGGGTCGATAGAGGTCATGCCGTCCGTCCTCCGCGTTGCGTCTCACCCGTGATCCGGGCTCGACAGCTACGCTAAAACCTGACATCAATGTCAGGGGCAAGGGCCGCAGGCCAGGACGGCGCGGCACCGACAGCGACACCGGCACTGCACCAGCACCAGCGAGCGGCCAACGGCCACCAGCCACCGGCCAACGGCGAAGGGGACGAACCACATGCGCATCGGAGAACTCGCGACGGCCACCGGCGTCAGCGCCCGGTCCCTGCGCTACTACGAGGAGCAGGCCCTGCTCACCAGCGTCCGCAGCCCCAGCGGCCAGCGGCACTACTCCGACTCCGACGTCGACCGGGTCGTCTTCATCCAACGGATGTACGCGGCGGGCCTGTCCAGCCGGACCATCACCGAGCTGCTGCCCTGCGTGGAGGCCCCCAGCGAGGCGAACTCCGACGCCGCCATGGAGCGGATGGAGCAGGAGCGCGAACGCCTCTCCGCCCACATCGCGGACCTCTCCCGCACCCGGGACGCCCTGGACGCGCTGATGGCCACCAACCGGGCCCACCGCAAGACCCTGCGGCGGGCCCGGGCAGCCTGACCGACAAGTGGCCGTGAAGCGGCTGCACCATAAACGAAAAGCGACACCAGGATTAACAGAGAACTGCGGAATGAATAACGCATCGCGACTCCCGCGAAAACTCCCGGATCGCCACGAATACGTTTGCCGAAAAACTCAACTCCCCCTTACGCTGAGGTCGCTTCGCCCCATGGCGCAGCAGCCGTCGAAGCACCCTGGGGAGGGTGCTGACCACGGCTTTCCCCGGGGGGGGATGAGATAGGGAATGGCGTAACCGCGCGCAGGCAATGGCCCTGTGCGCCAGGTCCGGCCGCCGCCTCGCACAGGGCGAATATCGCGCCGGGGAAATCCCTGGCCGGAAATCTCTGAGCAGGACGACCGAGAATTCCTTGCCTTCCCGTCGCCTCGCTCCCTCCGGAATGCGTGAGACGATAAGCGAGGAGTACCCGTGCGACGCATGACCTCGGCCGTACTGACCCTGAGCGCTCTGCTGGCGGCATCCACGCTGATGGCCCCCGTGGCCGCAGCGGCCCCGCAGACCGACCCGAAGGCCGACCGACCGGCTGCCGTGCCCAGCGGCTGGAAGATCGTGAAGGGTCCCGAACTGGACAAGTTCGCCGCCCGGTTCGGCAGCCGGGCGGACGACCGGCGAGCCCCGTCCGCCGGCGGCGACGCCTCCGCCCGGGACATCGAGCCCGCCCCCTGGGCCACCGCCTTCCAGTCGGTCCGCAACTACAAGTACGTCGCCCCTGAGTTCGGCTACGACGCCCCCAACACCGCTGTACTGCGGGCCCGTTCGTCCGGGATCAAGGGCTGGGAGAGGTTCGCCATCGACGTGGACCGGAACACGGAGTCGGTCGCCTTCAGGTCTCTGGCGAACAACCACTACGTATCGGTCGAGAAGAACTTCACCGGCGCTTCGCAGAACGTGCTGCGCGCCCGTTCCACCGTCGTGAACAGCTGGGAGAGGTTCGACCTGTACTACGACCACGAGGGCGAGGAGCACCACTACGCCATCCGGTCCAGGCTGAACGGGAACTTCGTCAGTCTGGAGACCACCTCCACCGGGCCCCTCCAGTACACCTTGCGTGCGAGCAAGGCACAGCTCTCCGGTCCCTCGGAGTCCTTCCTCCTCGTCCCCATGGAGTTCTGACCCCGCTCGACGCTCCGGCGCCCGCACGGGCAGGGCGGGCGCCGGGGCAGGGCCGTACAGGCGGGGCGGAGCCCTCGCACGACGGCAGCACGCGACCTGGCCATCGGTTGCGGACCGAGGGGGCCGCTGCGGCGGGTGACGGGGGGATTCCCCCCGGTTCCGTCGACCGGGTGGCCCGATGTTCCCAGGTCACACGAGTCCCTAGCGTCGTGCGGGTACCTCCCACCCGATCCGAGGAGCACGATGCGCGTCATCCGTCTGGTCACCGCGGGACTCGGCCTGACCTGTTTACTCGCGGGCGGCATGCCCGCGTCCGCCGCGTCCGCCCCGCCCCGTGGGTCCGCCTCGTCCGACTCGTCCGACTCCTCCGCCTCCTCCGCCTCGTCCGCCGAGCCGGCGCGCCACCCCGTCGTCTGGGGGCCTTGTTCGGCGCGGCAGACGGAACTGCGCGCCGCGGGCGCACGCTGCGCGAAGGTGACCGTCCCCCTCGACCACGCCGACCCCGGCGGCCCGACGATCGAGATCGCCGTCTCACGGATCGCGGCGACGGGGGCGCGCGAGAAGCGCCGGGGCATCCTGCTGTCCAATCCGGGCGGCCCCGGCGGCCCGGGCCTGGCCAACACGCTCTATCTGCGGCCCGCGTTGAAGGACGCGGCCGACCGCTACGACCTGATCGGCTTCGACCCGCGCTTCCTCGGCGAGTCCACCCCCGTCGTCTGCGCACCCGCCGCCCCGGCGCCCCCTCCCGGTCCCACCACGACCCGCCGTGCGGAGTTCGACCGCACGGTGCGCGACGCCCGGGACACCGCGCGCCGCTGCCAGGAGCACGGCGACAACGCCCGGCTCCTGCGCCACGCCACGTCCCGGAACGCAGCCCGTGACATGGACGCGATCCGCGCCGCGCTGGGCGAGCGCAGACTCTCGTACTACGGCGTCTCGTACGGCGCCGATCTGGGCGCCGTCTACACCCAGATGTTCCCCCACCGCTCCGACCGGATCATCCTCGACTCGTCGACCGATCCCGCCGCCACCCAGTACCAGCTCTTCCAGCGGGCGGGGCTGCCCCTTGAGGAGGCACTGGACGCCTGGGCCGGATGGACCGCCCGGCACGACAGGACGTACCGGCTCGGCAACACGCCCGCCCGCGTCCGCGCACGGGTCGAGGGCTTGCTCGACGGGGCGGAACGGCGGCCGGTCGTGGTCTCCGGCGTCCGCCTCACGGCACCGCTGCTGCGGCTGGTGCTGAGGCAGTTCATCCAGCACGAGGAGCATGATCCGGCGCTCGCCTCCACGGTGCACGACCTGGTCGAAGCCGCCGCGGGCCGGCCGGTCGAGCCCGGCCCGGCGCTCGCCTCCGTGCTGGACATGCTCGCCTCCCCCGACCTGGCGGACAGCATGCTGGGCGGGGCGGTCTACATGTGCGGGGACCGCGGCTGGCCCGCCGGGGGCTGGCCGAAGGACCCGGAGACGTACTGGCGGAACATGGAAAGCAGCCGCGTGGGCCAGCCCGTGTTCGGCCCGCTCGTGAACGGCATGATCGCGCCGTGCGCGTTCTGGACGAGCACCTCCCGCGAGCCCGCCACGGTGATCGGCAACCCCGTCCCCGCGCTGATGCTCCAGGCCCGGCGCGACAACAACGTCCCGTACGAGGGGGCCCTCGCCCTGCACCGCCGCCTGACCGGTTCACGGCTGCTGACGGCGGACATCCGGGCCCACGGGGTGTTCGGGCGCGGGCTGGACGGCCTCACGCCCGTCCCCTGCGCCGACCGGGCCGTCGTCGACTACCTGCGTACCGGCGCCCTTCCCGCCGCCAACGTGACCTGCGGCCGGACCGAGGCGGTCCGGTAGTCAGCCGACGCGGAAGTCCTGCGACCGCGGCTCCGGGTCAGCAGCCCTGCGGACCGGGCATGCACGCCGTGCACGGCCCGGTCCGCGTGGGCAGGACGGTCAGCAGGGCCTTGGGGTCCACCGAGAACGCGAGGTAGGGGCGCACGATCCACTCGCTCCACCCCGCCCCGTGCCGCAGGGTGAACCCGCAGGTACGCCCCCGATGCAGCGCACCGATGGCCCGCACCCTCCCCGGCCCCTCGGCCCAGCCCAGAACCGGCCGCTGGGCCGCAGGCAAAGCGCTGAGCAGGCCCCGCGCCTCCTCCCGGATCCGCTGGATCGCCAGGTCGGGCGTGCGGGCGGAGTACCGCGCGAGGCTGTCGGGCTCGTCGAGGTCTTCCGAGGCGTACGTGTAGCGCTCGCACCAGTACGCGAACGGGCCGGGCCCCACAGGGCCGGGGACGTCTTCGAGCATGCGCGGCCTCCTGACGTAGCACCGGGAACGCCCCCTCACCGCGACCGGCGTGACGAGCTGCGGGAGGGGGCGCACCGGCTTACCTCTCCCCCAACGGGCGCAGACGCAGGGGGAGTTGGCCGCCACGTGACGGGGCGGCACATCAGGAAGCTAGCGCGCGGGGCGGGCGCGTATCAAGTGTTTGACGTCTAACGAGTGATTTTTCAGCGATTAACAAGTGATACGAACGACAAAGCGGCCCCCACCTGCGCCGGTGAGGACCGCCTGCCGCCGAAGCGCGAAATCTCAGGCGAAGTCGTCGAACTCGCCCTCCTTCGCACCACCCAGGAACGCCCGGAGCTTCACTCGCGTCGTGCGGACGACCACGTCGGGGTTGTCACTCTCACGCAGCAGGATCTCGCCGTCGTGCTCGGCAAGCTCCAGGCAGGCGCTACCTTCGGCGTTCGACGACTTCGACGACTTGCGCCACTGAATTTCCACGTGCTTCACGCCTCACACTTGTTGTGCGACCTCACGAATGAAGTCTTTTGACTTTGGCGGATCAAGAGACAGCCTCTCGATCCGATCCATCGCCGCTCGATAGTTCGCCAGAGGTGTCTCAGCGTCCAGGAACGCAGACCCGGTGGCCGTGTCCGTCAGCACGGTATCCAACTGCGGAACGCGTCCGTAGACATATTGCGTCGAGCTTCCGGCCTCCGGAAAGCCGCCGGCGGCGAAGGGGACCACCCGAACGGTGACATTGTCGCGCTCCGATTCGCGCAGCACGTACTCCAACTGACCGCGCGCGACGCTGGAGTCGCCGTACGTCATCCGCAGCGCCGCCTCATGGATGAGAAACGTGCAGGTCGGCGGGTTCTGCCGGTCGAGGACGTCTCGGCGCTTGAGCCGAAGTGACAGATGACGTCTCTGTCGAGCCGCGGCCGGGGGCGGAACGGTCTCCGCAAGTACCGCACGGGCGTAGTCCTCGGTCTGGAGCAGCCCCGGCATATGCATGATCTGCACGGCCCTGATCGCCACCGCGTGATGCTCCAGTTCAGCCAGATCCAGCGCGCCGCTGGTGAGGTCGTCGCGGTAGTCCTCCCACCAGCCCCGGCCCCGCTCCTCCGCCATCGCGGCGAGCGCTTCCACGTACGCCTCGTCGGGACACGCATAGCCGCCCGCCCAGTTACGGACGCGGTCACCGCTCACGCCGAAGCGCCCCGACTCCGTGTTGCTGATGGTGGTGCGCTCCGCGCCGAGCAGGGCGGCGGCCTCGGCGAGGGCAAGTCCCGCGCTCTGCCGCAGCTTGCGCAGCTCAGCACCCACACGGCGCTGCCGCGCGGTCGGCGCCTTCCTTGGTGGCATCGACGTCTCCTCTTGTCGGCTCCCAGTGTGGCTGGCGACCTCACCGTAATCCATTCGGTCACTTAATTTTGCACATGGGTCGCACAAGTGAGACTTGAAGCTATGGTCGTGCCCAGCACAGCACTTCGGCCCAGGTTTCCCGAAGTGCTGCCGCACAGACGTGCGTTGAGATCCAGGCCCCGGATTGACCCTCAAGGGCGAGGAATAGCGCACCAGTTCGCAGCACGAACCTCATGGGGAGAACGACATGACCGCTGCAACCCCAATGCCCCTACAGCCCAACCCGCTCAGCGGGGAGAACTACCGCCTCACCCTGCCCAACACCGCCAGCGCCGCGCGGCTCGCGAGGGACTTCGTCACCTCGCTGCTGGGCGTCAGCAGGCACCCCGGGCTGGTCGACGACGCCCGGGTCTGTGTCAGTGAGCTGGTCACCAACGCCCACCGTCATACGCGTACGCCGCTGATCCGGGTCCATGTGGCCGTCAACCGGAAGCGGGTCACCGTCGCCGTAACGGATGACGGCGGGCGGGCGGGCGATGCCGGAGCGGCGGCGCTCGGCACGTTCGGGTCGATGCGGGCGGCGGTGGGGCCGGAGGAGGAGAACGGGCGCGGGCTCGTCCTCGTGGAGAGCCTGGCGCAGGCGTGGGGGACGCGGAGCGGGGGCGCTCGGTATCCGGGGCGCACCGTCGTCTGGTTCACGCTCGGGCGGCCGGAACCGACCCCGTGAGTGCGGCCACGACCCTGGCCGCGACCCTGTCCGGTCCGGTGAGCACGGCCGCGACTGCGGCCGGGAGCATGTCCGGCGGGTCGTGGGGTTTCGGCGTGGCGGCCCTGGCCCTCGGCCTGCTCGCCGGCGCTGTTTCACTCGCGCCGGGGCCCACCGAGGGCGCATCGCCCCCGGTGGGCCCCGGCCTGCCCGCCCGGACCCCCGGACCGGACGGGCGGTCTTGAGGCTCAGGCTTCCATCAGCGAGATGCCGAGCATCCGCGCGCCCGTCTCCGTGCTCGGGCGGTGCTCGCTGCCGGGAGCGAAGACCACGTACGTACCGGGACCGTGTCGCTCACCGCCGTCGATCACCTCGCCGCTCAGGACGTAGTAGCGCTCTTCGGTGAGGTGGTGGTCGACCTCGGGCCACTCCGTGCCCGCCGCGAAGTCGATCAGCCAGCCCCGGGCGTAGTCCGTGCCCGGCAGCCTGCGGCGCACGATTCCGGGGACCACCTGGTGGGCCTCGACGTCGTCGATGTGGACGACGGTCTTGAGGAGGGTTTCGGCGTTGGTCTGCGTGTCGTTGGTCATGGCTCGATCGTGCCGCCGACCGATACGTCCGGACGAGTGTCGCGAATGACATTCACGGGTACTTTAATGACATGGTGATGTCCTTGCGCATACCCGAGCCGGAGACCGAGCCCGCTCCCCGCCACCGCGTGGTGGCGCTGCTCAACGAGCCGCAGTCGCCGCTGGAGCTGGCCTCGGCAGCCGAGGTCTTCGGCACCGACCACCCCGGCATTCCGACGCATTACGACTTCGAGGTCTGCACGGAGCGGCCCGGTCTCATCAGGACCACGGTCGGGCACTCCCTGCTCATCGAGTCCGGTCTCGGAGCCCTGGAGCGGGCGGAGACAGTGATCATCCCGAGCTGGCCGTCGCCCGGGGGGCCCGTGTCCGACGCTGTGCTCGGCGCCCTGCGCGCCGCGCACGAGCGGGGCGCGCGCATCGTGTCGATCTGCACCGGCGCGTTCGTCCTGGCGCGGGCCGGGCTCCTGGAGGGCCGCCGGGCGACCACGCACTGGCGGCGGACCGCGCAGTTCGCTGAGGACTATCCGCGGGTGACGGTCGTGGAGGACGTGCTGTACGTGGACCACGGCGATGTGGCGACCAGTGCCGGCAGCGGTGCGGGCATCGACCTCTGCCTCCATCTCGTACGGTCCGACCATGGCGCGGCCTATGCCGCCCAGATGGCCCGGAGCATGGTGCTGCCGCCGCACCGGGAGGGCAGCCAGCTCCAGTACGCGGAGCGGCCCGCGCCGGTCGGGGCGGGCGGCAGTGCGGACGACTCGCTGGCCCCGGTCCTGGAGTGGGCCCTGACGCGCCTGGACACGGACCTCTCCGTCGACCGGCTGGCCGCGCGGGCGGGTCTCTCGCCGCGCACGTTCGCCCGCCGGTTCGCCCGGCAGCTCGGCACCAGCCCGGGGCACTGGCTGCTCCAGCAGCGCATCGACGCGGCGCGGTCCCTGCTGGAACAGACCGATCTTCCCGTCGAGACGATCGCCGCCCGGGTCGGTCTGTCCTCGGCGGTCAACCTGCGGCGACGGTTCCACACCGCCCTCGGGACGACCCCGGGCGCGTACCGCCGCCTCTTCGGCGAGACCAGGACCGGTACGACGACACCGGCGGGGCTTGGCTGAACGCAGACCGGGGAGGGCGGGAAGCCTCAGCCGGACCTGAACCTGCGCCGGTACTCCGTCGGCGTCGTGTTCAGCCGTCGCCGGAACGCGCGCACCAGGGTGTCCGTCGTACCGAATCCGCAGACGGACGCGATCCGTTCGAGGGTGGCGTCGGAGGACTCCAGCTCGTTGCGGGCCTTCTCGACCCGTACGGATTCGATGTACGCGTGCGGGGTCGTCCCGAGCTCGGACTTGAAGATCCGGGTGAGGTGGCGGTCGCTGACGTGGGCGTGTCCGGCCAGGTCCACGAGAGTCAGCGGTTCACCGAGGTTGCGCATGATGTGGTGCCGCAGGTCGTCGATGCGCCGCGTCGCCGCGACCTGCTCCAGCGGAACGCTGAACTGGCTCTGCCCGCCCTGCCGCTTCAGGTACATCACGAGCTGCCGGGCGACGCGCAGTGCGACGGTCTCCCCGAGGTCGTCCGCGATCAGGGCGAGCGACAGATCGAGGCAGGCGCTGATCCCGGCCCCGGTCCACACATCGCCGTCCCGGACGAAGATCGGGTCGGCGTCGACCTCGATCTCCGGGTGCTCGTCGGCCAGTTGCCGCGCGGTCGACCAGTGGGTGGTGGCGCGCCGACCGTCGAGGAGCCCGGCGGCGGCGAGGAGATGGGCCCCCACGCATACGGAGGTGACCCGCCGCGCCCGTCCGGCGAGGGTCTTCACCCAGCCGACCAGTTCGGGATCGACGAGGGCACGGACCCGGCGCTCGCCGTCGACCTCGACCGAACCGGGGACGATCAGGGTGTCGATGCTCCTGCTCGCGACCTCGCGGAAGGTGGCGTCCGGGAGGATGCGGACCCCGGCCCCGGTGGTGACGGGGTCCATGGTCCCGGCGGCGAGGACGACCGCGTAACCGGCCGCGTCGTCGGTCTCGCGCCGGGCGAGCGAGAAGACCTCCGGCGGTCCGGTGACGTCGAGCAGGTCGACGCCGTCGAAGAGGACGATGACGACGAGTCGGCCGACGTCGGGTCGGCTGGCGGCGAGTCGGTTGACGTCGAGTCGGCTGGCGTCGGCCATGGTGGGCTCCCTTCAGGCTGCTGGTTCCGGGCCTGAGGCCCCGGACGGGGTGGGCCCATGTCCGTATCTGCATGTTAGTCGTCATTGCCGACATGCCAGGGCGGGTCATAGCGTCGAGACCGGAGCTCACCGGCGCTGCCGGATGTCCCCTCCGACACCCCAACTCCTCCCTAAGCACGGCCAGAAGGCGGTACCCCCATGTCCAGAACCACCCTGCGCGAGCTCAACGGCTTCGATCCGGCCCCGGCCGCGCTCTCCCGCTCGACGCTGATCCTGATCGACTTCCAGAACACCTACACCCGGGGCGTGATGGAGCTGGACGGCTGGCGGGCCTCGCTCGACGCCGCCACGCGCCTGCTGGCCCGCGCCCGCCGGGAGGGGGCGAAGGTCGTCCACGTCGTCAACGACGGCGGCGAGGGGACTCCGTACGACATCAGGGCCGAGATCGGCCGCATCCACCCGGACCTCGCACCGGCGGACGGGGAGCCCGTCGTGGTCAAGCAGGCCCCGAACGCCTTTTACGGCACCGACCTGGCCGACCACGTTCCGGAGGGCCAGGACGTCGTCCTCGCCGGCTGGATGACGCACATGTGCGTGGCGTTCACCGCGCAGGGCGCGTTCCTGCACGGCAACCGCCCCACGGTCGTGGCCGACGCCTGCGCGACCAGGTCGCTGCCGGTGCTGGGCGCCGATCTCGACGCCGGGCAGGTGCACTCCGGCGCTCTGGCGACCATCGGGGACCTTTACGGGGTCGTGGTCGCCACACAGGAGTCGCTGGGCTGACGTTCCGGAGGCGGCTCGGCAGCCTGGCGGCCTGGAGGCTCGGCGGGTCGGCGGCCTGGAGGCTCGGCGGCCTGGTGGCCTGGTGGCTCGGCGGGTCCCTCGCTCCGGGTCAGGCGCGGTCCTCAGGTCCCGGCGGGGCGGGCTCGGGCGTCCAGGTGCTCTCGTAGTAGCCCACCCGTTCGTCCTCGCCCACGCGCCGCATCCCGGCCGCCGTCATGACGTGGTGGGAGGCGGTGTTGTCGTGGTCGGCGTCGCCCTTCACCCGGGCGATGCCGCTGCGGCGGGCGGACTCCAGGACCGCGCGCAGGGCTTCGGAGGCGTATCCCCGGCCACGGGCGGACGGCACGAGCCCGTAGCCGATGGTGACGCTTCCGGTGTCGTCGGCCGGACCGTGGAAGCCCACCCCGCCGACCGCCCGCCCGTCCTCGCGGGTGCGGATCTCGTACACCCCGGGGTGCGGGCGCTCGCCGGCGCGGGCCAGGCTGTCGAGATAGCGCCGGGCGGCGGAGACATCGCCGCCGTCCGGGTAATCGGGGGCCCAGCGGGCCGCGTTGAGCCCGCCGCCCGACTGGTCCGGCCCGCCCGGCTGGTCCGGTTTGCCCGGTTGGTCCGGCTCGCCCGGCTGCGGCCCGCACTCGATCAGCTCGCGGGCCTCCTCGGGGCTGAGCCGGTGCAGTGTCAGTCGGGGTGTCGTGAGGTCGTCGTCCATGTCGCGTGCCTATCACCCGAGGGCGCCCGACCGCCTCCGGATTGACGCCTCCCCGCGCCGCCCGATCGCGGCGGCGTACCTTATTGCACATAGATTGCAATTGCGTTCGTCATGCGAGAGGAGGTCGCCGTGGGCTCTCCGGTGGTGCTGGGGATCGAGTCGTCGTGCGACGAGACCGGTGCGGGACTGGTGCGGGACGGGCGGCTCCTCGGGCACGCCGTGGCGTCGAGCATGGACGAGCACGCGCGCTTCGGCGGGGTGGTGCCGGAGATCGCCGCGCGGGCCCACCTCCACTCGTTCACGCCCGTGGTCCGGGAGGCGCTGGACCGGGCCGGGCTGCGGATGGCGGACGTCGGCGCGGTCGCCGTGACCACGGGCCCCGGCCTCTCGGGGGCGCTCCAGGTGGGCCTGGCGGGCGCGAAGACGCTGGCCTTCTCGCTGGGGGTGCCGCTGTACGGGGTGCACCACCTGGCGGGGCACGTCGCCGCCGACACCCTGGAGCACGGGCCGCTGCCGGATCCGTGCATGGTGCTGATCGTCTCCGGCGGGCACACCTCGCTGCTCCTGGTGCGGGATCTCGTACGGGATCCGATCGCGCACCTCGGGGACACCGTCGACGACGCGGCGGGAGAGTGCTTCGACAAGGTGGCCCGGGTGTTCGGGCTGCCCTATCCGGGCGGGCCGGCCATCGACCGCACGGCCCGCGAGGGCGACCCGCACGCGGTGCGCTTCCCCCGGCCGCTGACCGGGCCGAAGGACTCCCGCTACGACTTCTCCTTCTCCGGGCTGAAGACGGCCGCCGCCCGCTGGGCCGAGCAGCACCGCCTCCAGGGCAAGGAGATCCCGCTCGCGGACGGGGCGGCCTCGTTGCAGGAGGCGGTGGCCGACGTCCTGACCCGGAAGGCGGTGGCCGCCTGCCGCGCGCACGAGGTCGGGACGCTGGTGGTGGTGGGCGGGGTGGCAGCCAACTCGCGGGTGCGGGCGCTGGCCGAGGAGCGCTGCCGCGCGGCGGGGATCACCCTGCGGGTGCCGCCGCTGGGGCTGTGCACCGACAACGGGGCGATGATCGCCGCCGTGGGCGACCTGCTGGTGCGGGCCGGCGCGGAGGCGGCCCCGCTGGACGTCTCCATCGACCCGTCCGCGCCGCTGGAGTACGCCGCCCTGCACCCGGGCGCACGCCCCCCGACGCAAGCGACCGCCTCGGCCCGCGCGACCGGCCCCGGCCCCCTCCCCGGCACCCTTCCCGGCCCCTCTGACCACCTCTAACCGCCTGGGACCGCCTCAGCCCCACTGCCCCACTGATCCACCGACCCACCGACCCACCGACCCACCCTGACCGCTTCTGACCCGACCGGAGTACCGAAGCCGTGCGCACCGCCGACATCCGCAGCAGGTTCCTCGACCACTTCGCCGGGCGCGGCCACACGATCGTGCCCAGCGCTCCCCTGCCGGGTCTCGTCAACGACCGGTGACCCCGTCCCGCGCGGAGGGCCCTGTTACGGCCGGGAGGGGCCCTTTCCGGTGTCCGGGACGTCGGGTCCCGTGGCATCGGGGCCCGTAACACCGGAGCCGGTCGCCTCGCGCCCCGTAACACCGGATCCCGTGGCATCGGGGCCCGTGGCATCGGGGCCCGTAAAGCCAGAGCTCGGGGCGACGGGGCCCGTAAAGCCGGAGCTCGCGGCGACGGGGCCCGCAGTGCCGGAGCCCGTGATGCCCGAGCCCGTGATGCCGGTCCCCACCAGGCCCGCCGCCACCCGCAGCGTCACGGCGGCCGTGATCCCCGCCAGCAGGCCGAAGGTCATGGCGGCCGGTACGTTGCCGCCGAGGACGCCGGACAGGTGCAGCAGCCCCCAGCGCATGCCCGCGTCGTTCATCGCGACCTGCACCAACTGGCTGACCAGCAGCCCGAGTACGACCGCGCAGACCGCGCCGACCGCCATCGCCGGGATCGTGGTCCGGGTGAGCAGGACGGGCAGTTTCCGCAGCGACCACCACACCACCACGAGCAGCAGCGCGTCCACGAGGCGGTACAGGAACCAGTGGCCCACCGGCGTGCCCGCCGGGCTCGACCACGCGCCGAGCAGCAGCCACTGGCGCAGGAGTTCGCCCGGTTCGGCGAGGAATCCGGTGCCCGAGGGCGATGTCTGGATGGCGGCGGCCACGGGCTGGTACGACAGGACCACCAGCGACACGGCGACCACGGCCGTCCCCGCGGTGGCGGCCCAGCGGGCGGCGGCGGCCGGGACGACCGCCTGGGGCAACGGGCCCGCGCCCTTCGCGGTGATCCGGGCCGCGAGCACCGTCACCACCGCGGCGACGAGCGCGGCCAGGACCAGGATCTGCCGTCCGGAGGAGATCACGCTCGCGAGCTGGGGCAGGAAGCGGTAACTGCCGCGCCCGGCTGCGGCGATCAGCCAGGGCGCGGAGACGGCCACCGCCAGGTTCCCGGCCACCAGCCCCCAGGCCCACACCGCGAGCAGCGCGGCCGGCATCCGGCCGTTCACCGGCGGCAGCCTGCGGACCAGGAGCAGCGCCCCGGCGACGAAGAAGAGGAGGACCGCCGCGAACCGGATCTGCATCCCCGTGGTGTACAGGGACAGATAGTGGCCGCTTCCGTCCAGCGTGTCCGCGCCGTACGACTCCGCGCCGTACCGGACCGATGCCGGTACCTCGTACGACCAGGGGACGAGCCAGTGTTCGAGCTCGGCGGCGGCCCGCCCGCCGAGCACACTGCTCGCTCCCGGTAGCCGCAACGCCTCCGTACTCGCACCCGCCCACCACAGAAGCCCTGTGAGCAACAGCCCTCCGACCAGTGCCGGTATCACCGCACGTCGGTATTCCATGTAATCCCCCCGCTTTTACGGCACTTCGTGCTGCATGCCATGCGTCCCTCGTTGAAGTGGAGAGTACGGGGACGGGGCGGCGGCCGCGTACGGGGACGCCCGAATTGGTTTCGGCAGTACCACATTCCGGAATTGTTTGAATTCAGCGGCAATGCCCGGGGAGCTCCAAAAGGGTGGCGCTGTGTCGCCCCGGAATCTCTCCGCGTGGCCCTACGGGCCTGGCCGGCGCCACCCGGAGGGTGCCCGGCCGCAGCGGGGAAGCGCGAGCGCGGCCGAGCCGACGGCCGTGATTAACTCGGTTCTTGTTCGATGAGGCTGGTTCCGGCTCAGGCACGGAACCAGCCGTCAGAGCCGTCCTGTTCACGCAGAGAAAGCACGGGGAAAACGTGAAGACTACAGCTCGCATGATGGCCACGGGTGTCGCAGCGATAGCACTGATGGGAACGTCCGTCAGCGTCGCCGAAGCCGCACCCCGCGCCGCAGGCGTCGGCACGGCCACCGCCACCGGCGTATGGCACTGTTCCGGCGTGAAGATTTCGCGGTGCATCGAGAAGGTCGGCAACAACAAGGTCCGGGTGAACTTCGTCAACAAGACGAACAAGGCCGTCAAGGGCCGGTTCGGCGTGACATGCCAGGGAAGCCAGGGCCAGCGCGTCTATGACCTGAAGAAGAACCTTTCGGCGCGCGGCGGGTACCTCTCCGGCACGATCACCTGCCCCCCCGGGTTCGACAAGTCTGCCATCGGATGGCAGATAACGGCCGACACCTACTACAGCCCAGCGATCAGCATCTGATCTCCCACCCGGTCGCGGTGCTGCCGCCTCCCTCACATCCGTAGGGCGCGCGCAGCACCGCTCCGTAGGGCGCGCGCAGCACCGCACCACCCCGTCACCCTGTCCCCCAGCGCCCTCCCCCCGCCGGGCCCACGCGCTCGGCGGGGCCGTACTCCGGCAGCGCGATGTCCCCGGCCTTGGCGAACTGCGCGGCGAGCACGCTCCGCATCGGCCAGCGGGTCATCTGCCGCATGGACAGGTCCCGCAGACGGATCCCGAGCCGCCCCGAGGGCGCGAACCCCGATGCGCCGCCCGGCGGGAGCTGCTGGGCCTGGCTGACGTAGGGGCGCATGATCTCGTCGTAACGGCGGAAGGCGATGCGGTGGTCGCCCCTGGCGGCGGTGATCTCGCCGGCCAGGACGTACGCGCCGGCCAGGGCCAGGCTCGTCCCCAGGCCGGTCAGCGGGGACGCGCAGTATCCGGCGTCGCCCAGCAGCGCCACGCGGCCGCGAGACCAGCGGTCCAGGCGGACCTGGCCCATGGAGTCGAAGAAGAAGTCCGGGGCGGTGCGCATCGCCCGCAGCAGGCGCGGCGTCTCCCAGCCGGCGTTCGCGAAGTGCCGGGCCAGGAGGTCCTGTTGGGCGGCGACGTCTCGGCGGTCGAGGGCGAGGGGCGGCGAACGGAAGCTGAGGCCGACCTTGACCTCGCCGGGGAGGCGGCCGGGCCGTGCGGAGGCGACCAGGCCGCCGGGCGCGTTGTGCATCATGTACCAGCCGTCGAGTTCCAGGTCGTCGTCGACGGCGGTGAACCAGGCGGTGTACAGGCCGAGCGGGTGGACGAACTCCCGCTCGGGGCCGAAGGCCAGGGCCCGCACCACGGAGTGCGGCCCGTCCGCGCCGACGACCAGCCCGAACCGGCGGGGCGCGGCCTTCTCGAAGGTGACGGTGACCGCGTCCGCGTCGGCGTCCGTCCCCTGGCTGATCCCGGTGACGGTGTCGTCGAACAGGTACTCCGTGTCCGGCGGGGTGGAGTCGTACGGGCGAGTGGAGTCGTACGGAAGAGGGGAGCCGTACGGAAGAGGTGACCCGCCCGTCAGGGTGGAGTCGTACAGCAGGCGGGCGAGATCGCCCCGCAGGATCTCGATCTCGGAGACGATCCCCTCGCCGCCGAAGCTGTCGGCGGGCACCCGCGCGGTGATCCGGCCCGAGGCGTCCACGAGCGCCAGACCGCGTTGGTCCACGCTCACCGCCCTCGCCCGGTCCATCAGGCCCATCCGCTCGATCACGGTGCGGCCCGCGCCGCGCAGATCCACGGTCTGCCCGCCCGGCCGGGGTCCCGGAGCGCGTTCCACGACGGTGACCTTGAAGCCTCCTGCGCGTAGCCAGTACGCAAGGGCGGGTCCTGCGATGCCCGCACCGCTGACAAGTATCTCGTTGTTCGTCATGACGCGAAAATACGCCGTACGCACTGCACTACGCAAGCGCTAATTCCCTTGTCAGCGCAGCTATTTGAGTCGTGCCGTACTAGTGCACACAGACAGGGAAGGCCCCCGCGCGCGGCGGTCGTCCGGCCTTGGCCGCTAGGATGACCGCCTCTCAGGTGCCCTAGTGCGGAGGATGTTCGATGGGCGGCTCGCAGGCGGCGGTACCGCGCTACAGCCAAATCGTCGACGAACTGCGGCAGCGCATCGAAGCGGGCGAGCTGTCGCCCGGCGATCGCGTGCCCTCGACCCGCGAGATCACCAAACAGTGGGGCGTCGCGATGGCGACCGCCACCAAGGTGCTCACCGAGCTCCGCCGGGAGGGCCTGGTCCGTGTCGTCCCCGGGGTCGGGACCGTGGTGGAGTCCCGGCCGAGCCGACCGGTGCGCGCCACACGCCCCACAGCGGCAGCCGCATCACGTCCGGGCGGGCCGTCGTCCGACGCGTCACCCGCCGCGCCGTCCGATGCGTCGGCCGGTACGTCATCGGGTGCGGCATCCGGTACGTCAGCCGATGCCTCACTCCCCACGGCGTCGGCGCAGGCGTCGCTCACGACCGGGCGGATCGTCGCCGCCGCCGTCACGATCGCCGACGCGGAGGGGCTGGCCGCCGTCTCGATGCGGCGGGTGGCCGCCGATCTGGGCATGGCTCCCATGTCGCTGTACCGGCACGTGGCCGACAAGGACGACCTGCTGACCCGGATGATGGACACGGTCATCGCGAACGATCCCCTGCCCGCCGATCCACCGGCAGGCTGGCGTCCGGCGATCGAGCTGGCGGCCCGGCAGCTCTGGAGCGTGTTCCGCCGCCACCCCTGGCTCGGACCGGCCGTGTCGGTGACCCGCCCCCAGACGATCACCTCGGCCATGGCCTACAGCGAGTGGATGCTCGACACCCTGCACTCACACGGACTCGACCTTCAATCCGCTTTCACCGCCCACCTGATGCTGCTCAACTACGCCCGTGGAATCGCCTTCAATCTGGAGGCGGAGCAGGAAGCCGAGGCGCACAGCGGCCTCGACAGCGAGGAATGGATGGACGCCCAAGGGCCCGCGCTGCTCACGGTGTTGACCCCCGGCCGGTTCCCCGCACTCTCCCGTCTCGCCACCACCGGTTACGACCTCGACCTCGACGCCCTCTTCGAGTTCGGCCTCCAACGCCTCCTGGACGGCCTCGCCCCGCTCCTCAGCGAGGGCTCCGGCGACTGAGCGGAGGGGGCGCGGCGTCACCGGGGCCGGGTCCCCAAGTCTGGCGGTATCCCTCGCGGAGCGGGCCGCCGCACAGGGAGAGGACCTGGGCCGCCGCGGTCGCGAGCGGGGCCGGGTCGGCGTGTTCGGCCACGGTTCGGTGGCCGGCCAGCAGGGCTCTGCCCCGTACCGGATCCGCGTTCAGGAGGCGGCGGGGGAGCCATCTGCCGATGCCCGTCCAGGCGTTGAGGTGGGCGGTCAGCAGGTGGACCGCCTCGCGCAGGACCCCGTCCGCCAGGGCCAGTTGCTCGTAGCGTGCGGTCGGCGGGGCGTCGGCCAGGTCGTCCATGAAGCAGGTCAGCAGGTAGCGGCCCCGCTCCCACTCCGCCGGGGTGAGGGCGGGGGGCCCGGCCGCCAGGATTTGCCGGGCGCGTTCGCGCGCCCTGACCACATGGCCGTACGGGTCCAGCAGCGGCAACCCGTTCTCGTAGAGGAACAGGATCGTGCCCCGCCTCTGGAACCGGTCCCGCTCGAACGCCGCAGGCACGTCGGACACGGTGTGCACGAACAGCTCCGCCAACCGGCCGTGGTGGCGCAGGAGTTCACGTCGGCCGGTGTCTCCGTCCGGGAGGAGCACCGCCACATCCAGGTCACTGCTCGCCGTGGCGCGGCCCTGAGCGGCCGAGCCTCCGAGCAGCGCGCCCACAGCCTGGGGAAAACGTGTCCCGACCAGGTCCAGCGCTTCGTCCGCGAGCGTCTCGACCGCCAGGGGCTGGGACGTGGACTTGGTGGCTGAGCTTTCTTCGTCTCGGGCGTCCATGGGATTCATCGTGCCAGGGAGCGAAGGCGGGAGGGGCGGGGAGATTTCGGACCGGGGCTCGACGCTCGGGACCCGAGACCCGGGCTTCGGGAGCGGAAGTCCCGTCGTCGATTCACTCGTGCGGGTGTACGCGGGTGGGGTCCGGACCCGAAGCTCGGGTCCCGGGACCCGAGCTTCGGGACACGAGACCCGGGATTCGAGCCGCGTCTTTAACAGGTAGGGAAAAGAAGGGGGTTGGGAAAACCCTCCCCACCTCCCCCACCCGTAACGGCCAGCAAGTATGACTAATCGTGACAGCTTGCGACGCGGCGTCACGAATGCTTACGGTTCGGGAACCAAACGACCCCGACGCGGTGTTGGAAGCACCAGGCCGGGGTCTCACCGCAAGATCAACCCCATAGAAAGCCGATCCCGTGGTTACAGAGCACCTTAGTGCCGCCCCGCACGCGCCCGCATCCTCGCTCCCGTACCCCATGGCCACACCCGGTTACGGCAAGCGCCCCGCCCCCGGCCAACGGCCGCGCCAGGCGGATGACTTCGCCCTCCTCCCGGTCCGCGAGCGTTACATCGCCGGGTTCATCGAACGCCTCCCCACCGGGGCCGCGATGAGCGTGAAGTCCCTCGCCAGGCAGCTCCCGCTCTACGGGCAGCAAGCCGTCAGCTCCGCCCTCACCGCCCTGTCGGTCGCGGGATACCTCCGCCGCGTACGGTGCCCGATCGGCCACGGCGACGAGATCCGCTGGTCGTTCCGCACCTTCTGGTCCCGCACCGCCCGCGACAACGAGTGGTGGAACACCTATCTCGCCTCCGAGGCCGCCCAGGACCCCCGCGCCCCGCTGAGTTCCCAGGACGCCGCTCCTCCACCGCCCTGGGTGCCGGATGCGGAAGGGGAAGCGGCAGGGGACGTGGGAAAGGAAGCCGCGGTGGGCGCGCCCCAGGAGGCGGACTCGCGTGTGGACTTGAGCCCGGTTCCGGCTTCCGGCCCGGACCTGGACCCGGCCCCGGACCCGGACCCGGCCTCCGAATCGGCCCCCGCGCCCGTACCTGAACCCGCATCCGCACCCGCATCCGCATCCGCATCCGCACAAGCAGAACCTGCGGCACCCGCGCCCGCGGAACCCCCCGCCGACACCCCCTCCCCCGCCTACCTCGCACTCGCCCGGCTCGGGCGGGCCGATCCCCGGCTCGCCCTCTCCGCCGCCGACTGCACCGCCCTCGAAGCGCTCGCCGCCGCGTGGCTCGACCGGGGCGTGGACGGCGACTACGTGGTGCAGGCCCTCACCGCCGGGCTCCCCGCCCACGTCGGCTCCCCCGTGGGCCTCGTCCGCCGTCGCCTCACCGACAAGATCCCGCCCCGCGTGCCCGCCGCACCCGCGCCCGGCGCGCCCGCCCTCCGCGTACTCGTCGAATGCACCGCCTGCGGCGTACCGGGCCGTCCGGAAGCGCTCCCGGACGGCCTCTGCCGGTCCTGCCGGAAACCCGCCGACTCAGCTACCGGGCACGGCAGTTCGGCTGCCGCCCCCGCCGACGCACCCGACATCCGTACCCACATCACCGGCCTTCGCGACCTGCTCCGCGCCCCCTGAACAGCACGAAGGGGCGGCGGGAACCCGTAGGTCCCGCCGCCCCTCCCCTCGTCAGCCGAAGCCGTCAGCCGAAGCCATCAGTCGCGGCCGTCAGTCGAAGCCGACAGCCGGGGCCGTCAATCGAAGCCGTCAGTCGCGGCCGACGTCGGGCAGAGAGCTACCGGATGACCGTGATCCGGTCCGTCGCGGGCGGGGCCAGCGGGGCGGAGGCGGAGGAGTGGGCCGCCAGGTAGGCGTTGAACAGGTCCAGGTCCGACGCGCCGACCAGCTTGTTCTTGCCCTGGCCGAGGGCCGGGAAGCCGTCGCCGCCGCCCGCGAGGAACTCGTTCATCGCGACGCGGTAGGTCTTGGCCGGGTCGATCGCCGCGCCGTTCAGCTTGATGGAGTCGGTGACCACGCGGGCCGCGCCGGTCTTCGTCAGGTCGAGGGTGTAGGTGAGGCCCTTGGAGACCTGGAGGATCTTCGGGCTGGCCTCGTTCGGGCCGCTGACCTGCTGCTGGAGTGCGGTGACCAGCTGGGCGCCGGTCAGGTCGACGACGTTCATCATGTTGGTGAACGGCTGCACGGTGAACGCCTCGCCGTACGTGACGACCCCGTCGCCCTCACTGCCGGACGCCTTGTACACCAGGTCCCCGCGGATACCGCCCGGGTTCATGAACGCGACGTCCGCGCCGCCCTTGTCGGCCGGGGCGAGCCCTTCGAGCTGGGCGTCGGCGATGACGTTGCCGAGGGGCTTCTCGGGGGCCGTGGAGCCGCGGCCGTTGATGTCGGCGCTGATCCAGCCCTGCGGGGCGTTCGCGATCGGGGCGGCGAGCTTGTTCCAGCGGGTGATCAGGTCCCGCATGTCCTTGGCCCCGCCCTCCGGGTCCCGGGTGACGACGTGGTTCGCGGACTTCACCGACGTACGGACGATGTCCTTGGTGCGCAGGTCGTAGGTGAGCGTGGTGTCCGTGTACAGCTTGCCGAACGACGAGGCCGAGGTGACCATGCGCGGGTTGCCCGCCGGGTCCGGGACGGTGCACACGTACGCCTGGTGGGTGTGGCCCGTGACGAGGGCGTCCACCTTCGGCGTGATGCCCTTGGCGATGTCGACGATCGGGCCCGAGATGCCGTCGCCCGCGCCGGGGCTGTCGCAGTTGTAGTTGTACGAGGTCGAGGCGGGGGCCCCGCCCTCGTGGATCAGGGCCACGATGGACTTGACGCCCTTGCGGTCGAGCTCCTTGGCGTACTTGTTGATCGTCTTGACCTCGTCGTGGAACTTGAGGCCCTTGACGCCCTCGGCGGTGACGATGTCCGGCGTGCCCTCCAGGGTCACGCCGATGAAGCCGATCTTGACGCCGTTCTTCTTCCAGATGGTGTACGGCTTCAGCAGCGACTTGCCGGTCTTCTCCTTGGTGACGTTGGCCGTCAGGTAGGGGAAGTCCGCGCCCTTGAACTTCTTGCCCTTCTCGTAACAGCCCTCGACCGGGTGACAGCCGCCCTTCTGGAGGCGGGTCAGCTCGGCCGCGCCCTCGTCGAACTCGTGGTTGCCGACCGCCGAGACGTCCAGCTTCAGCTTGTTGAGCGCCTCGATCGTCGGCTCGTCGTGGAAGAGGCCCGACAGCAGCGGGCTCGCGCCGACCATGTCGCCCGCGGCCGCCGTGACGGAGTACGGGCTGCCCTTGCGCGCCGTGCGCAGCGAGGTCGCCAGGTGCTCGACACCCCCGGCGGGGATGGGCTTCACCGTGCCGTCCGGCTGCCTCTCGGAGACTTCGCCGGCGGAACCGGCCGGGGGCTCCAGGTTGCCGTGCAGGTCGTTGAAGGACAGCAACTGCACATCTACGGTACGGGGCTTGTGGCCGTGGCCATGACCGTGTCCGTGGCCCCGGTCATGGGCCCCGGCCGGCATCGCGGCGACGAGCGCGCCCATGGTGGCCAGACCGGCCGCGGCGGCGAGCACCCGCCGGGACGCACGGTTCTTCTGCGGAGTCGCTGACATCGGTCCCCTTGTGTGTCAGTTACGTCAGTGGTGTCACTTCTGGAATCCTGCGTGCCGCAGCCTAGAGTCAACGCGCGTAGCGCAACAGGTGTTCGGGGTTACGACCTGGTTGCCATCCGGCCAAAAGGGGTCACCGGGAGGGAGTGAGGCTGTCTGCCGGACGCGGCTCGGGGTCGGGGTCGGGGTCGGGGTCGGACGATTCTCGGGGGCGGACGGCTCTCGGGGGCGGACGACTCTGGGGGGCGGACGACTCTCGGGGTCGGACAACTCTGGAGGTCGGACAACTCTCGGGGTCGGACGATGCTCCCCGCCGTGCTCCCGCCGCACCTCCGTACGCGCCCCCGCTCGCCGTACGCTCGTCCTCATGACGACTGACGTACCCCTCCCCTCCCCCGGACGCGAGATTCAGGCCCTCGACGCACTGGACCCGGCGCAGGCCGACGCCGTGCTCGAACTCCTCGGCGAGGCGGCCCGGTTCGACGGCAGGCAGGCGGTCTCCGAGCAGGGCAGGCTCCGCATCAGGGGCGGACACCGCGTCGGTGTGCGCCACTTCCTGCTCACCGTCGACGGGGCCCTCGCCGGTTACGCGCAGTTGGAGGACACCGACCCGGTCGAGGCCCCGGCCGCCGAGCTCGTCGTGCACCCCGCGCGGCGCGGCACCGGCCACGGGCGGGCCCTCGGCTCCGCGCTCCTCGCCGCGACCGGCAAGCGGCTGCGGGTCTGGGCGCACGGCGGCAGCTCCGCCGCCCGGCACCTGGCCCAGGTCCTCGGCCTCTCCCTCTTCCGCGAGCTGCGCCAGCTCCGGCGGAGCCTGTCGCCCCTGGACCTCGCGGAGCCCGTACTGCCCGAGGGCGTCACCGTACGGACCTTCGAGCCGGGCCGTGACGACGCCGCCTGGCTCGCCGTGAACCGTGCCGCCTTCGCTCATCACCCCGAGCAGGGTTCGCTGACCCAGCAGGACCTGGACGACCGCAAGGCGGAGCCCTGGTTCGACCCGAAGGGCTTCTTCCTGGCCGAGCGGGCCGGCGCGCTCGTCGGCTTCCACTGGACGAAGGTGCACGCCGAGGAGCGGCTCGGCGAAGTGTACGTCGTCGGCGTGCTGCCCGACGCCCAGGGCGGCGGCCTCGGCAAGGCCCTGACCGCGATCGGCCTGCATCATCTGGCCGCCGAGGGGCTGCCCACCGCGATGCTCTACGTGGACGCGGACAACACGGCGGCCGTGACGGTGTACGAGCGCATCGGCTTCACCACGCATGAGGTGGACCTGATGTACCGCACGGAGTCGTGAGGCGGGCCCTGGCGACCCCCTCCTCCGCTCTGAAGAAAATCTGTCGCGTCGGGAGTAGACATCTGGCTTGTGGCGGGTCTAGTGTTTTCCCCGTAGCCAGAGATCCAAGAGGGCACGGCAGACACGAACTGCCGCGCAAGCAGTACCAGCAGTAAGCGCAGTACGAGCAGTGCCAGCAGTACGAGCAGTGAGCGGAACGGCAGTGGAGCGGCGGAGCCGGAATCGGTGGGTTCCCTCGCTGGCTGCCGGGCCGGGCGGCCCCAGGGGCCGCACCGCAGTACCGAAACAGCGAAGTGAAGCAAACCGAACGAGGTAAGGAGCAGACGCCATCAGGATCGCCCGGGCGAGGCGCACACCGCCCGGGTACCGCAGGCCCCAGATAGGAAGGTGGTCCCCGGTCACGCATCCGCGATCCCCGCTCACCCGCCCCTCCGGGCGGACCGGCGGAAAGAGAACGCCGACGCAGTCGGTCGGCAGATGGTGTTGAAGCTCGGGGCCCGAGTGCCGTACGGCACTCGGGCCCCCCGACGTGTCCCCGAAAGAAGAGGTGCTATGCCCCCTCGCGGTACCCGCCCCACCGACAACCTGGACGACGACGACTATCCCGCCTACACCATGGGCCGGGCCGCCGAGATGCTCGGCACCTCGCCCGCCTTCCTCCGCACCCTCGGTGAGAACCGCCTGATCACCCCGCTGCGCTCGGAAGGCGGCCATCGCCGCTATTCCCGTTACCAGCTGCGCATCGCCGCCCGCGCCCGGGAGCTCGTGGACCAGGGCACGAAGATCGAGGACGCCTGCCGCATCGTCATCCTCGAGGACCAGCTCGAAGAAGCCCAGCGCATCAACGAGGAACTGCGCGCCGCACGGGCGCGGTAGACCTCCGCAGACACATGTAGACCTCAGCGGGCACATACAGGGGCGGCGTCACTTGACGCCGCCCCTTCTTTGGGCCACCCTTTCACTACTCAATTAGTGAAAGGGTGGTGAACATGGCAGAATCCGCAGCGGTCGAATTCCGCATCGACCGGCGCAGCGGCGTCGCCACCTACCTCCAGATCGTCCAGCAGACGAAGCAGGCCCTGCGCCTGGGCGTTCTGGAGCCGGGCGACCGGCTGCCCACCGCTCGCGAGGTGGTCGAGGCGACCGCCATCAACCCGAACACCGTCCTGAAGGCGTACCGGGAGCTGGAACGCGAGGGCCTCGTCGAGGCCCGGCGCGGGCTCGGCACCTTCGTCCGCAGGACGCTCGGCGGCGCGGCCGAGGCATCCGCCTCCGACGCTCCGCTGCGCACCGAACTCGCCGACTGGGCCCGCCGGGCACGGTCGGCCGGGCTGGAGAAGGACGACGTCAGCGCGCTCTTCACCGCCGTACTGGACAGCACGTACAAGGGGGACCAGGACCGATGACAGGCGCTGCGATCGAGGCACGCGGCCTCGCCATGACCTACGGGCGGGGAGGGGGCGCCCGCCGGGCTCTGGAGGACTGTTCCTTCCGCCTTCCCGCCGGACGCGTCTGCGCCCTCGTGGGGCCCAACGGGGCCGGGAAGTCGACGCTGTTGAACCTGGCGGCGGGGCTGGCCCGGCCGAGCGCGGGGTCCCTCGCCGTGCTGGGCTCCGAGGGCCCCGCCGACGTACGCCACCGCATCGCCTACGTCCCGCAGGACAAGCCGCTGTACCCGCAGCTCAGCGTGGCCGACACGCTGTGGGCCGGGAGCGAGCTGAACCCCGGGCGCTGGGACGGCGAAGCCGCCGACCGGATCGCCGGACCCCTGCCGCGCAAGGCCCGCGTCAGCACCCTCTCCGGCGGGCAGCGGACCCGGCTCGCCCTCGCCCTCGCCCTGGGCAAGCGGCCCGAACTGATGCTGCTGGACGAGCCGATGGCCGATCTCGACCCGCTCGCCCGGCACGAGCTGATGGGCTCCCTGATGGCGCACGCCGCCGACCACGGCACCACCATCGTGATGTCCTCGCACATCCTCACCGAGCTGGAAGGGGCCTGCGACTTCCTGCTGTTCGTCGACGGCGGCCGCGTCCGGCTCGGCGGCGAGGCCGAGGACATCGTCTGCGCGCACGCCCTGGTCAGCGGACAGGCCGGCCACGACCTGGCCCCGCACACCGTCGTCGAATCCCGTACGACGGGACGTCAACTCACCGCGCTCGTCAGGAAGGAGGGCCCCGTGGACGAGTCCGCCTGGGCCGTCACGGAACCCTCGCTGGAGGAGCTGCTGCTCGCCCACCTCCGCTCCCCGGACGCCCCGCCGCTGCTCACCCCGACCGCGTCGGTCGCGGCCGCCGGAGCCCTCGGGACCCGCGAGGCGGTGGCGTCGGCATGAGCACCACCACCCTGACCACCCCGCCGAAGCCCGACACGGCCAAGGCGTCCCCGCCCACCCTGCGCGGGTCCGTCCGCGTGCTGCTGCGCGTGCACCGGCGGAGCCTGTGGGCGGCGGGCGTCCTCCTGCTCCTCGCCGCCGGTGTCGTGCCCGGGCTGATGCTGTGGGTCCGGACCGCGTCATGGCGGGAGCAGTGCCCGGACGGGGACGTGACCCCGTGCGACGACGACACGTACATGCCCACGTTCGCGCGGACGTCGGCCGAGAGCTATCTGTCCCTCGGCGGCGGAAGCCTCCTGGTGCTGGCCTGCCTCGTCGGCGCGTTCGTGGCGGGTCCGCTGATCGCCCGCGAGCTGGAGAGCGGTACGTTCCGGATGGCGTGGGCCCAGTCGGTCTCCCCCGCCCGGTGGCTGGCCGCCCGGCTCGTCGTGCCCGCCGTCCTGGCCGGCGCGGCGGTCTCGGTGCTGACCCTCGTCTACCGCTGGGGCCGCGACGAGCTCCGCGTGAGCTCGTACGCGTCCGGTCTCGAATGGCTGAGCTCCGCCGTCTTCCCGGGCATCGGCCCCGTCGCCGCCGCCTACACCCTGCTCGGCGTGGCGGTCGGGGCTCTGTGCGCCGTGCTGATCCGCCGGACGCTGCTGTCGATGGCCGTCACCGCCGCCGTGCTCGGCCTGGTCATGACCGGCTTCGGCGAGCGCCGGCAGCTGCTGTGGCCGACCGAACGCTCCCTCGGGCGCGACTACCCCGGCAACGAGTCCTGGGCGACGGATGCGGGCATGCTCACCGCCTCCGGCAAGGAGGTGCGCTGGGAGGACTGCACGCCCAACGCCGACGGGTTCGTCCCGGACAACTGCATGCAGCGACTGGGCGGCGTCGAGTGGTTCACGGACTACCACCCCGCCTCGCACTTCTGGCCCCTCCAGCTCGTCGAGACCGGCATCCTGCTGGCCCTCGCCGCGCTCGCCGTGTTCGCCGCCTTCCGGATCCTGCGCCGCCGGCACGGCTGAGGTCCGGGGCGGGTGAGACCCTGCGCCGTCCGGGCCCTACGTGGGGTGGGCCCGGGCGGCGACCGCGTACCGGGCCGATACACCGGGGCCCGGGCGGCGCCCGCATGCCGGGCCGACGCGGGGCGGGCCCGGGGGCGGCGCGCACGTGACGGGCCCCTACGCCGGGCCCCGGGCGGCGCGCACGTGTCAGGCCGCCCATGCGCCGGGGCCGACACGGAACCGCGCTCCCGCCGTCACCGCGAGCCCCACCCGCAGGCACACCGCTTCCTGTACGTCATGTCGCCGTTACCGGCCATTCAGACGCCCTTGCGACCCTCACGGGATGCAGCCAGCTCTGCCAGCCCCCCGCCGCAGAGGGAGCGCCTCCGGCCATCCTCGGGGGCGCGCCCCCGAGGAAGCCACGGCCAAGGACGCGCCCCCGAGCGCCCCCGGCACCCCCCGCGACCCCGGGTTTCCCGGGCCCTCCGCGATCTTTCCCGGCTCCGACGCGCCTGCTTCGGCCTCCGCGCGGAACAATAGGTCCATGAGCCAGCAGCCCAGCTCCGAGGTCCCGGTCCAGCCCGCCCAGCCGTCCGTCGGCGCTCTCGCCGCGCACCGGCCGCACGCCGTCGCGCACTCCTCCTCCGGCAACGTCGGCTTCTCCACCGCCGCCGACCTGGATCCGGACCTCGACGCCGACGCCGACGCGTACGAGCCCGACCGGGACGGCGACGAGCTGCCCCAGGGCCGTTTCCTGGACCGCGAGCGCAGCTGGCTCGCCTTCAACGAACGCGTGCTGGAGCTGGCCGAGGACCCGGCGACGCCGATCCTGGAACGGGCCAACTTCCTCGCGATCTTCGCCTCGAACCTCGACGAGTTCTTCATGGTCCGGGTGGCCGGTCTCAAGCGCCGCATCGCCACCGGCGTCGCCACCCGTTCCGCCTCCGGCCTCCAGCCCCGCGAGGTCCTCGACCTGATCTGGACCCGTTCGCGCGAGCTCATGGCCCGGCACGCGGCCTGTTTCCAGCAGGACATCTGCCCGGCCCTGTCCGACGAGGGCATCCAGCTCATCCGGTGGCCGGAACTGACCGAGAAGGAGCAGGCCCGCCTGTTCACCTTCTTCCGGCAGCGCGTCTTCCCGGTGCTGACCCCGCTGGCCGTCGACCCCGCGCACCCCTTCCCGTACATCTCCGGGCTCTCCCTCAACCTCGCCGTCGTCGTCCGCAACCCGGTCAGCGGCCACCGCCACTTCGCCCGGGTCAAGGTCCCGCCGCTGCTGACCCGCTTCCTGGAGGCGTCCCCGCAGCGGTACGTGCCCATCGAGGACGTCATCGCGGCGCACCTGGAGGAGCTGTTCCCGGGGATGGAGGTGCTGGCGCACCACATGTTCCGGGTCACCAGGAACGAGGACCTGGAGGTGGAGGAGGACGACGCGGAGAACCTGCTCCAGGCGCTGGAGAAGGAGCTCATGCGCCGCCGTTTCGGCCCGCCGGTGCGGCTGGAGGTCGAGGAGTCCATCGACCCGTACGTCCTCGATCTGCTGGTCCGCGAGCTGAAGGTGTCCGACGCGGAGGTCTACCCGCTGCCCGGCCCCCTGGACCTGACCGGTCTGTTCGCGATCGCCTCGCTGGACCGGCCGGAGCTGAAGTTCCCCAAGTTCATCGCGGGCACCCACCGGGACCTGGCCGAGGTGGAGTCCGCCTCCGCACCCGACATCTTCGCCGCCCTGCGCGAGCGGGACGTGCTGCTCCACCACCCGTACGACTCGTTCTCCACCTCCGTCCAGGCGTTCCTGGAGCAGGCGGCGGGCGACCCGGACGTGCTGGCCATCAAGCAGACGCTGTACCGCACCTCCGGCGACTCCCCGATAGTGGACGCCCTCATCGACGCCGCCGAGTCCGGCAAGCAGGTCCTCGTCCTCGTCGAGATCAAGGCCCGCTTCGACGAGCAGGCCAACATCAAGTGGGCCCGCAAGCTGGAGGAGGCCGGCTGCCACGTCGTGTACGGACTCGTCGGGCTGAAGACCCACTGCAAGCTCTCGCTCGTCGTCCGCCAGGAGGGCGACACCCTGCGCCGCTACTCCCACGTCGGCACCGGCAACTACCACCCCAAGACGGCCAGGCTGTACGAGGACCTCGGCCTGCTCACGGCGGACCCGCAGGTCGGGGCGGACCTCTCCGACCTGTTCAACCGGCTCTCCGGCTACTCGCGCCGCGAGACCTACCGCCGGCTCCTGGTCGCGCCGAAGTCCCTGCGCGACGGGCTGGTCGCCCGCATCAACAAGGAGATCGTCCACCACCGCGCCGGGCACCCCGCCTACGTACGCATCAAGGTCAACTCGATGGTCGACGAAGCGATCATCGACGCCTGCTACCGGGCGGCCCAGGCGGGCGTCCCGGTCGACATCTGGGTGCGCGGGATCTGCGCGATCCGCCCCGGCGTCGCCGGCCTCTCCGAGAACATCCGGGTCCGCTCCATACTCGGGCGCTTCCTCGAACACTCCCGGCTCTTCTCCTTCGGCAACGGCGGCGAGCCCGAGGTGTGGTTCGGCAGCGCCGACATGATGCACCGCAACCTCGACCGCCGGATCGAAGCCCTGGTCCGGGTCACCGACCCCGCCCACCGCGCCGCACTCAGCCGACTCCTGGAGACCGGTATGGCCGACACCACCTCTTCCTGGCACCTGGGCCCCGACGGCAACTGGACCCGGCACGCCACGGACGCGGAGGGACAGCCGCTGCGGCACGTCCAGGAAATGCTCATTGACGCCCGGAGGCGCCGGCGTGCGACGCCCTGACCACCAGACGACGACGCGACGGCCCCCCGCCGCGGCCGGGGGCCCGGAGGCCGGGACCCCGCAGGTCCTTTCCTCTGAGGGCCTTTCCTTCGAGGGCCTTTCCTCTGAGGGCCTCAGCTCTGAGGGCCTTCCCTCCGGGGTCCTCAGCTCTGAGGACGTCGGCCGCCCCGAGGGTGTCCGTGCCGAGGGTGTTCGCCCGGAGGGCGGGCGCGGGCCCGAAGGCGGAAGCCCAGAGGGCGGGCTGCCCGAAGGCGGGCGCGGGCCGGAGGGCGGGCGCGGACCCGAGGGTGTTCGCCCCGAGGGCGGGCGCGGGCCCGAGGACGGAAGCCCTGAGGGCGGGCGCGGGCCGGAGGGCGGGCGCGGGCCCGAAGGCGGAAGCCCAGAGGGCAGGCTGCCCGAAGGCGGGCGCTCCGGAGACAGACGCCTTGGCGGCGGGCGCGGGCCCGAGGACCTCAGTCCCGGGGACGCCCGCCGAGGGGACGCCCGCCCCGAGGACAGACGCGGGCCCGGCGACCTCCGCCCCGCAAGCGGGCGCGGGCCCGGCGATCCCACCGCGGAATCCGCCCTCGCGCCCTACCTCCGGGGGCAGGCCGCCGATTTCCTGCGCAGCCTGCGCCTGCACCGCGAGCGCAGCGCCCCCTCGGAACCCGGCGACCACGGGGCCCGGGCGGCGGCCGACGCCCTGCGCCGCTCGGCCCGGCGCATCAGCGGCTCGCTCCACACCTTCCGCAACGCGCTGGACCCGCTCTGGGCCGACCATCTCCGTACGGAACTGGCCTGGCTCTCCGGCACCCTCGGCCGCGAGCACGCCTACGCGGCCCGGCTCGCCCGCCTCCTGGAGGCCCTGCACCAGCTCTCGGGGGCCGCCCTCCCCGCCGCCCGCGGCTCCCGGCCCACCGGAAAGGCCCCCGCCGCCGGTTCCGCCGCGTCCGCCGCCACCGGTACCCCCGACGCCCAGAGCCGGGCCGCCCTCGGCGTCGGGACCGCGCGGGCCGGGGCCCTGCTGGAACGGCAGCTCACCCTCGCCCGGACCCGGGCCCACTCCGCCGCGCTCCAGGCCCTCGGCTCCTCCCGCTTCCACGCGGTCGCCGACGCCGTGGCACTGCTGGCCTCCGAGGTCCCGCTCGCACCCGGCACCACGGGCCGGGGGGCCGAAGCGCTCCTGGAGCCCGCCGAACGCGCCGGACAACGGCTGCTCGGCGCGGTGGCGGCCCTCCCGCCCGACGCGACGACGGAGCCGTACAACGAGGCGCAGGACACGCTCTGGCACCAGGCCCGCCTGCTGCTGCGGCTGCACCGGTACGCCCACGAGGTCGTCGCCGGCGCGGCCGACCCGGTCCTGACGGGGGCCGGGCACGCCCTGGACCTGCACCGGGACGCGGCGGAGGCGGCCGCGGCGGCGGCAGCGGCGGCCCGTACGCCGAGGATCGCCCCGGCCACCGCGTACGCCCTCGGGGTGCTCCACGCGGACCAGCGGCACGAGGTGGAGGCCGCGCGGGCGGTGTTCCGGGAGACTTGGCCGTACGCGACGGCCATGACGGCCCACCGAACCGGGGCCCCGTGAGCCGGGACGCCACGGGCCGGGACGCCACGGGCCGGGACGCCACGGGCCGGGACGCCACGGGCCGGGAGCCCGTGAGCGGCGGCACACCGGCCCCGGCCACGACCGTCCTGGCGGCGGGGTGCGTCCTGTGGCGGCGCGCCCCGGCCGGCGGCGGGGTGGAAGTGTGCCTGGTACACCGACCCCGCTGGGACGACTGGAGCTTCCCCAAGGGGAAGCTGAAGCGCGGCGAGGACCCGCTCGCCGCCGCCGTACGGGAAGTCCTGGAGGAGACCGGCCACCACTGCGCCCCGGGCCACCGGCTCCCCACGGCCCGGTATCTCGTGGACGGCCGCCCCAAGGAGGTCGCCTACTGGGCCGCGGAGGCCACGGGCGGCGCCTTCATCGCCAACGACGAGGTGGACCGGGTCCTGTGGCTCTCCCCCGAGGCGGCCCGCACCCGCCTCACCCAGCCCCGCGACCGCGAGCAGCTGACCGCCCTGCTCCCCGCACTGCCCAGCCTCTGAGCCGGCGCCCCCGGCAGGAGGCCCCTTCCGTGCGACGTTCTCGGCAGGAGGCCCCCTCCGTGCGACGTTCTCGGCAGAGCCACCCGATCGGCCCACACCCGCCTGCCCGACACGGTTCACCTGCCGTTCACTCTCTCCCGTAGGCGGCTTCACCTGTTCTGCCTAATTTCGGACGTACACGGAGCGCGGCGACAAGCCGCAGCACCACACCTCATCGCACGCCGTCGTAGAACGAACAGATCACGGCGGCTCCTGGAAGGAACACCCGAAAAGTGAAGCTTCAGCGCAAGAACCGGCTTCGTGCCACCGCGCTCGGTGCCCTCGCCGTCTCCGGCGCCCTGGTCCTCACGGCGTGCGGTTCGGACGACAACACCGGCAGCGGGAGCACCGGGGGCAGCGGCGAGAAGACGTCCGCGGCGTCCAAGGTCGACTGCGGCGACGCCAAGGGCCAGCTCCGCGCCTCCGGCTCCAGCGCGCAGAAGAACGCGATGGACCTCTGGGTCAAGAACTACATGGCCGCCTGTTCCGGAGTGGAGATCAACTACAACTCCTCCTCCTCCGGCGAGGGCATCGTCGCCTTCAACCAGGGCACCGTGGGCTTCGCCGGCTCCGACTCGGCGCTGAAGCCCGAAGAGGTCGCCGAGTCGAAGAAGGCGTGCAAGACCGGCCAGGGCATCAACCTCCCGATGGTCGGCGGCCCGGTCGCGATCGGTTACCACCTGGAGGGCGTCGACAGCCTCACGCTGGACGCGCCGACCCTCGCCAAGATCTTCGACACGAAGATCAAGAAGTGGAACGACCCGGCGATCGCCAAGCTCAACGACGGCGTCAAGCTGCCGGACAAGGCGATCCAGGCATTCCACCGCTCGGAGGACTCCGGCACCACGCAGAACCTGGGCAAGTACCTGGGCGCCGCCGCTCCGGACGACTGGAAGTACGAGGCCGAGAAGAAGTGGCCCGCCCCCGGCGGCCAGGCCGCGTCCAACTCGTCCGGCGTCGCCGCCCAGGTGAAGCAGGTCGACGGCGCGATCGGCTACTTCGAGCTCTCCTACGCCAAGTCCCAGGGCATCTCCACCGTGGACATCGACACCGGCGGCTCCGCCCCGGCCAAGGCCACCTCGGAGAACGCCTCCAAGGCCATCGCCGCCGCCAAGATCAAGGGCACCGGCAAGGACCTGGCCCTGGAGCTCGACTACACCACCAAGGCCGAGGGCGCCTACCCGCTGGTCCTGGTGACGTACGAGGTCGTCTGCGACACCGGCAACAAGGCCGAGACCCTCGGCACCGTCAAGTCCTTCCTCTCCTACGCCGCCTCCGACGACGGCCAGAAGATCCTGACGGACGCGGGCTACGCCCCGATCCCGGCCGAGATCAACGCGAAGGTCCGCGAGACCGTCAAGGGCCTCTCGTAACACCCCGCCGCGCGGGGTCCCGGCCGGAACACCACCCGGACACCCCGCGCGGCGAGCGAAACCCGGCAGGCCGGCCCGGCGCACCCCTCCGGACCGGCCCGCCGCCCCCACCCCCATCCGGTGCACCGCCGCCAGGGGAGCGCACAGCTCCCCCACACAGACCGGAAAGACCATGGCTTCCACCACACCGATAGACACATCACCGGCCCCGCCGGCGCCTCCGGGCCGGGAAGACCGCCCCAAGTCCACCGGACGCGCGGGCGACAAGATCTTCCTGGGCCTCTCACGCGGCTCGGGCATCCTGCTGCTCGTGATCATGGCGTCGATCGCCGTGTTCCTCAGCTACCGCGCCGCCATCGCCATCTCGAAGGACGAGGGCAACTTCCTCACCACCTTCGACTGGAACCCGGCCGGCGACCCGCCGGTCTTCGGCATCGCCGTCCTGCTCTTCGGCACGGTCGTCAGCTCGATCATCGCGATGGTCATCGCGGTTCCGATCGCTGTCGGCATCGCCCTGTTCATCTCGCACTACGCGCCGCGCAAGCTGGCCGCCCCCATCGCGTACGTCGTCGACCTGCTCGCCGCCGTCCCCAGCATCGTCTACGGCATCTGGGGCGCCCTCGTCCTGGTGCCGTACCTGGAGGGCCTGAACCTCTGGCTCGACCAGTTCTTCGGCTGGACGTACATCTTCGAGAAGACCGAGGTCGGCGTCGCCCGCTCCCTCTTCACCGTGGGCGTGCTGCTCGCGATCATGATCCTGCCGATCGTGACCAGCGTCAGCCGCGAGGTCTTCCTCCAGGTCCCGAAGATGAACGAGGAGGCCGCCCTCGCGCTGGGCGCCACCCGCTGGGAGGTCATCCGCCTCTCGGTGCTGCCCTTCGGCCGCTCCGGCATCATCTCCGCCTCGATGCTCGGCCTCGGCCGCGCGCTCGGCGAGACGATGGCCGTCGCCACGGTCCTCTCGCCGAGCTTCATCATCTCGCTGCACGTGCTCAACCCGGGCGGCGGGACGTTCGCGCAGAACATCGCGGCCAAGTTCGGCGAGGCCGACGAGTTCGGGCGCGACGCCCTGATCGCCTCGGGCCTCGTCCTCTTCGTCCTCACCCTGCTGGTCAACGGCGCGGCCCGGCTCATCATCGCCCGCCGCAAGGAGTACTCGGGGGCCAACGCATGAGCCACGCATCCACCGGCGTCCAGGAACGCCCGACGCCGCCCGCCGGCCCCGCCGCCCCGAAGTCCGGCCTGAGCAGCAGGTCGCTGCCCCGGCTGGCCCCGGTCGGCTTCGCCGCCGTGTCGATCGCGCTCGCGGTCGGCATCGCCACCGCCGCCGGCTGGCACAGCAAGGTGCAGTGGGGCATGATCGCCGCGCTGCTCTTCCTGGCGATCTCGTACGTCGCCACGAGCGTCGTCGAGAACAAGCGCCAGGCCAAGGACCGCCTGGCCACCAGCATCGTCTGGGTCTGCTTCCTGATGGCGGTCATCCCGCTCGCCTCCCTGCTGTGGACGACGATCAGCCGCGGTTCCGAGCGCCTGGACGGCTACTTCCTGACCCACTCCATGGCCGGCGTGCTCGGCTCGGAGGCCAGCGGCGGCGTCTACCACGCGCTGATCGGCACCCTGGAGCAGGTCGGCATCGCCACGGTGATCTCCGCCCCGCTCGGCCTGCTGACCGCCGTCTACCTGGTCGAGTACGGCAAGGGATCCCTCGCCAAAGCCGTCACGTTCTTCGTCGACGTGATGACGGGCATCCCGTCCATCGTCGCCGGTCTCTTCATCCTGTCGATCATGCTGATCTTCGAGATCCAGCCCTCCGGCCTGATGGGCGCGCTGGCCCTGACGATCCTGATGATCCCGGTCGTGGTGCGCTCCACCGAGGAAATGCTCAAGCTCGTCCCCAACGAGCTCCGCGAAGCCTCGCTCGCCCTTGGCATCCCGAAGTGGCGCACTATCCTGAAGGTGGTCCTGCCGACCGCGATCGGCGGCATCACCACGGGCGTCATGCTCGCCATCGCCCGTATCGCCGGTGAGACCGCCCCGATCATCCTGCTGGTCTTCGGCAGCCAGCTGATCAACGCGAACCCCTTCGACGGCGCCCAGTCCTCGCTGCCGTTCTACATCTACGAGCAGTACAAGGTCGGCGAGGCCGCGTCCTACGACCGGGCCTGGGCGGCTGCCCTGGTGCTGATCGCCTTCGTCATGATCCTCAACCTCGTGGCCCGCGCCATCGCGCGCTGGAAGGCCCCGAAGACCGGTCGCTGACGCGGCCATCAGCGACCTCCCGAAAGAAGCAGTGATCTCCATGGCCAAGCGCATCGACATCAGCGGCCTCAGCGCCTTCTACAGCAACCACAAGGCCATCGAGGACATCTCGATGACCGTGGAGCCCCGCTCCGTGACCGCCTTCATCGGCCCGTCCGGCTGCGGCAAGTCCACCTTCCTGCGCACCCTGAACCGGATGCACGAGGTCACCCCCGGCGGCCGCGTCGAGGGCAAGGTGCTCCTGGACGACGAGAACCTCTACGCCTCCAACGTCGACCCGGTCACCGTGCGCCGCACGGTCGGCATGGTCTTCCAGCGCCCCAACCCCTTCCCCACCATGTCGATCTTCGACAACGTGGCGGCGGGCCTGCGGCTCAACGGCAGCTACCGCAAGAGCGAGCTGAACGACGTCGTGGAGAAGTCCCTGCGCGGCGCGAACCTCTGGAACGAGGTCAAGGACCGCCTCAACAAGCCCGGCTCCGGCCTCTCCGGCGGCCAGCAGCAGCGCCTGTGCATCGCCCGCGCCATCGCGGTCGAGCCGCAGGTCCTGCTGATGGACGAGCCGTGCTCGGCGCTCGACCCGATCTCGACGCTCGCCATCGAGGACCTGATCGGCGAGCTGAAGGAGCGCTTCACGATCGTCATCGTGACGCACAACATGCAGCAGGCGGCCCGCGTCTCGGACCGCACCGCGTTCTTCAACCTCGCGGCGGTCGGCAAGCCCGGCCGGCTCATCGAGATCGACGAGACGGAGCGGATCTTCTCCAACCCGTCGGTCCAGGCCACGGAGGACTACATCTCGGGCCGCTTCGGCTGAGCCTCCGCCCCCAGACGGCCTTGCGGTGCTGCATGGCGGTGCCACCACAAGGCGAAAGGGTCCGCCCCCGCTCTCCCTGGTACGGAGAGCGGGGGCGGACCCACGTCACGTCTGAGATGTCCTACGGGATCGGCTCGCCGACACGTCCGAGCATGTCCCACGGGGTCAGCTCGCCGGCACGTCCGAGACGTCCCACGGGGTCAGCTCGTCGGCACGTCTGTGATGTCCTACGGGATCGGCTCGCCGGCTCAGCCGAAGAGCAGCAGCACCGCGCCGTAACTCAGCGCCGCGACGAGCGCGGCGGCGGGCATGGTGATGAACCAGCCCAGGATGATGTTCTTCGCGACGCCCCAGCGCACGGCGTTCACGCGCTTGGTCGCGCCGACGCCCATGATCGCGGAGGTGATGACGTGCGTCGTGGAGATCGGGGCGTGGAAGAGGAACGCCGAACCGAACATGATCGACGCGCCGGTCGTCTCGGCGGCGAAGCCCTGCGGCGGGTCCAGCTCGATGATCTTCCGGCCGAGCGTACGCATGATGCGCCACCCGCCCGCGTACGTACCGAGCGACAGCATCACCGCACAGGCGATCTTGACCCAGACCGGGATCTCGTCGTTGGGGCCCTCGATGTCGGCGATGACCAGGGCCATCACCACGATGCCCATCGTCTTCTGCGCGTCCTGGAGGCCGTGCCCGAGCGCCATGCCCGCCGCCGAGACCGTCTGCGCGATCCGGAAACCGCGCTTGGCCTTGTGCGGGTTCGCGTTGCGGAACATCCACATGATGCCGACCATCACCAGATAACCGGCGATGAGGCCGACGAACGGGGAGAGGAACATCGGGATGACGACCTTCTCCAGCACCCCGGACCAGATGACGTCCGTACCGCCGGCCAGCGCCGCTCCGACCATGCCGCCGAACAGCGCGTGCGAGGACGAGGAGGGGAGACCGTAATACCAGGTGATCAGATTCCAGATGATCGCGCCGACGAGCGCCGCGAACAGGATGCCCATCCCCTTCTGCCCCACGGGCGTGGCGATCAGCCCTTCGCTGACGGTCTTGGCGACCCCCTGGCCCAGGAAGGCGCCGGCGAGGTTCATCACCGCCGCCATCGCCAGAGCCGCACGCGGGGTCAGCGCCCGGGTGGAGACCGAGGTGGCGATGGCGTTCGCGGAGTCGTGGAAGCCGTTCGTATACGTGAAGCCGAGCGCGACGCCGATGGTCACGATCAGCGCAAAGGTGTCCACGAGGTTCAGGACTCCTTGACCGCGATGGTCTCCACGGTGTTCGCGACATGCTCGAACGCGTCAGCCGCCTCTTCCAGCACATCCACGATCTGCTTGAGCTTCAGCACCTCCATGGCGTCGTACTTGCCGTTGAAGAGCTGGGCCAGCAGCTTGCGGTGGATCTGGTCGGCCTGGTTCTCCAGGCGGTTGACCTCGATCCAGTACTCGGTGAGGTTGTCCATGGTCCGCAGCCCCGGCATGGCCTCGGCGGTCAGTTCCGCCGCCCGGGCCAGCACCTCGATCTGCTGCTCGACGCCCTTGGGGAGCTCCTGGACCTGATAGAGGACGACCAGGTCGACGGCCTCCTCCATGAAGTCCATGATGTCGTCGAGCGAGGACGCCAGCTTGTAGATGTCCTCGCGGTCGAACGGCGTGATGAAGGAGGAGTTCAGCTGGTGGAAGATCGCGTGGGTGGCGTCGTCCCCCGCGTGCTCCGCTGCCCGCATACGCTCCGCGATCTCGACTCGGGAGGCAGAATCCGCCCCGAGCAGTTCCATCAGGAGTTTCGAGCCCGTGACAATGTTGTCCGCAGACGCGGAGAACATGTCGTAGAAGCTCGTCTCCCTGGGGGTCAGACGAAAGCGCACGTGGGGTCCTCGGGGTGCTTTGGATTCGGTCAGGCTGATGCTAGGCGCATCATCCGGCCACGGCTAACCGGCGTTCTTCAGTGTCGCCCATCGGGAACGGTGATCAGCACGGGCCCCCGGTCACGTTTCGGCCGGATTCGTTACGATATACCCGGCGGGGGTATATCAAGGGCAGCTGCACGGGGTGCAGCGGAGACCGGCAGGGGCCATATCAGGCCATGGCGCACGGCCCAGCCGGGTGCGGCAGGCTGTACCAGGGTGTATGAGGACAACGGGAGGAAGCAGATGACCACGACCGAGACCCCGGGAGCAGGCGCGGGAGCGGAACCCACGGGCCCGGCGGGCCCGGAGACGGGGGCCGTCGTCGAAGCCGAGGAGATCGTCACCGACCACGACCGGGGCATCCACGGCTACCACTACCAGAAGGAAGAGCACCTCAAGCGGCTGCGCCGGATCGAGGGCCAGATCCGCGGCCTCCAGCGCATGGTCGACGAGGACGTCTACTGCATCGACATACTCACCCAGGTCTCGGCCTCCACCAAGGCCCTTCAGTCCTTCGCCCTCCAGCTGCTGGAGGAGCACCTGCGCCACTGCGTCGCCGACGCGGCGGTCAAGGGCGGCGAGGAGATCGACGCGAAGGTCGCGGAGGCCACGAAGGCGATCGCCCGCCTGCTGCGCACGTGAGGGTGGGCGGGTGCGGGGGCGGGATCAGGACGGCGAGCGGGGCGAGGACGGCGAGCGGGGCCGATTCCAGGGTCGCGCCGACTTCAGCGTCGCGGGGGCGTCATCCCTAGCGTCGCGGGGGCGTCATCCCTGGTGAGCGCCCTGCCGGGCGTCCGGGCGGGCGTCCTGGCGGGCATCCTGACGCGCACCTTGCCGGGGAACCGTCATCCACTCATCCGCGCATCCGCCGTTGAGCACTTCGTCGATACGGTCGGGACTGAGGCGTTCCTCACGGGCCGCCGAGGCCGCGATCATGAGTTCGCCGCACAGCTCGATCTCGGCGAGGGCCATACAGTCCTGAGCGTTCGGAGCGCTGAGCGTCACCACCTGCGTCACCTCTCTCTGCCGTCCATCTGCCGTCGCCGGCCCTTGCCGACCCTTTGGCGCACCGGCTTCCTAGCGTAGGGAGCCGGATGTGCGCCGCGCATGGCACGGACGGACCATTTAGGCCCCCTCCCAACCGACCCCTCCCGCCCCGCTCTTCCCGCTGCCCCTCCCTGTTTCCCGCGTCCTCTCCCCGCTCCTTTCCCCGTTTGCCGTGGGGCGCGGGGCGCGCCTTGGCCGGGTGGCGGCTCGCGTTTTCGCCGGGTGGCGGGTCGCGTCTTCGGGAGGGACCCCCGCTCAGCCCTGCCGGATCTCCCCCGTATAGATATCGTCCTCGTCCGGCAGGGTCACGGTGACCGGCGCCCCGAACCCGTACAGGAGCAGGGTCGAGACCACCGAGACCTCCGGCCCCTCGGAGGCGAAGCTGAAGCGGTGGCGGACCTTCCGCAGCCGCCCCTCCTCGTCGAGATACGCGTCGAAGGGGACGGCGTCCTTGCTGAACCCTTTCGCCGCCGCACTCAGCGCCCCTCGCGACAGGGGTGAGGCGGCCCGCGCCGCCCGGCCGAGGTCCGCGACGCCCCGGTAGTGGTGCACCGTCACCCCGGACAGCTCCGACTTCCCCACGTACGTCACATCGGCGGCCCCGCGCAGCAGTTCGGCCGCCGCCATCGGATCGGTGACCCCGCCGGTGACGAGGTTGCCGTCCTTGAGGGCGGTCGTGTCGACCCTGACCCACTTGTCGTCGGGCACCCCGGCCCCGCGGTTCTTCATGTACAGCGCGCCGGGGGCCAGCAGCTCGGTGATCGGCCGGCGGTCGTCCGCGCCCGCCGCGTCCTTGGGCAGCACCACCTGGAGCCGCCCGAGCTGCCGGCGGAAGTCGTACGCGCCCTGCCCCTTGATCGTGACCCGCGTCCCGCCGGCCGCCGTCTCCATCGACGTACGGGCCTTCGCGCCACCCGCTTCCGCGAGTACGCCGGCGGCCCGGTCGAGCACGTCGAGGGGGCGCTCGGCGGCCACGGCGCGCTGCCCGGAACCGTCGCTGCCGCCGCTCCCCCCGCCTCGACCGGAACACCCGGCGGTGACCGCGATCACCCCGGCCACGGCGAGGGCGCAGGCAGCGCGGGCCCCGCCTCCGTACCTGTATTGCTGCACCACCATCGCCTGCCAACCCCCAACGACTGCCGCCCGACCGAGCCCTCACCCGCTTCGCATAACGACCACCGGCGTCCCCCGTCACGCCGCCCCGCCACGTCCACCCACACGCCGCCCGTGACATCCGGCGTCACGCCGCCCCGGGTGTCCGCCCGCACGCCACCACGGGCATCCGGCGTCACGCCGCCCCGGGTGTCCACCCGCACGCCACCCCGGGCATCCGGCGTCACGCCGCCCCGGGTGTCCGCCCGCACGCCACCCCGGGCATCCGCCCTGACGCCGCCCCGGGCACGTCCCCCAGTCCACCGACCCCGGCGCGTCCTCCGTTCACCGGTCCCGGCACGTTCCTCGTCCACCGACCCCGGCGCATCCCCCGCCCGCCGGTCCCCCGCCCGCGGGCCTCGGCGCGTTCCCCGTCACGCCGGCCCCGGAACCTCCGCAGTACGGCCACGGGGCGTGCGGTCCTCGGGCCCCGGTTCGTCACCCGCCCCCAGTACCGTGGTCGCGTGCACGAGGAACCCCCCGCCCCAGCCCGCACCACCGCCCCGCATCCCCCTCCGTGCCCCTCTCCGCCCTCGGCGGGGCACAACGCCACGACCATCGAGCGCGGCTCGTTCTGCCTGGCCCGCTGCACCTGCGGCTGGGCGGGACCGGCGCGCAGATCCCGGGACCGGGCGCGCACGGACGCCGCGGAACACCTGGAGGGCGCGGCGCCCTGACCCGGGGCGGTCGGCGGGCGGCCGGAAACAGCGCGATCCCCCAGGTGCTCGGAGCACCTGGGGGATCGGTGGAAACGGCCGGGGTCAGGCAGGGACCGGGTCGGGCTCAGGACAGGGACAGGGACAGGGACAGGGCCGGGGATCAGGCGGCGAGGTCCTTCTCCCCCGGGTTGACGCGCCGCCGCGTGCCCGGTCGCTGCTCGGGAAGCCCCAGCGCGTCCCCGCCCTCATCGGCGTACGCGGCGTCCGCCTTCTTCGACCGGACGACCCAGCCGACCCGGCCGGAGCGGGAGACGGCGGCCATCAGCGGGGTCAGGAGGGCCATCGCGGGCGGCGCCAGCAGCAGGGCGACGGCCGTGCCGAGGGCGAATCCGCCGATCACGTCGGTCGGGTAGTGGACGCCCATGTAGACCCGGCTGACGCCCGCGAAGAACGCCAGGCCGAGCGCGACGAAGCCGAACTTCCGGTTGGCCACGAAGATGCCGACGGCGAGGGCCATGGCCAGGGTGGAGTGGTCGCTGACGAACGAGTAGTCCGTCTTGCCGTGGATCAGGACTTCCAGCCCGTCGTGATCGTTGAAGGGGCGCGGCCGTTCGACGAAACCGCGGATCGGGATGTTGATCACGACCGCGAGCGCGGCGGCGAGCGGCGCCCAGACGAGCGCGGCGACCGTCGTCACCGAGTCCTCGGCGCTCCCGCGCTTTCGCATGCTCCACCAGCACCAGAGGCCCACCAGGACGAGGCCGAACATGGTGCCGTACTCACCGACGAATTCCATGACCCGGTCGAACCAGGTCGGCGCGGCCTTCGCCAGCCCGTTGATGTCATAGAGCAGGCTGACGTCCGGGTTCGACCCATCGAGTTCGAGTCCAGCCATCTGCTGCCGCCCCTTGCCTTGTCTGCTTCTTCTGCGGCGACGCGCGTCCTTGCGTGCCGCCCGTGGTCGAACCCCCGTAGCCGGTGCGATCCCGTCTTCGCGCACGCATGGTCAGTGCGCGTGCTGTTCCCGTTCAGGGAACGGTCCGGCGCGCATCCGCGTTCCGCTCTCCACCGAATGATCACCATGACGTTATCGAAGAGTGACTGGTCGTCGCAGCTCAGGGGCCAGGCTTCACGGAGAGTTCCAGCCACCGCCGACTCCCGTCAGTCCTCCGACAGGTCCGGCGCCAGATTCTCCGGCCGGTCCTTCGGGAGGGCCGCGGCCCCGTCCCTGGTGACCCGCGTCGCACCGAAGTAGTCCGGTGTGTCGATCTTGTCGAAGCGGATCACCGCTCCGGTGAACGGAGCGTTGATCATATATCCGCCGCCGACGTACAACCCGACGTGCCGAATGGTGCGCGAATTGGTCAGATCATCAGAGAAGAAGACCAAGTCCCCCGGAAGCAACTCGTCCCGCGAGGGGTGCGGCCCCGCGTTGTACTGGTCGTTCGCGACGCGCGGCAGCTCGATCCCCACGGTGCGGTACGCCGCCTGGGTCAACCCCGAACAGTCGAACCGCCCTTGCTGTTCCGGCGTCCCGTTGCCGCCCCAGAGATAGGGCGTGCCCAGCTTGGTCTGCGCGAAGTGGATGGCTCCGGCCGCCTGCCGGGAGGGCGCGACACGGCCGACCGGCCGGGCGAAGCTCTTCTCCAGGGACCGGATGATCTTGACGTAGTTCTGCGTCTCCTTGTACGGGGGAACGCCGCCGTACTTGATCACCGCGTACGCCCCGGCGTTGTACGCGGCCAGCATGTTGCTCGTCGGGTCGCCCGGCACCTTCTTCACGTACCCGGCGAGCTCACAGTCGTACGAGGCGGCCGAGGGAATCGCGTCGGCCGGATCCCAGACGTCCCGCTTGCCGTCCTTGTTGCCGTCGATCCCGTGCGTGGCCCAGGTGCCGGGGATGAACTGGGCGATGCCCTGCGCGGCGGCATGACTCTGCGCCCGCGGGTTCCAGCCGCTCTCCTGGTACAACTGCGCTGCCAGCAGGGCCGGGTTGATGGCCGGGCAGAGGTTGCCCCACTTCTGGACCAGCGACTGATACCGGGCCGGAACCGCACCCTTGGCCAGCGCGACGGCACCCCCACCGCCCCTCGCGAGGCCGGCGGCGGCCGAGTACGTACCGACGATGAGCAGCGCCATGAAGCACATGGCCATGCCCACGCCGATGCCACCGAAGACCCAGATTTTCCGCACCCCACAACCATCCCCCATCGGGGAACGGTTCAGGAGTGTTTTCGAGGGTGTGTACGAGTCATCCGCAGCACATCACCGGCGCACCCGGAGCGCACAAGGACGTTGACCACCCGTCAGCCCCACCCGCAACGCCTGATCATGCGCCCTCGGCCGACCAGAAGTCGGAGTGGATGTTGGGGCGGGGGATGAACTCCAGATCCGGGTCGAGCGGAGCGGTGGCCAGACTGGTGGAATCGGTGACCTCAGAGGGACGGACACAAGGGCTGTACACGTCGAAATGCACCTGCCCCTTGTCGGCTACAATCAACCCCACTTGAAATCCCTGTCTGGTTCTTGCATAAATCGCCGGGACGTCCACATCGTTATTGATCGCCGTCATGCGATAGCCGCTCTTCCGCCAGAAACGATCCACCACTCCCAGGAAGCTGCCCCGCCGCTGAGCGGAGACAACGGTCATCACCGTTCTCCTACGGGTAACTGTGCAACTCCCCGTCGTCGTCGGCCCATGCACCCAACGCACTTTCGGGTCGATCTCCGAGAGAACGTCATCAAGGATCTTGTCCGCATGTTCTGCGGCCTCCTGCATATTCATATCCTCGCCTCTCATGCTGGCACACCCCACCATCAACGAACACAAGACAAGAACCACACACATCGACCTGGCTCGGAATCTCAACGCGGCTCTTCCGTTTTGATCTTGTGATTGTTCCCGGCAACAATCAATGCCATGTTCTCAGCCGATGTCATATCGACCTCCGGGTCGAAATAGTCGGAATGCGCATCGAGCGAAAGCCCACTCGCCCCGACCAAAGGCGGCCCGTCCCCCACCTCGAACCGCCTCGCCCCGAACGCCTCGCTGGCCGGGTCCTTACCGAACCAGACGTCGTCGTCATCCCGGTCCACCAAGTCACCGAAGGTGTAGGCGGCTACTGGCCCGCCGGCCAGGAACCCGACTGCCCCGGCGGCGAACTCTCCTTTCGACGGGAGTTTGGTCACGATGTCGTTGGCGGCCGCTCCGACGAAGACGTGATCCCTGCCGACCCCCAGTTCGTCGGCGCTCTCGACGCCCACCCCCGGGCTTCCGACGAACACGATGTCGTCGACGCCGGGAATCCCGCCTTCATATTGCGTCGCCGCGCCAACAGTCCGTGAGCCGTAGGAGTGGCCGATGGCCGTCATGTGCGGGTCCTTGTTCTCGTTGGTCGCTTCGAGTCCGCCCATGAACCCGTTGAACAATCGGCCGCCTTCCTCCGCCCTGCCGCCGGACGCGACAGCAAGGGTCCCCAAGCCGTCCGGCGATTGTGGGGCGTCGTATCCGAGCCAGGTGATCGCAGCGGCGGGCGCGCCCTGGCGATTCGAGGCGACGGCCAGGTCACGCGCCCGCTTGAGATCGTCCTTGGCGAACTCCTCGTCCAACGACGTGTTCAGCCCCGGCACATAGGCCGCCACATTCCGCGACGTATCAGGATTGCCGAAGGACACGATCGCCCGCCCGTTGCCCTGATCCCCGATACCGAGCAGGTACATCGGCGGATCCCCCGGCTTCGGCACCGCCTGCAACTGTCGGTCGATCTCCCGCAGCGCCGCCAGCTTGGTCGCCGAATCGTCGTCGTCCTGCCCTGCCAGCTTCCCCATCAGCAGCTGAAGGTTGTCCCGGTTCGCCGCATCCCGGACCAGGGCCGGGATCCCGTCCAGGTTGCCGATCCGGTCCGGGTACACCGCGAGGTACTCCTCGCGCTGTTCGTCCGTCAGGCCCTCCCACCACTGCTTGCGCTCGGCCGGAGACGCGTCGAGCGGGATCCCGTGCTTGAGGTAGCCGCTCGCCGCCTCCCGTACCGCCGCCGCGTCGTTCGCGGCATCCGTCCACGTCGCGGTCGGGACGTTCAGGCCCGCCTCGGCCTTCAGCTCCCGCAGGATCCTCGCGTACCGCCAGTCCGCGTCGGCCGCCGTCCGTACCGCCTGGGCCACCCGGTCCGCGATGTCCTGGGCCCTGCCGGCGTTCGGGTTGGGCGCGACGAGACCGGACGGGCTGACCAGGCCCGGGTTGGGGACCCCGGCCGCGGTCCCGCCCGCCAGCGGTTTGCCGTCGATCAGCCCCTGGCCGCCCGCCGGGTACGTCACCGAACCGTCCGGGTGCACCCTGAACTTCAGCGCCGCCGCATCGTCCAGCGCTCGCTGGAGAGCGCGCTGCTGGGCCTTCATCTCATGGGCCAGGCTGTTCAGCGTGGTCCGCAGCAGCCCGCACTCCGTGTAGACGTACTGGAAGTTCATCGCCAGCCGGCGCAACCGCCTGACCGCCGCCCGCGCCGCCTCGCTCTCCTGCGTCTTGCGCAGCTCGTTGATGAGCTGCGTGTCGATGCGGTGCCGGGCGGCGTCGGCTCGGTTGCTCACCCTGCCCCAACCGTCCGCCGCCTCCTCCAGCTCGGCGCACTTCACCTCACGTAACTCCGCCCAGGTCAGCGCCGTCCCCACCGCGCCCGGAGCGATCGGCCCGCTCACGGCTCACCGCTCCCCGGCGACGCCCGGAATCTGCACCCGGGCGAAGGAGCTCTTGACCGCTTCGTTCGCCCCGGCCTGGGAAACGACCACCGCCCGCAGCTTCCCGGCGAGAGAGCCGCACTCGTCGCGAGCCGTCTCGATCCGGCGCTCCCACGAAGTCCGTACGGCGCTCAGTTCGGCGAGCGCGGACAGCGCTCCGGCCCCCGCCACCAGCCCTTGGTGCGCCCGCCCCAGCTCGCCCTTCACCGGGCCGAAGTGCGTGACCAGCCCCTCCGCCTGCCCCGCGGCGCGTTTCCACGGTGCGTCGCTGTGCTTCAGGTCCCCGCCCCCGGCCGCCGCGCCGTGCGGCCCGTCCCACGACGGCCGGTCTCCGGCCGGTCGCCCCACCACGGTCACTCCGCCCACACCGCTCACCCCGTTCCTTGATCGTGGAGCGGCACTGTGTCAAAGGCGGCGCGGGCGACATGCCGTCGCCGTGAACGGCTCCGGAGCGGGCGCCCCGTGATCCCGGGGCCGATCGGCTCGCCGGGCGGGCACGGGTTTCACCCGGACGATGGACCCACGGGCTTCCGCCGCACTCCCCGCATCGCCCGCCACCACCGCCCTTCGCGCTCTCCGCCGCACGGCGGAGGCGCCCTCATCCGCCGGGCGGAACACGGCCGGACCGGAGACTGACGACACCTCACGTGCCCGGCACGAGGATGAGGCGTATGCCCAGTCCTCGGATCGCCCCGCCCGCCGCCGCTGCCCCCGCCCGCACGGCCGCCCCTCGTTGGGCGGTTCGGGCCGCACACCTGATCGCTCTGATCGTGCTGCCGAGTGCCCTGTGGCGCATCGCCCTGGTGCTCGGGTATCCGGCGGGGTACACGGACGCCGGTTTCGTACCGTTCGACACCCCCGGCTCGAAGCTCTGGATGCTGATGCTGAGCGTGGTCACCGAACTGGCCGCGCTCCTGGCCCTCGGCCTCGTACGCCCCTGGGGAGAGGTCCTCCCGCGCCGGCTGCCCCTCGTCGGCGGGCGCAGGGTCCACCCGATGGCCGCTGTCGTACCGGCTGCCGCAGGCGCTGTCGCCCTGACCGCGATCTGGGGCGCGATGCCGCTGTGGTGGACGTTTCCGCACGAGGACATGACACGCCTCGGGCATCACCTGGTCGGCATCATGTACCAGCCGTTGGTCCTCTGGGGACCGCTGCTCGGCGCGCTCACCGTGTCCTACTACCGTCGTCGCAGGGCTTCGACGGCCGGTTGAGAAGCCGGGCGCGGAAATCCCGTCAGGTACGGGAACGAACGCCGCCCGCCGGCGCAAGCGCCCATGGAGAAGCCGAGCGCGAAGGAGCCGGACGTGAAGGAGGCGAACGTGAAGGAGGCGGACGTGAAGAAGCCCGTCGACCAGCCCGGCCGCCCGAAGCCGCCCTCTCCCCAAACCCCCTGACGGCGCATCGCCCCGGCCCACAGGCGCATCGACGGCTCTCGAACGGCGCATACGAACACGTCGTGCCCCACGAACGCTGCAACCGGACCGCGAACCTATGGCCCCCGTCGTTGCTCGCGGTCACACTCCGTGATACACAGAGTAACCAGGTATATGCATGTGGATATCGGGACGAGCCGCAGGTCAGGGCGGCTGTTCCGATCGAACGTGCGAGTTCCGGGTAAAGAGACCCGGAAGGCGTCGTGCAAGGGCGGTTTCATCAGCGAAGATAGAAGGCAATCCGTGCCGAACGGTACGGGCAGCTAACTACCCAACAGGGGCGGTGACTTACATGATCCTGGCAGCAGAGAAGGGCGACATCACCACCATCATCGGCGGAATCGCCCCCAACTGGGGGCCGTTCGGGACGCTGGGCAACGAGGCGCGCATCATGATCGAGGTGGTGATGGCGATCGCCATCCTGCTCTGCCTCGGCATCGCGATCTGGGGCGCGGCGAAGCAGCGCATCGGGGCGACGGCGCTGCGCGACACGTTCAGCGCGGAACAGGGCAAGGGCCTGATCGTGGCGGGCCTGACCGGGGTCTTCATCATCGGGTCCCTGGGCACGCTCTTCACCATCGTGTACGGAATGGCCGTCTGACCGACCGTCGGCCGGCCCGTGCCGGGCCATCCCCGCCCGCTCCCCACCATCCGTCCGTCGTGCCCACCGGCTGAGGTTGCGTCTCCCTGATGTCGAGTCACTCCACCGCGCTCACGCGGCAACCAGCACAGCTCCCGTCGTCATGCGCGCATCCGCACCCGACCGAGGGAGCGAACGCGGCATGAGCCCCGGCGACGAGCACGACTATCGCGGCAGGGACCAGGGCGGGCGCGCGGACGACCCGTACAGCACCCTCGGCGGCACCCGCCAGACACGTACCCGTCTCCCGGACGGCGACACGGGCCATTCCCCGGCCCGCCGCCCCGTCAGGAACTCCCGCTCCCTCGTCACGATCACCGGCGTCGTGGTCCTCCTCATCGCCGCGATCGCCTTCGCCAACCGGGGCGGCGGCAGCGACGACACCGCCTCCCGGGGGGCGAAGGGCCCAGGAACCACGGACTCCGCACCCACCGCCGCCACCGGCACCAAGCCGGTGACGGGCAAGAACGGCGGCATCGCCTCCGGCTTCGCCCACGACGAGCAGGGGGCGCAGAGCGCGGCGGCGAACTACGCGGTGGCGCTGGGGTCTGTCGGCATGTTCCGCAAGGAGAGCCGCCACGAGATCGTCGACGCGATCTACACCGCTGAAGCGGCCTCCAAGCTGAAGGCGCCGCAGGACGCCGCGTATTCCGCGGAGTTCCTCGCCAAACTCGGACTCGACGCGGACGGCGCCGCCCCGCGGGGGAGCACCTTCGTCTCGCGCACCGTTCCCGTCGGCACAAGCGTCGTCGACTACGGCGGCGATTCGGCGACGGTCGCCGTCTGGTACACGGGCCTCGTCGGCATGTCCGGCGAGGGGTCGACCGACCCGGTGAGCACCTCGTGGAAGACATGGACCGCGAAGCTCGCCTGGTCGGACGGCGACTGGAAGATCACCGAAGACAGTCAGAAGGACGGCCCGGCTCCCGTCCCCGGTGACGCGGTGGCTTCCGGCTCCGACGAGATCAGCAAGGCCATCGAGGAGTTCGGAGGCTTCACCTATGCCCGGTAGCCCACGACGCGGCGCGCGCACCGTTCTCGCCGTGCTGGCCTCGCTGCAAGCCACCGCGTTCTTCGTCGCCGCCAAAGCCGCCGCCGCGCCCACCCCGACCCCGTCGCCGACGCCGTCTCCTGAGCCCAGCGCCGACAACAAGGCTTGCGACCTGCTCCACGGCATGTCCAAGGAGTACTGCCTCGATGAACCAGGTCGGGCAGAGAGAAGTTCCGCCCCGTCCAGCGACTCCCTGGACCCCCTCTCCTCCCTCGCCCGAGGCTGCGCCGACGCCGCCGCCTGGATCGTCGGAAAGCTCAGCGAGGCCGTCGAGTCCACCGCGAACGTCGACTTCACCAACCCCAAGTTCCTCCAGCAGTACGCCGTCATCTTCGCCGCCTCCACCATCCTCACCCTGGTCCTCTGGCTCCTCGCCGTGACCAAGCGCGCCATCCGCGGCGTGCCCCTCACCACCGCGATCTCCGAGGCTGTCGGCTTCCTCTGGCTCACCGTCCTCGCCTCGGCCTTCACGCCGCTGATCCTCTACACGATCGTCTCCGCCACCGATGGCGTCACCGAAGTCATCGCCTCCTCCACCGGAGGCCAGACCGACGTGTTCTTCGGCTCGTTCGCCGAGGCCCTCAAGAAGGGCGAGGACATCGGCGGCGGGCCGATCATGCTGATCGTCGTCTCGCTCGTCTCGATCCTCGCGGCCGGCGTGCTGTGGCTGGAGCTCGTCATCCGCGCCGCCCTGCTCTACGTCGGCGCGCTGCTCGGCATCGTCGTCTACGCCGGTCTCGTCGACAAGAACATGTGGGGCCACGTCCGCCGCTGGGCCGGCATCATGATCGCGGTGATCATGGTCAAGCCGGTCATCGTCATCGTCCTCGGCCTCGCCGGAGCGCTCTCCGCCGGCGAGGGCCCCGACGCCTTCTCCGCCGTCGTCTCCGGCCTCGCCATCATCCTGCTGGCCATCTTCGCCTCCGCCATGATCTACCGCTTCGTCCCCGGCTTCGGCGACGAGATCCAGGGCGCCCGCACCAACCGCAAGCAGGCCACCGACGGCGCCCAGGCCGCCGCCCTGATCAGCTCCCCGGCCGCCCTCGTCTCCCAGGGCATCAAGACCCACAGCGGCCGCACCGACCAGAACAGCGGAGGCGGGGGCGGGGGCCGCTCCGCCAACCCGGTCAGCGGCGGCGTCGCCGCACACAGCTCCCGCTCCTCCGGAGGAGGCGGCGGATCTGTCCCCTCCGCCGCACCCTCGCCCCGCAGCGGCGGCTCCGGCCCCACCTCCAGCACCCCCCACAGCAGCCGTTCCTCCCGAGGCGGCTTCGGCAACACAGGCAACACCGGCACCACAGGTAACTCGAGCACAGGAGGTGGAGGGCGTTGACGACTCAGTCCCACACGATGACGCCCCGCCGTACGTATCTCATCGGCCGCGCCCGGCCGAACGCGATCGTCGGCAAGAACCGCGAGACCGGCGAGATCGCCCTCATCATCGTCGGCGCGTTCCTCGGCATGATGAGCGGACTCCTCGTCCCCGTCCTCTCCCTGCGCATCGTCTGCCTCGTGGGCTTCCCCCTGCTCGCCCTCGCCATCGTCTACGTCCCGTACAAGCACCGGACGTTCTACAAGTGGTTCGAGATCAACCGCAGCTTCAAGCGCTCCCTGCGCCGCGGCACCGCCTACCGCTCCAGCGCCATGGAAGCCGGCGTCAGCGCGGACGGCCGCGAGGTCGAGATCGGCCCGCCCCCCGGCATCGGCCGGATCAGCTGGCTCGCCGCCCCCTTCGGCCCCGACGAGATCGCCGTACTCCTCCACGCCGACCGGCGCACCGTCACCGCCGCCATCGAGATCGAGGGCCCCGGCGTCGGCCTCCGCGACAGCGAGGACCAGGAGGCCCTGGTCGACCGCTTCGGCACCCTCCTCAAGCACGTGGCCAACGGCGACGGCTTCGTCACCCGCCTCCAGATGCTCGCCCGCACCCTCCCCGCCGACCCCGACGCCCACGCCAAGGACGTCGCCCAGCGCGGCGACAAGGCGTCCCCCGGCTGGCTCCAGGACTCCTACGACCAGCTCCAGTCCATGGTCTCCACCTCCAGCGAGCAGCACCGCGCCTACCTCGTCGCCTGCATGCACTACAGCCGCGAACTGGCCGCCGAGGCCAACGCCATGGCCCGCGCCGCCCGCCCCCACGGCGGCCGCAAGCTCGACCGCGACGCCGGACTCGCCGTCGTCATGGCCCGCGAGCTCACCGACATCTGCGCCCGCCTCGCCGAGGCCGACATCCGGGTACGCCAGCCGCTCGGCCAGAGCCGTCTGGCCTCGCTCGTGCACTCGATGTACGACCCCGACCACCCCATCGACCACATCCAGGCGATGACCAAGCGCAACGCCTGGCCCGCCGAACTGGACGCGGTCGAGCCCACGTTCCTCCAGGCCAAGACCCGCGAGTCCACCACCCGCGCCCCCTGGTGCCACGCCACGGCCTGGGTGAAGGAGTGGCCGATGACCCCCGTCGGCGTCAACTTCCTCGCCCCGCTGCTCGTCCACACCCCCGACGTCATCCGCACGGTCGCCGTCTGCATGGACCTCGAACCCACCGAGGTCGCCATCGAACGCATGCTGACCGAGAAGACCAACGACGACGCCGAGGCCAGCCGCCAGGCCAAGATGAACCGCACCGTCGACCCCCGCGACATCGCCGCCCACGGCCGGCTCGACCAGCGGGGTGAAGATCTCGCCAGCGGCGCGGCCGGAGTGAACCTGGTGGGGTACATCACGGTGTCGTCCCGTTCCCCCGAGGCCCTCGCCCGCGACAAGCGGACGATCCGCGCCTCGGCCGGCAAGTCGTACCTCAAGCTGGAGTGGTGCGACCGCGAACACCACCGCGCCTTCGTGAACACGCTCCCGTTCGCCACCGGCATCCGCCGCTGACGCGGGCGCCCGCCAAGAACCCCGCACCCAAACCGCAGGAAGAGAGGGCAGCCCCGCCATGCGAGACCCCCTGTCCGCATTGTCGGACGCCTTCACCTCCTTCCTCTTCGGCAAGGTGGAGACGACCCGCCTCCCCGTCCGTACGTCGACGGGCCAGGCCCAGGCCGTCTACCTCCCCACCGCCGCCCCCGGCCTCGGCGACTCCGGCGTGATCATCGGCCGCGAGGTCTACAGCGGCAAGGGCTACATCTACGACCCCTTCCAGCTGTACGGGCAGCAGCTCCCCGCCCCCCACTGGCTCGTCCTCGGCGAGTCCGGCAACGGCAAGTCGGCACTGGAGAAGACCTACGTCCTGCGCCAGCTCCGCTTCCGCGACCGCCAGGTCGTCGTCCTGGACGCCCAGGGCGAGGACGGCGTCGGCGAATGGAACCTCATCGCCCAGGAGCTGGGCATAACCCCCATCCGCCTGGACCCGACCGCAGCCCTCAACGGCGGCATCCGCCTCAACCCGCTCGACCCCTCCATCACCACCACCGGCCAGCTCGCCCTCCTCCGTACGATCATCGAAGTCGCGATGGGCCACGGGCTGGACGAGCGTTCCGGCTTCGCGCTGAAGGTCGCCCACGCCTATGTGACCGCGACCATCACCGACCGCCAGCCGGTCCTGATGGACATCGTCGAGCAGCTCCGCCACCCCAAGCCCGAGTCGGCCGAGGCGATGAACGTCGACATAGACGATGTACGGGCCTGGGGCCTGGACGTCGCCCTCGTCCTGGACCGGCTCGTCGACGGCGACCTGCGCGGCATGTTCGACGGCCCCACCACCGTCGGCATCGACCTCGACGCGCCCCTCATCGTCTTCGACCTCTCGCACATCGACCGCAACTCGATCGCGATGCCGATCCTGATGGCGATCGTCGGCGTCTGGCTGGAACACACCTGGATCAGGCCCGACCGCAAGAAGCGCATCTTCCTGGTCGAGGAGGCGTGGCACATCATCAACTCCCCCTTCGTCGCCCAGCTCTTCCAGCGCCTGCTGAAGTTCGGCCGCCGGCTCGGCCTCTCCTTCGTCGCCGTCGTCCACCACCTCAGCGACGTCGTGGACGGAGCGGCGGCGAAGGAAGCGGCGGCGATCCTCAAGATGGCCTCCACCCGCACGATCTACGCCCAGAAATCGGACGAGGCCAGAGCCACCGGCCGGGTCATCGGCCTGCCCCGCTGGGCGGTCGAGATCATCCCGACGCTCACCCCCGGCATCGCGGTCTGGGACGTCAACGGCAACGTACAGGTGGTCAAACACCTGATCACCGAGGCCGAACGCCCCCTCGTCTTCACCGACCGCGCCATGACCGAGGGCTCGTCGGACGACCTGCTCCCCGAGGACATCCGCGCCGCGGAGCTGGAGGCGGAGCAACGGGCGGCCCGGATCGAGAACCAGCAACGTATGAACGAGTCGTCCCGGTCCACGGTGGCCTGACATGGCACGCCGAGCAGCACACGGACCGGCCCCGGAGCGGGACCCCCGGCACCACACGCGCCCTCGCCCCGGCCCGCGCCACGACGACGCCCGCGCCGGCGGCGTCCCCGACGGCCTGCTGGTCGGCCTGCTCGGCTTCCTGCTCGCGGCCACCGTGCTCTCCTGGACGGCCGCGGGGCTGTCCGGTCTCTTCGCGCACGGCTCCTGGCCGGACGGCGTCACGTTCACCCAGGCCCCCCTGGCCCTGCGCGAACTGGCCACCGCCCCCCAGGACCTCCCCGGCGCCTGGCCCGGAACACCCGCCTCCCAACTCTCCGGCTACGGCCTGTTCTGGGGCCTGTTCATCGGCGAGCTGATGGTGCTGGCGGTCCTGACGGTGTTCGTCCTCGGGGTCCTGGCCCGCTGGCGGCTCGTACGGGAACAGCGCCGCGAGGAACGCCTGTACGGGACACCCCACGAGCGCCCGGAGCCCCACCACCCCCACGAGGCGCCCGCCCCCGAACACCCCTCAGCACCGGCCCGGACACCGGCCACGCCCCCGCTGACCAAGTCCCCCGAAACCCAGCCCCACCCACCCAACCGGTCACCACAGAAAGCACCGCAGGAAGCACCACGGGAATCACCGGGGGAAGCACCACAGGAATCGCTGCGGGGAACACCGCAGGAAGCACCCCTCACCCCCCTCTCCCTCCCCTCCCCCCGCACCCCCCTCCTCGTCTACGCCTCCGCCCCCACCCGGCGGCCCACCGTCGTCCAGGCCATCCAGGACGCCGAGGGCCCCGCCCTGGTCGTCACCTCGGACCCCACGGTCTGGGCCGAGACGAAGGACGCCCGCGCCAAGCTCGGCCCGGTCCTCGTCCACGACCCCGGCCACCTCTGCGACACCCCCGCCCGCCTTCACTGGCCGCCCACCACGGGCTGCGAGGACCCCGAAACGGCCGCCGTACGCGCCGCCGCCCTCCTCGCCCCGGTCCGCCCGCAGGCCAGGATCGACGCGGCGGTGGCCGACACCGCGCAGACGCTCCTCCAGTGCTGGCTGCACGCCGCAGCGGTGGACGGCCGCCCCTTCCGCCAGGTCGCCCGCTGGGCCTCGGGGGCCGGCGCCCACGAACCCGTACGCCTCCTCCGTACGCACCCCAAGGCCGCCTCCGGACTCGCCGGGCTCCTGGAGTCCGCGCTCACGGCCTACCCGGAACGGCGGGAGGTGGCGCAGGAGTTGAACGTACGGGCCTTCTCGGCCCTCTCCTCGGTGCACATCCGCGAGGCATGCACGGCGAACCGATCGGATGCGTCCGCGCTGGAATCTTTCGTCCGCGAGGGGGGAACGCTCTATGTGGTCGGTGAACCCATCGAGGATCCCCGTACCCGCCCCGGCGCGATGCCCCTCCTCACCGCGCTCGCCTCACACGTGGTCGAGCACGGCCGCCGCATGGCCGCACGGTCATCCGACGGTCGGCTCGACCCACCAATGACGCTGGTCCTGGACGACGTGGCCGCCGTGGCCCCGCTCCCCCAGCTCCCCGAACTGCTGGCGAAGGGCCAGGATCTGGGCCTGCCCACGATCGCCCTGCTCCGCTCCCGGGAACAGGGCCGCTCCCGCTGGCAGCAGCCCCTGAACGCCCCCGCCCCGGGGGCCCTTTGAGGGGATCCGGCCACCCCCGCCCGATGACGCGCCCAAGCTCCCGCGCGCCCTTCTCCCCCGGCACTGCCGCTCCCCGTCGTACCCCGGTACTACGCCCCCGCGCACGTCCCACCCCTGGTCGGACGACCACCCCCGGGACCGCTCCGTAGCGTCGACCGCATGATCAAGCGCATGATCAGGGCATACGGACTCACCAAGCGATACGGCGACCGAACCGTCGTCCAGGACCTCGACCGGGGGCCCGCTCCGTCCACCCCGGCAGGTCCGCCCGCGACCACCTCCTGGCACTGGCGCACACGCACGGCACCGACCCGGGAGTCCTGCGCGCCGCGGCGGGTGTCACGGCGGGAATCCCCCGGCGGGGCGGCATGGACGCTGCACCGCCGGGACACCTGAGACCAGGCAAGAAGAGCCGGGGAAGAAGAGAAGGAAGAAGCAGGTGACGGACGACCACTCCGAGGAGGGCGACCGCCCCGGCGGGATACCCCGCCCCGGCCCGATACCCCACACCGGCACAGTCACGGCCCCGCTCACCCGGACCATCCGCAGCGCACTGGACCGGCTCCGCGCCTTCGACCGACGCCGGCCACGGGTCTGGGACGTGGCGGTGACCGCGTTCTGGGCCGTGGCGGCCGTCCTCGACTACAGCTCCGGCGGCTGGCGGACCGTGGCCCGGGACGGAACCGCGCCCGAAGCACTGGTGCTGCTGATGAGCCTGTGGTTCTCGCTCCCGCTGCTGTGGCGCCGCACGCACCCGATGACCGTGCTCCTGCTGTCGGCCCCGATGTCCCTGGTCAACATCTGGACGGGAGCCGTGGTCCAGGCCGCCCTCCTCCAGCTGATCCCCGTCTTCCACATCGCCCTGCGCTCGTCCCTCCGTACGCTCGGGGCCGCGGCGCTGGTGTTCTGCGCCCCGCTCCTCCTGGGATCCGTCAGCCTCCCCGGCGTCTGGGGGCAGCACATCGTCTCGTACGTATGGGGGTTGGTCTTCGTCGCTCTTCTGGGCATCGCCGTACGGACGCGCCGCGAGTACACCGAGGCCCTCGTCGAACGTGCCCAACGGCTGGAACACGAACGCGACCAGCAGGTCCGCCTGGCCGCGGCCGCCGAACGCACCCGCATCGCCCGGGAGATGCACGACATCATCGGCCACAACCTGTCCGTCATCACGGGCCTGGCGGACGGCGGGGCCTACGCGGCCGCCAAGAGCCCGGAGCGGGCGGCCCAGGCCCTGGAGGCGATCGGCACCACCAGCAGACAGGCGCTGACCGAGCTCCGCCGCCTCCTGGGCGTCCTGCGCGACGACCACCCCACCGCCGACCGCGCCCCCCAACCGACCCTCGACGACCTGGCCCCCCTCATCGACCGCGTCCGCCGCGCGGGCCTTCCCGTACGCCTGGAACTCCACGGCGAACCCGTCCCACTCACCCCGGGCCGCCAACTGACCGTCTACCGGGTGGTCCAGGAGTCCCTGACCAACACCCTCAAGCACGCTTCCACACCCCCCGACGCACCCCTCTCCGCGTCGGTGACCCTCGCCTACACCCGCACCCATATCGACGCCCGCATCACGGACACAGGCAGCGGCATCGGCACGGGCACCGGCAAGGACGGGCAGGACACTCCAGCCGCCACACACGGCCAAGGCATCATGGGCATGCGCGAACGCGCGGCGCTCTACAACGGCACGACCACAGCCGGCCCTCTGCCGGACCACGGCGGATGGCACGTCCACCTCCGCCTCCCCCTGGAGGACCACCCCCAGTGACGACCGTACTCATCGCTGACGACCAGCCGATGCAGCGCTTCGGCTTCCGCATGCTGCTGGAGAGCCAGGACGACATGACCGTCGTCGGCGAGGCGGGCAACGGCGCCGAGGCCATCGACCTGATCGCCCGGCACCAGCCCGACGTCGCCCTGATGGACATCCGCATGCCCGGCCTGGACGGGATCGAGGCGACCCGCCGCATCATCAGGACGGGCTCCCGCACGCGCGTCCTCATCGTCACGACGTTCGACCTGGACGAGTACGCGTACGACGGCCTCCGCGCCGGAGCGAGCGGCTTCCTGGTCAAGGACGCCCTGCCGGAGGAGCTCCTCTCGGGCATCCGCGCCGTGGCCGCCGGCGACGCCGTGGTCGCCCCGTCCCTGACCCGCCGGCTCCTGGACGCCTACGCCCGCCACCTTCCGGTCACGCCCGGCGACACCGCTCCACCCGCCTCCTCGGACCCGCGCATCACCGCACTGACGGACCGGGAAGACGCACGTCACCCGCGTCCTCGCCAAAACGGGATGCCGGGACCGCGTGCAGGCGGTCATCCTGGCCTACGACAGCCGACTGGTGACGCCCGCGTAGGAAAATCCGGCGACACCGGTGATCAACCCCGGGATACTGGTCGCCCATGGATGAGGTTGAAGTCGTCGTCGCCCACTCCGAGCGCGCGACCCTGCGCGTCGGTGACGTGTTCCTGAAGGTGGACGCCGATCAGGCGCGCACCGACGCCGAGGTCGAGGCGATGTCCCTCGCTCCGGTCCCGACCCCGGAGGTCCTGTGGCGCAAGCCTCCCGTGCTCGCGCTCGCCGCGCTCCCGGGGACGACGCTCGGACGCCTCGGCGGGCCGTCGCCCGGGCCGTCGCCCGGGGCGTCGTCGGCGTGGGCCGCTGCGGGCGCCGCCATCCGGACGCTGCACGACGCGCCGCCGCCGGTCCGACCCGGCCGGGCCGGCCGGAGCACCGACGCGCTGGCGGCGGAACTCGACGGAGAGTGCGAGGTGCTCGTGACGAGGGGCCTCCTGCCCGCCGACCTGGTCGCCCGTAACCGCCGGGTCGCCGAGGCCGCGCTCCGGCCGTGGACTCCGGCGTTCACCCACGGCGACCTACAGATCGCGCACGTCTTCGTCGACGGCGACGAGGTCACGGGCATCATCGACTGGTCCGAGGCGGGCCGGGGCGATGCCCTGTATGACCTCGCCACCTTCACGCTCGGACACGAGAACCACCTCGACGACGTCCTCGCCGGCTACGGCGGCGACGTCGACCTCGACGTGATCCGCGCGTGGTGGTCGTTGCGAAGCCTGCTGGCGGTCCGCTGGCTGACCGAGCACGGCTTCGACCCGTTCGCGCCGGGCTGTGAGGTCGATGTGCTGAAATCCCGAATGTGAGGCCCGATCACCCGGTCCACGGCCTATAGCGCATCAGAACGCAGGAAAGCCCCGCACCATACGGTGCGGGGCTTTCCCGGAAAAATTGTTCGGCGGCGTCCTACTCTCCCACAGGGTCCCCCCTGCAGTACCATCGGCGCTGAAAGGCTTAGCTTCCGGGTTC
>NZ_JAEBEP010000021.1:0-70494 GCF_046548915.1 Streptomyces sp. cmx-18-6 | reverse complement strand
CTCAGGTTGTCATCGTGCCTTACGGCCGAATCACATGATCACGCGGACGTCGTCCAGCTGTCCTGCGAACACGAAAACCCGTGGTCAGCCAAGGGGCCAACCACAGGCAGAGGTTAAAGAACAAGCTGAGTGAGTGTTTGAGATCTCTGGCTGAGCAGGCTGGCGATCTGGATGCTGAGTCCTATGGCATCGGATGGCGTGCTTCGTAGGTACTGCCAGGAGTGCGGGGTGTTGTTGACGTCGGCGAGGTCGCCGGCTGCGGTGTTCTGCTCGGGTAGGTGCAGGTCACGGCGCTGGCGGACGTTGGAGCGGGCTCGTCGACGGGTGCAGGCGATGCAGCGTGGAGACCAGGTGCTGTGTCCGGTCTGCGGCCGCGGGTGGACGGTGGGGGTGGAGCGTCGTCGTTCGGCGGTGTTCTGTTGAAGGGATTCGTCGTCCTGCCCCGCCGCCGGAAGGTCGAACGGACATTCGGCTGGATCATGAAGTCGCGGCGCAACGTCCGAGACGACGAACGCCTCCCACAGCATTCAGAAGCCCATCTGACCTGGGCACTCATCACACTGATGACCCGCAGAATTACCCGCAAAGGGCCTCATGCCGAGTGGTCGAAGAAGCCCTGACCGTCACCCCGGCCACCGCCACATCAGACGGACTCGCGAGTCCTCTCACCGGGCGGCGTCTGATCAGTCAACACGAGCGGCAGGGAGGTTATCGAGGATCGCGGAGACCGTTTCATCTGGTGTCTGCTCCGAAGTGTCCAGCCAAAGACCCACCTTCGGAGTCTCCGCGCGCAAGGACTGATCGAACGCGTCAACCGTCCAGACTCCATACCCCGTCTTCAGCCGTTCAGCGTCTCTCCTTCGCACCGTCGCTGGTGAGGGAGCCAGCACCACCACGTACAACGGACGCGTGCGCACCCTGGCGATGTACGGGCGCAGGTCGTCCCCCAGAACGATGTCCTGGACGACGGCGGTCCAACCGTGTCCCGCATACTCGTCCGCCACCAAAGCGGAGAGCCGGTGTCGCAGGTCCAACTGGGCCCTGGCCTCGGCAGTTTCCTCCGGCAGAAGCTCCTCGCGGCCAGAAATCACCATCCGCCGAAAGACGTCGCCGCGTACATGCGCCGCACGAGGCAACCGCTGTGCGAGCAAGTCAGCCACAGTGGACTTTCCCGCAGCCATAACGCCTGTGACCAGAACGACTGCGGATTCCAGGTCCTGCTCCACACTGACCTCTCACGCAGGGACGGGGTACAGATCAACATCTTAAGCAGCCCCATGGTTCCCCGGAACGGTGCACCGGATATCTCACACGGTGACAGCTGACAGCCTCACGGCAGCGAGAATCCAAGATCTCAAACAGACACTAACCGCCGACCCGGACCCCCGGACGGCTCCCCGGAGAAACCGCCCGTACGCACCTGGCTCGCCCGCCGACGCCACGCCCTGCTCTCCAGCGCCCTGCGCGGCGCCGCCTACGCCACCGGGACCGGCCTCGTCGGACTCCTCTTCTGGACGATCCAGCAGAGTCTGCAGGGATAAGGCGCCCGGCTCAGCCGTACCCGATCGGGTCTCCGAGCCGGGGTCCCGGCTCTTCTCGCGGTGGTTCGCCGGGCGTACGCTCCGGCCCACGACACCTACAGCAGCGTTCCCCGCACACCGTCAGGAGCCGGACCCCGGCTGGGGTTTCGTCCCCGCGCTCTGAACAGCAGGAGGCCCTCACCGATCACGGTGAGGGCCTCCTGCTGTGCCGCGGCGAGCCGATGGCCTTCCCAGCCGGTACGGACAGCGGCCGGCCGTGGCGCGAGCCGGTGTCAGTCGCCGCTCTCGTGGGGGAGCCCGTCGTCCAGGACGATGCGGATCGTCTGGCCCTCGCCGTCGACGCCGGTGAGCTCGGCGGCGATCCGGTTGTAGGCGGTCGTGGCCAGTGCCCAGTCCGCCTCCAGCGGGGTGGTGGTGTGGCGGGTGTCCCACAGCTTGATGAGCAGGCCGATGAGGGAGCGGCCGGACAGGACGGTCTGAACACGTCCTTCCTTGACGTCCTCGACCGAGGGCGGGGTGCGGAAGTGCTCGTGGTCGACGGCCAGGGCGGTGAGCCACTCCCAGGTGTCGCGGTGCGCGATGAGGTCCACGGAGGCCACCCCGGCCGCCTTCAACAGCAGGACCCCGTGGGTGACCCGCGGGTCCTCCTCCTGCCCGCCGGCCGACGAGGATGCGGCGGCAGGCGACGGGGCGGTGGGCGTGCTGTTGCCCTGGTACGCGGCCTCGATCCGCTGCTTCAGCACGTCGTCCTGGTCTCCGTGCTCGGGCTCGGGCTGCGCCTGGTGCTCGCGGTACTCCATGGAATCGATGCGTTGCTTGGAGTGGGTTGCGAAGGCGGACGTCGGGGCGACGTGACCAGCGGCCGTCGACTCTGCAGGGCCGTCGCACAAGTTCCGGCCCAGCGTTCGCCGTGCCCGCGCGGGAGTACTGCGGTCGTCTCCCGCGCGTGGCCCTGGGCTATGCCTTGAAGTCGTAGCCGAGTACGCCACGGCCGCCGACGAACAGGACTCGGCTGTCGGGATGCCAGACCACGGATTCGAGGTCACTGTCGGCCCGCATGCTGGTGAGGTGCTCGGCTGTCGTGGAGTCCCATACGGAAATGGTGTCGCTGGCCGTGGTGGCGAAGTACTTGCTGTCGGGGCTGAAGGCCGCTGCTCTGACCCTGATGCCGCGGAATCGGTGCGTGACTGCCTCTGTCGCAATGTCCACGACCTGAAAGTCGACAGCACGGTCAGTGAGGGCCAACTGGCTGTTGTCCGGGCTGAACGCCAACGCGCGCGCTGAGCGGCGCGCCAGATGTGCGACCTGCACGCCAGATGCAGTGTCCCAAACGCGGGTTCCATCGCTGCGATCGTATGTGGCGAGGCGGGATCCATCTGAGCTGAACACGAGTCTGTGAGCTCCATGATGAGGCAGCTCATGCGTCAGCGTGCCGCTGGCGGTCTCCCAGATGCTGACGGTATCCCGATGGCCAACGGTGGCGAGAAGATCTCCAGTTGGGCTGAGTTCCAGCTCCTGCAGTCTTCCGTTGGAAGGAAATTGTGCAAGTAGATTCCCACTGGCGTCCCACACGCCGGCCGTCTGCGGATCGGTGGCTGCGGCGAAGCAGACACCGGTTGCCGTGAAGGCCGCCGAGAGCAGGTCGCCATGGGGCCCTGGGGCGCGATTGAAGAATCGAAGTTCCTGCCCAGTGGCTCCGCCGCCTCTCGTGAAGTGCTGGATCTGTGCTCCGCTCGCAGCATCCCAAACGGAGACTCCTTCACGGCTCACGGTGGCGACGAGAGATCCATCAGCGGAGACCGCTGCGGCAGTGACAGGAACACCCTGTTGCTGCGGAGAGGTGGGGGCGAGGTCCCAGATTCGGACTGTCTTATCCATACTGCCGCTTGTGAGTCTCGAACTGTCCGGGCTGAAGCGCAGCGAGGAGCACAGCGATCCATGATGGAAGCGGTGGACCTGTGTCTTCGTCCTGAGGTCCCAGACCTCCACGACCCCCTCACGGTTTCCAACAGCAAGACTCGTGCCCTCGGCATTGAATGCCGCCACGGTAATGCTGGGACAACCGCGAAGTACGTACAGTCGCATGCCGGTCGACGTACTCCAGACCTCAACACCTCGTCCGCGCGTTGTGGCAACGTAAGTACCGTCCGCTGTCACGGCCACAGGGCGGCCCTGCAAAGACTGCAAGCCGCTGCCCGTTCCGGCGTCGCTGACGTGACAGCGCAAGCTCCCACGTTCGGAGAGGACCAGCGTCGTGCCGTCCTGGCTCACCAAAAGCCGCACCGAGTTAAGCCTGTGAGCCTGAAACGCATTGATCTTGGACCCGGTGGACGTGTCCCAGGTTGCGACCGTGCCGTCCCCCAGCACGGTGAAGAGGCGCGAACCATCGGCACTGAAGGCTACGGCACGCCCGCCGCCTGCGAAGAACCGATGCAGCTCCGATCCGGTGGCGAGATCCCACCCGTAGACGATGCCGTCTCGATCGATGGTGAATAGATGTCCCCCGCCGTTACTGAAAGTCACTTCCTCCATTCGGCTGGAACCTGGCAGGTCCCATATCTGCACCCCGCTTGAGGCGTCCCAGACCCGGACTCGGCCGCTGATCTCAATGGTGGCGAGGCGGGCCCCGTCGGGACTGAGGACCATCTCGCCCACCGGCGCCTGATGTGTAAGGGTCCGCAGGAGCGCAGAGCTAGGCAGGTCGGGCGGGGTCCACCGGTCTACCAGCGTCGGCCCAGACAAGACCGTGTCGGCGGCTGCCCGCCACGCCGCGCCTCCCGGAACACGGCTGCGGAGCACGGCATCAAGGGCCTGGGCCGGTTCGGTGGGGGTGAGAAGGTGCGCGGCACGCTCCAGATGGGCCGCTAGAGCGGCTGCCTCGACATGAGGGACCAGGGAGAGGTCTCGAAGAGGAGCCGTGGGGCCGTGCTGGTGCAGACGCATGCGTATCCAGCGGAAGTCCGTGGCCACGGCAGCCGCATCCGTGGCGCGCTCCGCGTCCACCAAGTGCGCGATGAGAAAGTCCCGCAGGTATTCGTGAGGCGTGGTCCACCACTCGGGCCCGCCTTCGGCGGCAGCTGTGACGGTGTCGAGGAACGCGGCGTTCACCACGGGCAGGTGAGCTGACAGTTCGGCCCGGAGATGGTCGCGGATCACGTCGTGCAGGACCACGGTCCCGCCAGGGACGGTCGAGTCGAGACTGAGCAGGGACAGATCTGCCATGTGCCTGCAAAGGCTGCGCGTGATGGTCTCGTCAAGACCAGCGGCTCCCTCCCACAGGCGGGCCACTAGGGCAATGGGGACGGCCTCGTCCTCAGCGAAGACTCCCAGTTCAGTGAACCGCTGCTCCCCATTGGGAGGAAGGAGCTCGGTGGCTGCTGCGAGACTGGCTCGCACAGCCCTGTTCCGCTCGTCCGTGTCGTCGAGATCAATAATCGTCTGAGGATCGCCCGCCGCCGGTCCGCGCACACGAAGCCGCTCCAGCAGACGCTCACCGACAGCGTTAGCATCCGTCCCAGTCGACAGCTGCTCCCTCATGACACGGTTGACGATCCGCAGCAAGAGCACCCATCGCCCAGTCGCCTCGACAAGGGCGTCGACCATCGCTTGCGCCGGCCGTTGCGGCAACCCCCTGGTCAGGACCAGGCACGCCTGCCCGTAGGTCATACGGTCGACAGTGATCCGTGCAGCGTAAGCGGGAAGTACTTTGGGACTACGAGTGGTGATTAGGCGCACGCACCGCCGCTCTGCGCCGATGAGGAACGGTCGCAACTGTTCCTCCTCCCACACGTCGTCGATCACCAGCAGAGTTCGCGGCATCGAGGCAAGAAGCTTGCCCAGTTGAACGCCGACCTGCTCCGGATCGTCGCCAGCCGTGGACTCGACCCCTGTGATGCGTACCATCTCCGTGGCGACCTTGGCCGCGACCGAGGCCCTGCCTCTCACATCACGGCCGATCGTGATGAACCAGATCCCGCCGGGGAATCTCTTGCGGACCTTCGGCTGGCCGACGGCAAACCGGGCAAGCGTCGTCTTGCCGAAACCGCCTGCCCCATGTAGACCGGCAGTGATGGCCACCGTGTCACCCCCGCGCCAGCGCTGGCGGGTGCGTGCAAGGACGGCGTCGACCACCTGGCCGGCCTCCGCCCGGTCCACCCACCCGTCCGGGACGACCATCGGGCCAGGCGCGGCAGGCAAAGTCGCCGCTGCCGCTGGGCTGAGCTTGGGCCACATCATCGAGATCAGAAGGATCACGACCCCCACGACGCTGGCGACCGGGTCCGCCTCGCCCCAGCCCTTACCCAGGACTGTCCATACGAGGAGGGCCAGCGCACCTAGAAGGAGCGGACCGCGCACAATCCACTTCGATATAAAACGCCTCAAACCTCACCCCTTGTGATTAGCGCGAAGCTGCACCCCCTACATCCTCGCGACCCGGCCGGGATCTCAGCCAGACGTGCTCGCTGGCTTCAACCGAGCGACCGAGGGAGGGCGCGCTACGCCAAGTCTCCCGCAAACCGGGAGGCGAGGGCCGTCACACAGCGGACCGACAGAATCTGACCGCCCTGGGCTACGCCCAGGACCGCGTGGTCGTGGTGATCGCCGGCCGCGCGGTCCTGCGATCGTCGTGGAGCCCGTGTGCAGCGAGGGTGACGGCCGAGACAGCTGGTGGAGGTGAATCTCTCGCGGGGGAGCGGGTGACCTTTAGGGGCGGAACCTGCGGCCTTGTCCATCAGTGCCCGTAGGCGACGGGGTGGGCGGTGAGGCAGGCGTGCCTGTATCGCAGTCGCCATCCGCTGGAGTCCTTTTCGCCGATGGCGCCGACAAGTCCGATCACCGGGTCAGTGAGGGAGGCGAAGAGGTCGTCGGGATGGGGGTCGGAGTCCCAGTGAAGGGTGCACTGGTCTGCTGCGGCAGCCAGCCGACGCTGGTGGTGGTGTGCGCGGCTGGGCCGGCCGGCGAGGCTGCTGAACCAGGTGCCGACGTCCCAGCTTTCGTCCGGGGCGTGAGCGCACAACCGCACGGTCAGCGCGGCGAGGAGAGTTTCGGTGTCGGCACGCAGAGGCGGTAGCGCGTTCAGGACCGCGTGTTCCTCGGCGGTGAGGGGAACGCCGGTGGTCCACAGTTGGGCGTAGTTGCTGCCTGCTGTCGCAGGTCCCCGCAAGCGGCCATTCCGGTCGCTGGTCACGGTCAGGGCAGCGCCGGTGGGCAGATGCCGCAGGCGCCATCCTTCCTCGTACGAGGTCTCTACCCGCAGTCCCGGTAGCCCGATCTGCGGGAGCCTGTTACGGCCGACCAGCCAGCAGGCCACGTTGTAGGGGGCTCGGGTGGTGAGCACCAGATTGTCGTGGCGGGCAGATACGACGAGGGTGTAGCGAGTGACGTCGGCCAGGCTGACGTTCCGCGGCCACGTACTGGTCGGGCCATGGTTGAGCAGACCCAGAGCGAGGAGGGCGCGCAGCCGACGCTGCGACGTCGTGCATGCATCGAGGCCGAGGCCGAGGCCGCTGCCGGCTGAGGACGCACGGGCATCGTGCCGATCGATGCCGGCGGACGCGAGGGCATGTGTCTCGCGCGTATAGGCGGCACGGAGGTGGGCGGTACGACGGCGCAGTGAGGAGGGCACGGTGAGTCCTTCGGAGCTGCCCGGTCAGCTGGATCACCACATGATGTGTGTCAAGACGAATCAGAAGGCGCGAAGTGGGTGCCCTACACCCTCTATCGGCGCCAGGGGAGGATCCGGGATGTCGCCGGCGCGCGGTCCAGTCCGTCGCAGACCGGTGCGTTGAAGCTACCGCCGCGCGGTGCGCACCCATGCCTGCGACACGCATCATCTGCTATTCCCAGGTTCGGAGAAGGGTTTCACGACAGGCTCGTGGCCCCTTGCAGCGCAGGAGCGGCGGTGTCCTGACGCGGCCGGTGTATTACCAGCCGCATCTCGTCCGGCTACCAGGCGGCTCTCGCCGCCGGACCATGCCGCACCGCTGCCTCAGGGCGCGCGGGTGAAGGCTATGAACTCACTGCGATGCGATGTTGTCGATGAGGTAGAAGTCGAAGTAGAACAGGGTGGCACTCATGTCGCCCTGGTGTCCGAGGATGTCGTTGTAGAACTGCACCTCAGAGATGTTCGGGCTGGCGAACTTGCGGTAGGCGACGGCGGCGTACGCCTCGCGCAGTTCTCGCGGAGTAATTGGCTGTCCCTCGGTATCAGTGAAGGTGCGCTTGGAGACTGTGCCGACCTCTTTGCCGAAGCGCTGGGAGTAGGTTGTGTTGTCCAGGGCGGGATCGACGTTCTCGCGGATGCGAGCGACAGTCTCAAGGACGAGGTCCCGCTCTGCTAACACAGGGATGGAGTAGGGGGTGTCGACGCGCTCGGTCTCACGGGTCTTGGTCTGCCCTCTGAACATGACCCGCACTACGTCAGCGGAGTCAGGTTCGAAACCGCCCACGCAGCCGACCTCGTAAGGGCGGCGGCCGGTCAGAGCCACGACGCCAGCGATGGCCGTGGCGTTGGACCACCGGACCTTCGCGTTGTAGCTCAGCAACGCCACAGCCCGCTCAATGTGCTCCTGTCCGTTCAACGGCCGCTGATTGCGGTGCCGCTCCTCGCGCCGCTTTTGCTGGTGCTGGCGGTACTCCACCACGTGGTCAGCTGAGTGCTTGAACTTTTCCAGGACGGGCGCATCCGCGCCCAGTTCGGATTTGAGCACGTTTCGGTAGCTGGTGATCAGGCTGCGGTTCGTGGTCATGGCATAGGGCTTGCCGGTCTTCGGATTGACCCGCTGGTGGATGTCCGACAGTTCGGCGAGCACGGCCGTATGCACCCTTTGGCCGTCGGAGCCGGAGTCACGGACCTTTGCCACGAAGCGGTCGATCCGCTCCCTATCAGCCGGAGTGAGCATGTAAGGCCCCTCAGATTGTGGTCTCTTGGGGACAACCCTGAACGGTGTGCCTCGAACTGACACCAGGCAAGGCGCCCTCGCGTTGGAAGACATCCTTGCTGGTACAAGCGTGGGGAGCCCACCGGACCGCAGCGGCGCAGCCACTGACCGTCGACGCGGCCTTACATGGCACCGCTCTAGATGCGGCGCTGCTCTGGCCGGTGGAACATGGGTTCGACGTGCTATGCGGATCGGGGTCTGCTTGAGCGACACCCACATGACGGTCGACCCCGCCGGCTTCCGTGCCGACGGCGAAGCCGACTACAGCGTGTCCGGCTCCGTGGAAGGAGACCGCAGTTCGAGCGGGCATGACCTCGCCACCCACCGGGGGCGGCAGACCACCCGGGGACTCCTGGACTGGGCGGACAGCATCCTGGCGATGGACCGCCGCTCTCGGCACCCTCCGTGCGGTGTGCGGCGAGAAGCATGCGCACAAGCTGCCGCTCTACCTCGGTGACCGTGATGTGCTCGGCCTGATCGGGAAGGACGAAGGGGTCTTCAACGACGTCGCTGTCCTCATCGAGGCCAGGGCCACTGCGCACTCGGGGCCGCGCTTCCCGGGCCGCCGGGCCACCGACTTGCGCCTCACCGGATCCGCCAGGAGAGGACCGGCCGCGTCCTTGAGCCGGGGCTCAATTCGCTCAGAAGCGCGACGGCGCCAGCGCAGCCGAAGCTTACATTCGTGATGTTCTGTGCGGTGCTCCTGCCGCGGCCGGATAGGTCGCTTCTTGGCTGGAATGCTGTTGGCTGTGTCAGCGGGTCAGGCCAGGTCGAGGGGTGAGCGGCTGGGGCCGGCGAGCCTGAACTGGCTGGGGTCCCAGAGCGCGACGGGTAGCAGTGGAGGGGTGCCGCCGTCGGCATGGAATGTGTCGCGCGGGCCGATGATGTGTTCCTGGTGCAGGAGGCGGGAGAGCAGAGCGTCGTCGAGGAGGTTGACCAGCCCGTCGCGGCCACCGTGACGGCCCGACAGGCGTGTGCAGTAAGCGGCTTGGACCACCCAATGAGTCAGTACGCGTCGCACCACGGATCGCAGGGCATGTAGGTCCGATTCCTTGTCCTTGGCTCCGTGGGCATAGGCAGAGCGTGCCGCGTAGCCTGCCCCCACCGTGTTGCGGACCTGTAGACGGTCATCGTCGTCCGTCCCCACCAGCATGGCGGCACGCTGCTGGACTTTGCGGCCCACCTCGGAATGTCCGCCGTCCCCGCCGGCCAGCAGAGACTCCATCGCCGCGGTGAGCCGGAACGCGGCTTCGCTTAGGTGCAGGGGCGACCCGGCGGTTGTGCCGTCGTCGCCGAGTACATGGCACTTGACGACGAGGAAGTGGTCGGCGGCCCGTGCCAGTTGGCCTTGGCGGCGAGCATCGAGACCAGCGGTATGGGTCAGGAAGGCACGGCAGAACGCGGCAACGTCCGCGTCGTGCCCGGTACTGATCATGTAGGCCCGTTGGTGATGGCCCGGTGCGAAGGTGTAGCCCCAGCGGGACACTTCCGAGGGAAGCGGCCAGCCCAGGTGCGGGCGGACGACGCGTCGCCCGGGTTCCACCAGGTAGCGCGGGCCGGCCACGACAGGGACCTCAAGGGCGAGATTGAGCGCGAGCAAGGGCCACACGAGTTCCCGTGGCCGGTCGTCGTCCACGGGAACCGGGACACTCCCCAGGGGGCGGCGGAGCAGACCGAAGCCGTGCATTTCGTGCAGAGCGCGCGGCGCCAGCAGATCCCCCGGGACCCCGGGCGCTCCCGTCAACGGCAGTTGCGGATCGGTCGCGTAGGCGAACGAGGCGAGTTGCCACCCGCCGATGTCGGCGGGCGGGGCGCCATCAAGGGTGAGGTTGACGCAGAGGTACTCCCATTCAGGCAGCGGTGGACCGTACACGTGGCCGACCGCCCGTTCCACGGCCTCGGCGATGCTGAACCGGTCACTGCTCGCCAGGATTGTCAGCGCGGTGCGGGCGGCCTGCGAGGCCACACTTCTACCCCTGGTACCGGAGTGTGGATCGTGCGGCTGCTGCGGAGCCCTGTCCTCGTCACCTGGTTCCGCGGCAGTGGCCGCATCAGGGAACTCGGTCTCCAGCAGGTGATCGAGCACCCGGCCGCGTGCCAGGGCTTCGGTGAGCGCATTGAAGCGTCTTGCCCGTGTGGTGCCGGCCAACTGGCAGGACAACCTCTTGATGTCTTGTGGCGTCATGCTGCGGAACCGCCGTAGAGCCCGCTCCAGTCCTTCCTGGAGACTCTGCCGCGCAACTGTCGTCATGGCACCGACAGTAGGGAGACTTCCCGCGACCGTGCATGGCATTTTTCCCGTCGGCAACCCCGATGTCTGCGTCCGGCGGATCACACGTGTGGCGACGAACGAGCCGGTACGCTGCCTTCCCGCATGGCCGGATGAGCCCCTACGGCAGGGTGTACACGAACTCCTTGCCTCCCCGCTCCGGGCCGGGTGCGCGGACCCGGTTCAAGGCTCCCGCGTCGACAAGGCGTTTGAGCCGGTTGTTGGCGTTGGTGACGGAAATACCGAGTGCTTCGGCCAGGTCCTGGGCACGGAAGGTGCCCAGGCTGCGGGCTTGGGCGTAGGTGTCCGGCATGACAGAGGTGTCGCCCAGCAGCGTGTGATCCTCGCCCTGCACGGCGAACTGCTTGCGCCGCTCAAGGCAAACGACGACGGACTCACGGGTCTCCTCATTCAGCCCGATCAGCCGGACAGCGGCAGCCTGCACGTCGCCAGCCGCCAGGGACACGTAGAGCTTGCCGAGGAACTCGTCCACGAAGCTGTGGGTCATGGCCTCAGTGCCGGTGAAGTCGATTTCCAGCACGGGGGACGGACCGGCCGACTTGAGCGCAACCTCCAGCTCAGTACGCTTGTGCGCCCCCGTGCCGCGGGTGGACAGGAACGTACCCGGTTTACTGACGGGGAAGGTGAGCATTTGCTTTTTCGCCTTCATTGAACGCATTGAAGCACAGTGCAGTTAACCGGGGAACGAGACTCTCAGCCAGGCCCAGGTGCCCGCCACCTGCTCGGGAATGCGCCGGTAGGAGGTAAAAGCGTGCTCCCGGTAGTGGCTGGCCGTCACGGCGCCGTCGCCGCTGCGCAGGATCAGGCTCGTGATTGCCGTCTCTCTGACCCCGCCCAGAACGTCAGGAAGACCGTAGCCGCGGTCCTCGTCTGTTCCGCTGGCACGGGGACTCAGCGCACGTTCCAGCGCGTGGATGCTGTCGGTTACGTCCGAGTGCTGCTGGTTGCGGCGCAGATGATTGAGTACTCCGACGCCGGTGTCACAGACCGAGACCTCCAGTCGCCTGCGGCCGGTGGTTCTGCCGCTGTAGGCCTGCGCGGCAATAAAGCTGCCCAGCTTGCTGGTTCCGTGACTCACCGCGTTGTCGATGAGCTCACCCAGCCCGGTGAACGCCTGTCTTCCGAAGCGCTTTCCCAGGTGATTGGTTGCGACGAACCCGATCCGTTGATTCACGTCACGGACGGCCGCTCCCGTGAGACGGGTGACTTCCAGCAGACTGGCCGAGTGATCGTTGCGCTCGCCTTCGGAGAGGGAGCCCACGATGCGAGATCCGTCCGGCAAGTGCTTCAACAGGTCCATGCGCTGCAGATACGAGGCCACGCCAGGGCGTTCGGGCAGGAGCAGGGCGATCTCCGTGCCGCTGGCCGCGTGAGTGTGGGTGAGCGCGGCCACGGCAGCGAGATCCAGCGGGCTGGCGAACTCCAGGTGGCGGGCATCGACGGTCAATCCGGGCCGGGCGGTTTCCTGCAGGCGCAGTGTGCCGCGCAGCAAGGGGTGGCGGCCGGGCAGCTCAAGTAACACGACACACCAGCATGCCATCCGTTCGGCCGTGCCGCAGCCGTCTGCCGTACCGTGCTACGGTTTCACGAACGTCAGTGAAAACGATGTACGGGATGGTGCCAGTGCAGCTCACCGCCTGCTTCAACACGCTCCTCACGGACACGGTCAACCTGAGCCAGTTCAAACTCGGGCTGCTCGACGAGCGAGTGGACAAGGTCTACCGAGCCCTGAAGGGCGACGAGGAAATCGGGCACCTCGTCCTCGGCAAGATCCCTCAGGGGTCGTGGGCGCAGAGGACCATCATCGACCCGGTCGGTGACAACGAGTTCGACGCCGACTTCCTCCTCCTGATGGAGGAGAACCCGGACTGGCACGACAGCCCCAAGGCCTATATCGACAAGGTCTACGCCGCGCTGCACCGGCACAGCCGCTACGGCGAGATGCCGCACTCGCGCAAGTGCCGTTGCGTGCGTCTGGTCTACAAGAACTCGATGCACGTGGACATCGTTCCCTACGTGCAGCTCAGCGACGGCCGCAGCGTCATCGTCAACCGGGACGACAACGGCTGGGAGGCGACGGACCCCGAGGGCTTCACGACCTGGATGCGCCGGCAGGACGGCATCACCGGGGGGAACCTGCGCAAGATCATCCGGCTGATGAAGTACCTCCGTGACCACAAGAACTCCTTCACCGGGACCCGGTCGATCATCCTGACCACCCTGCTCGGAAACCAGGTCAGCGAGACGAAGAAGCTGCTGGACCCCGGCTACTACGCCAACGTGCCGACGACCCTGCTCCACCTCGTCCAGGACCTGAACACCTACCTGCAGGCCAACCCCAACAAGCCGTCGATCGCCGACCCCTCCGGGTCGGGGGTCACCTTCGACCACCGGTGGACCCCGGTCACCTACACCTACTTCCGCGAGCGGATCCGCGTGCACGCCAAGGAGATCGAGGACGCCTACCACGAGCCGGACAAGGAGACCAGTATCGAGCTGTGGCAGGACCTGTTCGGCAGCGGATTCAAGGAGGCCCAGCAGAACAGCACGAAGTTCTCCGCTGCGACCACGTCCGTGGCCGCCGTGACGACGACGGGGCGGCCGGGGCGCGCTGGATGAGCAGGCGCAACTCCAAGCGGCCTAGCGCCCTGACGTCGTGGCAGAAGCAGGCGCTCGCGGATCTCCGCACGATCGCCGCCGAGCAGCCGGACATCCTGCGCGTGGTGGGAACGCCCGAACGTATGGATGACGGCGCTGCGGCGGTCACGATCGAGATCGACACGAGGGGAACCGTTCAGGGGGAAGGCGGGCTCCCGCTCCAGCCGCGCGAGCAGTTCGTCCTGCGCATTCCGCCCCACGCGCTGCTGTCCCCACAGGTAGAGGTCACCCACACGCGGTTCCTCGGCCATCCCCACGTCCTGCAGGGCCACCGGCTGTGCCTGTACCTGGACCCCGCCCGGGAGTGGAACCCGTCCGCCGGCATCCGCTCCAGCCTCGACCGCCTGTGGGGCTGGCTCAGCGACGCCGCCGGCAACCGGTTCGACGCCTCGACCGCTCTCTATCACGCGGTGGGCGGCGTCCTGCACCAGGCGGCGACAGCCCCCACCATCGTCGTGCGCGAACCCGTGCCCCCAAAGAACGTGCAGGCCGGATACCTGATCCTCAGGACCGTTCAGCGCCTGGACCTCACCTTCGTTCCCCGAGAGCCTCCCGCAGCACGTCTACCAGTCATCACCGTTCCGGCACCTCTGCCGATGGGAGCCGGCACCACACTCGTCCAACTCCTGCAGCAGATCGATGCATCGCCCGGCTGCGCCGCTGCCCCGTTCGCACCGGCCGTCCTGACCTCCCTGGTGACCAGCGTGGTCAGAAACGCCGACGGCACACCGCAGTACTTCCTCCTGGCCGTTCCCCACCCCGCAGGGGGGCAACCCCATCTGATCGCGGGCCGGATCCCCGCAACCGCCGCCGACGAACTACGCGGCCTCGCACGACGCCACCCCGGTTCGCTGAGCAAGATCATGCCCAGCGCCGTCAAACCGACCGTCCCGATCGAATGGTGCCGCGTGTCCGACGAACGCCCAGCCGTCACCACCCGCCGAGACGCAAGCCGCCCCGTCAACAACTACCAGGACAAGCACGTCCACATCTGGGGTTGCGGGGGTATCGGATCCTGGACCGCCGAGTTCATCGCACGGACCGGAACCGCACACATCACGCTGTGCGACCCCGGCGTCATCACCGGCGGACTGCTCGTCCGCCAGAATTTCCTTGAGACCGACATCGGCGAGACCAAGGCCGCCGCGCTCGCCGACCGCCTGCGCAACATCGACGACAACCTGACCGTCGACATCGCCAAGGGCGTCCTCCCCGACGATGCCGAACAGGTCATGCACCAGGCCGACCTCGTCATCGACGCCACCATCAGCCTGGCCATCGGGCAAGCCCTGGACGCCCTCGCGCGGACACCCCACCGCAAGGCCACCCTCGCCCAGATCGCCACAGACACGCGCACCGGGACCCTGGGCATTCTCACCGCCTGCACCCCGGACACCCTCCAAGGACCCCACAGCCTGGACTCCCAGGTCGGCCTCTCCGTACTCGACGACCACGGACTGGAGTTGTACCACTCTCTGTGGCAAGAAACAGAACCCGGCGACGAATTCGTACCAACTCGCGGCTGCTCCGTCCCCACCTTCCACGGATCCTCAGCCGACCTCGCCGCCGTCGCCGCCACGCTCACCACGTTTCTCGGCATGCAGATGTCGGCATCAACGTCAGGAACCCACCTGATTGCCCTTCCACACGCTCACAGCGGACCTCATCATCGCTACATCCCTCATAGCTCCTAGACCGCTGAAGCGGGGTGCCACGCCCCTGGCCGAGTCACAGGCTCCAACGACAGCAGACGACCAACACACGCCTGCATCAGGCAACCCCAAGGAGCCGCCCCGTGGCACGCAAAGCCATCCCCGAAGTCGAGCGGCTCAAGGTGTGGGTCCGCGCCGGCGGACGGTGCGAACTGTGCGGGACCTACCTTCTCGAGGGAAGACTGACCTATCAGGACTTCACCCTGGGAGAACTCGCCCACATCGTCGGACAGGAGGCCACTGCCAAGTCACCGCGAGGCATGGACCCCCTGCCGAAGGACGAACGCGACCTCGCCGACAATCTCATGCTGCTGTGCCGCGGCGAGCACAACGAAATCGACCGCAAGGGATCGCTCGATGTCATGACGGTCGAACGGCTGCGACGCATCAAACACGATCGAGAGGAATGGATCCGACGGCTGACCGCCCTTAGGCCCGAGGCCGGCACCGTGGTGATCCGCCTCATCGGGCAAGTCCGCGGCCAGGAAGTCGAACTCACCAAGCCGACTGCCGCGGATGCGGTCATTCGCTCCGAAGAGCGATTTCCCGAGTTCCCCCTAAGCCTCCACGGGGATGGCTTCGAGGTGGACCTGCGCCGTTTCCCCCACGAGAAGACGGCCGACCCTACCTACTGGGAACAGTGCCAGCAGCAGATCGACCGCGTCCTCGAACACAAGCTTGAAGAAGCACTGCGCGAAGATTCCGTGCACCACGTGAGCGTCTTCGCCTTCGCACGCCTGCCCCTGCTCGTCTACTTCGGCTCCCGTCTGGATGACACCTTCACCGTCTCCATCTACCAGCGGCACCGCAGTACTGAATCATGGTGCTGGCCCGACCCCGGCGATGCGCTGACGCGTTTCGTCACCGAGGCGCCCCCTACTCATCACCCCGATGTGCGAGAGGGAGTGCTGCTCTTGAACATCTCCGGATCGATCCAAGCGGCAGAGCTCCCCGAACAACTTGCCGGTCTTCCGCGCTGGACGATACGCCCCCAGGGCATCACACCTTCCGTTGACGTGATCAATTCGGCTTCCACGCTCGACGAGTTCACTTCCGTTCTTCGGCAACTGCTGTCCGAGCTGGAGGCCCGCCACAAGGACATGCAACGACTGCATGTGCTGGCCGCAGTGCCCGTATCGGCCGCGGTGACCCTCGGTCGCGTGCACGATGCCAACGTCCACCCCACCTTGGTCATCTACGACCGTACCGACAACCGGTACACGACGGCCTTGGAGATCTCCTGATGGTGCCGACAAGGGATGTTCTCGAAAGGGAGCGTCGACACTCCGGCACGAACCCTCTCCGCCAGCGTCAACAAAGGGCTCTACACGGCCTTCAACTACCTACAACTTCGAGGCCATCGATGAACTGACATGCTGATCATCACAGGACGTAGTCTCGACGGCGAAGATCTGGCCCAGCCGGGCCGGTCCTACAAGGAACAGTACGACGGGGGCGGTTCAACTGACCGAACGTTTCCAGATCCTGGCCCTGGACGGCGGCGGCTTCCGCGGCATGTTCTCCGCCGCGGTCCTCGCCCGCCTCGAGGAAGACCTCGACATCTGCATCGCCGACCACTTCGATCTGATCGCCGGCACCTCGACCGGCGGCATCATCGCGCTCGGCCTGGGCCTGGGCCTCACGCCCCGCGAGATCCTCACCTTCTACACCGAGCACGGCCCGAGGATCTTCCGCGACCGCTCCAAGATGCGCGGCCTGCGCCACCTTCTGCGCGCGAAGTACAGCACGGAGCCACTGCGGGCGGCGCTCACCGACGTCTTCGGCGAGCGGACCTTCGGAGAAAGCACCAAACGCCTGGTGATCACCTCCTACAACATCGCCGCCGACGACGTCTACCTTTTCCGGACCCCACACCTGCCCACCCTCAAACGGGACTGGCGTGAAAAGGCCGTCAACGTTGCGCTCGCCACCTCTGCCGCACCCACCTACCTGCCCGGCATGCCCCTGGACGGAGCTCGCCTCGTCGACGGCGGCGTCTGGGCGAACAACCCCACCATGGTCGCGCTCACCGAGGCCGTCGGACCACTGTCCGTCCCCCTCGAGGCCATCAAGGTCTTCAGCCTCGGCACCACCACCGACGTCCGAAGCCGCCACCGCCGCCTCGACCGCGGCGGCCTGCTGCCCTGGGCCAGCGACGCCGTCGAGATCCTCATGCGGGCCCAGAGCGAAAGCGCGGCCAAACAGGTGCGCCACTTCGTAGGCAAGGACAACGTCCTGCGCCTCAACCCGACCGTCCCCACGGGAGCCGTCGCGCTCGACAACGTCGACATCCAGACCCTCTCCGGACTGGCAGGCCATGTTAGCCGCGACGCCTCACCAGCCGTCCACCGAACCTTCTGCGACCACCGCGCCCCCGCCTACACACCCTGCCACCCCACCCGGGAGGAATGACGTGAACACGCTGCACCCGGCAGGGGAGACCGACACCGACTCCCTCGAACAAATGCTGTCCATGCTGCTCGACGGTGCCGTGGAGACCCTTGACATCTCCCCGGATATCTACGACAGCGCTGTTCGCCGCTACAAAGACGTCGCCACCTATCTCGGGCTGAACGAGAGCCCGGACTACGAGATCTACTCGCAGGGATCCTTCCTCCTCGGTACCGTCGTCCGCCCCCAGACACCCACCGGCGAGTACGACATCGATCTCGTCTGCCGCATCCCCCAGCACAAGACCAGCACCACACAGGACGATCTCAAACAGCAAGTGGGCGACCAGCTCATCGCGTACCGGTCCTGGAAGCAGCAGCAGGGCCACAAGGACGGCCCCATCAGCCTGGAGCCCCGCCGCCGGTGCTGGACACTGGGATACATCGGATTCCACCTCGACGTCCTTCCCGCCATCCCGGACGACGAACACCAGCCCCACGGAATCCTCTTGACGGACAAGAACCTGCACAAGTGGCAGCACGGCAACCCGATCGGCTACGCGGACTGGTTCAGCGCCCGCTCCGAACTGTCGCACGCCCTTCTCAAGAAGCGTGCCAGCATCGCGGACGTGCCCGTCTGGCACATCCGCAGCACTCTCCAACGCCTCGTGCAGGTAATGAAATGGCACTGCATGACCTACTTCGGCGACGACACCGACAACCGCCCACCGTCCATCCTCCTCACCACCCTCGCTGGCCTCGCCTACCGAGGCGAGGACGACCTGTTCACCGCCCTGCGCAACGTGCTAGCCGCCATCCCCGGCTTCATCGAACAGCGCAACGGCCAATGGTGGGTCGCCAACCCCGCCCACGAGAAGGAGAACTTCACCGACAAGTGGAACGAATACTCTCAGCGGCGCCAGGCCTTCATGACCTGGTTCCGAGAGCTCACCGACACCATGGACAACCCGGCCCTGATGCACTCCGAGGGCCTGGACGCGGTCTACTCCCAACTCGTCAAGTCCTTCGACCCCGTGCCTCTTCAGCGCTCCTTCACCCGATACGCGAACCGCATGAGGAACACAGCCACCCAGCAGCGGATGAGCACCACGGGACTGCTCTCCACCACCGCCGCCGGCCCGCGCAGGCGCCCCCAGACCTTCCATGGCCAGCACACCGACGCGCGCGCTTAACCTCGCCCGGCAGATGGCCGCCGTCAAAGCCGCTGTCCCCACAGCCGAAGTGACACTGCGCGGCGGTAAACTCGTCTGCGTCCTCACACTGCAGCCCACCCCCGTCAGCAGGCGCTACACGGTCAGAATCACCCACCGCCACTGTGGACACCCCCGCGTCAGCGTCATCGATCCGCCACTGGCACTGCACCCGGACGCCACACGCCTTCCGCACGTCTACGCCAGCGGCGACCTGTGCCTGTACCTGCCCGGCGAATGGAACGACCACATGTTCCTATCCCAAACCATCCTGCCGTGGACCTCGGCGTGGCTGCTGCACTACGAACTTTGGCTCATCACGGGCCGCTGGACGGGAAGCGGCGAAGAACATGCCCTCCCAACGGCCTGGCCCTCCACCGCCGACCGCTGAGGCGAGCGCCATGCCAACTGCCCCCCAAGATGACTGACGGCGATTCTCTTGGGGCTGACGGTGATGGCTGGTCGGGTGCTACGTTGTGGCCCAGGGGAGTGGCACGGCGCATCGCACCAGACCGAGCAGTTTTGAGCTGTATTCCTGGTGCGGCCGGTCGCAGGGGTGGGACTTGCGCCGCTCAGGCAAGCACGATCAGTAGTGGGGAACGTGGCGCGAGCAAGGTCGCATTCGGCGGCAGGGCAGATGACCGGATATCTCTACCAGTGCGAGCTGGCCCTGCTCGAGCTCGCCCGTCGCAGTTGGCAGGACCCCACCGTCGAGGTCCGCATGGAACTTCTCGACGACATCGAGTTCCTCGACCCGGACAAGACCCCACGCGAACTGTTGCAGGCCAAACACCGTGAAGCGGCCGGCCCGCTGAGCGAGACCGGCAAGGACTTCTGGCGTTCCGTCGCGTCCTGGATCGATGCCCTGAAGAAACTCTCCGACCCCGCAGATGCCGCCATGCCCATCCTGCGCCTGGTCTCGACCCAGAGCGCACCGCCGGGCACGTTCTTCCAGTACCTCAGCGACGGCCCGGACCGGGACGAGACCAAGGCGCTGGAGCGTATGGAGGAGACCGCCGACGACGCGGACGGGCCGGTCACCACCGCCGAAGACCGTGAGCTGTTCATGCAGCTCGCCCCGGCCCGGCGCCAGCAGCTCGTCCGCGCCATCACCGTCAATGACGCGGCCCCCCTGATGTCAGACCTGGACTCTAGTCTCGCCAAGGAACTGGGGATCACGCCGAGCGACCACGCGCAGGCAGCCCTCGACGAGATCAAGGGGTGGTGGTACGGCATGGCGGTCAAACTGCTGGAACGCAAGAACCCCCAGCACATGCGAGCCTCCGTCAGCGCCCAGGAACTCATGTGCCGACGGGACGAAGTCACCGGCCGCTACATCGGCAAGAACCTGCCGATCACCGAGACACTGCGCCACCTCACCCAGGCAGAGATCGCCGGCTACAACGACCGCCTGGTCGTCACCCAGATGCGGTGGATCGGCCTGCCCGACGACGAAGTGGCGATGCACCTGCGTGACTACCACTACGCACGGGCACAGCGCTCCGAATGGCTGCGCACCTTCAAGATCACCCCGGAACGGCTCGACGAATACGAAGGTGAACTCCACTACGAGTGGGAGACAGCCTTCCGCCGCCGTACGCGCCGCATCCGGGACGACATGAGTGAAGAGCAACGCCAGGACATCGGTCAGGAAATCCTGGACGCCACCATGGACCGGGTTGCTGACACCCAACTGCGACCCGGCAGCGTCACCGCCCCCTGGATCGGCACCGGAAGCGCCCACGGCCTGTCCGACCAGGCCGACACGGCAGAGCCCGACCGGCAACTCGGCTGGCACCCCGACTACCAAGACCGCTGTCAGAGCCCCGACGAATCGCAGGAACAGTGACGACCGACTCCCACCGCAACGTGTCGGAGGTACAAGCGCTGTTCAACCCCGCCTTCGGCGCCTACCTCCTGGCCAGCGCCGTCAACACCGCCACGAAGAAGGCGGACCGGCCACTGCCCTGGCCCAGCGCGTTCCTGATCCTTCCTCTCGTGCTGCCCGCAGACACCCGCGACTCTCTCCCCGGCAAGTCCACCGTCACGCTCACAGCCTGGGCACATGAACACCCGCGCCTGCAGGCCGCATTCGCCGAACGCGCCGCAGCACTGACCGACTACACCCGCACCAGCCTGCGTACCGCCATGCGCCACCAGGCCATAGACGTCACCCCCGGCGGACTCGTATGCCCCCGCACCCCCAAGCCAGCCTCCGCCGCCCCCGGCGAAGAGGTCGCCGACTGTGCCCGCGCAGCCGCACTGGTCGGCCGCTGGCTCGCCGTGACCGACCCCACCCGCGCCTTCACCACCCTCGGCGTCCGGCCCTGATCCGCCCTCACCAAGGAGCTCCAGAACCGTCATGCAACTGCTCGCCCTGGCCCTCTACCACCGAGACGGCAGGAAGCCCCCAAGGATCCTGCGGTTTCGCCCCGGGGCGCTCAACATCCTCACCGGCGAGTCAGAGACCGGCAAGTCCGAGGTCCTCACCATCGTCGACTACTGCCTCGGGCGCCGCGCACCCAACCTGCCTGACGACCTGATCGACCAGACCGTCGGCTGGTACGCCCTCCTGGTCACCTTCGCCGACAACTCACGCATGGTCCTGGCCCGGCCCAGGCCGGCAGGAGCCTCCACCCAGCACGCGTACACCCGCACCGGCGGCGCCGGCCTGGACATCCCACGACCCGACGAACTCGTCAGCAACTCCAACGTCGCAGCGCTGCGCAGCGAGCTCAGCGCCCGCCTCGGCATTGAGGACTTCCACTTCCAGCCCCCCACCGGCGCCGCCCGCAACGCCTTCGATGTATCCATCGCCCAGGCAGCTCTGCTCTGCTTCCAGAGCCAGAACGAGATCGCCGACCAGACAGCCCTGTTCCACCGACAAACCGAATCCGGCATGGCCCAGGCGCTCAAGGACACCCTGCCGTACTTTCTCGGCGCCGCCGGCCCCGAGCAGGCACTGCGCCGCCACCGACTCGGCGAATCCCAGCGCGCCCAACGCGCGGCACAACGCAAGCTCGACGACGCCCTGCGCCATCAGCAGGCCATGGATGCCAACGGCCTCGCCCTCGTGCGCCTGGCGGAAGCCGAAGGCCTCCTGCACGAGGTGCCCGCAGCACCCGACACCACCCAGGTCCTCGACCTACTCCACCAGGCTCTGGCCGCAGCCCCGGAAACCGCCGCACCACTCGAACTGCGTGACAGGCGCCAGGAACTCAACGACGAACGCCGCGCCCTGCGCGAACAACTGCAGGAATTCGACGACGCCCTGGCCGCGGTCGACCGCTGGCAGCAGCAGGGACGAGCCTTCACCGGCGAACTCCACCTCCAGCTCGACCGCCTCAAAACCCTCGACCTTCTCGGCCCGGAGCGCCGGCACGACACCAGTGTGTGCCCCATGTGCACCCAGCCCCTGGAACACCCGGACCCCAGCGCACACGACATCACCGAACTGACCGGCCACCTCGCAAGCGAACTCGCCAAGGCACAGACACTCCAGCCCGTCCGCGAGGAACACCGACGAGCCCTGCAGACCGGACGCAACGACGTCACCGAGCGCCTCAGGCTCAACGGCGCCCAGCTCAAAGAACTCCTGGCAAGTGACGAGCGCCTGCGCAACCTGCAGGAACAGAACCTACGAGTCGCCCACATCCAGGGCCGGATCTCCGAAGCACTCACCCGCGCAGGCACAGACAGCGACATTGCGCGGCTGCGCCAGAATCTCGTCCTTGCCCAGGACCAAGCAGCGACACTGGAACAACTCGTCGACGAGGACGACGTCGCGGCCGAGACGGAGCGCCGTCTCGCCGACATCGCCATCGGTATGACGGCCTGGGCCAAGCGACTCAACCTCGGAGGAGCAGCCGATGCCACCGAAGTAGCCATCAGCCTCAAGCTCCTCAACGTCGTCCTCAGGCGACCCTCAGGACGCCTGCCCCTTACCCGCATCGGCAGCGCCAAGAACCACATCGGCTATCACTTGGTCGCCCACCTCGCGCTGCACACCTACTTGCGACGCAACAACCGACCGGTCCCAGGCTTCCTGATGCTCGACCAGCCCACCCAGGCCTTCTTCCCGGAAAAGCCCCGCGACGCTTCCACCATCCAGGACGCCGACTGGGCCACCGTGACGGCCTACTTCCAACTCCTCAACGACGTGGTACAGCTCAACCAGGGAGCTTTCCAGATCATCGTCTGTGATCACGCGAACCTGCCCGAAGGCTGGTTCCAGGACGCCGTGATCGGCAACTGGCGCCCCGACGCCGACGGCAGGCGTACCGCCCTGATTCCTCTGGACTGGCTCGGCTGAACAGACCACAGTGGCGGATGCGCCGATGCCATCCAGACACGACCGACGCCATGAGAGCGTCCAACTGTAGGGGCGCGCAGGCGGGAGGGGCTTTGACCGTCTCCGGTACGAGTTGCTGAACGACCTGTACGGCCGGCCTGTATGCCCGGCAGAAGGCGGCGTCTGTGCTGCGCTCTGCCGGGCGCCCGGTCCGTGGGCGGACTCAGGGAAAGAGTTCAGAAACAGGAGCGATGAGGCGGCGGGACCTCAGGCGGATTCTTTGCCGGGGCCGTTGGCATCGGTCTCCAGGGCTTTGTCGACGAACTCCCGTACCAGCTGCCTGACCTGTGCGGCCGGCACGACCTGTTCCCACTCGAGGCTAGATGTGCGTTGCCAGCAGCGCATGCGGAAACGGATCGATCCGTCTTCCTGAACCGCACCCCACGCGGTGTGCGACTGCGTCGCACACGGGCCGTGAGGGTCGGGGACGAACGTCTGCAGCACGATGTCGGGCTGGTGGCGCGGCGGCACGGTCCTGTCGCGGCGGCAGCCGTCGCACAGCAGGAGGTGGCGGACCGCACCCGGCCGGTGGATGAACCTGTAGCCGCCGCCTTCGTAGGTGTTGCAGCTGGCACACACAGGCCCGCGCACGAATCCGTGCGCGTGGCAGTGGTCCCAGTACATGGCCTGCCGAGGGCTGGGGCACAACCGGCACAAGAACGCCTCCGGCTGCGAGTGCTTCAGCAGCGACGCATACAGCCGACCGCGCAGGTGGTCGTTGTAAGGGCGGGCGACGGAGGCGGCGCACGCGGGACACAGGGTGGTGTAGCCGCTGTTGCTGGACGTGCGCCACGTCCAGACGTCACCGGTGGCGTTGCAGCGGCTGCATCGGGTGGCCTGTTCGACGCACTCGGCGGCGATCTGGTCCGCGCGGTCGAGGAGGGCAGCGTAGGCGCGCGGGACCATCCAGGTGGCGCCGGACCACGTCAGCATCGGTAGCGGGCTGGTACAAGCGATGGGTGAACGGCCGTAGCACTCCTTGACCTGCTCAAAGGTCGCTCCGCACCCCAGCCCGTAGCGGTTGGGCCGCATGCTGCTGCACGGCTGCTGTCCTTCGCAGCGGCAGCCGTTCGCGCTCTGCTCCTGGTAGGAGATGTGGTCGAACCAGCGGTGGATCTGTGAGCGCCACGTCCGATTGTGCTCGGCGGACGAGAGACGGGCGTCGACCAGGTCATCGGGATCGAAAGGCAGCGAGGCGAGCCGGTCGCCGGCCGCGCGGATGTCCCGATCGTCCAGCCGCCACCGGCCTTTGTACTTGTAGCCGCGCACGGCGGTGTCTCCGATGAGGACGTGGTTGCTCATCTGGAAGGTGTAGCGGGACAGTGAGGCGGGCGCCGCGGGGACGGGGCAGCCCTCGGTGAGTTCCGCCAGTAACTGGTTGGCGTACTCCGGACTGATCGATGCCATGGTCTGTCTCTCCTTCGTGTGCGAGGGGGTGTGCGGCGGCCTGTGGACGCCGACGAGATATGGCCGGGGCAAAAGTGGCTGGTGAGGGAGCTGGGACTGGGCCGGCAGATGTCACGGGCACGGCGCGGCCCGCGGCGAGGGCACCGGTTCCCGGCCACCGGTCCGGAAGGCTGCCGCCGCCTTCTCGCGGCGGGGGCAGCGGTCGGTGAGGAAGCCGACGCGATCGCTGTACTCGGTGGGCCGTACGGCCGCTCGGCGCACCGTCCACAAGCCGTTGCTTTCGAGGCGGCCCGCAGCGGTGAGCCGGTGCAGCCACCGATCGGGATCGGTTTGTGTGGCCGTCCTCGGTCTGGCGCGGCTGTAGGCGATCAACCAGTCCGCGAGCCACGGCCTGCCGGCCCGGCGGCTGATGTCCGAGTAGCCGTGGTAGTAGGACCGGGGGGAGATGCCGACCTGGCGTGTGTGTCAACGGCACGAAGCCGCCTCACCCGGGCCCGTAACGATCGTGGGTTCCCAGCCTCCGGTCAGGAAAGCGGCCCTGGCGTCGTCGATGACCGGGCGGACGGGGGGAGCCGCCACTCAGAGCGATCCGGTCGCCGAACTGGTGGGGGCGGGCCAGCGAAGCAGGCATCCGCCACAGCTCCTCCTCGGGAGCGTCCCTGGACGCGAGGAGCCGTTCGAGCCACCACAGGAGAGGGTTGTGCTCCGCTGCGCTGCCACGCCGGGTGCAGGTGCGGCTGCGGGCGATCATCCAGTCCGCGAGCCACGGTCTGCCGGTCCGGCGGCCGAACTCCTCCAGGAGGAGGCTGTGGGCGGCACGGAATCCTTGTCCGGCCGTGGCCGCGGCCGTGCGAAGACGCTGGTGCCAGTGCCGGTCACCGAGCACACGGGCGACAGCGATCGTCTCCGGATAGGGCACCAGCGCATGCGCCGCTGCACTCGCGGCCGAGCAGCCGGTGAACGAGGCCAGAGCGACCGCCCGCCGCCGCCAGATCGGGTCCCCGTGCCATCCCTGAACCTGCCACGACCACACCACCGCCGACGCCAGCGCCACGACCTCGGCGGCTTGTGGGCGGGCACGCAGGAGAGAGGTGTGGTGCCGGTGAGCCGCCAGGACCTCGGGCAGCGCCTGCAACGGAGCGGACACCGAGGTGTGCGCGTCGGCAAGCAGCCAGCGCCGGTGCCTGCGACAGACGTGACCAGCCGCTCCCGGGTAGACCAGCACCGGCTGCTGCGGTGACCAGGAGCGCCTGGTGCACGGCAAGCAGGCCGTGACCCACGCCCTGCGAGGGGAGAACCAGCCTGCCTGCGGGCCGATGTCATCGGTGAGCCGCTCATGTGTCGGCGCGAAGGAGGGAAGCAGCTCGTGCAACCGGGCTGGTGGTGTGCGGGTGAGGCGGCCAAGGGCCGCCCGGGCGGGTTCGTTGAGAAACACCTCTGGAGCGGTCTGGAATGCTCCGGTGACCTTGACGGGGCGGGGACCACTGAAAGCGCCTCGCAGCAGGTCCTGCACCGGCAAGCCGTAGGCCTGGGCAAGCCGGCCGACCCAGGAGCCGGTCAGCTCCTGACTCACAGGAGGCACGCGCACAAGAGGGTGCACGGCAACAAGATCTTCCACAGACGCAGTCCTAAGCAGCGGAGAGGAAACGGCGGCCCTGGGCCGGAGCCGGGCGAACACGGCAAGTGCAGTGCAGAACCCCGGCCCCACCCAGGCGGGGAGAGACCTGCCGGTGGGGGGCGTGCCCCCTGCCCGGGCGGTTTTTGCGACAGCAGTGCTTCAACCAGAGTCGGGGCGGCGCCGGGCGCGTGCAGCGTTCACGGCCTGTGTGTCCAGAACGACCTGCGAGAGCAGCTTCTTGGTGATCGCGTGGCTCTCCTCCACGATGGAGCAGATCGCCGCTTCCCGGATGAAGGCGAACAGGCTGGCCATCACACCCCCGGTTCGCAGATGGATGTAGTCGGCGTGACGCACCAGCGTGTGAGGCCGGTGGTTCACCAGCCGCAATGCCGACTCCATGTCCCCCAGCAAGATGCGCCACTGAGCCTTCTGCTCGGGGGTGCCGTTGAGCAGAGGGGGAGTGCGCAGCAGTTTGAAGCGGGCAGCGAGCTGCGCGCCGCGGGGACCCGTGAGGAGCGCGGACGTCTCCACATTCACGCCCGCCAGGACGAACGTGGCCGGTACACGCTCAGCGAGCGCCTTGACCTGATCAGAGCTGTCGGCGCCAGGACGCGTCCGTGTGTTGAGCAGATGCACGTCATCGAGAAACACCAGCCGGGTCCGCCGCGCCACCATGACATCGCAGACCGCATCGGTGATGACCGTCTCCGTCATCCGGTCGTGCACGGGGATGCCCAGAAAACGGGCGAACTCCTTGACCAGCCCTTTGGGAGTGCAGGTGGGCGGGATCGCCGCGAACACCACCGGAAGGCAGTCGGCGTGCCCAGGCCTTCGGGTCCTCTCGCTGCGCTCGAAGGCGCGGCCCAACTCCATGAGCGTCGTGGACTTTCCCGCCCCAGGGGGCCCGGACACGATCAGCCCGCGCCTGGCCGTGCCCCGGTGCCGGTTATTGACGAGCAGCGTCAACTGCAGCTGACACAAAGCCTCGTCCAAGCTGCGGGTCTTGAGCGTCACGAACTCGGAGTGGTACTCCAGCAGCCTCTTGCGGCTCCAGAAGGAGTTGCCTACCGGCGGTGCGGGCACACGAGGACGCGCAACATACTCCTGCCACAGACCGGCCCCGCTCATCGGGCTGGGGGAAGGCTCCTCCTCGAAGAAGTCGCCACTGGGACACAGCGTTACGGCAGCCACAGATCACCCTCCGGGGTGGTGTCGTCGAGAATGGAAGAGCCACCGGCCGGTTCAGCAGGCAGCTGGCAGGCCCCGTCCAGGAAGCCGTCGTCCTCGTCCGGGATGGTCTCGTCGTCGATTTCCGGCGCCGCGTACACGCCCGCCAGACCGAACGACAGTGTCGGAACGCCCAGGACGTCGAGCCCGCCTAAAGGAACCGGGACAAGTTCCGCGCCTGAGGCGCGTGACCGGGCCACGACCCGCCGCTCTGTGCGGGACAGCTTCGCCTTTCCCGCTGCCCTTTTGAGGAAGTCATCCAACTCCAGAGCGAGCTGAGCCTCGTGCTCGGTGCGTGAGCCTGTCCGCTCGGTGACTTTGCAGACGTGCTCCCAGACGTGGTGGGTGAAGGGAAGGCTCACCGACGTCGCGTGAATCCACGGCACCTCGACGAAACCCTCCGCCAGCCGCACCCAGACCCGCACCGGGTCATAGGGGTTGTAGTGCACCTCCCACAATCCGTCCTTTGACCGCACCGCGGGATCATTGGTGTGCTCCTGATGCAGGCACGCGTGATCGTAGGTGCGGTAGTCGAACCGGATGCCCGCGTCGGTGATGGCCTGCCATCTCACCGGCAGCAGTTCGACGTAGTCGTCCGAACCGAGGGGGACCGGCACATAGCCCGCCACAGGCAGAAGCGATGCCCACATCTGGTTCGGTGTGAGGGCCTTCTTCGGCATCAGAGGATGGCGCAGACCCGCATGGGGCCGATGGTGCCAGTGGACCAGGAACTCATCCAGAAGTTCCTGCAGTTCACGCATGGTCCTCAGCGGTTCCCGCTCGACCTTCGAGCCGCGTTCAGACACACTCGCCCCCGTGTGGCCTGCCAAGTACTGGCAGAACTGGGAGTTCACGGAGCCGAACTGCCGCTCCACATGACCTTTGGCCGGTCCATTGGCCGGCGGAACGGGCTGCAGGGAAATCCCCAGGCTCTCGCACGCGGCCCGTGTCGAGGGCGAGACGAACACCTTGCCCTGGTCGACCACGATCGTCCCGGGCACGATCACCGGGCGTGCCGCAGCATCCTTCAGCCGCTCGTCCATGCTCAGCAGACGCTGGTGGGGGATCACCGAGGCAGCCATCGACAACGAATCCGGCCACTCGGGACGCATCATCATGGGGGTCATCATCTGCGCCAGGAGCACAGCCACATCGGTCAGCTTGCTGCCCGACGTACGCACGATCGCCCACACACTGCGAGTCGCCACATCCAGCGCAATGGTCAGCTCCGGCCGCCCCACCACACCGTCATCGAGGATGATCAGCACATCCAGAGGTGTGCTGTCGAGCATCACCAACTCACCCGGACGCAACACCACCGTCGGAGTGAACGGAGGCGCAGGCCGGGAAGCCCTGGCCCGCCGCTGGCTGACGGTGCCCTCCAGCCCGAGCACCGCTTCCACACAGGTGAGAAGGCTGTTGAACGTGGACTGCGGCGGGACTTCCACCACGCCGGGCCCGTACTCGATGTCCAACCACCACTGCGCCTCACGGCGCATCCGCTTCTTCCACCCACGCGACCGGGAACGCAGGGCCTCCTGAACCAGCAAGGCCCGCAACGCCTCGACCACCCGGGAGTCGGCCCGCTGCAACCGCGACGAGCCGCCCCGCTTCGAAACGAGGCCCCACACACCCCCCTCGTGGTAGCGCTTGCGCCACCTGCGGACCGTCGCGCGGCTCACCGCGGTCCAGCCCTGCTCAGCCAGCTCATCCGCTTTGGCTTGCTCCCGCTGCGCCAGTGTCGTGAGCGCAGGGTCGTACTGGGGCCTGGGCCGCTCCGCTCTGCCCAGGGCAGGCGTGGGAAAGCCCGTCTCCACCTCACGGACGTGCTGCTCAAGAGCGAAGGCACGGACCTGCTGGTCCTCGGAGACCGTCGACAACAGCCCCATCTGCGGCACACGCAACCGCGGAGGCCCCTTCAGCAACTCGAAACCGAGATCACTCAGCGCAGCCAGACCGAACACCGCCAGGCCACCCGAACGGCCCCGTTCCAGCAGCCAGATCCGTGGCCCCTCAGCTCCGTGGGCTTCCACCCCCGCCACGGACCACTCCCGACCGTCACCGCGCACCGGATCCCCGATCTTCCAGACCGGCCGGCTCACTGCGCTACCCCGGCCCCGGAGGGGGCGGAAGCGACAGCCAGGGTCCCCGCGTGCAGCGGAGTGTCCAGAGGAGCGGTCAACAGCCCTCGCCACAAGCCATGGAACACCGCAGGCCACACAGCGATGGGATCACCCACCGCGGCTACGCCGTCCAGCAGAGCCGTGGCAGTGCGGAACGACCGGGAGAGGCCGGGCATCAGATCCTGCGCGTACCGCGGGTGACGGTACCCGGCGAGCCAGCGGACATTCGCCTCCACCACCTGCGACGGCAGCCCGACCAGCCGGTAGTGCCAGCCCGCAGCCGTCGCAGCGGCATCGACATGCACCGCCCGCTGCACCAGCCGCCGCCCCGCCCCCAGCCGACCCGCACAGTCGATCAGCAGTCCGCTGCCGTCGACCAGCCGCGCCATCAGATGAGGCGCACGCCCAATGATCCTTCCGCCTCTGCCCCGCCACCGCAGCTCCACCGGACGGCATGCCACAGCAACCACCTGGGGATCGAAGTCCAGCATCATCAACTGCGTGCGCATCGCCCCGAATCCGTAGCGCACCATGCCGCCGTTCGTTGCCGTCCACCACCAACCTGGGCCCACGCGACGGCCCTTGAGGATCGGGAACTCCCACACCGGGGCGCAGTCCTCCAGGCGCATCTCGCTCGCAGCCTGCAACCACGGCATCTGCACGGCCTCACCAGCCTCACCGATGAAGTGCGCTTCGACGAGATCCGGGTCCACGCACCGAAGCACGCGTCCACGCGCAGAGCGGTCACTTAGCTGTAATTGTTCATTAATTGTGGTGATATTTCGCATAGCAGCATCTTTCCGGAAGAGGTAACGGAGCCGCTGACAGCCACCGGGAACAGAGGGCACACGGTGCGCGCACGTACGCGGCTGATCGCGCGAGCGGCGCAGCGGAGGCAGCCTGTGGCCGCGAGAGAGCCTCGTAGCCGACAGGAGATAAGACAAGCCGTCACGTGACGTGCGCCCGGGGCAGGCGTCGTCCGGGACGTGGCTACGCGGCACCGACGCTGATGAAGGGTCAAGGGGGGCCCGTGACGTGGAGCGGCAGTGCAAGTAGCAGTCGCGTCTTAGCGAGCGGAGCAGCGTGGAGCTGCGTCCCACGCTGCGTCAGGCGGGATCGAGATCGTACAGAGCAGGTACCTGCTTGAGCAGGGCGACGTAGTGCTCGGGAGGCAGGCTCCGCAACTCCGCAAAGGTCAGGCCCATCAGCAGACCAGACGATTCCTCGTCAGCCCCCTCAACTGCGGGTGGGGCGGACGGCAGGGCGATGGTGCACGCCGCCGACGGTGAGATCCGCATCGCTGGATCCTGGCGAAGGACCAGCGCCAGCATCAACCACTCGACGAGGTAGTGAGCCCGGCGGGCGGCGATGCCGGTGGCTTCCCGGAGGCGGCTCACCAGTACCGTCTGCTCGACCGGCGCGTCGAGAAGCATGCCGTAGACCAGTGGCACGGACCAGTGCTCCAGGAAGAGAGGCAGAAGCAGCAGGCGCCCCTGGGTCTCGTCTTTCCTGCAAGCCGTCGCGATCTCCCAGCCCGCCACCGTCGCGGCGCACTCTTGCCGTGTGCCTTCGACAAGACCGACCGTCCCCAGGAACGCCATGATCTCCGCGACTGTGTCCTGCCCCAGCCCCGAACGGCCAGCGAGCTCAAGAGAGCTGACCGAACGCCTTTCCGGTCTGCTCAGCGTTGCCAGATCGAGGGAGACCGCCCACTGAATCGGCGTGCTCGCGCGGCCGGTAGGAAATAGCTGACGGGTCTGGTGCGTGCTGGTCACTGCTCTACCTCCCGCACAGCCTGACGGCCGGCGAAACAGAGGGAGCGGCCGATGCCGTCACCGGTCATAGAGCTCATCACGTGGGGCCTCTTTCGAATTACAGACACGTTGGTATGACGCACCGCGCCTTCCGACACCAGGTCTCGCTATAGTGACGGTGCGCGTGGGGCCTAAACATGCGCAGCCGGGGCCGCCGAACCCACTTCGGCGGCATCCCGTGCCTCTACGCACACGCCAGGACATGATCTTTCAGGAACGCACTGGCTCGGACTCCTTGACGGCAAGCCGGTATGAACCGGTCCGGGGACGAGTGAGGATGCCGCGCTTCACCATGCGGTTCAGGTCTCGGGCGCAGTTCTCCGCTTTGACATCGGGACGCATTTTCCCGACCTCATCCTTGATCTCCGCGTACGTTGCCTCGACTTGTAGCCGCAGAAGGTTCTGGATGACGGCAGCGACGGAGACCCGCGGCTGTGAGCAGGGCGACGCTTCCGCGACGGGATCAGGGACGCCGGTCTCGCCCTCGGTCAGCGGCTCGTCCAGTGCCGACAGCCAGGCCTCAGCCTTCGATAGGGCAGTGCCGGAAGCCGTAGCCATCAAGGCCACCAAATCCTCCCGCTCCTTCGCCGACCGCAGCGCTTCCTCGGCAGCCTGACGCTCAGCCGTCGCCCTGCGGAGGAGTTCTCTGTCTTCTGCGGCATGCCGCGCCAGCTGGGTAGCCCACAGCTTCCGCCTGGTCACGTTCACTGGGTATCTCCTTCCGGCGCAGTCGTAAAAGACCTTCCCTGTGCAGCAGACCATATAGCGGTCCCGCCACCTACCTAGCAACTTCCTGATCGGATGGAACCTCTGTCCCATCACGCCAACACTGAACTACCCCGCATTCCTGGGCGCGCCTACCGTCGGACACCTCCCCCGATTGTCGTCACCCGCGTGGGTGAATGCCCGAAGGGCCAAGATTGACGCCTTCCAGCTGCGACGGTAGCTCGCGGCATACCTGGACGGTTCCGGGGTGAACTGTGCTGTCTGCACTCGCGGTGTATCGAGCGGATCATGACCCATCCTTCGGAATCGGTCTCGCAACAGCACGGTGTGCCGCCGGGGCACCGGTGTGACACCCGTTTCGTTACGATAAATCCGGTCGCCTGGCACCCCCAAGAACCGGCAACGCACAGGACGGATGCGAGGATGCCTGTTCGCTCTGTGTGTAGGTAGCGTTACGATATTCAATCGAATAGAACATGTTTTCTGTGCTCGAAAACATTTCTAACATCCCAGAGATCAGAGGAATTTGAGAGAGAAAATGGCTAGACGCGAGCGATCAGTTCCCGCGGGCGAAGACATGCCGGTACAAAGGCTGGAGTGCCTCCACTGCGGCATGTCCTGGAACCGCCGCCCCAAGCCAGGCCGGCTACCCCGGTTCTGCTCGGATGCCTGCAAGCAGGCTTCCTGGCGCCGACAGGCCCGGGATCGGGACGCCGAGAGGGCGTCTGCGCAGCCGCGACAGGGGCAACGCGATCGGTTCTACGCCGAACTGACGGGCCTTTCAGGCAAGAAACCCCTGCCCACCCCAAGGATCCTTCCCCTGCTGAGGGAACTCGCGGAAGCGACAGCCTCGGACGAACGCACGGCCCAGCAGCTCTACAAGGCCGCGGCACGGAAGTGGCACCCGGACGCTGGAGGAGACGCAGGAACATTCACGCTGCTCCAACTGGCATACCGCCGGGCGCGGCAGGAGGGATTCTGAGGGCGGCAGAACCTGCACGCAGTCACCGGCCGATGCAGTAGCTTCCTGTTCCTTCTGTCCGGCCGGTCTACCGGCTGCTCGGGCGGTAGCCGGGCAGGCTGCGACCGGTAGCGCTCGTCCACCGTGCCACCTGCTCTATGACCTTCCGGCGGTGTGGAGCCGTTCCACGAGGCCCTCTCACCTGCCAACCGGGCCCGGCATGAGCGCACTTCTTCACCAGCGTGAACGCCACTGCGCCGGGCCGCTGTGGCCGAAGGGGTGACGCCGCTTTCACCTCGAAGAAGGCGTAAGCACCCCTGACTCTCCCGCACTTGCTGTCACTCCTGCCCTTGACGACGACGCTGTCACGAACTGCCTTTGCCTCTCGGCCGCATGGCGGCTCATCGCGATGCGGGCGTCCTGCGCGCCCCCTAAGAACTCCTAACGAAATGATCTTCGAGGTGGTTGGATCGATCCGGAACTGACGATCCGGGGGTGCAGGGTGGCGCGGCCGAAGCCATGGGAAGTCGACGATGAACTGTGGTCGGTGGTCGAGCCACTGCTGCCGAAGGTTGAGCGTCGGGCCCGGCACCTTGGGCGCAAGCGGCATCCTGACCGGCTGGTGTTCCAGGGCATCCTGTTCGTCCTGCACACCGGGATCGTCTGGGAACACCTGCCGCAGGAACTTGGCTTCGGGTCGGGCATGACTTGCTGGCGCCGCCGGCCGAGTGGACCGAGGCCGGGGTGTGGCCCCGACTGCACGAGGTCCTTCTCGCCGAGCTCCGTGGCGCGAACGCCCTGGACTTCTCCCGGGCGGCGGTCGACGGCTCTCACATCCGGGCTTTAAAGGGGGAGCCAAGACCGGACGAAGCCCCGTCGACCGGGGCAGGACGGGCAGCAAGCATCATCTGATCACCGACGCCACGGGCATTCCGCTCGCCGTGACCCTGACCGGCGGCAACCGCAACGACGTCACCCAGCTCATCCCGCTCCTCCAGGCTGTACCGCCCGTGCGGGGCAAGCGTGGCCGGCCCCGGCACCGCCCTGATGTGGTGCTGGCCGACCGCGGCTACGACCATGACAAGTACCGCCGCCTGGTCTGGGACCTCGGTGTGAAGCCGCAGATCGCCCGTCGCGGCACCCGAGCACGGCTCCGGCCTGGGCACCCAACGCTGGGTCGTCGAGCGAGCGTTCGCCCACCTTCCCTGGTTCCGCCGCCTGCGCATCCGCTGGGAGATACGCGATGACATCCACGAAGCCTTCCTCAGCCTCGCGTGCAGCATCATCCGCTGGCGGCGGCTGAAGGAGCTCCGGTCTCGTCAACTGCAGCTGTCCTGAGTGGCCCCGAAGCCGCGATCTTGGACCACTGGAAAGACCTGCTGTGTGGTGGTGATCCAGATGTCGATGTCGGCATGAGACGACCTGATGGCGCTGATCAGCGCCTCGATCACGTCCAGCTTCGGCTTGCCGACGTTCAGGCTGAGCTCGTCCATCGACACCTCTTGGTACGACATGACCAACTGCCACCAAAACCGCATGACGAAGCGGCATTCCTGCGGGTCACGATCGTCTGCGAGGCGGTCATGAACGACCCTCTGGACGCGCCGCCGCTGCTCATCATCACGAAAGCCGCTGTTGAGGTCAGTCAGGGTCACGTCCGGACAGTAGCAACTGCTCGTTCACGCCCCCGGGCACGCCTTCAAGCCCGCGTAGGACATTCCGTTAGGGGTTCTTAAGCCGAAATCCGCTCTCCGGCCCCCCACTCCTCCTGGCGGCGCCCCTTCGGGGTGAAGGAAGAGAGCCTCGGCCGAGCCGGGGTGAAGCTGCAGCACGGAAGCCGTGCGGTACGGGGCCTGCGTCCCCGTGCTGCCCCCGCCAACTCCCCTTCACCGGAAGCTGCGCACCAAGCAGTTCGCGACCTTCAGGTCTGGGCACGGGCCGGTTGCCGTTCGGTCTTGCCTGTTCTCGAACTAGATGCAAGCCAGATCAGATAACTGAGTCGGCTTGCCTACGGAGAGAGTTGGCGGTACGTTCGCAAGGACAGAGCCTCGATCGGGGAGGAGCCAGGCAATGCTGCTCACGACGGGGCAGGCTGCTGAGGAACTCGGCTGCGCCATCACTACTTTCCGCCGCCTTATTACTGCAGAGGTCCTGCCCGGTCTCTCCCGCCGAGGCGTGCGGGTTATGACCCCTCTTCAGGTTGTACAGGCCCTGCGGGAGCGCCCTATCGCTCCCGTGGAGCACCTGGGTGTGAAGGAGATCGGTGTGCTGCGTGTTGATGCTGCCCGCCAGGCCGGTGGTCCTGAGGGGCAGCGGACCGGCTTCTCGTCCAGGCTTGCCCCAGGGGAACTTCTGGAGAGCCTGCGGGGCGGGTGGCGCTGCGATGCCGCCAGTGTGGCCGCCGGGGGAGTGCTCCCGGTGACCCTCTCCGGTTACGTGGTGGCCGTCCTGGCAGGCCTGGGGACATGGGAGAAGAGGGAAGACGGGCGGCACGTCTTCCCGGACGCAGTCCTGGCCGGGTATGTCACGGACCTGGCCACCCCGGTCAAGCGTCTGACTGCACCGCGGTCGGCTGATCGGGACGTCGCCGACCTCCTTCTGGGCGCCCGTCTGCCCTCCCACTCTGGCGGCGCGATCGCGTACGTCTCCACCAAAAGCTCTTCCGCCAACTGACCTGCAGGTGCAAGGAATTGTGATGGACGCAAAGACCTACAACGCGGAGCTGGCCGAGCTGCGCGCCCTGCGGGACGGCATCAGGAAGGCGCAGGCCGCGCTGGAGAAACTGGAGACGGACCGCGCCCGCAAGATCACCGCGCTCGCGGGATACGAGAAGGCGAAGGCAGAGCGCATCGCGCCCGCCGCCGGACTCAGCCTGGCCGACATCGTGGCGATCGCCCCGATCCTCGCCCCCGACCGGCTCATCACCGCAGCACAGCCAAACCCCGTCCCCGTGCCCCCGTCGCCCGAACCGGCAACTTCGCCCGCCGTAGCCGTCCCAGCCCCCGAGCCCGCCGGGAACACAGCACTGCGCAGCAGCACCGAACACCCACAGCCCCCCTCCCAGGCGGGCACGGTCGCCCCGGCCATGACCTGCCCCGCCACTGAACCGGCAGCGGAACCGGAACCGCACGCAGATCCTTCAACGCCGCCCTCCGCCCCGGCCCCGGCCGCCTCCGCTCCTCCTGCGGCCCAGGCAGCACAGCGCACCCTTCCCAGCATCCTCGAAGGCCCTGAGGGGAATCGTTGGTTCGCCCATACCGCGAACCTCGCCTCCACACACCCGAACTTCACCCAGCAGGCCCGCAGCACTGTTTTCCTCGACACGCACACCGGTGTGCTGGTCCACCGCGACCAGACGTTCCGCATCGACCTGCCGACCGCCAGCGCCGCGGAGATCCTGAACACCGTCTTCCACGTCCTGCCCGGCGGCGTCGAGCGGATCTACATCACCGCGGGCGCCCCCTGGCACCGGCAGGCCGACCAGCACCCCTTCCTCAAGGACACCGTCGCCGCCTGGCTGAACGCCCCCACACCCGGCTGGCGCACGGACACCGGCCGTGGCAAGGACCGGCTGGCCGGCCACTTCGTCCACCCCCGCAACCCCGTCGGCCGCTACCAGCGCGAACACGGCGAGCAGCATGTCGAGATCCGGTCGGCGGGGGAGTGGTTCGACACCGAAGGCACCGAGCCCGCCGTCATCCGTGACGCGTTCGTCCTGCTGTGGAAGGCCCTGCGCCGCCACTGGCCCGATGCCGTCCTGATGGGCTCACCGTCCCAGACCGGCCGTGACCTGTGGACTCGCACCATCCCGACCAAGGGCCAGTACGCGGACGGCTACCCCGTTCTGTCCGAAGAGCTCCGCGGCCTCTTCCACGCCACCGCAGGGCAAGGACGCACCGAACTCATCACCCCGCCCCACGTTCCCGCACAGCTCCCCGCCCTGGTCGAGTACGACCGCACCTTCGCCTACGCCAAACACACCTGGAAATCCGGAGTCGGCACCCCCCGCCGCGTCACCGCGGCCACCTTCGCCTCCTGGTCACAGAAGGAACAGACCAAAGCCCTGTTCGCCTGCGGCCACTGGCACGTCCGCGTCACCGTCCCCGACACCTGGACCCACATCGGGATCCTCCCCGCACCCGCCCCCGGCGACCGCGCCTGGCACTACCCCGCCACCCCCGGCACCACCTTCACCACCTGGGCCGGCGGACCCGAAATCCACACCGCCCTGTCCAACCCACACACCCCGTGGAAGATCGAGATCCTCGACGGGATCCTCTTCGACGACGGCAAACCACTCGACGACTGGTCCAAGAAACTCAAGGAAGCCTGGTCCTCCCTCACCGCCCAGGCCGACCTGAACGGCGACCCCGACCAGCGCACCGCCGCCCACCTCGCCGCCCGCGCCGTCCGCGCCCTCCTCCTTTACGGAATCGGCGCCTTCGCCCAACGCCCCCGCACCGTCACCGGCACCACCCCCCGCACCATGGAACGCGACGTCCCACCGGACGCCGAAATCATCGGCTTCGACGACCAGACCATCACCTGGCAACGCCCCACCGGCTTCACCCGCGACCCCAACGCCCACCCCGAATGGGCCGCCCACATCTGGTCCTCCGCCCGCGCCGCCCTGCTCTCCCAGCGCCACCGCGACGACAACACCTACGCCGGAGCCCTCCACGCCCCGCCCGGCACGATCGTCGCCTTCCGCACCGACGCCGTCTACCTCACCCAGCCCCAGAACTGGCCCCACCACGGCCAGCCAGGCGACTACCTCAACAAAGGCCACCTCCCCGGCCCCATCCCGGCCCCCGCCACCGAAGACGAACTCCTGACCCTCCGCGACAAGGGCCGCGCCGCCCACCACGCCGCCCCCACCCCTGAGGGGGCCTGATGTCACCGCGCCGCAGGAACCGCCCGGCACCGCACCGTAACGAAGCAGCCCGCCTCGCCGACCAACTCCAACAAGCCGGCTACACCAAACGCGACATCGCCCGCATCATCAACCGCGACGCCTCCCTCGTCTCCCAGTTCTACACAAAGAACAAGGGCGCAGCCTTCGTCCCCGCCCTCACCCAGGTCCTCACCGCCGTCCACACCGCAGGCATCAGCGACATCACTGAACTCGCCTCCATCGCCGCCCCCCACACCACCCGCCGCACCACCGCCAGCGGAACCAGAGCCCGCGTCCGCACCAAAGCCGTCCTCATCACTCCCACCGGCACCGGCACCGGACGCGCCGGAGCACAAGCCATCGCCTCCGGATCCGCCCGACTACGCCCCCTGATCGCCGAAGCCGCCCGCCAGGGCCTGCGCCTGGCCTTCACCGTGCGCCTCGCCAAGACCGGATACGTCCACGTGTCGGGAAGCCGCACCGACTCGCCTGGCATCCGCCGCGGCGTCATCCAGCGTGCTGATCACACTGAGGAACGTTCTTACGGATCGGCCGCAACAGGCGGCTTCTCGGCAGCCGATATCGCCCGACGTGTCGATGCGGCGGGCGGAGACGTCACCGCAGCCATCCACCGGTGGCTTGTCGAAACCGGGCGCATCCACGCCGACGCCCACATCACTCACCTGGAAATCCGTACCTGGCACCCTCGTTGACCTCGCCGGGGCCGCAGCGGCCGCACAGCCAACCCACCAAACAGCCGGAAGCGATGCCAGGCAGTCGCGTTCTAGCCAGGCGGACTGCGAGGTTGGCCTGTTCCGGGTGGGTACCATCGTCGCTACACGCCCCCCACGTTGAGAACCGAGGACTTACATGCCTGGAAACCTTCCCGTTCAGAGTGTCACGGCCGACTATGCACAGCGGGTCGCTGATGACCTGGCGGCGAACCGTAGCGAGCAGGAGCGCGTGCGCAGCGAGCTGGCGCGGTTGCAGGACGAGCTGGTCCGTCTGGAGGACAGCGAGCAGGTCCTGACGAAGATGCAGGAAGTGCTCGGCGGCACGCCCAAGCAGACCGTGAAGCAGCGCAAGGGCGGCAAGGGGGCCACGGTTCCCGCGGCGCGGGGCTCGAACCGTAAGAAGGCAGCAGGGAAGGCGGCTGCCGCCGCTGGGCGCAAGGGGTCCAAGAAGGCTGTGTCGCCCAAGAAGGCGGGGGAGCCGACGTGGCTGGAGCTGACCATCGCATACCTGGGAGGGCAGAGCGAGCCTAGGTCGGCGGCAGAAGTAGCGGCCTCGCTGACTGAGGCGCACCCTGAGCGCACGGTCCAGGTGACGGTGGTGCGTAACTCTCTGGAACAGGGCGTTGCACAGGGCCTGCTGGAGCGTTCCAAGCAGGGACGTTCAGTCTTCTACAGCCCCACCGCCCCTGCCTCAGCTCCGTCCGGTTCTTAGCCAGAGCCGGTTGCTTCAGACAGGTAGTCGGCAAACCCGCTCATGCCATGAGAAGGGGACTGCTGCACGGAAAGGTGACGTCCTCGACCGCCGCACCTGGGCCACCCGCCAGGAGTTGCGGATCGCGATCGTCACCTGGATCGAGCGGACCTACCAACGGCGCCGACGCCAGAAGCGCCTGGGCCGATTGACCCCCGTCGAGTACGAGGCCATCATGACCCCACCCGCAGCCCTGGCTGCATAAACCCCGCTGTCACTCGACCACGCAGCAGTCCCAAGCGCTCGCGCTGTGGCTACGTGCCCAGCGCGAGCGCCGAGGCGTCACCTACGCGGCGATGGCGAAGCTGATCAACTACCAGTTCACCGCATCGATGCTCTCCCGCGGAGCGAGTGGAAAAGTTCCTTCACGTGAACTCGTCAAAGCCTATGCGAAGGCCTGCGACGCCGACCCCGCAGACGCTCTGCGCCTGTGGAAGGCTGCCCGACGCTCCGAAGAGGAACTCCGGCGTCGTAGAGAAGCGGCCACCGACTTCCAGGACCTGGCCACCTCGGTCCGCTCCGCCCTCACCCACCCAGAAGTCATCGAGACCTTTGGCCAGCTGCGCCGGGCCATGATCCAGGAGCGGGCCAGGGAAGGGCAGCCCTCCCTGGGCTTCCTGCAAGCCGAAGCCGGCTGCAGAGTTGATGGCCGGTACCGGCTGCCCAAGAGCAGCCTGAGCGCCATCCTGCGCGGAGCGGCGATCCCCTCCCGTGACCACATCACCGCCTTCATGGAAGCAGTGGGCGCCTCACGGAGGAAGGTCAGACGCTGGGAACAGGCGTGGGACCGCATCACCGGAACACACGTCCGCCAACCCGGGAGGGCCATCCCGCTCCGGCCAGGCGAACTGCCGGCCTCCAGTCCCCCCCGAACCACCCGTACTGCTCGTGACCTCATCCGAGAACATCCTCGACTTCGAATACCTCCGGGACCAAGTAGTGAGCGACTACCTGAACAGCGAAACTCCCCCCATCTGGATGGGCCCCCAACGCCCCTACCCGCCGGCCGGACAGACCCGCTCAGGCCTGCCCATCCGAACCCCACGACGCTACGAACGCCCCTCTCACCGACTTCAGTTCGTCCAACGACTCAGCCATTCTGCTCACGCCCCCACCGCCCTTCGAGCCCGTTCCTCCCCGGCTCAATCCACAGAAAAGACACTGCACTTACGCCTGCCGAAGGGCATCCGATCATCGGGCTGCGAGGACCCGGGCAGCCGCGGGCTCACGTGACTGGCTGAAACGGCCGGGCCGTTGCCCAGCACCACTTAATATGACGTCCTGCGCTTATGGCGCAGGTGCCTCATCAGCATGCGGGACATCGGCACGCCACACCCCTGTCCGGTCCGGGCCGGGCCGGGCCGGGGAGATACGGAGCAGTTCTCACGTGCACCTCGACAGCTTCTCCGCCTCCGGGTTCCGCTCACTGACAGAAGTCGCCGACATCCCCGTCAGCTGCCCGACCATCCTTGCCGGGCGCAACGACGGCGGGAAGAGCGCGGTCCTGACGGCTCTGTCCTTCCTCCTGGGAGTGCACCGCCTGACGGACGAGGACCGCACCTACCTGCAGGGCGACGGTGCCACCGGCCGTCGCTGCGACCAGACATGGGTCGAGGGCGCCTTCACCCTGGACGAAGCCGAACGCGCCCCCGCGGAACTTCCCGGCACGATCAGGATCCGGCGCATCGCACGAGCCGGGGAACCGGCCTGCTGGGAGTACTTCGGCCAGCAGCCGGCCGACACCCGGCTGCACGGCCTGGACCGGCTCCTGAAGCAGCCGCTCGCCGACCTCGTCGCGGAGTTCGGCCTCTCGCCGGCCAGCTCTCTCAAGGAGGACCTGCTCGCCGCCGTCACCGCCTACGCCCGAACCGCACCGCAGATCGAGCAGTGGCAGCCGTTGCCCAAGAACCTCGAGACGCGCCTGCCGCGTCTCCTCATGTTCGGCGGCAAGGACGAGCGCCCCGACGACGCGGTGCGCACCGCGCTGAACAGCTGCTACGAAACCCATTTGGAGGACGAGGCGCTCCAAGGGCAGGTGCGGCAGATCGAGGCGGAGATCACCCAGCGCCTGGAGAAGGAAGCCGATTCGCTGTGCCAGCACATCCGCCGGCACTGCAGCGAGTTCGTCGGTGTCCAGGTCAGGCCCGAGGTTTCGTTCAAGAGCGGTTTCAAGAGGGCGCCGCTGGAGGTGTCACGGGCCGACGGCGAACCTGTCGACCTGACCCGGTCCGGCCAGGGAAGCACCCGCCGTATCGCGCTCGCGGTGTGGGAATGGACCAGCAACCTCCTGGCAGAGGCCGAACTGGCGTCCGCGGGTGAGCCGGATGCCGAGGCGCCGACCCAGACGATCGTCGTCTACGACGAGCCCGACACCCACCTCGACTACCGGCACCAGCGCACGGTCATGGACATCATCCGCAAGCAGTGCGCCCTACCGCACGTCAGTGTGATGGTCGCCACTCACTCCATGAACCTCATCGACGGCGTCGACATCGCCGACGTCGTCCACCTGGGACTCAACGACCGCGGCCGGACCGTCGTGGAGCGCCTGGAAGACGACTGTCACGACGGAATCGATTTCCACCTCGGTCAGATCGCCGCAGCACTGGGACTGCGCAACTCCGTCCTGCTCCACGAACGCTGCTTCCTCGCAGTGGAGGGGGAGACCGAGCAGCAGTGCATCCCCCTGCTCTTCCGGCTCTCCCAGGAACTGTCCCTGCAGTCAGCCGGCATCGCCCTGTGGGCCTGCGAGAACAACGAGGGAGCCCTCCACCTGGCCCGCTACCTCGTCCAGCGCAAACGCTCGGTCATGCTGATGATCGATGCCGACAGCCGCACCAATAAGCTCTTCAAGGACGAAAAGCTCCGCAAAGCGGGCCTCGACCTGGACAAGCAAGTCGCCTACGTCGGCGAAGCCCTCGGCTTCAACGAGCTGGAAGAACTCTTCACCGACGAACGCTGGGCCACGGCCGCCAACCTCCGATGGCCCCGGCCCGCCCCCCTGACCTGGAGCGCCGAGGACTTCACCGCGCACCGCGGCACCAAGAAGTTCAGCGCCCGTGTTCTCGACATGATCAAGAGGGAGGCGGCGGAGGCCAGCCCCAACGGAAAACCGGCCATGCTCAACGGCCTGGTCACCACGCTCACCGCCCCCGAGGACGTTCCCCAGCAGCTACGAGAGGTCTTCGGGCAGCTTCAGGAACTCGCTCACTGACCGGACGCCGGCCGCTGCGTGCGATGTGCCCGCATACGCTCTTTGCGCTGCTCATCGGTCGGTGTCTCCCAGGCATGCCAGCCCACCGCTTCCACCCATTGACGGGCATGGGAGCGAGCATCGATCCCACACCACCTGCACCCGCCCGGCGCGGGAAAACAGCCAGCACGAGCAGACTTCGGAGAGGTCATCTCTCCTCCTTCCCACCCCTGTATCTTCCCTGCCGGCACTGACAATCACGCTTGGTGACCAAGCCTCGTCAGTACTGCTCCAGAAGGGTGCAGAAACCTTCCTCCCATCTGCATCCATCTCCGCATAAGCAGCGATGTTTATCCGAAAACCCACCCACACCTCAGACCGTCTGACTACGGTCACCTTGCATGAGGTTTCTGCACACTTCGGACTGGCACCTGGGCCGCCGGTTCCACGGAGAAGACCTGATCGACGCCCAGCGTAAAATCCTTGATCACATCTGCGACACTGCCCGCAACGAGCAGGTCGACGCCCTGCTCATCGCCGGAGACATCTACGACCGGGCCATCCCCAGCCTGGACGCGGTACGCCTGTTCAACCAGGGCCTGAACCAAATGGCCGACCTCGGCATACCAGCCATCATGATCAGCGGAAACCACGACTCCGCACACCGCCTCGGAGTCGGCTCCGCCCTGCTGGCCCGCACCGGCGTGCACCTGAGGACCGACCCGGCCCACACCGCCACCCCCGTCCTGCTGGAGAGCCCCACCGGCACCGTCGCCGTCTACGGCGTGCCCTACCTCGAGCCAACCCTGGTACGCACGCACCTCGAAGCCGAAGAAGCCTCCCACCAAGCCGTCCTCAGCTCAGCTCTGGACCGCATCCGCGCCGACCTCGCCGCCCGCCCCGCCGACACCCGCTCCATCGTCCTGGCCCACGCTTTCGTCACCGGTGCGACCGGCTGCAGAAGCGAACGTGACATCAGCGTCGGCGGCGTCGACCACGCGCCCGCGTCCGTCTTCGACGGCATCGACTACGTCGCACTGGGCCACCTCCACGGCGCCCAGCAGGTCAACGACCACATCCACTACAGCGGCTCCCCGCTGGCCTACTCCTTCTCCGAAACCGGACACACCAAGTCCCTCACCCTGATCGACCTGCCACCCCACCCAGCAGCCCCCACCGTCACCCGCCGCCCCCTCCCAGCAGACCTCCAACTACCACTGGCCCGCCTGACCGGCCGCCTGGAAGACCTGCTGACCGACCCGGCCCACGAACCCCTCACCAAAGCCTGGCTGCACGTCACCCTCACCGACACCGCCCGCCCCTACGAACCCATGGCACGCCTCAAACAGCGCTTCCCCCACACCCTCGACCTGCAACACCTCCCCACCGCCATCCCCGCCCAGGCCACCACCACCCCCACCTACAGCGAACGGCTCCGCGGACGAGGCGACCTCGACATCACCCACGACTTCATCACCACCGTGCGCGGCACCCCGCCCAACGACGAAGAGCACAGCCTCCTCCAGGAAGCGATCGACACCTCCCGCGTAAACGCCCAGGAGAAGGAAACCGTCTAAATGCGCCTGCACACCCTGCACCTGCAGGCCTTCGGACCCTTCGCCGGCACCCACACCGTCGACTTCGACGCCCTGTCCGCAGACGGCCTCTTCCTCCTCCACGGCGACACCGGCGCCGGCAAGAGCACCCTGTTCGCCGCGATCTGCGTCGCCCTCTACGGCGAGCCGCCCGTCGACCGCAACCTCAAGCTCCGCAGCGACCACGCGGCCCCCGGTCTCCTGACCGAGGTGACACTCGAGGTCACCCTCGCCGGGAAGCGCCTGAAAATCCGGCGGATCCCCGCCCAGACCAAACGGAAAGTCCGCGGCGACGGCGAGACCGCGCAGAAAGCCGAGACCTACCTCAGCGAATGGTCCCTGAACCCCGCCGGACAGGGCCGCTGGGAAGCGCTCAGCAAGTCCCACAGAGAAGCCGCGGACGAGATCAAAGCCCTGCTCGGCATGAGCCGCCAGCAGTTCTGCCAGGTCGTCCTCCTGCCACAGAACGAGTTCACCAAATTCCTGCGCGCAAGCGCCTCCGACCGCAAGGACCTGCTCGGCAAGCTCTTCCACACCCACCGCTTCGGGTCCGTCGAGAACTGGCTGGCAGCACGCAAGAACACCATCGCCGCACAACGCGACGAGGCACGCACCGACGTCCTGCGCCTGGCCGAACGCACCCAGCAGCAAGCCGGACCAGCACTCGAACCCGAACACGGCGCACCCCAGACGTCCGACCCCGTCACCCTCACCGCCCCCGCCCTCACCTGGGCCACCGCCCTGCACACCAAAGCCACCACCCTCGAGAAGGAAGCAGCCACCGCCGCCACCCACGCGAAACAGGAACTGGCCGCCTTCCGCGACCGAGAAAGCGCCGTACGCGACCTCGCCGCCCACCAGGAAGCCCACCGCACCACACGCAAACAGCTCGACACCCTCGAAGAACAAGCAGAGCACCACGCCGACCTCGACCGACAACGCCAACGCGCCCTGCAAGCCCACAAAGTGGCCCCGCTCCTGGCCGCATCGACCGCCACCGCAGCCCAGCACACCCGCGCCCAAGCCGACGAACACGACGCCCGCACCCTCCTGGAGCCTGAACACACCACCCTCGACTCCACCGAGCTCACCACTGCCGCACAGCACCTGCGCGCCACCATCGGCGCACTGAACGCCCTGCTCCCCGACGAAGCCTCCCTCCAGCGGCACGAAACAGACCTGCTGAAACTCGACAGCGAGCGCCAGCAACTCGCCCAAGACCTCACCGACGCCGAAGCCTGGCTCAACGACGCACCGCAACGCCGCAAAGCCCTGCAGACACGCCTGGAAACCGCCCGCACCGCCGAAGAAACCAGCCACCGGCACACCACAGCCCTGGCACTGCTCACCGACCGCATCAGCGCCGCGAAACGCCGCGACTCCTACACAAGCAAGATCACCAAGGTCCAGCAGGACCTCCTCACGGCCCAGACCGCGACGAAGACCGCAGCCCAGGAACACATCAGCATCCGCCGCCGGCGCACCGACGGCATGGCCGCCGAACTGGCCCTCCAGCTCACCGACGGCGAACCCTGCGCCGTCTGCGGCTCACCCACACACCCCGACCCCGCAGCCCCCCACCCCGACCAGCCCACCGCCGCAGACGAACAGGCCGCCGAAACCCGCCACACCACAGCCCAAGAGACTCAGCAAGCCCTCCAGGACAAGCTGCGAGAACTCACCGAACAGGCCGCCACCGCACGAGGCGAAGCAGGAGGAGACATCCCCCTAGCCGACCTCACCGCGGAGCACACCACACTCCAGCAACACCTCACCCAAACTCTCGAAGCCGCCGCCGACACCGGCCCCGCAACCGAAGAACTCCACAGCCTGGACCAGCAACACACCCGCACCGAAAGCGACCGCACCGACACCGCGACCCGGCTCGCCGCCGTCGACACCAGCTACGACCGGCTCGCCGCCCAAGCCCAGGACCTTGACCACAAGCTCACCACCGCCCGCGCCGGCGCCCCCACCCTCACCCAGCGCATCACCGAGCTCACCCAGACAGCCGACCGCCTCACCACCGCAGCCGACCGCGCCGCCACCACCGCCCACACCGCGACAGACCACCAACTCGCCACCGAACGAGCAGAACAAGCCGCCCGCACCACAGGATTCGACTCCCTGGACAACGCAGCACAAGCACTGCTGAGCGACGACGACCTCCGCGCCCTGGAAGAAGAGATCAACCAGTGGCGCGAACAGCGCGCAGCCGCCACCTCCCGCCTCCAAGACCCCGACCTCACCTCAGCCGCGGCCCAGCCGCCCGCCGACCACGAAGAAGCCACAGCGCAACTCACAGCCGCCACCGCCCACCACACACGCGCCGCCACCACAGCCGCACACGCCACCGAACGCACCCGCGCCCTCGGCGCGCTGCGCACCGAGCTCACCACCCACATCCAGCGCCTCGAACCCCTCGAACACGCCTACCGCACCGTCGACCACCTCCACGCCCTGATCAACGGCACCTCACCCAGCAACCGGCTCCGCATGCAACTCGAGGCATACGTCCTGGCCGCCCGCCTCGAAGAAGTCGTCGCCGCAGCCAACACCCGACTCGCCCCCATGTCAGAAAACCGCTACACCCTCATCCACTCCGACGACCGCGCCTCCCACGGCGCCCGCTCCGGCCTCGGCCTCAAAATCACCGACGCCTGGAGCGGAAAAGACCGCGACACCGACACCCTCTCCGGAGGCGAATCCTTCTTCGCCTCCCTCGCCCTCGCCCTCGGCCTCGCCGACGTCGTCACCGCCGAATCAGGCGGACAAGCCCTCGACACCCTCTTCATCGACGAAGGCTTCGGCACCCTCGACGAAGACACCCTCCACAACGTCCTCGACACCCTGGACTCCCTCCGCGCCCACGACCGCACCGTCGGCGTCATCAGCCACGTCCCCGAACTACGCCGCCGCATCACCCACCGCCTCCACGTACGCAAAGCCACCACCGGCTCCACCCTCGCCGTCATCACCGAAGCAGCCGAATGACCCCCGGGGTGCGGTGCAACAATGCCACCCCACCCCACCCCACCCCACCCCCGGGAGCGGAACACCCCATGAAACCCGCCGACATCCAGCTCCGCCCCCACCAGAAAGAAGCCGTCACCGCCGCAGTCAAAACTCTGCGCACCCACCCCCGGGCCAGTGTCATCGCGGCCTGCGGGACCGGAAAAACCCTCATCGCCGCCCGCACCACCACCCGAATCGCACCCCGCGGGCGGGTCCTGGTCCTCGTCCCGACCCTGGACCTGCTCTCCCAGACCGTCCGCTCCTGGCACACAGCCGGCCACAAAGGCCCAGCGCTAGCTGTTTGCTCCACCCGCCAAGCCATGGACCACCCCTCCGCCGGCAACCTCCCCATGACCACGAAACCCGACGAGCTCACCGAACTCACCCCACCCACCGGCCCGGTCACCGTCTACGCCACCTACGCCTCCCTCCCCACCGTCATCAACGCCCACCGAGACCACCACCTGCCGCCCTGGGACCTCGTCGTCGTCGACGAGGCCCACCGCACCGCCGGCCGCCTCGGAAAAGCCTGGGCAGGCATCCACCACGACGACCACATCCCCGCCGCCCGCCGCCTCTACCTCACCGCGACCCCCCGCATCTGGGACCCCGACACCGACCACAGCGACACCCCCGTCGCCTCCATGGACGACGAAACCCTCTTCGGCCCCGTCGCCTGGCGCCTCACCCTCTCCGACGCCATCGACCTCGGCCTCCTCGCCGACTACCAGATCCTCGTCCCCGTCATCCAGGACACCGACCTCCGCGACTGGCTCGCCACCAACCGCGGCGCAGGCGCCGACGGCCTCCGCCTCGCCGGACACCAGGTCGCCGTCCTCAGAGCCATCCACGACCACAAACTCCGCCGCGTCCTCACCTTCCACCACCGCGTCGCCGACGCCCGCACCTTCGCCACCACCCTCCCCGACACCGCAGCGGCCCTCCCCACAGACCTGCAGCCCCAATGCCTGTGGGCGCAGTGGATCAGCGGCACCCACCCACCCCGCACCCGCCGCCGCATCCTCCTCGACTTCGCCACCCACACCCACCCCGAACAACCCGCCGTCCTCGCCAACGCCCGCGTCCTCGGCGAAGGCATCGACGTCCCCGCCATCGACGCCGTCGTCTTCGCCGACCCCAAGAACAGCCCCGTCGACACCGTCCAAGCCGTCGGCCGCGCCCTACGCCAAACCCCCGGCGCCGGCAAAAAAGCCACCCTGATCGTCCCCGTCTACCTCACCCCCGACGAAGACCCCGACGACCTCCTCAGCGCCGACGCCTACACCCCCCTCTGGCGCACCGTCCAAGCCCTGCGCGCCCACGACGAACGCCTCACCGCACGCCTTGCCGACCCCCGCACCCACCGCCCCACCCAAGGGCCCGAAGACCCCGGGGCCTGGCTCCACTTCGAACGCCCCACCCAACAAGAAGAAGTCGCCCTCGCCCTCACCCTGCGCGTCCTCAACCCCAAAAGCGCCGAATGGCGCCGCGGCCTCACCGCAGCCCGCCACTACCACCGCACCCACCACCACCTCGACGCCCCCCAAACCCACGAGGACGACACCGGCTACCCCCTGGGCCGCTGGCTCACCTGGCAACGCCACCTCCACACCACCGGCGCCCTCGACCCCGCCCGAACCACCGCCCTCGAATGCCTCGGCATCATCTGGAACCCCCAGCAACACGCCTTCGACCGCGGTCTCGCCCACGCCACCGCCTACACCTACCACCACGGACACCTAGCCGTCCCCGTCGACCACCACCACGACGGCTTCGCCCTCGGCCGCTGGCTCGCCACCCAACGCAAACGCGCCGACACCCTCACCCCCACCAGAGCCCATGCCCTCCAAGGTCTCGACCCGTACTGGAACCCGCCCTGGCCCCTGACCTGGCACCGCACCTACCACGCTGCCCGCAGACACCACCACGCCGGCAACCATCTGACCGACGTGCCCCGGGACTACATCACCGATGACGGACACCGCCTGGGGGAGTGGCTCCACAACCAGCGCCTCCACCCACAACGCCTGCACCCCACCCAGCAGCGCCTCCTGGCCGGCATCGGACTGATCCAGAACACCGAACCGTCCCCGAAAAGGCGGAAACCCGCCGCCCGCAAGCCAGAACAGGGCCTGGCCGCCGCCCGCGCCTTCCACCAGAGGGAAGGACACCTCGAGGTTCCCCAGCGCCACGTCGAAGACCTCGACGGTGAACCCGTACGCCTCGGGCAGTGGATCAGCAACACCCGCCGCCGCAAAGAACGCCTGCCCACCGACCGGATCCGCGCTCTCGACGCCCTCGGCATGCGCTGGTAACTCCCCCTACGACGGAGGCCGGAGCCCGCTCGCGTCCGCAGGCCGTTCACCAACCGCGGAGCGTCTCGCACAAGTCACAGCCGTGGCAGCGAACGAGCGGCCCCCGCCTCTCAAGTACCAGGCTGCCAGCCCAGCGCCGGGGCCAGCTTCAACGCGATATCGGTGAGTATCTGCGTAGTCGTGTGAAAGTGAAAGGAAGCGCGAACGACACCTCGTCGATCTCACGGAACGCCGCATGTGCCTGCAGACGCTCGGCGATCACCTCCGAGGAGCCGACCAGGTCAGGCGCGAACATCATGCGCGCCGGCCCCTGCGGCGCCGACGTGCGGGGCAGCTGCTCGGCGGCGTACTGCTCATACCGGGCCCGCTGCTCGGGCGACGCCGAGTCCGTAGGAACAACGACCAGCACCTGGGAAACACGGGCCGCCCCCATCCGGGTGAGCCGCGCGGAAGGCGCGGATGTGCGCGAGCTGGATCGCGGCAAAGCTGGCGACCTCAGGCCCAGGGCCCTCGGTTTTGACGACGCTGCTGGTCAGCAAGTTCATCCAGTGCTCGCCCGCCCACCGGGCCGACCGCAGGCTGCCGCCGCCGTACCACATCCGCCGGGTCAGTGCCGGTGAGTGCGTCTGCACTCGGTCGGAGAAGGCGTCGAAGCCCTCCCTGGCGTTGGAGGCGGGGGCGGGTTTGTCCGCACGAGGTCCAGCAGCCGTTCCACCCGCCCTTAACCGAAGTCCTCGGCGTCCGCGGTCTCAGGGCGCATCTCAGCGCACGTGAGCTTCCACCGGCCGGAGCCGCTTCCAGCCACCCAGAACCCAAGGTCAGCATGCGTGTAACTCATACGGCTACCGCAGAAGTCCTCTGGCGAGTCAGTTGACCCAGATGCCTTTCGGCGAGACGCGACGCGCGAGGTGCCGGCCTGCGTCGCTGACCGGGGTGGACCAGGACACGTCAGTGACCTGGCAGCCGAAGTCGTCGGCGAGTGCCTGTACGAGCGTGGCACCCACGCCCTGGCGTCGGTAGGCGTCAGCCACCCAGACCAGGTCGATGCTTGGGCGCGAAGTGTTGTCCTCGTCCCCGTACCGTGAGCTGTGAACCAGGTCCCACGGGCGGTGGCGGCCGGCGTCGTGGGCAGCGAGGTAGCCGATGACGTACCCGTTCGCCTTCGACAGGTACGCCCGCACGTTGTCTTCTGTCTCCCTGGGCTCGCCGATGTGGGACCACGAGCGGAAGTCGTAGTGGTTCTCCTTCTGCGGCATCCGCGCCACCTGGTAGGCCAGCCTCCGCCACATGATGGGGGACTGCGTCGTCACCACAGCCATGTCCCCCAACCAGTCGAGGTTCTTCGGAATCCGCAGGCCCAAGGCCCACGCCGCGTGGTGGACTGCGTGCTCGCGGCCACCGTCCCAGTCCCCTTTCAGGCTCATGCCGCACCCGCAGGCACTGTTGGCTGGCGTATTCACCGTACGGAACCGGACCGGTGCCGCGCCGTAGCTCAGGTCCTGCTCTCTACCGCCCACCCAGGGCCGCAAGGGCGCATCATCCGGCTCGACGTGACCACTCCAGCGGTCCACCCAGCCGGGATGTTGCTCGGGGAACATCTCCCGAAGCTGCTTCTGCGCCGCTGGCAACGTCGGGCGCACCCATACGCTCCCAGTCGTCGCCCGGCCATGGAGGCGCAGGCCGCTTCTCTTAGCTTTGCTACGAAGGAACCTCAGGAACACGCCGGGCGACGAGGTGAAGTCCACACCACGGACCAGCTCCCGCTCGCCAGGAGCAAGCCACTCATCCACGGGGAGCGCCAGACGGTCGGCGATTGCGTGGAGCCTGCTGTAGTCGTGTTCGAGCTCCGCCACGCGTAAGCCCTCGATCGCAGCCTCTACCTCTGGGTACGGGGCGCACAACGTGATCCATCGCGGGCCGCTGGTCCAGACGAAGTCGCCTGTGTACCCCTCGTACCAAAGCCGGTCGACGGCCGCACTGCGCACCCTGTCGACGGCTTCGTCATAGGCAGCGGGCAGCTCCGCGGAGTCTCCTCGTGCGGTCGCCGCGTCGACGTATCCATCGCGGTCCAACTCCACCGTGGCATACCACCGGGACGGTCGGACCCCAATCTTCCGGGAGCGCCAGTCGCGTGGATCGGCATCGAGGCAAATTGTCCGCTCGGTCATCCGTTTCGCTCCTCGTCAGGCTGCTCTGCAGGTAGTGGTCACGGTGCCGCCATATGTCCCGGCTGATTCTCTGGCCCTGACCGGCATGCTGCTGCGGATCGGGAACACTCATATCCACACCCTGGAGACAGCCGTACTTGTGGTGAGGCTTTCCTCAAGGCGGAGACGGTACGGGGAAATGTGCTCAAGCGGCGATTCCGAGTTCCGTGCGGGTGCGGTGGATGAACTCGCGGACGGCTGGTTCGTGGCGCCAGGGGGCGAGCGCGGTGTTGAACTCGCGGACGTAGTCCTTGGCCCGGGAGGACTGGACGCGGGCGAGGATGTCAACGGACCGGTTGCCCAGATCGAGGCCCTGGTCCAGCTGGCGGGCCTGCAGATGGGCGGTGCCCACGATGGCAAGCCGCATTCCGACGGAGCGGGTGAAGACCCCCGACGGCATCGCGGCGGCCCTTTGGTTCCAGGCCAGTGACGCCTTCGGGTTCTTGAGATCGCGGAAGATCTCGGCGGCGTCCGCGGACAGCCTCGCGTGGTGATAGAAGTCGATCCAGGCCGGCTCGTCGCCGCTTGCCTGGTCGGCCTGGCTGATCAGGTCCTCGGAGGCCGCAAGGGCCCGTGAGGCGGCTCTAGCGTCCCTCCCGCGGGCGTGGGCACGGGCTTCGATCAGCTTGGTGAAGGCGAGGACACGCGGGACTGCCTGGCCCTTGGCACGTTCGAAGGCGCCCTGGGCCATATCGACGGCTTCGGAGGGGAAGCCCCTCAACAGGGACTGCATGGCCATGGTGCTCAGGACATAGCAGCCCAGCTGGACGTCCCCGCCCGCGCGGGCCAGGCGGAGGGCCTGGATGAAGTGCCGTTGGGCGACATCGTGCTGGCCGACGTCGAACGCCGTCCATCCAGCCAGCCTGGACAGCTCGGAGGTGACAGAGAACAGGTCCCGGCCGACTGCGTCGGAGAAGGATCCCCGCAGGAGCGGGGCGGCCCGCTCCTGGAGGCAGACGGTGACCGAGTTGGCCTTCCAGTTCCCGCCGCCGTACTTGGAGTCCCAGCGGCGGGCGTCGTCGGCCGCATCCCGCAGTTCTTCCAGGTCGGCCTGGCCAACCTGCCTGCCGCCAGCGAGATCGGCCGTTTCGTCGGCGGGAGAGACCAACCAGCGGGTCACGGGGGTGGTGAACGCGGACACGGCGAAGCCAGATCCGGCTAAGAAGTCGCGGCGGTTCACGAAACTCCAGAACGACGTAGCCACTCGGACCGCGTCGCCGCGGTCCCGTGGGAAATCCAACCCCACATCGGTGCCGGGTGTCTCCGCATCAGCCATACCGATTTCGCCAAGGGCCACAGGACGGCCGAGCCGCTCGGCGATCGCCTGGGCGACGAGGGTGGGCACCGGCCACTTGGGGATCATGCCCCGCTGGCACCAGTTCGCGATGGAGGTATGCGAGTAGTCCGTGACCAGCCCGGCCTGTTGGGCGAGCTGATTGACCCGCAGAGCCAGGGACTTGTGGCTCGCGCCGCAGCTCTCGATGAGCCGGTCCAGGTCCGCGTTGGGCGGACGCTTCCGGCGGTTGGTCGATGCCACCCGTATCCCCTTTTCCACCAAGTCGGCTGCAGGAGCGCTGACGAGGAAGCGCCACGAGGCCGTGACGCGTCGACGGCAAAGTTCCGTCCTACGCATTGCGGCATGGCGCGGAGGGACCGTTCGCCTCTCCGCGCCTGGAGACACCGAGGGTATTGCTATGCGGACCCTGGGCGAACCTGCTTTGCGAGTTGTGAGCCCCCCTGCGAGCCCTCCCCGGCACTGGCTGCTGGCCGGTGTGATGAGGACGCAGGCCACCGTCGGGACGCCGAGTAGTGCTCCCGGCGGTGGCCCCCGCCAGGCACTACGACTTCACGCTCGGGGGTGAACCAGATGTGCGGAATCGCAGGACTGGCCGGAGGCGACGCTGTCCGGCACGAGAAGACCATCGCCTCTATGGGCGCCTCGCAGCACTATCGCGGCCCGGACGGCACCATGCACGCCGCCAGCAGCGACCGCCGGGCGGTCCTGGCCATGAATACGCTGCTGATCGTCGACCCGCAGGCGGCGCCCGGCCCCTACCTCGACCGGGACACCGGGGTCCTGCTGGCTTTCAACGGCGAGATCTACAACTGGCGCCAGCAGGCCGCCGCGTGGGGCATCGAGACCCGCGAACGTGAGTCGGACGCGCACTTCCTGCTGCGAGCCTGGGCCAAGATCGGCCCGTCCTGCCTGGACGGACTGGACGGCATGTTCGCCCTCGCCGTCTACGACCCCCGGACCGCGAAACTGTTCCTGGCCCGCGACCGCCTCGGGGAGAAGCCGCTCTACTGGCGCCTCGACGGCGGCCGGCTCGCGTTCGCCTCCGAGGTGACCACGCTGACCGGCTACGCGGTGGCCCCGCTGGTCTTACGGCCGGAAGTCACCGCGATCGAGACCCCGACCGGCGTCGAAACGCCATTCCAGGGGATCCAACTGCTGGCCCCGGCAACCTTGCTGTCCTTCGACGTCACCACCTGCTCGATCGATCAGACGACCTGGTGGCACTTGGAGCACCGGTCCCCGTTCCCCGGCACCTACGACGAGGCCCTGGCCAGGTTCTCCACGATCCTGGCCGAGCAGATCCCACTCAGGAATCCGGCCTGCGACTTCGCCCTCCTCCTTTCCGGCGGCCTGGACTCGGCTGTGCTGGCCTACCTGATGCGGCCGCCGGTCTGCGTCACCGTCCGATACCCGGGCCAGGACCGCCTGGACGAGTCCTCCACGGCCGCGATCATCGCCCGCGACATCAAAGCCGAGCTGGTGGTGGTCGAGCCCGACCACCACGACTTCACCACCGCTCTACCGCACATGACGCGAGCCCTGGACTACCCAATGGGCAACGCCAGCACCTTCTCCGAGCACATGGCGTACCGGAAGATCGCCGACCTCGGCCTGCGGGTCGCGATCGGCGGCCTCGGCCCGGACGAGTTCCTGATGGGCTATGTCCGCCAGGCCCTGGTCCTCTTCGGCCCCGACGCCGTTCTGAACGCCGGGCTGGAGGCATACCGGCCGCTTGCCGCCAAGCTCATGCACGCCGCCGGCGAACCCCTGGACCCGGCGGAGGCGGTCACCCGGCTGATCCTTCGCGGCCCGGACCCGGACGGACGTCTCCGCGACCTGGTCGCCGACGCGATGGCTCGCGCGGGCGGAGACCTGGCCTGCGGCCTGACCCTGGCGGACCTGGCGACGGCCTGGAGGCCGCTGGTGATGACCAGCGACAAGCTCGCCTCCGCATACGCGCTCGAACGCCGATCCCCCTACCTCGCCCGCGACCTGGTCGAGTTCTCCTACCGGCTGCCCGTCGACCACAAGATCACCGACCCGGCCCAGGGCAAGCGGATCCTGCGGGACGCCGCAAAAGCCCTCGGCCTGCCCCGCGAAATCTGGGCCAGCCGCGACAAGCTCGGCTTCGCCTCCCCAGTCCCCTCCTGGCTCAACAGCAACCTCGCCACCTGGGCCGATACCCAGATCCGCATGGCCCTCACCGACGCCCCACCCGAGTTCCGCCCCCTCCTCGAGAGGGGGCTGAAGCCTGGCGGGCGGTTCGACCGAACCCGCATGCAGGCCCTCATGGCAGCCGCCTGGATCTCGGACCAGACAGTGAGGGCTGCCGCATGATCCCCAACTCGCTAACTACGGTGAGGGGATGCACTCCGAAACCACCGCCACCGAAGTGCCGGCCACCGCCCGCGGAGCAGTCGCGATCATCGCCAACCGCCGCGGCGAACTCCTCTTCCACCTCCGCGACGACCTTCCCGAGATCGCCTGGCCCGCCCACTGGTCCCTCCTGGGCGGCGGCTGCGACCCCGGAGAATCTCCAGCCGAGGCGATCGTCCGCGAACTCGATGAAGAAGCGGGGCTGATTCCCGAGAACCTGACCGAGCTGTTCGAGATCACTGACCACCGCGGCTCCGGGCAGATCATCACCTTCTTCGCAGCCCCCTGGGACGGCGACGAGACAAGCCTGCTTCTCGCCGAGGGCGTCAAGCTCCAGTTCTTCCCACCTGATTACCTCGACATCCTCACGATCCCGCCGTTCATCCGGGACGGGATCTACCGCTACCTGGCCGCCAGGCCCTCCTGATCACCCCGCCCTTCCGAGCGGGACAAGAGTGGGGCCACCAGCGGCGGCCCCACCCGAAAGGACGACCCCACTCATGAAGATGACCGTCATCGGATGCGGCTACCTCGGCGCCACCCACGCCGCCTGCATGGCCGAGCTCGGCCACGACGTCCTGGGCATGGACTCCGACATCGACAAAGTCCACACCCTCAACACCGGCAAAGCCCCCTTCTTCGAACGCGACCTGGACGGCCTCCTCGCCAAACACACCACCTCGGGCCGACTCCGCTTCACCGCCTCCTACAGGGAGGCCACCGATTTCGCCGACCTGCACTTCATCGGCGTCGGCACCCCGCCGCAACCCGGCAACGACGCCTACGACCTCACTCACCTCTTCGACGCCCTCACCAAGCTGGCCCCCAGCCTCACCACGCCAGCCGTCATCGCTGTCAAGTCCACCGTCCCAGTCGGCACCGCACCCCGCGTTGCCAAGATCCTGCGCGAGCACGCCCCCGCCGGAGACCTCATCGAGGTCGCCTGGAACCCGGAGTTCCTCCGCGAATCCTTCGCGGTAGACGACACCCTCCGCCCCGACCGGCTCGTCCTCGGCCTCAGCACCGACCACTCCTGGGCCGAAGCCCTGCTGCGGCAGGCATTCGCCAAGATCATCGAGTCGGGGACGCCCACGATCGTCACGGACTGGGCCACCGCCGAGCTCGCCAAAGGAGCTGCGAACTCCTACCTCGCCACCAAGATCTCCTTCATCAACGCGATGACCGAGATCTGCGAGAAGACCGGAGCCAACGGCACAGCGCTCGCCGACATCCTCGGCCACGACCACCGCATCGGACGCCACGGCATGCAGCCCGGCCTCGGCTTCGGCGGCGGCTGCCTGCCCAAGGACCTGGCAGGCTTCATCTCCCGCGCCGACGACCTCGACGCCGACCAGGCCGTCGGCATCCTCCGCGAAGCCGCCGCCGTCAACGCCCGCCGCCGCCAGCGCGTCATCGATCTCACCCACGAAGAACTCGGCACCGACCTGCGCGGGAAGCGGATCACGGTCTGGGGAGCGGCCTTCAAACCCGAGACCGACGACATCCGTGACTCGCCCGCCCTGGCCGTCGCCCAAGCCCTCCACAACCTCGGTGCCACCGTCACCATCACCGACCCCAAGGCACTCGACAACGCCCGCAAGCTCCACCCCGAACTTGACTACGTCGAAGACCCCATCGCCGCAGTCGACGACTCAGACCTCCTGCTCCACCTCACCGAGTGGCCCCACTTCACCACCATCGACCCCAGGCGACTCGCCACCCGAACCGCCAACCCCAAGGTCATCGACGCTCGCGGCACCCTCAATACCGACCAGTGGCGTGACGCCGGCTGGATCACCAGGACCCTCGGCCGCGCCTGACCAAGAACACCCATGCGGAAGGACTCGGCGCTGACGTGACGGTTCCTTCCGCATGCCCATGCAAGGTGCCTGATCGGTCAGAGGCCGATCCGGAGCCGGGCCGTATCCCATCGCTTCGTGCAGCCCGTTGCGCAACAACGGATTACCCCGCCAACCCGCTCTCCAGGGTATTTCTCCTTTCTCACCCTGGTTGTCAGTGCATGCACCTACGGTTACGAAGTGCCCTTCCAGGGGTGGATGTTGGACAGGGGAGGACTGGTGCACAGGGTTCCGCCGGACATGTTCCGTTTCACGACGGGAGACCGAGCCGAGCTGTACGGGGCGATCTTGCAGGCGTTCGGCGCGGCGAACGAACGACTGGAAACCGCGCTCGGCCTGGACGAGGTCCGGGTACGCCTTCGAGATGTCGGCTGGCTGGACGCGATAGCCGATGACGACCTGCACGAGGCTTTGAGGCAACTGCAGCGGTGGCAACTGCTGGACCTGGTGCAAAACCACGCCGAGAACTACCGCACCGCAGAGGAATACGAGCGCCGCAATCTGCAGTACTCGCTCACCCGCCGCGGCGAGGCAGCTTTCGCCGGCGTGCAGCATGCCATGTCGGTCCTAGCGGCAACCGGCGCGCTGCAGACGGCAGTTCTGGAAGCAATCACCGATCGTCTGGACGAGCTCTACCACCTTCTGGGAGAGCCCAGCTCGGCCGACCGAAGGATCTTCAGCACCTTGCAGGAGCTTGAGGCGCATCTCGAGGCCCTGCTCGACAACACCAAAGCCTTCAACGGGGAACTGCAGAGGCTGTTGCGTGCGGAAGGCGTCGACCTGACGGTCTTCAGGGAGGTGAAAGCCGCCACCGTCGCCTACTTACAGGAGTTCCTGGTCAATTTGGACCGCCGAGGCCACAGTGTCGCCGCCGCCGTGGCCCGCGTCCAGAGCAGGTCGGTGAGCATCCTGCACGAGCGGGCCCTGCGCGGCGCGGAACTCCCTCCGGTCACCGGCGCGGACCCGGGCACGGTGTGGCTGGAGCGCCGCCGCGCACGCTGGGCCGGCCTGCAAGCCTGGTTCCTGCCCTCTGACGAATCCCGCCCCAGGGTGGAGCAGCTTCACGACGTCGCCCGCCGCGCCATTGTTTCCCTGCTACAGGTCCTGGACCGCATCACCGAATCACGCCGCCGCTCCTCCAGCGCGGTGCAGGACTTCCGCGAGCTCGCCCGCTGGTTCGCCGCCGCGCCTCGCGAGCAGGATCTGCACCGATTGTGGAGTGCCGCGTTCGGGCTCGGGCCTGCCCGTCACGCCCACTTGATGCACCCGGATCCCGAACTGATCTCCACAGCCACTCCGTGGTCCGAGGCGCCGCCGGTGGAAGTGTCGGCACTGCTACGCACCAGTGGCCGTACCGAACGCTTCTCCCGCACAGCGAAGGTCCGCGACATCGCCGTGGTAAAAGCTGCCCGCGCCGAACAGGCACGCCTGGAACGTGCACAGCTGGAAGCCGCCTGGGACCAACTGGCCACCGACGGCCCGGTACGCCTCTCCTCGGTCGGCGCGCTCGACCACACTGTCTTCGAGCGCCTGCTGGACCTGATCGGCAGGGCCCTGGCCGCCCGCCCCGACCACCACGGCAACCGCCGAGCACTCACTGCGGACGGCCGGGTGGAAATCGTGCTGCAGCCGCTGACGGACGACCGTTCCGTCATGCTGCGCACCACGCACGGAACCCTGACCACCGGCGACTACACGGTCGACATCCGCACACCCGGCACGCAGCCCACCACCGCACCTCGAAGGGCCGCAGGATGAGCACGCTTGCCAACCAGCTCGTCGCCGCCGAACGGGAAGACATCGCCCGCGCCATCCGGCTGCTCCTGGCCAAGCCACTGATCACCGAGCGCAGCGACGCCGCCATCTTCGACATCATCCGGCGACGCCAGGAACCGCTGACCAAGTGGTTCGACTACACCTGCGGCTGGAGCCTCGTCGTCGAATCCCGACGCGGCTACGCCCGACTCCTCAAAATCCGCCACACCCTGGACTCATCCCGCCCCGCCCGCAGACTGCGCTCCGGCCGCGCCCCCTTCGACCGCCGCCGCTACATCCTCCTGTGCGTGACCGCAGCCGAACTTCTCGCCATCCCCGTGACGACCATCGGTCTCCTCGCCGGCCGAGTCGTCCAGGCAATAGCCGCCGACCCCGCACTGCCGCCCTTCGACACCACCAGCCGTACCGAACGCATGGCGTTCGTCGACGTACTGCGCCTCCTCGAGTCCTACGGCGCCCTCCAAGTCCTCGACGGCACCACGGAAACCTTCGTCGACTCGGAGCAGGCCAAGGTCCTCTACCGCGTCGATGCAACCCTGCTGATGCGCCTTCCCGCAGCGCCCATCGGCCCCTCCAGCCTCGCTCCGGCGCCGGACCAGATCACCGACCGCTTCGATGACCTGCTGCACAGCCTGGTACGCGAGCGCCGATACGGCAAAGCACCCACCCACACCACCACAGGCGCCGAACAGGCCACAGTCTCCGACACCCAGCGCAACCTGTGGCTGCGCCACTCCATCCTGCGCCGCCTCTTTGACGACCCCGTCCTCTACCGAGATGACCTCACCGACGACGAGGAGGCCTACCTTGCCTCGCCCACCGGCCGTCAGATCCTGCGCCGGGCCGCGGAACAGGCCGGCTTCGCTTTGGAAGAGCGTGCCGAAGGGCTCCTCCTGATCGACCCCGACGCTCTCGCCACCGACACCACGTTCCCCGATGACTCCTCCACCGCCCGCATCGCCGCTCTCCTCCTCCTCGAGGAGGTCACCGGCCCAGCGGGCGGCACCACCCCCGAACAGCTATCGTCCGCCGCCTCTGACCTGCTGCGCCGCTTTCCCCAATGGGCCAAGGCTTATCAGTCCACCGAAGGAGCCGGCCGGCTGGCGGACGATGCCTGCACGGTCCTGGCCGACTTCCACCTCATTCACCGGTCCGCCGGCCGCATCCTGGCCCGCCCCGCCGCCTGGCGCTACCGCGTCACCACCACCCCACCCGCGGCCACGAACACCTCTGCCACCCGCTCTGCCAGTGACAACACCTTCGAGGAAGAAGCCCTGTGGTAGCCGTCACCCAGCTTCCGCTCACCAACAGTCATCAGCCACAGCCTCACTCCGCACCAGGCCGCTGGCGGCCTCAGCGTGCAGGCATCCTCAACATCTGGCGCTACTACGACGAGACCTTCACCTTCCACAACGGACGACTCCTGCTACGCGGCCAGAACGGCACGGGCAAGTCCAAGGCCCTCGAGCTGCTGCTGCCGTTCCTCTTCGACGCCAACCTGCGCCCCAACCGGCTGTCCACCTTCGGCGGCTCCGAGCGCACCATGCACTGGAACCTCATGGGGGAGGGCACCCAGGGCAAGACCCGCGTCGGCTACGTGTGGATGGAGTTCGCCAAACCCCACCCGGACACAGGGGAACTGAAGTGGTTCACCTGCGGAGCACGACTGCAGGCCAGCGTCCACACCAGCACCGTCCATCCCGACTACTTCACCACCAGCCAGCGCATCGACCCGCATACCGGACTGTCCCTGGTCAACGAATCGGGCCAGCCCCTCACCCGCCAAGCACTCACCGACGCCCTCCACGGCCAAGGCGAAATGCACGCCTCCGCGGCTGACTACCGCACCACGGTCCGCCAGACCCTCTTCGACGGCATGACCGAACAGCGCTACGAGGCACTGATCACAGCCCTGCTGCAACTACGCCAGCCCAAACTCTCCGAACGCCTCGACCCCTCTCTGCTCTCCGCCCTTCTCTCCCGCGCCCTGCCCCCGCTCGGCCACGGCGAGATCACCGAACTCGCCGAGGGCTTTGAACGCCTGGACCGGCAGCGCGAGCAGCTCAAACAACTCGACGAAGAGGTCACCGCCGCCACCCACATCGCCACCCAGCAGCGCGGCTACACCCAACGCGTCCTGCGCGCCGCCGCAGCCACTCTCATTTCGGCAACCACCGACATGGACAACTACACCCGCACTGCCCGAGAGAGCGCCGACAACCTCCACCAGGCCACCACCAAACACACCGAAGGCACCGAACGCCTCAACGAGCTCCGCCAGCGCGAACAGGAACTCGAAGGCGCCATCGAAGGCCTGATCGACAGCGACGACTACAAGAAGGGCAAAGAGCTCGACCGGCTGCGCCGCCGTACCGAAGAAGCCCAGGCAACCGCCCGCACCTCGCGTCAGAACGCCACCACGAAGCAGAACACCGCCGCCACTGATACCCAGCAGGCAGCCAGCGCTGCCGACCAGGCCGACCAACATGCCGACCACGTGCGCGCCGTCCTCGACGACACCCAGCAAGCAGCACGCCGAACCGGCATGGAATCCGTCTGCCTCGAAGCCCAGACCGCCTTCACCACCCCCGCCGACCCGTCCACCGCCCCCGACCGGATCCGCCGTATCCGCTCTCTGCTGCGGGGCGCCACGACCGCACGCCGCGACCAGATCAACCAGGTCGACTCAGCAATCAACACCCACCAACACGCCGTACGCGACCGCACCCGCGCCGAGAGCGACCTGGACGGCGCCCGCAGCCGCCTGAGTGAGGCAATCAGCCGACGCGACCAAGCAGCCGACGCTTACACCGACGCACTGCAGCACCACACCTCCCTCCTGCTCGAATGGGCCACCAACTGCCGCGAGCTGCGCATCACCGACCTCGACAACCTTGCCTCCCGCGCTGCCTCGGAAAGCGACATCCTCGCCCTGCTCGAGCCCGCGCTACGCACCGCCGAGCAGGACATCACCACCCGCGACACCCAGGCCCGCGCCCAGCGCGACAACGCTCTGGCCGACCGCACCGACCTGACCGACCGCATCGAACAGCTGCGCCAGGAAGCCGACCTGCCACCACCGACCCCAGCCACCCGCACGACCGACCGCACCACCCTGCCCGGCGCCCCCCTGTGGCAGCTGATCGCCTTCACCGAGGACACCCCCACCACCGTCCAGGCAGGCGTCGAAGCGGCCCTGCAGGCCGCAGGCCTCCTCGACGCCTGGATCACACCCCACGGCGAACTCAACCTCCCCGGCCACGACACCCTCGCCGAAGCCACCTTCACCCACCCAGCCCACGGCTCCTCCCTGCTGCACGTCCTGCGCCCCGAACCCGACATCCCGGTTCCCGAACAACGGGTGACCCAGCTTCTCGCCGGCATCGCCTACGGCACCCGCCTGCCCACCGACCACCCGGCCGCCATCGGCGCCGACGGCAGCTGGCGCCTGGCCGCCGCCACCGGCACCTGGAACAAACCCGAACCGGCCCACATCGGAGCCCTCGCCCGCCACCGAGCCCGCCAACGCCACATCGCCCACCTCACCGAGCAGCTCACCCACGTCCACACCGTCATCGCCGCCCTCGACACCGACATCCGCACCCTGGCGGACCGCCGCACCCGCCTCGACGCCGACCTCGCAGCCCGCCCCCCACGCACCGACCTGGAGACCACACTCCGGGCATGGGACCGAGCAGAAGAAGGACTCGGCGCCCGCAACGACGCCGTTCACGCCGCCGCCTCCCACCTCGAGGACCGCGAAGCCGACGTCACCCATGCCATGCGCACCCTGAGCACCCTGTCCGCCCAGCACAGCCTGCCCACCGACCGACAACTACTGACCGACCTGACCACCGCCCTCAACACCTTCCAGGAAACAGCCAGCCTCTGGGCAGACGCCCTCATGACCTTCACCAGCGCCCAGGACCGGTCCACCACCGCCCACGCCCAAGCCGAACGCTCCCGCGAAGCCGCCCACGAACAAGAAGAACAGGCCACCCAGGCTGAAGCCGAAGCCCTCTCCCTCGCCGCAACCCTGCAAGCCGTCGAAAGCACCGCTGGCGAAGACTTCCGCCACGTAGCCACCCGCATCAGCGCCCTGCGCACCGAGCGCAACACCTGCCGAAACCACGTCACCACCACCGACACCCAGCTCCGCAGCCTCGAGCGCCGCATGGCCACCCTGGAAGCCACAGTGGCCCAGGACACCAAAGACCGGGACGAAGCCGCCCGCATACGGGACAGGGCAGCCCACCGCCTCCGACACCTGTGCCTGACAGGCCTTACCGACGACGCCGGCCTGACCCTCCAACTCACCGCCCACGACGGCGCCCGCGCCACCTTGGATGCAGCCCGCACCACCGCCGCACGCTGGCCCAACCTGCCCCACGAACCCCGCCACCTCGGCGACGCCCTCAACCGACTCTCCGAAGCCATCCACGAAGCCCGCCAGCATCTAGGCCGTCGAGCCGACCTCGACCTGCAAGCAGACGACGACGCCCACATCTTCACCGCCTCCATGGACGGCCTGCGCGTCGGCGCCACCGGCCTGCTCGACACACTCACCGCCGAACGCGACAGCAGCCGCCAAGACATCACCACCGCCGAACGCCGCCTCTTCGACCAGACCCTCACCGGCGACACCCGCCGCCACCTCGCCGCCCGCATCCGCCAAGCCAACGAACTCGTCGACAAGATGAATGGCCACCTCGAACGCGTCCGCACCGCATCCAACGTCGCCGTACGACTCGTTTGGCAGATCCACCCCGACCTCCCACCCGGCACCAAAGCAGCCCGCGAACTCCTCCTCAAAGACCCCGACCGCATCACCGACGAAGACCGCGAAGCCCTCCACACCTTCTTCCGCGGCCGCATCGAAGAAGCCAAAGCCAAAAACACCGCAGCCACCTGGGAAGAACAACTCTCCGAGGTCCTCGACTACACCGCCTGGCACCAGTTCGTCGTCAAACTCGACCGCACCGGCGGCACCGACTGGCAACTACTCACCAAGAAACTCCACGGAGCCCTCTCCGGCGGAGAAAAGGCAATCGCCCTACACCTGCCCCTCTTCGCGGCAGTCGCTGCCCACCACGAAGCCGTTCCCCACGCCCCGCGCCTGATCCTCCTCGACGAAGTATTCGTCGGCGTCGACACCACCAACCGCGGCCAGGTCTTCACCCTCCTCAGCGCCCTCGACCTCGACCTCATGCTCACCTCGGACCACGAATGGTGCACCTACCGGGAACTCCCCGGCATCGCCATCCACCAACTCATCACCGGAACCGACGGCGACGACGCCGTCACCAGCGCCCGCTTCGTATGGAACGGCACCGGAATCCACCCCGACGACACTCCCGAGACCTCAGCATGACCACCCCCACCCCAGCCGCCCGACTGAACCGAACCGCCCTGCGCCCCGTGTGGCAAACCATCCACGACCGCCTATCCTCCGGCCGCCCCGTCGCCCGCGTACGCCTCGGACCCCTCGACGACGAACAACGCGAAGCCCTCGCCGACCTCATGGGCTGGGACCGCCTCCCCGACACCCACCCCACCCTCACACTCACCCACCTCCAAGCAGCCCTCGCCGAAACCAGCCCCCTCACCCTGACCGAGATCCTCACCCACATCATCGGCCCCCTCCACGACCGAGCCGGCGACCGCCACCGCCGCAACAACGAAAGAGCCGCCCTATGGGAATGGCTCGACAACCACCCCACAATCCACGCCCAACCCGCCCTGCTCGCATGGACCGCTCACTGCCGCACCACCGGCCTCATAGACAACTCCACCACCCGCACCCGCGACCTGCTCACCTCAGCACTGACCGTCCTGTCCGCACTCCCCGCCAGCGGCGAACCACTTCCCCACTTCGCCGCCCGCCTCCTCCACGGCAACTCCCACGCCCTCGACGACGGCACCCGACTGTCCACCCTCACCCTGCGCGCCCTCGCCACCCTCTACGACCAAGACCCTCCCGAAAGCGCACAACAACGCCGCGCCCTATGGACCCGCGCCGGCGTCGCCGACGACGGACTCTCCACCACCGTCCTGGCCGCAGGCCTCCGCCCCACCGGCTCCGGGCTCCTGAGCCAACTCACGACTCTGTCCACCGAAGCCGGCCACGCCACCTCCCTCACCCTGGCCCAACTGCGCACCCCCGAAGACTTCGGCCTTCCCGCCGGACCCGTCCACATCACCGAGAACCCCAGCGTCATGGCCATGGCACTCAACCGCTTCGGCAGACGCTGCCCCGCCCTGGTATGTACCTCGGGTTGGCCCAACAGCGCAGCGATCCATCTCCTGCGACTGCTCGCCGAGAAAGGAGCCACCTTGCACTACCACGGCGACTTCGACGGCGAAGGAATCCGCATCGCCGCCCACGTCATGGACAAGACATCGGCAACTCCCTGGCAGATGGCAGCGACGAACTACCTCGACGCCCTCAGCCTCAACCCGCGAGGACCGTCGATCGGACGGCTGACTCCAGTGCCTTGGGACCCGGCACTGACCACAGCCATGACAGAGCACAGGACAGCCGTGCTGGAAGAATCAGTCGCCTCAGGTCTCCTGGACGACCTGGCGCACTGCGCACCACCCCGTTTCCGCCAGGGAACCGAGCCCAGCGCACCACAAACGCTGGCGTGCCACACTGCTCAGCGATGACCATGTACAGCCTCTGCACAGCATGGACCCGCTCCAGAAGGCAGCTCCCACGATGCCGGGGATGCCGTCACCCTCCTGAGGAGCGCGAGTGAGCAAACGACCTTCCCCCGCCGATGAGAAGGACGTGTAAGGAGGCCTGCGCGACCGGCCCGGTCCAAGAGCTCGGATGGCCACTTGAGACCGCAGAACCTCCAGGCGCAGCCAGTTCGGCCCGGACAACGCACCTGCATGGATCCGCAACCGGAAGGCCAGCTGGCACTATTTAATGCGGATCTTGCTGCTCCATGCTCCGAGCACCTCGGTCAGGTTTGCCAGATCGGGCGGAGTGATGACGATGAGTCTGATACCGGTGTGCTGAGCGAGTTGCTGCTTGGCCTGGATTTTCGCGAGGTAGTCCTCGTTGGTCAGGCCCGCGTATTCGACGTAGGTGCCGTCGGAAAGCCGCCAGTCGGCGCGGCGGTGGCCGTGTGTGTTGAGCTGGGGGTGATGCGGCCACGCGGGTTCGATCTGGTGCTCAACACCGTGGCAGCTCAGCCAGTCGTCAATGGTGCGCTCGGCCAGGGACCGGCACGGATGGCCGTCCGCAGCCACGCAGTAGGTTCCTCGGGCCGGACGCCAGGCGTCGGGGACGATGCCCGTCGTATGCAGGACTTCGATCCAGCTGCCGGCCCCCAGCAGGCCGCGGAGGGACGCTGCCGACGGGCACGCGGCCATGGCGCTGACAATGGCGTCCCGCTGCTCGGCTGGAAGATCGAGAGGGACAGGACGCTGGGAGAAGTCCTGCGGGGGCGCAGCGCCCATGCTCACAGAGAGCGCGGTCAGCGCCTGGCCGCCCGCGCGAGGCGTCGCAGCACCGCTACGACCGTTACGGGCCGTGACGCAGCACTTCTTGCACCAGCGTGACGGCCCGAACTGCCGGATGATCCAGGGATTTAGCTGCCCGGCAGTGAAAACAGCTCTACACAGGGGGCAGGTCTGCGGGAGCGCGTTCGGCCAGGACCGGCGGGCACGCGCAGCATGGAAGGCACCATACATAGCAGCGTGTTCGTACACGGTGTCAGCCCGGTCCCGGTAGGTGTGTCCCTGCCCGATCAGCTTTTGGCGGGCAAGACCGTGCAGGCTCTCTGCCAGCGCCGGAAGGCGTGTGACAAGACGTCGCGGACACACCCAGGGCCACATTGCCCCGTACGCCTCGATCAGGGCATCGACAAGAAGATCGCCGTCCTTGGTCCACACTGCGGCGAACCGGGCTTGATCGGCATCATTCCATCCGTACGAGTTGAAGCCCCCGTACGCATCCGCGGACCTGAAGGACCAGTCCCGGTCGCTACCCCAGTCACCAGCTCCTGCATGCACCGAAGCATCCCCATCCCATCAGACGGGCCCATGGTATGCCGTCGAGCCACGGCGTCGTCAGGTGCCGACACGACCGGCAACGTCGGCGCCTGACATCCAGCGACCACACACGACGAGGCGCAGCTGGCCTCGGTGAGCTGGGCCGTGTCACCGTTGCGCACGGCTTGGTTGTAGCGGTACTGGAAGGGCTAGAGACGGGCGCACAACTCTCTGCCGAGCTCGGTCTCCGCCGCCTCGATGAGCGCCCTCGCTTCATAGCTGCGGGATTTCATCCTCACGCCAGGCGTGCTGGCCCTTGACCCTCGACCAGCTCAATCCATAGATCCCGACGGGTCCAAGTACGGACGGCGCGTTAGCCGCATCCTGGCGAGGTTTGTGGAAGCGAGCCATGATCGCCTTGCCAGCCACCCGATCGCGGCAATATTGACCTGCCATGACCCGACACTTTGGACAGGCGATCTGCGAGCAAGCGTTCCATGCCTGACGCTGCGCGGCCCTGACGGTCTGCGGGTCTTGTCCGTTGTCCGCAGAGGTGAAGACGAAGTAGTCCATCCACCAATGGTGGCAGTCAGCCCGTCGTCGCGGACGCGATACACAGTTTGCCGAACGGGTTGCGCGGTGAGAGTTGGCCGACGCTACTAGCCATACGGGATCCAGTTGCTGAACTGGGCCAAGAGCTCTCGCGTCGAAAACTCGATGACATTCTGCGCGCCGCGCCGACTACCGGGCGAAGAAGGGCTGGCATCTGACCCAGAACGAGGGGCATGCTGACCTCAGCGTGCCCCCCTTGTCATCACGCCGCCCGCGGCGGCGAGGAGGTGATCACCGCCGTGCTCGGCGCGCACCTGCCCCTCCTTCACCGCCGCGCCACCGCGCTCACCGCCGCCCACCCCGAGCTGTACGCGCTCGCCCCTGGCCGGCCATCGCCGGCCGCCGTGTGGCTGCACGAACTTCCGTGTGAACCTCCACAGTCATTCCGAGTCACGCTGGATGAGCAGCGTAAATCCTGCCGGACCGGGCAGTGTGCGCGACCTTCGCAGCCCCGTTACTGCCGAGCACAGGACCTTGAACGAGGGGAGTGTTCAACCACCCTCGGACGGATCCGGAAGCTTCCAATCGAAGGTAGTGCCGCGCCCCCACGTCTTGGATTCGAAGCCACAGCCTTACTTTCCACCTTGTTCCGTTTAAGGCATGCGTGACGGCGAGTTTCCCCTGGCCTTCTTTTTTGCAGCCGGATGCCTGGGACTGGTTGTCAGGCAGCAGCGGACAGCCCGGTGGACCGCTGGGCGCCGAAGGTGGTGTCGAAGGCCAGGGAGCGGGATACAGGGACGAGGTAGTACGGGGAGCCGGAACCAGCGCTTGAGTAGGGGCCGTACCGGCCGGCTGTCAGGACGTCATGGGGTGTGAGGACGTCGAGGTCGTCGAAGACGTAGTAGACCGGGAGCAGCGTCCAGGCCACGAGCTGGAGGTGGGCTGTGACCGCCGCTCGTTCCACGACGTGTCGGCTGGTGGCGCGGCTGGTCATCCGGCTCTTGCAGTCGATCAGCGCGATCTGCTGTCCCTTGGCAATGATGAGGTCTGGGGTCCAGCGCAGCGCGCTGTCGGTTCCTCGAAGTGCGGATCGAACGGGATCGGTCAGTACGCCCTGGCCCCACGCGTTGACGTTCCATCCGCGCCAGGTGAGTTCTTGGGCGACCCGCAGTTCGTGCGCGTCGCCTACGGCCTTCCTGTGCTGAAAGCTCGGCATAGGGGGAGTGTGGCGCACTGACGCCGGTCCGAAACGAACGAGAACCGTAGAGCGGTGAGGTTCCGCCAGCCCTCCACGGCGGTTGTTGCCGGTCGTCGTTGTCCGTCGTTGTTCACCATGGTTCAGGGGTGTCCCACCTTGCCTCATCCAGGCCCCGTCAGACTTGTCCGGATCTCACCCCTGCCTCAGACCGCCAACACCGCCCCTGGTGTGCTCGCTTGGCCATGAGCCGGTCCAGAGCCGCGCCGTCATCCGGTCCACGCCATCAGCCATCCGCCGCAGCTCCATCGTGAACATGCGGGTCTGGCCGGCATCCAGGCCGCCAACCCCGGCAGCACACGGCACAGACGCACACCCAGGCCAGACAGCTGCCAGCCCACAACGTGCTGCTGTCAGTGCGCGATGGAAGGATGACCCCGGCTGGCTTTCGTGCGATGCCCGCGTCAGCCGGGAGACGTACCGTGGGGGGTAGATTTTGACGAATCAGGAATCCGAGCTGTGTCGGCACTGTGGTGAGCCGATCACCAGTTTCGACGGCCGCTGGTCCCATGGACGCCACGGATACGGTGGATGGGGATCTGTCGGATGCAGCGCCTACAGTTTCACCCTGCGCGGTGAATGGGACACCCGCCTGACAAAGGCCGAGAAGGCGAGTCCCCGGACCAGGGCCCAGCTTGCCGGCAGGGAAGAGTTTCCCGCCTGGCCTGGACTGCAGCAACAGCGTTGGGAAGCTGCGCGGAAGGAACGAGAGGCTGCCGCGCTGGCCGCCACCCGCTTCTCACCGAAGCTGTCGAACGCGGTCCAAGCCGCCGAGGCGGTAGCGGCCGACCCCGGAAGCCACACCTTCCGCACTCTCGAGCGCCGACGCCAAGCAGTGATCCTGGCCATGGAGGAACAAGCCCGTCGCGCCCCGGCACGGAAAGGACACGCGGAACTGGGCAGCATCACGGCCGACGACGAGCTGGCCCGGCTCATGCAACTGACCAGAGACGTGCTCCGCTCCCTGCGCGCGGCAGAAGACCTTCTGCCGCCGGCAGAGGCACTCAAAGCAGCGGCAAGCCGTTACACCGCCCGCATCGACCAGATCGCCACCGATCGCTACGGCTCCTTGCCGCGGCAGGCAGACGGCGCACCTACCGAGCGAAACACACTGAAGGCCGCACGCCAACGCGTAGCACGTCACAAGGAGACTCCCTGACCAACAAGCGCCGACGTCGAGCGAGCGTAGCTCGCTCGACGTGCTCGGCAGGCAACGAGAGTTTGCCGGCCAGGTGCGGCTACACCCTCGCCCGAAACAGCCAGGCCGTCAGGCCAAACCTTGCACCGCGCCACCACAGACGAGCCATTTCCAACGACCGGTAAGAGAGAGACACCAAATCAAATCACTGCCCAAAAACCAAAATGACATCACCAACGCCGACAGGCGCACACACAACCCCACCCCCGACCGACAGGGAAGGGGCAAACACCACACCAACCCACTGTCATGCCGCCAGGCATGACACCCCAACAAAACGCTAATCCACCAACCCCGTTTGCCCCGCCAGGGGCAAACCCTCACCCACCAACCCACCGTCAGGCCGCCAGGCCTGACACCCCACCACCCATCGGCCGTCAGGCCGAACACCACTCACTGTCATGCCGTCAGGCATGACACACCAACACCTTCCGGCCGTCAGGCCGGAGTTGGGCCGCCAGGCCCAACTTAAGAGCCTGTCGGCTCTTAAGTTGGGCCTGGCGGCC
>NZ_JAEBEP010000020.1:0-104812 GCF_046548915.1 Streptomyces sp. cmx-18-6 | reverse complement strand
ACGGCCTGTCCGTCCAGCTCGCCGAAGCCCTCGCCGAGTACTGGCACGCCCGGGTCCGCCACGAGCTGGGCTTCGCGGGAGAGGACCCCACAGACGTCGAGGACATGTTCGCCCTGAAATACCGGGGGGCACGCTTCTCCCTCGGTTACGGGGCCTGCCCGGATCTGGAGGACCGGGCGAAGATCGCCGACCTCCTCCAGCCGGAGCGGATCGGGGTGCACCTGTCCGAGGAGTTCCAGCTCCACCCGGAACAGTCCACCGACGCCATCGTCATCCACCACCCCGAAGCGAAATACTTCAACGCACGGTAACCGCCCCTTTGCACTGCGGCTTCGCGTCGTTCGCGCACCGTCGCCGGACAGGTCGTACACTGGTCGGTCCAGTGCAGGCCGGTCGCCCTCCCCATCCGGGAATGGCGGCCGGCCTTCTCGTCCCTTACGGAAGGTGTGCCGGATGACGAGTACGGTTCCCGCGTCCCTGACCCGCACGGCCGAAGGCGCCGCCCTTCAGGCGGTCCTTCTCGACATGGACGGCACCCTGGTCGATACCGAGGGCTTCTGGTGGGACGTCGAGAAGGAGGTCTTCGCCGACCTCGGGCACCGGCTGGAGGAGTCCTGGAGAGATGTGGTCGTCGGCGGCCCCATGACCCGCAGCGCCGGATACCTCATCGACGTGACCGGCGCGGACATCCGGCTGGACGAGCTGACCGTGCTGCTCAACGACGGCTTCGAGCGGCGTCTCGTCAACGGGGTGCCGCTGATGCCGGGCGCCGAGCGGCTGCTCGCCGAGCTGGCCGCGTCACGGATCCCCACCGCGCTCGTCTCGGCCTCGCACCGCCGCATCATCGACCGGGTGCTGGACTCCGTGGGCCACCACCACTTCGCGCTCACCGTCGCCGGCGACGAGGTCGCGCGTACCAAGCCGGACCCCGAGCCCTACCTCAAGGCGGCCGCGGGCTTCGGCGCGGACCCCTGGCGCTGCGCGGTCATCGAGGACACCGCGACCGGGGTGGCCGCGGCCGAGGCGGCCGGCTGCCGGGTGGTCGTCGTCCCGTCCGTCGCCCCCATCGCGCCCGCCTCCGGCCGGGTCGTCGTCGGCTCCCTCGAAGAGGTCGACCTCGCCTTCCTCCGGAAGCTCGTCACCGCGACGGGGTGAGAGCGGTCGCGGGGCGCGGCCTCGTGAACGTACGGCGGAGTTCCTCCCCGGCCCGTGTGTGTTCCGGCACTTTTCTGTGGACGTGAATCACCTGTACGGCACATAAGTGAAGAGGTCGGCTGGGTGAGCTTCCTCACCCGGAGGCCCCTCGTGCCCTGCCGTGATCGGTGGAGCTGTCCGGAATGGTGATCATATGTTCGCGCCCTGGGTCGTGGCGGGGAGGCGAGCCGCGCTCCGGACGGTCGGCGCGGTCGTCGGCGGCTACTAACTTTGGTTCCTCACCTGCCGGTATGAGGGAGAACGTCCAGATGAACCGCAAGACCCTGGTGCTGCCGGCCGTCGTCGGCCTGCTCGCCCCCGTGCTCGCCGCCTGCGGCAGCACGGACAGCGGCGCCGGCGGTGGCAACGCCATCGTCGTCGGCACCACGGACCAGCTCGTGGCCTCCGAGGAGAACCCCGCTCCCCTCGACCCCGCCATCGGCTACGAGGCAGGCGTCTGGAACGTCCTGCGGCAGACCGTGCAGACCCTGACCTCCGTGCCCACCGGCGGCGGCGCGCCGGTGCCCGAGGCCGCCGAGGACTGCACCTTCACGGACACCGTGAACGAGAGCTACCGCTGCACCCTGCGCAAGGGCCTGACGTTCTCCGACGGCACGCCCGTCACCGCCGAGGATGTGAAGTACTCCATCCAGCGGGTCATCGACATCAACTCCGACAGCGGACCGGTCGGGCTCCTCGCCAACATCGACATGATCGAGACCAAGGGCGAGAACCAGGTGATCTTCCACCTGAACACCCCCGACGCCACCTTCCCGTACAAGCTCGCCACCCCCGCGGCCGGCATCGTCCCCAAGGGGCAGTACCCGGCGAAGAGCGCCCGCACCGGCTTCCAGGTGAACGGCTCCGGTCCGTACACCATGAAGCCGCAGGTCGAGGACGGCCGGGTCGTCAAGATCAACTTCACCAAGAACCCGTCGTACAAGGGCGAGTTGAAGGTCCTCAACGACAAGGTCGAGATGGACCTCTTCCCCGACGCCGAGGCCATGGGCCAGGCGCTGGAGCAGAAGAAGATCCACATGATGACCCGCACCATGTCGCCCGAGCAGGCCCGCGACATGCTCGTGAACCCGAAGGAAGGCGTCGAGCTCACCGAGATGCCCGGCCTCGCCATCAGCTACCTCGGGTTCAACACGAAGGACCCCGTGGTCAACAAGGCCGTACGACAGGCCATGGCGCAGATCATCGACCGGGGCGAGATCGCCGGCAAGGTCTACGGCACCACCGCCGAGCCGCTCTACTCGCTGATCCCCTCCAGCATCACCGGGCACACCAACGCGTTCTTCAACAAGTACGGCGAGCCCAGCACCGCCAAGGCCGCGGAGATCCTCCGGGACGCCGGGATCAAGACGCCGGTGAAGTTCACCCTGCACTACACCGACGACCACTACGGCTCCGCGACGGCCAAGGAGTTCAAGACCCTCCAGCAGCAGCTGAACCGCTCGGGCCTCTTCGACGTCGCCATCCAGGGCAAGGAGTGGTCGAAGTACCGGGCGGAGCAGAAGCGCGGCGACTACGCGGCCTACGGCATGGGCTGGTTCCCCGACTTCCCGGACGCGGACAACTACACCGCGCCGTTCCTGGACAAGAACAACTTCCTCAACTCCCCCTACCGGTCGCACGAGGCGCAGAACGTCCTCATCCCGCAGTCGCGCCGCCAGGCCGACCGCAGCGCCGCCGCCACGACGTACGAGAAGCTTCAGAACATCGTCGCCACCGACGTGCCCGTCCTGCCGATCTGGCAGGGCAAGCAGTACGTGGCCTCCCGCAGCGGGGTCGCCGGCGTCGAGCGGTCCATCAGCGCCACCGCCGAGCTCCAGCTCTGGGAGCTCAACAGGACCAACGCCTGACGGTTCCGGGCCCACGTCCGTCTGAGCGTCCGGGCCGGCGCCTGACCGTCCGGACCGGCCTCTGACCGTCCGGACCAGGGCCTGAGCGACCGTCCGTCCGTTCGAACCACCGAAACCGTCCGGCCCGCCCCGATCCTGTTCACGTTCGCAGGAGGGGCGGGCCGGACGGCTTCGTATCGACGGTGGTCCTACTGCGCCCCCGGACGCACCAGCCCGCTCTCGTACGCGTACACCGCGGCCTGCACCCGGTCGCGCAGGCCCAGCTTCGTCAGCACATGGCCCACATGGGTCTTGACCGTCGTCTCGCTGACGAACAGATCAGCGGCGATCTCCGCGTTGGACAGGCCGCGCGCCACCAGCTTCAGGACCTCCACCTCACGGTCCGTCAACGTGTGCAGGGCGTCCGGGACCGGCTCCTCGCCGGAGGGCAGATGGTCCGCGTACTTGTCGAGCAGCCGGCGCGTGATGCTCGGGGCGAGCATCGCCTCGCCCGCCGCCACCACCCGGATGGCCTGAACCAGCTCATTGGCCGGGGCGTCCTTCAGCAGGAAGCCGCTCGCCCCCGCCCGCAGCGCCTCCACCACGTACTCGTCGAGGTCGAAGGTGGTCAGCACCAGCACCTTCGCCGGGCCGTCCTTCCCGGGGCCGGTGATCTGGCGGGTCGCCTCCACGCCGTCCATCCGCGGCATCCGGATGTCCATCAGCACCACATCGGGCTGGAGCGCCCGCACCTGGTCGATGGCCTGCAGGCCGTCACCGGCCTCACCGACCACCGCGAGATCGCCCTCGGCCTCCAGGATCATCCGGAAACCCGTGCGCAGCAGCGGCTGGTCGTCGACCAGTAGGACGCGGATCGCCACGGAAACTCCTTAACGGCCCTCAAGAGCCACAGCTCGGCCGGCCTCGGCCCGGACGGGGCCCATTGTGCCCTGGACATCCTCGTCCGATTCCGCCGGGCGTACCGACAGGGGGTACACCGGGGGAGTCCCGCCGAATTCCGGACACAGCGCCTGGTGGTCGCACCAGCCGCACAGCTTCGTCGGCCGGGGCCGCCAGTCGCCGGTCTCCGTCGCCAGCGCGATCGCCTCCCACAGCGCGAGGAGCTTGCGCTCCACCCGCTCCAGATCGGCCGGCACCGGGTCGTACGTCAGCACGTCGCCGCTGCCCAGATAGACCAGCTGGAGCCGGCGCGGCACGATCCCCTTCAGCCGCCAGATCACCAGCGCGTAGAACTTCATCTGGAAGAGCGGGCCCTCGGCGTACTCCGGCCGCGGGGCCTTCCCCGTCTTGTAGTCGACGATCCGCACCTCACCGGTCGGCGCGATGTCGACCCGGTCGATCACCCCGCGCAGCCGCAGCCCCGACTCCAGCTCCGTCTCGACGAACAGCTCCCGCTCCGCCGGCTCCAGCCGCGTCGGGTCCTCCAGCGAGAACCACCGCTCCACCAGCCGCTCCGCCTCGCCCAGCCAGCGCGTCAGCCGCTCGCCCTCACCGTCGTCCGCGAACAGCTCGCCCAGCTCCGGCTTCGACTCCAGCAGCCGGTCCCACTGGCCGGGGATCAACGCCCGCGCGCGCGGAGCCGTACGGTCCGCCGCCGGGGCGTCGAAGAGCCGCTCCAGCACCGCATGGACCAGCGTGCCGCGGGTGGCCGCCTCGCTGGGCTTCTGCGGCAGCCGGTCGATGACCCGGAAGCGGTAGAGCAGAGGGCACTGCATGAAGTCGCTCGCCCGCGACGGCGACAGTGACGAAGGCGGCTGCGGCGGCCGGGGCACGGATGTCATGTCTGAAGACCCTACGGCCCGCCACTGACAGCCGGCGGCATACCATCGACGGCAGACCCTCGCACACCGCATGATCGTGGCGCAGGCCACGCACCGAACCGAAGGGACCACGTGGACGAGAGCGGCGACAGCGGGCGGCCGCAGCCCGGCGCAGGGGGAACGGACCCCGGCGCCGCCCCTGACAGCGGCAAGCCCCAACGCCCCGCGGAACCGGGCGGCGGCCTGCTCATGGGCCGCCCCTTCGGCGTGCCCGTGTACGTCGCCCCCAGCTGGTTCGTCGTCGCCGCCCTGATCACCTGGGTCTTCGGCGGCCAGCTGGAGCGGGTCCTGCCCGAGCTCGGAGGCGCGCGCTACTTCGTCGCGCTGTTCTTCGCGATCGCCTTCTACGCCTCCGTACTCGTCCACGAACTGGCCCACACGGTCGTCGCCCTGCGCTACAAACTGCCCGTCCGCCGCATCCAGCTCCAGTTCTTCGGCGGCGTCTCCGAGATCGAGAAGGAGACCGAGACCCCCGGCCGCGAGTTCATCCTCGCCTTCGTCGGGCCCCTCCTCTCCCTCGTCCTCGGCGGCGTCTTCTACGGGGCGATGCAGTTCGTCGAACCCGGCACCGTCCCCGGCGTCCTGCTCGCCGGCCTGATGATCTCCAACCTCATCGTGGCCGCCTTCAACCTGCTGCCCGGCCTCCCCCTCGACGGCGGCCGGATGCTCCGCGCCATCGTCTGGAAGATCACCGGCAAGCCCATGAGCGGCACCATCGCCGCCGCCTGGGTCGGCCGGGGCCTCGCGATCACCGTCCTCATCGGACTGCCGCTGCTCACCCACACCGGCACCCTCGGCAGCGCCAACGAGGAGATCGGCGGTGTGGAGACCGTCATGGACGCCCTGCTCGCCGCGATCCTCGCCGGCATCATCTGGACCGGGGCCGGGAACAGCCTGCGCATGGCCCGGCTCCGCGAGCACCTGCCCGACCTGAGGGCCCGCGCCCTCACCCGGCGCGCCGTCCCCGTGGAGTCCGCCACGCCCCTCTCCGAAGCGCTGCGCCGGGCCAACGAGGCGGGCGCCCGCGCCCTCGTCGTCGTCGACGGTCAGGGCGTCCCCAAGGGCGTCGTCCGTGAGGCCGCGATCGCCGGGGTCCCCGAGCACCGCCGCCCCTGGGTCGCCGTCAGCGGACTGGCCCAGGACCTCAACGACGGCATGCGGATCCCCGCCGAACTGGCCGGCGAAGCCCTCCTGGACCGGCTCAAGGCCACCCCGGCCACCGAGTACCTGGTCGTCGAGGAGACCGGCGAGATCTACGGAGTCCTCTCCACCGCCGACGTCGAGCGCGCCTTCGTCGCCGCCATGGCCCGCCCCGGCGCCTGAGGGGGCCTCTCCACGCCCCGGGCCAGGCGGTCGGCGGCCCCAGAATCACCGGTACGCTGGTCACATGTCTGAACCGACCGGTGCCGCCCGCCGACGTGGGCCCTTCAAGGTCGGGGACCAGGTCCAGCTCACCGACCCCAAGGGACGCCACTACACCTTCACGCTCGAAGCCGGAAAGAACTTCCACACCCACAAGGGTTCTTTCCCGCACGACGAGCTGATCGGTGCTCCCGAGGGCAGTGTTGTCCGCACCACGGGAAACGTCGCCTACCTCGCGCTGCGCCCCCTGCTCCCCGACTACGTCCTGTCCATGCCCCGCGGCGCCGCCGTGGTCTACCCCAAGGACGCGGGCCAGATCCTGGCCTTCGCCGACATCTTCCCCGGCGCGCGCGTCGTGGAGGCCGGGGTCGGATCCGGCTCGCTCAGCACCTTCCTGCTGCGCGCCATCGGTGAGCAGGGCATGCTGCACTCCTACGAGCGCCGCGAGGACTTCGCCGAGATCGCCCAGCAGAACGTCGAGCGCTACTTCGGCTCGCCGCACCCGGCCTGGCAGCTCACGGTCGGGGACCTCCAGGACAACCTGTCCGACACCGACGTCGACCGCGTCGTGCTGGACATGCTCGCCCCCTGGGAGTGCCTGGAGGCCGTCTCCAAGGCGCTCGTTCCCGGCGGCATCCTCTGCGCCTACGTCGCCACCACCACCCAGCTCTCGCGCACCGTCGAGTCCATCCGCGAGATCGGCTGCTTCGCCGAACCGCAGCCCTGGGAGTCGATGATCCGCAACTGGCACGTCGAGGGCCTGGCCGTGCGCCCCGACCACCGGATGATCGGCCACACCGGCTTCCTGGTGACCGCCCGCCGGCTCGCGGACGGCGTCGAGCCGCCGCTGCGCCGCCGCCGCCCCTCCAAGGGGGCCTACGGCGAGGACTACGACGGACCGGGCAGCCAGAGCCGCGGAGGCTCCGCCGCCGACCGCGGCTGACCCGCCCAACGAACCGGCGCCGCCGCGCGGTTCCCCGACCGACCGGGGAACCGCGCGGCGGCGCCTTCTCGTTGCCGCCGGGCGCGCGCCCCCGGCGGTGAAACCGGCGCACACCCCGCCGTTCCCCCGGCGTGTGAGGTGTGGCACGATGCTGGCCACCCCTCGGGGGCGGACCCACCCCCTCCCCGGGCTCCCAGGAACACATGGAGACACACCGCGTGCAGACCTCCGCGCTCCCGGACCTCGCGCACACCGCCACGAAGCCGGTGCACTGGCTCGCCACCGCCCTCGCCATGGCCGGTGTCGTCGCCCTGGCCGGGCTGCTCCAGCCCCGTACGGCCACCGCCACCGCCACGGCCCCCGAGCAGCGGACGACGCGGCAGAGCGCGCCCGTGGCCGCGCCGGACCCGGCCGGAGTGGACTTCCCCCTGGAGTGCGGCGGGGCCGGGACCACCGTGGCGAAGCAGGCCCCCGGAGACCTCGACGGCGACGGGCGGCCGGAGACCGTCGCCGTCGTCCACTGCGACGCCGGCTCCGGGACGCCGCCGAGCGGCGTCTACGTCCTGACGCGGTCGGGCGGGGCCGCACCCCGGGTCGTGGCGACCCTGGTGGACCCCGCCGACAAGAAGACGGTCGGGGACTTCGCCGTACGCGAGGGCGTCGTCTCGGCGACCCTGCTCGGCTACTCCTCGCTGGAGGTGCCGCGCTGCTGTCCCGACCAGGAGGAACAGGCCGCCTGGAAGTGGAAGGGCAACGCCTTCGTCCGCACCTCCGGGGACCTCGCGCGCGCCGTCTGAAGCGCCTGTCCGGGAAGCCGTCCGAAGCGCCTGCCCGGGAAGGTGCCCCAGGGGTCAGGCCGCGTCCGGCCCGTACACCTCGACGCTGTCCTTGACGCGCCGCACGTGGATGCAGTCCCCGGGGCACTCCTTGGCCGAGTCGACCACGTCCTGAAGGAGTGGCAGCGGCACCGGAGTGGTGGCCCCCGGGTCCTGGAGGAGCTCGTCGTCGCCGCTCTTCACGTACGCCAGACCGTCGATGTCCAGCTCGAAGACCTCCGGCGCGTACTGCACGCAGATGCCGTCGCCCGTACAGAGGTCCTGGTCGATCCAGACCTCCAGGTCCTGCGTCCCGCTGTCGCCCGGCGCGTCCTGCTGCACGGTCATGTGTCCTGCCGTTCCCTGCGTATCCGAACCCATTGGAGCCAGCTCTGACGGGTGTTGAACACTTCGACGATACAACCGGCCGCTTCTGGGGGCCGAAGGGTGGGTATTCCCTTGACGTGAGGGAGAGCGCAAGGGTGAAGATCGGACACACCCCGCAGTCTTTGTGATCTAGGGGTTTCAATCACCACCCACCCAGGTAGGGTCAGGAAGCGTCCAGCTCCCCATGGAGGAGGTGAGGACCGTGGCAGCCCACGACGACGACATCAACCGCGGCATCCGGCCCGCGCGGGGGTCAGAAGACCCAGCCGGCCAGGTTGCCTATCTCGAGCAGGAAATCGCCGGCCTGCGACGTAAGCTCGCCGACTCTCCGCGTCATACGAGAATTCTCGAAGAGCGGATCGTCGAGTTGCAGACGAACCTGGCAGGCGTGTCCGCACAGAACGAGCGGCTCGCCAACACGCTCCGCGAGGCGCGTGACCAGATCGTGGCCCTCAAGGAGGAGGTCGACCGGCTCGCACAGCCGCCGGCCGGCTTCGGCGTCTTCCTGCAGGCCAACGAGGACGGCACCTGCGACATCTTCACCGGGGGCCGCAAGCTCCGGGTGAACGTGTCTCCCAGCGTCGAACTGGAGGACCTCAGGCGCGGCCAGGAGGTCATGCTCAACGAAGCGCTCAACGTGGTCGAGGCCATGGAGTTCGAGCGGGCCGGGGACATCGTCACCCTCAAGGAGATCCTCGAGGACGGCGAGCGCGCCCTGGTGGTCGGGCACACCGACGAGGAGAGGGTGGTGCGGCTCGCCGAGCCGTTGCTCGACATCACCATCCGCTCCGGTGACGCCCTGCTGCTGGACTCCAGGTCCGGTTACGTCTACGAGGTCGTTCCCAAGAGCGAGGTCGAGGAGCTCGTCCTCGAAGAGGTCCCGGACATCGACTACGACAAGATCGGCGGCCTGGGCGACCAGATCGAGCTGATCCGCGACGCGGTCGAGCTCCCGTACCTCCACCCCGACCTCTTCAAGGAACACGAACTGCGACCGCCGAAGGGCATCCTGCTCTACGGTCCGCCCGGCTGCGGCAAGACGCTCATCGCCAAGGCCGTCGCCAATTCGCTCGCCAAGAAGGTCGCCGAGGTGACCGGGCAGCCCGCGGGGAAGAGCTACTTCCTCAATATCAAGGGCCCCGAGCTCCTCAACAAGTACGTCGGCGAGACCGAGCGGCACATCCGCCTGGTCTTCCAGCGTGCGAGGGAGAAGGCGAGCGAGGGGACCCCCGTCATCGTCTTCTTCGACGAGATGGAGTCCCTCTTCCGCACCCGCGGCAGCGGCGTCAGCTCGGACGTGGAGAACACCATCGTCCCGCAGCTGCTCGCCGAGATCGACGGTGTGGAGGGCCTGGAGAACGTCATCGTCATCGGCGCCTCCAACCGCGAGGACATGATCGACCCCGCCATCCTGCGACCCGGCCGACTCGATGTGAAGATCAAGATCGAGCGTCCGGACGCCGAGGCCGCGAAGGACATCTTCGCGAAGTACCTGACCCCGTCGCTCCCGCTGCACGCGGACGATCTGGCCGAGCACACCGGCTCCCGGCCGGCCGCCGCCCACGCCATGATCCAGTCCGTCGTGGAGCGGATGTACACGGAGTCCGAGGAGAACCGCTTCCTCGAGGTCACGTACGCCAACGGCGACAAGGAAGTCCTGTACTTCAAGGACTTCAACTCCGGCGCGATGATTCAGAACATCGTCGACCGGGCGAAGAAAATGGCCATCAAGGCATTCCTCGAACACCAGCAGAAGGGTCTGCGCGTCTCCCACCTCCTCCAGGCGTGCGTGGATGAGTTCAAGGAGAACGAGGACCTGCCGAACACCACCAACCCGGACGACTGGGCCAGGATTTCCGGCAAGAAGGGTGAGCGGATCGTCTTCATCCGCACACTCGTCACCGGAAAGCAGGGCGCGGACACCGGGCGTTCCATCGACACGGTGGCCAATACCGGCCAATACCTGTAATACGCCGACCGGCTGCGGATGCCTGGTAGGGGCATCCGCAGCCGGTCGTTTTCCCTGGTTCCGGCCACACCGGAACAATGTCGTAATTGATCTCCCCACCGGCGCAGAGGCGCTCTAGGCTCTGCGGTACCGCCGAGTCGCGCAGTGCGGTGACGGGCACCGCATACGCACCGGACAAACAGCGGTACTTGAGCGTCGCTCCCGGACGGGACCGACGCCGGGCAAGGAGGGCCGCATGACCGTACGGCGAGTAATGGGCATCGAGACGGAGTACGGGATCTCCGTCCCCGGCCACCCCAACGCCAATGCCATGCTCACCTCGTCCCAGATCGTCAACGCCTACGCGGCGGCGATGCACCGGGCGCGCCGCGCCCGCTGGGACTTCGAGGAGGAGAATCCGCTGCGCGACGCGCGAGGCTTCGACCTCGCCCGTGAGACCGCCGACTCCAGCCAGCTCACCGACGAGGACATCGGCCTGGCCAATGTGATCCTCACCAACGGCGCCCGGCTCTACGTCGACCACGCGCACCCCGAATACAGCTCGCCGGAGATCACCAACCCGCTCGACGCCGTGCTCTGGGACAAGGCCGGCGAACGGATCATGGCGGAGGCCGCCGAGCGGGCGGCCGCCATCCCCGGCGCCCAGCCGATCCACCTCTACAAGAACAACACCGACAACAAGGGCGCCTCCTACGGCACGCACGAGAACTACCTCATGCAGCGGGAGACCCCGTTCTCGGACATCGTGCGCCATCTGACGCCGTTCTTCGTCTCCCGCCAGGTCGTCACCGGCGCGGGCCGGGTCGGCATCGGCCAGGACGGCCACGAGCACGGCTTCCAGATCAGCCAGCGCGCCGACTACTTCGAGGTCGAGGTCGGCCTGGAGACCACGCTCAAGCGCCCCATCATCAACACCCGGGACGAGCCCCACTCCGACGCGGAGAAGTACCGCCGGCTCCATGTGATCATCGGCGACGCCAACCTCTCGGAGATCTCGACCTACCTCAAGCTCGGCACCACGTCCCTGGTGCTGTCCATGATCGAGGACGCCTTCATCAACGTCGACCTGGCCGTCGACCAGCCCGTACGCACGCTGCACCAGGTCTCGCACGACCCGGAGCTCAGGCAGCTGATCACGCTCCGCAACGGCCGGACACTCACCGCCGTCCAGCTCCAGATGGAGTACTTCGAGCTGGCCCGCAAATACGTCGACGAGCGGTACGGCGCCGACGCGGACGAGCAGACCAAGGACATCCTGACCCGCTGGGAGGACACGCTCAACCGGCTGGAGACCGATCCGATGAGCCTGGCCGGGGAGCTGGACTGGATCGCCAAGCGGGAGCTCATGGAGGGCTACCGCCGCCGTGACTCGCTGGACTGGGACGCCCCCCGGCTGCACCTGGTCGACCTCCAGTACGCGGACGTACGGCCCGACAAGGGGCTCTACAACCGTCTGGCGGCCCGTGGGCGGATGAAGCGGCTGCTGGACGAGGACGACGTCACCAGGGCCCGTACGAAGCCTCCGGAGGACACCCGGGCCTATTTCCGGGGCCGCTGTCTGGAGCAGTACGCCGACGACGTGGCGGCCGCCTCCTGGGACTCGGTCATCTTCGACCTGCCGGACCGCGACTCGCTCCAGCGGGTGCCCACCCTGGAGCCGCTGCGGGGCACCAAGGAGCACGTCAAGGACCTGCTGGACCGCTGTCGTACGGCGGACGAGCTGGTCCGGACGCTCTCGGGCGGCTGAAAGGGGTCCGGGCTGGGAATCAATCACCCGAGGCCCGGACGTTGAACAACTACCGGGCCGAATGTCGGACCTCGTGGGTAGGGTCTGATCAAGAGCTTCGATTGCTTCGAACCGAGCGGGGTGAGCTACATGGCGACCAAGGACACCGGCGGCGGACAGCAGAAGGCGACGCGTTCCACCGAGGAGACCGAGGAGCAGGCGCAGGACGCGCAGGCGTCCGAGGACCTCGCGGAGCGCCAGGAGAAGCTGAGCGACGACGTCGACTCGGTGCTGGACGAGATCGACGACGTCCTGGAAGAGAACGCCGAGGATTTCGTGAGGTCATTCGTTCAAAAGGGTGGACAGTAGTTCACGAGTGTGAATGCCCGGTAGCGTCCCGGCAGTGATCCGGGCGCCCGCGGCATCCGAGGGGAGACGGGGTGACGGCGACCGCCACGGCGCGCGCCGTCACCCCGCTCGCCAACCGGAGGCACGCCACCGGTGCGCGAGCGCGGGATCGCCGCAGATCCCCCCGCCGAACATGTGGATCACCGCCCCCCGGCGGGTAGGGTCCGTGGCGTACGTTGCTTCAACTGCAAGTCGGCCATCGGCAAGTTGGGGGATGATCCTGACTCTCTTGCGCAGGGCCATCGCATACCTGGAGGGAAACGCGTGGAAGCCAACACTCGTAGCACCGGGCGTCTACCAGCTGCCTTCCTGACGCCGGGATCGTCCTCGTTCATGGACTTCCTGTCCGACCAGTCTCCCGAGATGCTCCCGGGCAACCGGAGCCTGCCGCCGCTCCAGGGGGCCATCGAGGCGCCGCACGGGACGACCATCGTCGCTGCGTCCTTCCCCGGTGGCGTCGTCCTGGCCGGTGACCGGCGCGCCACCATGGGCAACATGATCGCGCAGCGCGACATCGAGAAGGTCTTCCCAGCCGACGAGTACTCGGCGGTGGGCATCGCCGGCACCGCCGGACTGGCCGTGGAGATGGTCAAGCTCTTCCAGCTGGAGCTGGAGCACTTCGAGAAGGTCGAGGGGGCCCAGCTCTCCCTGGAGGGCAAGGCCAACCGGCTCTCCACCATGATCCGCTCCAACCTGGCCATGGCCATGCAGGGCCTCGCCGTGGTGCCGCTCTTCGCGGGGTACGACGTCGACCGCGAGAAGGGCCGCATCTTCTCGTACGACGTCACCGGCGGCCGCTCCGAGGAGAACGGGTACGCCGCCACCGGCTCCGGGTCGATCTTCGCCCGCGGCTCCATGAAGAAGCTCTACCGCGAGGACCTGACGGAGGAGCAGGCACTCACCCTGGTCGTGCAGGCGCTGTACGACGCCGCGGACGACGACTCGGCGACCGGCGGCCCGGACGTGGCCCGCCGCATCTACCCGATCGTCACCGTCATCACCGACGAGGGCTTCCGGAGGCTGGGCGACCAGGAGTCCGCCGACATCGCGCGCTCCATCCTGGAACGCCGACTCGAGCAGCCGGACGGCCCGCGCGCCGCGCTGCTCTGACCCGGACTCCGAGCCTCCCGAGATGCACTCGTCACTGACAGAAAGGGACGGATAGCCGGTGTCGACGCCGTTCTATGTCTCACCCCAGCAGGCCATGGCCGACCGGGCGGAATACGCCCGCAAGGGCATCGCCCGTGGTCGCAGCCTCGTTGTGCTGCAGTATGCCGACGGCATTGTGTTCGTCGGCGAGAACCCGTCCCGCGCGCTGCACAAGTTCAGCGAGATCTATGACCGGATCGGCTTCGCCGCCGCCGGCAAGTACAACGAGTACGAGAACCTCCGCATCGGCGGCGTGCGCTACGCCGATCTGCGCGGATACACCTACGACCGGGACGATGTGACGGCCCGTGGGCTGGCCAACGTCTACGCCCAGACGCTCGGCACCATCTTCTCCAGCGCGGCCGAGAAGCCGTACGAGGTGGAGCTCGTGGTCGCCGAGGTCGGCGCCGCGGCCGAGGGCGACCAGATCTACCGGCTGCCGCACGACGGTTCGATCGTGGACGAGCACGGCTCGGTCGCGGTCGGCGGCAACGCCGAGCAGATCAGCACCTTCCTGGACCAGCGCCACCGCGACGGCATGACGCTCGCCGAGGCCCTGAAGCTGGCCGTCCAGGCGCTCTCCCGGGAGCCGGGCGGCGGGGAGCGGGAGATTCCCGCGGACCGCCTAGAGGTCGCGGTGCTGGACCGCACGCGGCCCCAGCAGCGCAAGTTCAAGCGGATCGTCGGCCGCCAGCTGACCCGGCTGCTCGACGCGGAGGCGGCGGGCACCACCCCGACCGACGCCCCGTCCGACATCGAGGACGCCGATGCCGGCGACTCCACGGAAACCGGCACCGACACCGGCAGCACGCCCGGCTCCACGGAGGAGTAGGCGGCAGCGCCTTCACCGTGCCCCCGGGCCCCGGCCCGGGGGCACGGTCATGCCCCGGCGGCGGGCGGCGGCGCGGTGGAGCCGCGTTGGACCAGCCGCACCGGCAGGCTGCCCGGCTCCACGGGGCGGCCCTCCAGGACGGCGAGCAGCGCCGCCATGCCCCGCTCCCCGACCTGCTCGGCCGGCAGCTGCACGGTCGTCAGCTCCGGTTCGAGCGCGGTGGCCAGGGCCAGGTCGTCGAAGCCGGTGACCGAGAGGTCCTCCGGCACCCGCAGCCCGAGCCGGCGGGCCGCCTTGCAGGCGCCCGCCGCCAGGATGTCGTCGTCGCAGACGATCGCGGTCGGCCGCTCCCCGGCGACGGCGAGCGCCTGCTCGGCGGCCTCGCGCCCGGCCCGTACGTCGAGCGGAGCCCGTACCGTACGCACCTTCGCGCCCGACGCCGCGCCCACCGCTTCCCGCAGCGCCTGCGCCCGGACCGCGAACGTCCAGGTGTCCACGGCGGACGCCAGATGGACGAACCGGCGGTGGCCGAGGCCCAGCAGATGGTCCGTCACCTGGCGCATGCCGTCCGCGATGTCCAGGTTCACATGGGCCGCCGCGTCCGTCCCGGCCGGATCGCTGTCCAGCATCACCAGCGGCAGTTCGGCCCCGTGCAGGGCGCTCAGCGCGTCGGAGGCCATCGAGGAGGCGATCACCCCGTCCAGCGCGGCGCGGGCCGAGGCGAACGGGTCCCGGGCCGGTCCTGTGCCGTCCGGCGAGGGGTAGAGCACCACGCCGAAGTCGTGCTCGGCGGCGACGGCCGCGGCCCCGGTGTACACGCGGGCGAAGAACTCGTTGGTGAGCGCCGGGACCACCAGCAGCGCGGTCCTGGTGCGGCCCAGCCGCAGACTGCGGGCGGCCAGATTGGGCCGGTAGCCGAGCTCCGCCGCGCACTCCCTCACCCGCTGGGCCGTGACCTCGGACACCCGGCCCGGCCACTTCTCGCCGAGCACCAGGGAGACCGTCGCCTGCGAGACGCCCGCCGCACGGGCCACGTCGCGGCTGGTGGGCCGGGGCGGGGCGGGCTGGTGCGAGTCGGTCACGCGGGCCTCCGTGCGGGATGTCTCCATGGCGCCGCGAGGTGGACCCGCGAACTGCCGACATGGTACGTATGAACCTCGACGTTATACGTAAAACCTAGGGTGGCGGCAGCCGTCCGGCGGAAAGGGGCGGGAATGGCCGCGGGATATCTGGACATCCTCCGGGCGCGGCATGCCGCCCGGCTGCTGACGGGCACCCTGGTGGGGCGGCTGCCCAACGGCACCGCGCACATCGCGATCGTGCTGTTCACCCGCGCCGAGGGCGGCAGCTACACGCTGGCCGGCGCGCTGGCCGCCGCGTACGGGCTCGCCACCGCCGTGGGACAGCCGCTGCTGGGCCGGGCGGTGGACCTGTACGGACAGCCCCGCGTCCAGCTCCCCGCCGCCGTGCTCTCCGCGCTCGGCATGGCCCTGCTGGCGGTGTCCGGGCTCGGCTCGCTCCCACTGGCGTACGCGGCCGTCGTCGTCGCCGGGGTCGCCACACCGCCTCTGGAGGGCGGGCTGCGGGCCCTGTGGCCCAGCGTGCTCAAGCGTGAGGACCAGGTGCACCGGGCGTACGCCCTCGACGCGGTCGCGCAGGAGATCATGTTCACCGTCGGGCCGCTCCTGGTGACGGTCCTCGTCTCGCTCTGGTCCCCGGCCGCCGCCCTGCTCGTCATCAACGCCATCGGCGTCCTGGGCGCGTTGTCGGTCGTCCTCTCCGAGCCCTCGCGCGCCTGGCGCTCCGCACCCCGCGAGGCGCACTGGCTCGGGGCGCTGCGCTCGCCCGGACTCCTCGCCCTGCTGGGCGCGTTCTTCTTCGTCGGGCTCGCGCTCGGCTCCATCACGGTGGCCGGTGTGGCCTACGCGGACGACCACGGCCGCGAGTCGGTGTACGGCTGGCTGATGGCCGCGCTGGGTCTCGGCGCGCTGATCGGGGGCCTGGGCTACGGGGCGCGGCAGTGGGCCGGTGCGCCCGAGCGGCGGCTGCGCGTGATCGTCGCCCTCCTGGCGCTGGGCTATCTGCCGTTGACGCTCACGCCCTCGGTCCCGGCGATGACCGCTCTGGCCGCCCTGGCCGGCGTCTTCCTCGCCCCGGCCATCGCGTGCTCGTTCATCGTGGTGGACCGGCACGCCCCGCGCGGCACGGTGACCGAGGCGTTCTCCTGGCTCGTCACCACCTTCGGCGTCGGCGCGGCAGCCGGAACGGCCGTCGCGGGCCCGGCCGTGGAGCTCGGCTCGACCGCCTGGAGCTTCGGCGTGGCGGGGGTCGGCGGAGTCCTCGCCCTGGTGGTCCTGCTGGCCACCGGGAAGGTCCTAGGGGACGTGTCGCCGGTCAGGGCCGGGACCGCCAGCAGCTCCCGTGCGTGACCCCGCCGTCGTGACCGGATCGGAAAATGATCGAAACGGTGCCGTCGAACCCGGTTTCAGCACCGGCCGTAAGGCGTAATGTTCAGTCATGGACCGCCGCATTTTCGGGCTGGAGAACGAGTACGGCGTCACGTGCACGTTCAGGGGACAGCGCCGACTGTCACCTGACGAAGTGGCGCGCTACCTCTTCCGCCGTGTTGTGTCATGGGGCCGCAGCAGCAATGTCTTCCTGCGGAACGGCGCCCGACTCTACCTCGACGTGGGATCGCATCCGGAATATGCAACCCCCGAATGCGACAACGTGACCGAGTTGGTCACGCATGACAAGGCCGGCGAGCGCATTCTCGAAGGTCTGCTCGTCGACGCCGAACGCCGCCTGCACGAGGAGGGAATCGCGGGCGACGTCTATCTCTTCAAGAACAACACCGACTCGGCGGGAAACTCCTACGGGTGCCATGAGAACTACCTCGTGGCCCGGCACGGAGAATTCTCCCGGCTCGCGGACATCCTCATCCCCTTCCTCGTCACCCGGCAGCTCATCTGCGGCGCGGGCAAGGTGCTCCAGACCCCGCGCGGAGCCGTCTACTGCGTCAGCCAGCGCGCCGAGCACATCTGGGAGGGCGTCAGCTCCGCGACGACCCGCTCCCGGCCGATCATCAACACCCGCGACGAACCCCACGCCGACGCCGAGCGGTACCGCCGCCTCCACGTCATCGTCGGCGACTCGAACATGTCCGAGACGACCATGCTGCTCAAGGTCGGCGCCACCGACCTGGTGCTCCGCATGATCGAGGCGGGCACGGTGATGCGCGACCTGACCCTGGAGAACCCGATCCGGGCCATCCGCGAGGTCAGCCACGACACCACCGGCCGGCGCAAGGTGCGCCTGGCCAGCGGCCGGGAGGCTTCGGCCATCGAGGTCCAGCGGGAGTACTACGAGAAGGCCGTGGACTTCGTCGAGCGCCGGGGCATCCGCACCGGCACCGTCGACCAGGTCCTGGAGCTGTGGGGCCGCACGCTCGACGCCATCGAGGCCGAGGACCTCGACCGGATCGGCACCGAGATCGACTGGGTCATGAAGTACAAGCTGATCGAGCGGTACCGGGCCAAGCACAACATGACCATGTCGAACCCGCGGGTCGCCCAGATAGACCTCGCCTACCACGACATCCACCGTCGCCGCGGCCTGTTCTACCTGCTGGAGCGCAAGGGACAGACCGCCCGCATCTGCAACGACCTCAAGATCTTCGAGGGCAAGTCGGTGCCCCCGCAGACCACCAGGGCGAGGCTGCGCGGCGACTTCATCCGCAGGGCCCAGGAGCAGCGGCGGGACTTCACCGTCGACTGGGTCCACCTCAAGCTCAACGACCAGGCGCAGCGCACGGTGCTGTGCAAGGACCCGTTCCGGTCGGTGGACGAGCGCGTGGAGAAGCTCATCGCCGGGATGTGACCTGGCCGGCGGCCGGTCTCCGGCAGCCGGACCGCCACGCCGAAGCCGCCGGGTGCGGCAGGACTCGCCTCGGACAGGCCCCAGTCCTGCCGCACCCGGCGGCTTTCTCCGTGCGTACGGTCCTTCGGTCCTCCCCGGAAGGCGGCGACACCGAGTCCGGGCAGAGGCCGGGGGCGCCGCCGTGCGGTGCGCCGGGTTGACGGAACCGGTGCGCGGAACGCCGGACACCGTAGAGTGGCGGGCGTTTCCATAGCCTCGACTCCCAGTTGGACTGATGACCTACAACACGAAGCGACGTTTCGCCGCCCTGCTGGCCGTGCCCGTCCTGCTGTTCACCGCCGCGTGTGGATCGGACTCCGAGAAGGGCGACTCGGGAAGCGTGGCGGAGATCAAGGGGAAATTCGGGGCCAAGCCCGAGATCGCCGTCCCGAAGGACGCGGAAGCCTCGGAGAAGACGGTGGTCAAGACCGTCACGGAAGGCAGTGGGGCGAAGGTCAAGAAGGGTGACTTCGTTCGGCTGGAATGGACCGTCGAGAAGTGGAAGGGCACCGAGAACCTCGGTGGCACCTGGAGCGCTCCGGCCGCCGATGGGGCACGGCGGCAGGCGGTCGAGCGGGTCGGCCAGCAGAGCCAGCAGCTGCCCGCGAAGGTCCTCGACTCGGTGACCGGTCGGAAGACCGGCAGCCGGATCATGTTGCAGGGAACCGCCGGCGAGCTGGTGGGGCAGGGCCTCAACCCGCAGTCGGGGCTCAGCGAGTCGGACGTCCTGGTCTGGGTCGTCGACGTGGTCGGGGCGGCCACCGTCGACCCCAAGGCGGAGGCCGAGGGCAAGCAGGCGGCCCCGGAGTCGGGACTGCCCACGGTGAAGGCCGAATCGAAGAAGGCGGCCGCGATCACCGTCCCGAAGGGGGAGAAGGCCCCCACCGACCTGAAGGAGCAGGTGCTCATCAAGGGCACCGGCGCGAAGGTCGAGGCGGGGCAGGGGCTGATCGCCCAGTACACCGGTGTGAAGTGGGAGGACGGCAAGCAGTTCGACTCCTCCTGGAACAACGCGGGCGCCCTCGCCTTCCAGATCGGGACCGGCTCCGTGGTGCAGGGCTGGGACCAGGCCCTCGTCGGTAAGAACGTCGGAGACCGGGTGCTCCTGGTGATCCCGCCCAAGCTGGGTTACGGCAACGCGCCGAACTCCGGGCTGTCGAAGAACACGCTGGTGTTCTCGGTGGACATCCTCGGAGTGGTCTGATCGTCAATCTGTGACAATGGGCCGGTTGCCCCGCAGTACACAGTTCATCAGAGGAGCAGTTCAGTGAGCATCGAGAAGCCCGAGATCGACTTCCCGGGTGGCGAGCCGCCGGCGGACCTGGAGATCAAGGACATCTGGGAGGGCGACGGCCCCGTCGCCAAGGCCGGCGACCGGGTCCAGGTCCACTACGTGGGCGTGGCCTTCTCCACCGGCGAGGAGTTCGACTCCTCCTGGAACCGCGGTACGCCGCTGGCCTTCCAGCTGGGTGTCGGCCAGGTCATCTCCGGGTGGGACCAGGGCGTGCAGGGCATGAAGGTCGGCGGCCGTCGCCAGCTGACCATCCCGGCGCACCTCGCGTACGGCGACCGCGGCGCCGGCTCCGCCATCGCCCCGGGCGAGACGCTGATCTTCGTCTGCGACCTGGTGGCGGTCTGATCCGTACCGGTCATGCGGGCTTCGTGAACCGATCCCTTTCGGTCACGTACGTTCCGCTCCGGTCAGGTGACTAGGGCCCCCGCCGCACGGCGGGGGCCCTCAGCGCTGTCCGGGCACGGCCCCGCTTTGGTCCGGACACCCCGGGGCGGTACGGTCGGCGGTCGTAGAGCACATGAAGAAAGGGCGTCGATGGCGATTGCCAAGGCCGAGCGGCTGATGAACCTCGCGCTGTGCCTGCTGGGGACCCGGCGCCCGCTGAGCAAGCGTGAGCTCCGCGGCTCCATCGAGGCGTACCTCGAAGCGGGCTCCGACGAGTCCTTCAACCGGATGTTCGAGCGCGACAAGGACGATCTGCGCGAGCTCGGCCTCGTCATCGAGACCGTCGAGAACCTCGACGGCGACACCGGATACCTGGCCCGCCGCGACAGCAACCGGCTGCCTCCCATCACCCTGGACGCCGAGGAGGCCGCCGCCCTCGGCCTCGCCGCCAAGGTCTGGCAGCAGGCGCGCCTGGCCGGAGCGGCCAGCGGCGCCCTCCAGAAGCTCCGCGCCGCCGGCATGCCCGAGACCGAGGACGCCTACGAGGTCCACAGCGCCCTCGAACCCCGCATCCCCGTCCACGAGGCGGCCTTCGAGCCCCTGATGCTGGCCTGCCGCGACCGCCGCCCGGTCACCTTCGACTACCGCAAGGCCAACTCCGCCCGTCCCGAGCAGCGCCAGGTCGAACCCTGGACCCTGGAGTGCTGGCGCGGCCACTGGTATCTCGCCGGCTGGGACCGGGAGCGCGGCGCCGAACGCGTCTTCCGGCTCTCCCGCATCACCGGCAGGGTCCGCTCCCGGGCCGGCGCCTTCACCAGCGAGGTGCCCGACGTGGTCACGGTCCGCGAGACCGTGGAGAGCTGGGCCGGCGAGACCGCCACCCGCACCGCCCGCATCCGGCTGCGCGCCGGAGCCGGCTACCCGCTGCGGTCGCGCGCGATATCCGTGAGGGAGCGCGGCGACGGCTGGGACGAGCTGGAGATTCCGTACGGACACGGGCTCGACGCCTGGCTCGTCGAGTTCGGACCGGACGTCGTCGTGGAGGAACCCGCCGATCTGCGGGCCGATGTGGTGGACCGGCTCCGCGCCGTGGCCAAGGACTAGGGGTACGGAAACGATGGCCACGAACGCGATCGACCAGACCCGCCGGATGCTCTCCCTGGTCACGTACCTGCGCGAGCGCCCCGGCGCCCACGTCCAGGACGTGGCCCGGGCCTTCGGCATCACGGAGGACGAGCTGATCTCGGACCTCGACGTGCTGCCCATGTGCGGGACCAGCTTCCGCGGCGGCGACCTGCTCGACATCGACACCGACGGCGACCGGATCTGGTGGCACAACCCGGACGACGTCGCCGAGCCGCTGCGGCTCGCGGCCGACGAGGCCACCGCCCTGCTCGTCGCCGCCCGCGCGGTCGCGACCCTGCCCGGGCTGCGCGAGAGCGACCGGCTCGCCCTGGTCCGCGCGACCGCCAAGCTGGAGACGGCGGCCGGGGAGTCCGGCGCGGCGAGCTCCCGGCTCTCGGTGACCTTCGAGGCGGAGGGCGGCGTCTTCGCCGACGTCGACCGGGCCATCTCCGAGCGCCGCCGCCTCTGGCTGCGCTACTACTCGCCCGCCCGCGACGAGCTCACCGAACGCGAGGTCGACCCGATCCGGCTGTTCGCCGTGGGCCACACCTATATGGAGGGCTGGTGCCGGCTCTCCGAGGCCCGCCGGACCTTCCGCCTCGACCGGGTCGCGGAGATCCGGCTCCTGGACGCCCCGGCCGCACCGCCGGAGCTGGAGCTGCGGGACCTGTCGGAAGGGCTGGTCCAGCCCGCCGCCGAGGACCCCGAGGTCGTGATCGAGGTCGGCACCGGAGGCCGGTGGGTCGCGGAGTACTACCCGCACGACAGCGCCGAGGAGCTGCCGGACGGCGGACTGCGCATCACCCTGCGCACCCCCGACCCGGCCTCGCTGCGCCGGCTCGCGCTGCGCCTGGGCGGCGAGGGACGCATCGTCACCCCGCCGGAGCTCGCCGACAGCGCCCGGTCCGCCGCCCGCGAGGCGCTGGCCGCCTACGACGACACGGTCTGAGCGACCCGGAGCGGAGAGCCAGATGAACCCGACGTACCTGACGCCGGTCGCCTCCACCGGCCCGGTCGCCTCCGCGGGCCGGATCGCCTCCGCGGGTCCGGCTGTGCGCACCGGCCCGGTCGCCTCGGCGGGTCCGGCTGTGCGCACCGGCCCGGTCGCCTCGGCGGGTCCGGCTGTTCGCACCGGCCCGGTCGCCGTTCGTACCCGGCCGACCGTCCGTACCGGGCCGGTCCCGGTGCCGGTACCCGCCGCTGTACGGTTCCGGGCCTCGTGCCCCGACTGCCGCGGGCGCTTCGAGCTCGCGGCGGGGGCGCTGCGCCTGGCGATCGGCGCCGGCAGCCGCACTGCCTTCTACAGCTTCACCTGCCCCGAGTGCGCCGCCCCGGTCCGCAAGCCCGCCGGGGAGCGCATCATCGAACTGCTCACCGGCGGCGGCGTACGGACCCTGCGTCTGCACGCCACGCCGTAGATCCCACGTCCGTAGGAAGAGGCACCGCCGCATGTTCTGGCCCATGCTCGCCATCGCCCTGGGATTCCTGGGGGTCGCCGTGCTCGGCGTACTGGCCGTCAAGGTCTTCGTCGAGGCACAGCGGCTCGGCCGTCAGGTCACCGCCACCACCGAGCGGATCAACCAGGCGTCCGAGGACCTCGAACGAGCGGCGACACGCCTCGCGGCCACCGGCGACAGCCTGCGATAGCGGGGCCGCGCCCTGCCGTCCGCCGGAACCGAGGGGTACGCTTCACGAGTCGGCCCAGGCAGGGAGGGCGGGGGCCGCAATCGGGAGTACGCACGGGCATTGCCTCGCGTTTACCCCTGCGGGTTACGATCGCTGCCAAGCGCAACGATTCGGACGACAGGTCCGGTAGCACGGGTAGCGAGCCCACCCCTCCAGCCGCCTCAGTGAGAAGGAAGTCGCACATGATCGGCAATCTGAAGCCCCTCGAGATCGTTCTGATCATCGCGGTCATCCTGCTGCTCTTCGGCGCCAAGAAGCTTCCCGACATGGCGCGCTCGCTCGGCAAGTCGGCCCGCATCCTCAAGAGCGAGGCCAAGGCGATGAAGAAGGACGACGCGGCGACCGCGACGCCCCCGACCGAGACCGTCGCGGACCCCACCCCTCCGCAGGCCACCACCGCGCGCACCATCCAGGCCGCTCCGGGTGACGTCACGAGCTCCCGCCCGGTCAACGACGCCAAGCCCACCACCCAGAGCTGACCGCTGACGCGCTCCGCCGACAGCCGCCGCACGAGACGAGGGAAGTGGGTTGCTCAAGTCTGCCCGCAAGCAGGAGAAGGACGAAGAGGGGCGGATGCCTCTCCTCGATCACCTGCGTGAGCTGCGTAACCGGCTGCTGAAGGCCGTGCTGGCGATCTTGATCGCCATCATCGGGGCCGCCTTCTTCCACAAGGAGATCTTCGAGTTCCTGATGAAGCCGATCCTTGACTCGGTCGGCTGCAAGAACGGCGTCGAGACGATGGTCAACGGCCGCCCCTGCGCGGAGATGACCACCAACGGTCTGCTGTCGCCGTTCACCATCGCGCTCAAGGTGTCCCTCATGGCGGGCGTCCTCATCGCCACGCCCGTCTGGCTCTACCAGCTCTGGGCCTTCGTCGCCCCCGGCCTGCACCAGAAGGAGAAGCGGTACTCCCTGGCCTTCGTGGCGGCCGGCGCCCCGCTCTTCGCCGCCGGGGCCTACCTGGCGTACGTGATCCTCCCGCAGACGGCCGAGATCATGCTCGACTTCACGCCGGAGAACGTGACGAACCTGCTGCCGCTCGACGACTTCCTCGACCTGATCACCCGCATGGTGATCGTCTTCGGTCTCGCCTTCGAACTCCCGCTGCTGCTCGTCGCCCTCAACATGACCGGGGTCCTCTCCGGCGTCCGCATGCTGCGCTGGTGGCGCGGCATGATCGTCGGCCTCACCGCCTTCGCGGCCATCGCCACCCCCGGCGGCGAGCCGATCTCCATGCTGCTGCTCTCCGGCCCGCTCGCGGTGCTCTACTTCATCGCTGTCGGCTTCTCCCTGCTGAACGACAAGCGTCGCAACCGCAACAACCCCGACGCCGAGCTCAGCGACGACGAGGCGTCGCGGCTCGACCTGACCCCCGAGGCGGTCGAAGGGGTCGAGCCCGTGGCCGCTCCGCGCCGAGTGCTGCCGGAGCAGGCTTCCGGCGAGCCGGACGGCTCACGCTCGCACCGGCTCAACGGTTACGACGACATCACCTGACCGGGGTGTGCCGTGCGGGTCCTCACCAAGCTTCGACCGGCCGCTGATCAGGTGGAAGGCCAAGGCCGTTTAAAGATCAGGCTGACTGTCGGAGGCGGCGGGTAGGCTCGTAGCCAAGATGACAGAGGACCTCTCACCAGCTGAGCGATACCAGGCGTCCCGGGCCCGCGCGGCCGAGATGGCGACGGCCCTCGGGCCCTTCCGGGAGATGTACGAGTTCGGACTCGACCCCTTCCAGATCGAGGCATGCCAGGCCCTCGAGGCGGGCAAGGGGGTGCTGGTCGCGGCCCCCACGGGGTCGGGCAAGACGATCGTCGGCGAGTTCGCCGTGCACCTGGCCCTGGAGCAGGGCCGCAAATGCTTCTACACCACGCCCATCAAGGCGCTCTCCAACCAGAAGTACGCCGACCTGGCCAAGCGGTACGGGGCGGACAAGGTCGGCCTGCTGACCGGCGACAACAGCGTCAACTCCGAGGCGCCGGTGGTCGTGATGACCACCGAGGTCCTGCGGAACATGCTGTACGCGGGCTCGCAGTCGCTCTCCGGACTCGGCTATGTGGTCATGGACGAGGTGCACTACCTCTCCGACCGCTTCCGGGGCGCGGTCTGGGAAGAAGTGATCATCCACCTCCCGGAGTCGGTGACCCTGGTCTCCCTGTCGGCGACCGTGTCCAACGCGGAGGAGTTCGGCGACTGGCTGGACACCGTGCGCGGCGACACCGAGGTGATCGTCTCCGAGCACCGTCCGGTGCCGCTCTGGCAGCACGTGATGGCCGGGCGCAAGATGTACGACCTCTTCGAGGAGGCCACCGACCACGGCGGCCGCGGCGTCGGACGCCGCGAGGTCAACCCGGACCTGGTCCGCCTCGCCCGGACGGAGAACCAGCAGGGGTACAACCCCCGCGACCGCCGCCGGGGCAAGATGGTCCGCGAGGCCGACCGCGAGCGCGAGCGGCGTCAGCGCAGCCGGATCTGGACGCCCGGCCGGCCCGAGGTCATCGAGCGGCTGGACAACGAGGGCCTGCTGCCCGCGATCACCTTCATCTTCAGCCGGGCCGGCTGCGAGGCCGCCGTACAGCAGTGTCTGTACGCCGGCCTCCGGCTCAACGACGAGGACAAGCGCCGGCTGGTGCGGGAGATCGTCGAGGAGCGGACCGCCTCCATCCCCGGCGAGGACCTTCACGTCCTCGGGTACTACGAGTGGCTCGAAGGGCTGGAGCGGGGCATCGCAGCCCACCACGCGGGCATGCTGCCGACGTTCAAGGAGGTCGTCGAGGAGCTGTTCGTACGGGGCCTGGTGAAGGCGGTCTTCGCCACCGAGACCCTGGCGCTCGGCATCAACATGCCCGCGCGCTCGGTGGTCCTGGAGAAGCTCGTCAAGTGGAACGGCGAGCAGCACGCCGACATCACCCCCGGCGAGTACACCCAGCTCACCGGCCGGGCCGGGCGGCGCGGCATCGACGTCGAGGGCCACGCGGTGGTCCTGTGGCAGCGCGGCATGGACCCGACAGGGCTGGCCGGGCTCGCCGGGACGCGTACGTATCCGCTGCGCTCCAGCTTCCGGCCCTCGTACAACATGGCGGTCAACCTGGTGCAGCAGTTCGGGCGGCACCGCTCGCGCGAGCTGCTGGAGACGTCGTTCGCCCAGTTCCAGGCCGACAAGTCGGTCGTCGGGATCTCCCGGCAGGTCCAGCGCAACGAAGAGGGCCTGGAGGGCTACAAGGAGGGCATGACCTGCCACCTCGGCGACTTCGAGGAGTACGCGCGGCTGCGCCGCGACCTCAAGGACCGGGAGACGGAGCTCGCCAAGCAGGGCGCGGCCCAGCGACGGGCGGCCGCCGCCACCTCGCTGGAGAAGCTGAAGCCGGGCGACGTCATCCACGTGCCGACCGGGAAGTTCGCGGGGCTGGCGCTCGTGCTGGACCCGGGGCTTCCCGCCGGGCGGGCCAACGGGCACCGCGGGTTCGACCACCACGACGGGCCGCGTCCGCTGGTGCTGACCTCCGAGCGGCAGGTCAAGCGGCTCGCCTCGATCGACTTCCCGGTGCCGGTGGAGGCGCTGGACCGGATGCGGGTCCCGAAGTCGTTCAACCCGCGCTCGCCGCAGTCCCGGCGCGATCTGGCCTCCGCCCTGCGGTCGAAGGCCGGGCACATCGTGCCCGACCGGCACCGCAAGGGGCGGGCGCCGGCCGCCGACGACCGCGAGATCGCCCGGCTGCGGACCGAGCTGCGCGCCCACCCATGCCACGGGTGCGACGAGCGCGAGGACCACGCGCGGTGGGCCGAGCGCTACCACCGGTTGCAGCGGGACACGCGGCAGCTGGAGAAGCGGATCGAGGGGCGGACGAACACGATCGCCCGCACCTTCGACCGGATCGTCGCGCTCCTGACCGAGCTGGACTACCTCCGGGGCAACGAGGTCACGGAGAACGGGCGGCGGCTGGCCCGGCTGTACGGGGAGCTGGACCTGCTCGCCAGCGAGTGTCTGCGGGAGGGCGTGTGGGAGGGGCTCAACCCCGCCGAACTCGCCGCGTGCGTCTCGGCGCTGGTGTTCGAGGCCCGGCAGGCGGACGACGCGGTCGCGCCCAAGCTGCCGTCCGGGCCGGCGAAGGCCGCCATGGGCGAGATGGTGCGGATCTGGGGGCGGCTGGACGCCCTGGAGGAGGACTTCAAGATCAACCAGACGGAGGGGGTCGGGCAGCGCGAGCCCGATCTCGGCTTCGCCTGGGCGGTCTACATGTGGGCCTCCGGGCGCACGCTGAACGAGGTGCTGCGCGAGGCGGAGATGCCGGCGGGGGACTTCGTACGGTGGTGCAAGCAGGTGATCGACGTGCTGGGGCAGGTGGCGGCGGCGGCTCCTCGGGAGGGGAGCGCGGGGGCCAGCTCTGTGGCTCGTAACGCGCGGAAGGCGGTTGACGGGGTGTTGCGGGGGGTTGTGGCTTACAGCTCTGTCGGCTGACGGTGGGTGTTGCGGGGTGGGGGCGTGTGGGGGGCGGTGCGCCTGCGGCGGGCTGTTCCCCTCCCCGCCCCTTCCCGAAACCGGGGCTCCGCCCCGGACCCCGCTCCTCAAGCGCCGGAGGGGCTGGGAGTACGGGCGGGGCTGGGGGTGTAGGCCGGGCCGCGCCCCGGACCCCGCTCCTCAAGCGCCGGAGGGGCTGGGAGTACGGGCGGGGCTGGGGGTGTAGGCCGGGCCGCGCCCCGGGCCTCGCTCCTCAAGCGCCCGAGGGGCTGGAGTGGGCTCCTCGACATGCTGGAGGCGTGCCGGAGTTGCTGTTCAGGTGCTGCGGCTCTTCGCCGCTGCTCCCGCGCAGACCAGGCCCAGCAGCACCGTCAGGCCGCCGACGATGATGTTGTTGAGGATGATTCCGGTGTCCGGGCTGCTCCCGACCACCCAGGTCGACACGATGACCCACGCACCCATGGCGCACATCGCCCAGCTCAGGCCGTACATGCGCTCCGGCATCATCGTGAAGCCGAGGGCCAGCACCGCGATCGCGATGCCCATGACGAGGTTGTGCGTCGCCAGGGCGGGCTGGTTCGCCGTGAAGTGGAGCACCCACGGAGAGACGGCGCAGTAGAGGCCGACGAGGAACACCGGCGCGTCCACCAGCGCCACATCGCGGCCGCCCATCACCCGGTCGTAGCGTGCCCGCATCTCGGGGGCGTCGGGGTGGCCCGCTATGTCGCTCCTGGCGTGTGAGACGTTGCTCATGAGATTTCGTCTCCTTCGGTCCTGCGGGCCCTGACGCCGCACGGAAAGTGCGCCAAGCGCCCATGTGTCTAGTTTGCTATTATCTGGGCCTTATGCGCATCCCCGTGGGGCGGGGTGGGACCGGGCATGACGAAGGGGCGGGGCGCTGCGATCCGCCGCAGCACCCCGCCCCTCATGCCTCCGGTGTTACTTCGGGGGCATCAGGACCGTGTCGATGATGTAGACCGTCGCGTTGGCGGTCGGGACGTTGCCGCAGACGACCTTCGAGGAGTCGTTGACGGTGTACTCCGTGCCCGAGCCGGACGTCGTCAGCTTGCTCTTCTCCAGCGTGTCGAAGGAGCCCTTCTCCAGCTGCTGCGGCGTCAGCTTCTGGCCCACCACGTGGTAGGTGAGGACCTTGGTGAGCTCGGCCTTGTTCGCGAGCAGCGCGTCCAGGTCGGCCTTCGGGATCTTCGCGAAAGCGTCGTTGGTCGGGGCGAACACCGTGATGTTCTCGGCGTTGTTGAGCGTGTCCACCAGGCCGGCCTGCTTGACCGCGGCCACCAGCGTCGACAGTGCCGGGTTGTTCGAGGCGGCCGTCGCGACCGGGTCCTGCGCCATGCCGTCGAACGAGCCCGCGCCGTCCTTCGGCACGGAGGCACACCCGGGGCCGAACGGCTTGTCCGTGGTCATCGAGTCGTCGGCCGACGCGCTCGCCGAGTTGGCCGCGCTGGGGGTCGAGCCCGCCGCCGAGTCCTTGGAGGAGTCGCCGGAGGAGCAGGCGGTCAGCGCCAGCGGCAGTACCGCCGCGGTGGCCACGGCGACGGCGGTGCGGCGGAAGTGGAGGGTGTTCATGGTGTTTCTCCTGTATCGAAGGTGCTGAGCGGGGATAAGGAACGGTGCTCAGTCGTGCCGTAGGGGCAAGGGGCGGACAGGGGGAGCAGAGGTGTGGGGGAGCGGTGGCCTCGGTTTCCGGCGACTCGTGGTCCGTCTCCCAGCCGCGGGAGACGGACCCGGCGCCGGTACCGGCCGTCCGACCAGGAGTGATGACGCTCCTGCGGCCGGCACGGCCCCATGACCGATGGCGGCGCACCGCACGGACGGCTCCCCGGCCGTCCGGGTGGCGACGCCGCCCCCGACCGTGAGGCGGACCGGAACGGCCGGCGCGGCGAGCCGCCGTCCGCCCCGCCCGCCGCGGTGACCGGCGCCGGCCGGACACGTGGGGGCGCGAAGGGCGGGCGATACGGCGGTGGCCCGGGCATCGGGGCAGGCGGCCCGGCCGCCGGGCGCGGCCGAGACGGCGCGCACCTGGCGGGGCCGCCGGGCCCCGAAGGTCCCGTCCGTCCGCGCATCGTTCCGATCTGCTCTCACGCAAGGGATTCGGCGCGGACGGCGCGGCGGATTGGTCCGGCGGTGGCATTCACTCGATCGGGTTAGTTCCGATCATCGACCAATCCTTCCGGTCATCTGCGCCGAATGGACTGCGAGGAGCACTCCAGCACTGCTCCGACCAGCGCAGGAGGACCGGAGGGAGCCGGGATGGCAGGGGAACGGCGGCGGACGGCCGTGGTGGGGAGCGGAGTGGCGGGACTGACCGCCGCCCACGTCCTGCGGGAGGCGCACGACGTCACGCTGTACGAGGCGGACGACCGCGTCGGCGGCCACGCCCACACCCACGACCTGGTCGCCTCCGACGGCCGGGTGCACCGCGTCGACTCGGGCTTCATCGTGCACAACCGGCGGACCTACCCCCACCTCCTGCGCCTCTTCGACGAACTGGGCGTCGCCACCCAGGAGTCCGAGATGAGCATGTCCGTACGGTGCGAGGGCTGCGGCCTGGAGTACGCGGGCGCCCGGGGCCCCTCTGGACTCCTCGCCCAGCCGCGTTCCGCCGTTCGCGGCCCCTACGTGCGCATGCTCGCCGAGGTGCCGCGCTTCCACCGCGCCGCACGGGCGCTGCTGGAGCTGCCGGAGAGCGCGGACACCGGCATGACCCTGGGGGAGTTCGCCCGGCGCGGCCGCTTCTCGGCGTACTTCCACGCCCACTTCCTGACCCCCATGGTCTCCGCCGTCTGGTCCTGCGACCCGGTCACCGCCCTGCGCTACCCGGCCCGCTACCTCTTCCAGTTCCTGGCCCACCACGGCATGCTCGCGATCGGCGGCTCCCCCGTCTGGCGGACCGTCACCGGCGGCTCGCGCTCGTACGTCGAGCGCCTCGTCAAGCAGCTCACCGCCGTCCACACCGCGACCCCGGTCCGGTCCGTCGCCCGCCACGCGGACGGCGTCGAGCTCACCACCGAGGACGGCACGACCACGCCGTACGACGCCGTCGTCATCGCCACCCACCCCGACCAGGCGCTCCGGCTGCTGGCCGACCCCACCGACGCCGAACGCGCCACGCTCGGGGCCTTCCGGTACTCCCGCAACCCCACGCTGCTGCACACCGACACCACGCTGCTGCCCCGCAGCCGGGGCGCGCGGGCCTCCTGGAACTACCTGATGCCCTCCTGCGCCGCCGACGCCGACCGGGTCACCGTCAGCTACGACATGAACCGGCTCCAGCGGCTCGACGCGCCCGAGACGTTCGTCGTCACGCTGAACGGCTCCGACCGGGTCGACCCCGCCTCCGTACGCGCCCGCATGGTCTACGAACACCCCGTCTACACCCCGGAGTCGGTGTCCGCCCAGGCCCGGCTGCCCGCCCTCTCCGGCCCCGTCACCGCTTTCGCGGGGGCGTACCACGGGTGGGGCTTCCACGAGGACGGCTGCCGCTCGGGGGTCGAGGCGGCCGCGGCCCTGGGGGTGGCGTGGTGAACGGCCTGTACCCGTGCGCCATCACGCACGTGCGGACCCGGCCCAGCACCTACGCGCTGCGGCACCGGACCTACCTGTGGCTCATCGACCCGGACGACCCGCCCCGGCTGCCGCGCGCCCTGCGGCCGCTGGCCCGGTTCGACGCGCGGGACCACTTCGGCGGCACCGCACCGACCATCCGGGCCGGGCTGGCACGCTTCCTCGGCGCCCAGGGCGTGGACCTCGGCGACGGAACCGTCACCATGCTCACCCAGGCCCGCGTCCTCGGCCACGTCTTCAACCCGCTCACCGTCTACTGGTGCCGCCGCGACGACGGGTCCCCGCTCTGCGTGGTGGCCGAGGTCCACAACACGTACGGCGAACGCCACGGCTATCTGCTCCACCCGGACGGCGAGCACCGCGCCACGACCGGCAAGGAGTTCTACGTCTCGCCGTTCTTCCCCGTCGACGGCGGCTACCGGATGCGGCTGCCCGAGCCCGGGGACCGGCTCGACCTGACCGTCCATCTGGAGCGGGAGGGGTCCCGCCCCTTCACCGCGACCGTACGGGGCGACCGCCGCCCGGCCACCCCCGGGCAGCTCGTCCGCCTCGCCCTGCGCCACCCCCTCTCCACCGTCGCCGTCTCCCTCGCCATCCGGCTGCACGGCATCCGGCTCTACCTGCGCGGCCTCCCCGTGCAGCCCCGTCCCCCGCACCGACCACAGGAAGGCATGCAGTGACCGCGCCCACCCACCAGCTGCCGGCAGACCGGACCCCCGATCCCGCGGGGCACGTCCCCGCGCCGAGGGGCCACGCCCCCGCACCGGCCGGACAGCGGGACCCGGCCGCCGACCCCGAGCGCTGGCCCGACGTCGTCGCCCGGCCCCGCGCCTCCCGCGCCCGGACCGCCGTCGCGGAACGCGTCGTCCGCCGCGCCCTCGCCCGGCTTCCCCTGCGCGCCCGCCTCGCGGGGGTGGAGGACATCGGCCTCGGCGGGCCGCTCATGGACATCCGCGACCCCGACGCCTTCTTCCGGCGGATCGGCGCGAGCGGGCTCATCGGCTTCGGCGAGTCCTACATGGCCGGCGAATGGGACGCCCCCGACCTGGTGGGGGTGCTCACCGTCCTCGCGGACTCCGCCGCCGACCTCATTCCCCGCCCGCTGCAACGGCTGCGTCCCCTCTGGGCGTTGCGCAGGCCCGAGGCCCAGCTCAACACCCCCGAGGGCTCCCGGGACAACATCAGCCACCACTACGACCTCTCCAACGAGCTCTTCGCCCTCTTCCTGGACGAGACGCTCTCCTACTCCTCCGCCGTCTTCCGGGGCTTCCCCGCCGAACAGTCCCTGCTGCCCGCCGCCCAGCACCGCAAGATCGACCGGCTGCTGGACGCCGCCGGGGTCAAGGAGGGCACCCGGCTCCTGGAGATCGGCACCGGCTGGGGCGAGCTGGCCGTACGGGCGGCCGCCCGGGGCGCGCGGGTCGTCACCGTCACCCTCTCCGCCGAACAGCGCGAACTGGCCCGTACGCGCATCCGCGAGGCCGGGTTCGAGGACCGGGTCGAGGTCCGGCTCAGCGACTACCGCGACGTCACCGGCGAGTACGACGCCGTCGTCAGCGTCGAGATGATCGAGGCGGTGGGGGAGGGGTTCTGGCCGGTCTACTTCCAGGCCCTGGACCGGCTGCTCGCCCCCGGCGGCCGGATCGCCCTCCAGGCCATCACCATGCCGGACGACCGGTTGCGCGCCAGCCGCTCCACGTACACCTGGATCCACAAGTACATCTTCCCCGGCGGACTGCTGCCCTCCACCGAGGCCATCGAGCGGGTCACCACCGAGCACACCCGGCTGCGGACCGTGCGGCGCACCGGCTACGGGGCGCACTACGCCGAGACGCTGCGCCTGTGGCGGGAACGGTTCACGGAACGCGCCGCCGAGGTCGACGCGCTCGGCTTCGACGCCGTCTTCCGCCGGATGTGGACCTTCTACCTCGCCTACTCCGAAGCCGGCTTCCGCTCCGGCTACCTCGATGTGCAGCAACTGCTCCTGACCCGCGAGGAGACCGCGTGACCACCACCGGAACCAGGCCCCCCGCCCGCCGCACCTCCACCGGCGCCGCCCAGCGGCTCGTACCCCTGGCCGAACGGCTGCTCGGCGGCGCGCTGCCGGTCCGGGTACGGATGTGGGACGGCAGCGAGGCCGGGCCCGAGGACGCGCCGACCGTGCGGGTGCGTTCCCGGCGCGCCCTGCGCCGTCTGCTCTGGGAGCCGGGCGAACTCGGCCTGGCGGAGGCGTACATCACCGGGGACATCGACCTCGACGACGACCTGGGCGACGGGCTGCGCGCCATCCGCCGCGCGATGAGCGAACGCGGCCTCACCCCGCCCGCGCTCTCCCTCCCCGACCGGCTCGCGGCGGCGGGCACCGCCCTGCGCCTCGGGGCCGTAGGACCGCGACCGCCCGTCCCCGCCGCCCGGGCCGGGCTGCGCGGGGCGCTGCACAGCAAGGCCCGGGACCGGGCGGCGATCAGCCACCACTACGACCTGTCCAACGCCTTCTACGCGCTGCTCCTCGACGAGACGATGGCGTACTCCTGCGGCTACTGGACCAGCGACGCACCCGACTACGGACCGGCCGACGCGCAGCGCGACAAGCTGGAGCTGATCTGCCGCAAGCTCGGACTGCGGCCCGGCGCACGGCTGCTGGACATCGGCTGCGGCTGGGGCTCGCTGACCCTCCACGCGGCGCAGCGCCACGGCGTCCGGGTCACCGCCGTCACGCTCGCCGCCGAACAGGCCGCGTACGTACGGGAGCAGGTGGCGACACGCGGCCTGGAGGAGCTGGTCGAGGTCCTGAACATCGACTACCGGGACATCGCGGAGCGGCCCGAGACCCGGGGCGCGTACGACGCCGTCTCCACGATCGAGATGGGCGAGCACGTCGGGGACGCGGAGTACCCCGCCTTCACCCGGATCCTGCACGACTCCCTGCGGCCCCGGGGGCGGGTGCTGGTCCAGCAGATGTCACGGGGCGCGAACGCCCCGGGCGGCGGTGCGTTCATCGAGTCGTACATCGCGCCGGACATGCATATGCGGCCGGTCGGGGAGACGGTCGGGCTGCTGGAGGGGGCGGGCCTCGAAGTGCGGGACGTGGAGGCCCTGCGCGAGCACTACGTGCTGACCGTGGACGCCTGGCGGCGGACGCTGGAAGAGCGCTGGACGGAGTTCACGGCCCTGGTGGGGGAGGAGACCGCACGGGTCTGGCGGCTCTATCTCGTCGGCGGGGCCCTCGCGTTCGAGGAGCGGCGGATGGGCGTCGACCAGATCCTGTGCGTACGCCCGGACCGGGAGGGTACGGCGGCGATGCCGGCCACGCGGGGCGGCTGGTACGGGGTGGACCGGTGAGCGGCTTCGCCTGGGGCGCGTTCGCGAGCGGGCTCGCGGGCGCGGCCGGCACCGCCCTCGCGGTCATGCTGGTCACCTTCGCCGTCGCCCTGAAGAAGGGCGTCCACCGCATCGTCGACGTGGCCTGGGGCATCGGTTTCGCCGCCGTCGCCCTCGTCTCGTACGGCCTCTCGGCCGGTGAGGGCGACGACGCGCGGCGGCTCCTGGTGACCGTGCTGACCGTGGTCTGGGGGCTGCGGCTCGCCGTGCACATCGGGCGGCGCGGACGCGGCCACGGCGAGGACCCGCGCTACGAGAAGATGCTCGCCAAGGCCCCCGGCAACCCTCGGCTCTACGCCCTGCGCAAGGTCTACCTGCTCCAGGGCGCGCTGGTCTGGCTGGTCTCGCTGCCGGTGCAGGCCGCGCAGTACCTGACCGGGCCGCTGGTGTGGTGGGCCTGGGCGGGGGCGGTGCTGTGGGCGGTCGGGCTCGCCTTCGAGGGGATCGGGGACCAGCAGCTCGCCCGGTTCAAGGCCGACCCGGCCAACAAGGGGAAGATCATGGACCGGGGCCTGTGGTCGTGGACCCGGCACCCGAACTACTTCGGTGACTTCCTCGTCTGGTGGGGCCTGTTCCTCTTCGTCTGCCAGGCCCCGGCTGCCGCCGCCGCGACCGTCGTCGCCCCGCTGGTCATGACCTTCCTGCTGACCAGGGGGAGCGGCGCGGCCCTGCTGGAGCGCCATATGGCGGAGCGCCCGGGATACGCCGGCTATCAGGCTCGCACGAGCGCGTTCTTTCCCCGGCCGCCGCGACGCCGGTGAAGCCTGCCGGGGGCCTGCGCGCGCCGCTGAAGCCTGTGCCGGCCCCCGGACAGACCCCCGACAGGCTCCGGCAGGTGCCTGCCAGACCTCTGGTAGGTGGCTGACAGGCCCCGGCAGGTGCCTGCCAGACCTCGGATAGGTGCCTGACAGGCCCTCACTCGATGCCGCGCGCCTTCTCGAACCGCGACCGCGCCTCGCCCAGATCCACCACCGGGTCCGGGTAGTCCAGCCCCTCCGCCTTCCACGGCTCGTGGATCGCCGACCCCTTCAGCTCCGCCAGCTCCGGCACCCACCGGCGTACGTATTCGCCGCGCGGGTCGAAGCGCTTGCCCTGGACCACCGGGTTCAGCACCCGGTTGGGGCGGGTGTCCGTGCCGGTGCCCGCGACCCACTGCCAGTTGAGCTGGTTGTTCGCGATGTCGCCGTCGACCAGCAGGTCCAGGAAGTGCCGGGCCCCCACCCGCCAGTCCACGTACAGCGTCTTGGTGAGGAAGCTCGCGGCGAGCAGCCGGCCCCGGTTGTGCATCCACCCCTCGTGCGCCAGCTGCCGCATCGCCGCGTCCACCAGGGGATATCCGGTCCGCCCGCTCTTCCAGGCGGTGATCTCGTCCTCGTCCGAGCGCCAGCGGTCCTGGCGCGGCCGGTAGTCGGACCAGGAGGCGTCGTGGCGGGCGGCGAGCACCTGGTGGTGGAAGTCGCGCCACGCCAGTTGGCGGACGAACGCCTCGCCGCCGGGCCCGCCCTTCTCCTTGGCCCGGTTGGCCAGTTCGGCGGCGGAGACCGTACCGAAGTGGAGGTGGGGGGAGAGCCGGGAGGTCGCGTCGGCGGCGAGATCGTCGTGGCCGTCCGCGTAGTCGGCCACCCCGCTCCTGAGCCAGGACGTCATCAGCTTGCGGGCCGTCTGCTCGCCGCCCTCCGCGAGACCGGGCGAGACGTCCTTGACGTCGTCCCGCGAGGGGAGGGGGTCCGAGGACGGAACGTCCTCCGGCAGCCGGATCGTGCGGGGCGCGGTCAGTGTGCCCCGTACCCCCGCCGCCTCCCAACGGCGGAAGTACGGGGTGAACACCGCGAAGTGGTCCCTGCTCGCCGGGACCACCCGGCCCGGAGCGAGCGCGGTGACCACCGCGTCATGGATGCGCAGCTCGCAGCCGGTGTCCGCCAGGGCGGTACGCAACTGCTCCTCGCGCCGTGCCGCGTACCCGCTCACCCCGGCGGCCATGTGCACCGCGCCCGCCCCGGTCTCCTCGACCAGCCGGCGCACCTCCTCGGCCACCGCGCCCGTACGGACGATGAGCCGGCCGCCCCGGTGGCGCAGCCCGGCGTCCAGGTCCGCCAGGCAGTCGGCGAGGAAGGCGAGCCGGTTGGGCGCGTCGTACCCGGCCCGGTGGACGCCGTCGTCCCGGACGAAGAGCGGGACGACCCGGTCCGCGTCCCGCAGGGCGGAACGCAGCACCGGGTTGTCGTGCAGACGCAGATCGGAGGTGAACAGCACCACCGCGACGTTCATGGAACGGGTGCTCCTTGCAGGCTGGGACGGGTGAGCGGGGTGAGCGGTCAGGTGCGGACACGGACAGCGGTTCCGCAGGCGGTTCGGGCAGGCGGTTCCGGCAGACGGCTCTGGCAGGCGGTTCAGGCGGTCGGGAAGTCCATCAGGGCCACCGGCGACGAGGTCGGTTCGGCCGATCCGCCCGCCGGTTCGACCGTGATGCCCATCCCCGTCGCGCGGTCCACGGGCCCGTCCAGCAGCACCGCGTCATCGCTCGCCGAGGGGTTCATCAGACCGGCCGAACGCATGGTGCCCCCGTCGTTGTACCAGAGCTGGTACACCTTGCCGCTCGGCGGCCGCTCCATCCCCGAGGCGAGGAACACCGCGCGGTTCTCCTCCTGCGACACGACGACGGTGCCGCGCGCGCCGCCGGTCAGCTCGCCGGAGGAGGTCTTCGCGTCCGGCGCGGAGAGCACCTGGGCCAGCAGCCGGTTCTGCTGCTGCGCCTGGTTCGCCTCCTGGCGGGCGTCCTGGGCCACCTGGTTCTGCCAGACCGCGACCCCGCCGAAGGCGGCCGCCGCCGCGATGCAGGCGGCGAGCCCGTAGGCGGACCAGCGGCCGGTGCGGCCACCGCCGGGCCGTTCCCGTCTCGCCTGCGCCGGAGCCTCCTGGCGTACGGTCGTGATCTCCCGCAGCACCCTCTCCCGCAGTTCGCGCGGCGGAGTCTCGGTGACGGCGAGGCCGAGCCGGGCGGCCGTGGCCGACAGCTCCCGTACCTCCTGGGCGCATGCCTCGCAGTCGTCCAGGTGCCGTTCGAACTCGCGGCGCTCCGGGTCCGGCAGCGCGTGCAGGGCGTAGGCCCCGGTCAACGTGTGCAGTTCGGCCGTGCTCACGCGCTCACCCCCAGGCAGTCGCGCAGCCGGATGAGGCCGTCGCGCAGTCGTGTCTTGATGGTGCCCAGCGGCACGGTGAGGAGTTCCGCGACCTCACGGTAGGTCAGACCCCGGTAGTAGGCCAGGGTCACGGACTGCCGCTGGAGTTCGGACAGGGTCCGCAGACAGCGGCGTACCTGCTCCCGCTCCAGCCGCGTCTCCACCTGCTCGGACACCTCGTCGAAGGCCCGCGTACGGTCCAGGAGCGCCGCCTTGTGCTCCCGCGCGGCCGACGCCTCGGCCGAGCGGACCCGGTCGACGGCACGGTGGTGGGCCAGGGTCAGCACCCAGTTCATGGCGCTGCCCCGGGACGCCTGGAAGCGGGGCGCGGTACGCCACACCTCGACCAGGACCTCCTGGGCCACCTCCTCCGACTGGGCCGGGTCGCGCAGCACGCTGCGTACGAGCCCGAGCACCGGCCCGGAGACCGCGTCGTACACCTCGGCGAACGCGTCCTGGTCTCCCCGCGCGACCTGCACCAGGAGTTCCTGGAGGTCAGGTCCGGGCGAGGGCACCCCGCTGATCTGTACGGCTTCCTTCACGCGGGTTTCCTCCCGGGACGTTCATCGATTCCGGGGGTGATTCGGAGCCGAGGGCCGTGCGGATTGGTCGATGCGCGCGATCTTTCCAGAGCCGGGCCCGCCCGGACGTCCGACGCAGCGAGGGGCTGCGCGGAAGATGCGGACGGGGCAGCGAGGGGCGGGGCTGGGCGGGAGACGCGGACGGCGGGGCGAGGAGCGGGGCGGAGGACGCGGACGGCGGGGCGAGGAGAGCGGAGCCGAAGACGCGGGCGACGCGGCGAAGGGCGGGGCGGAGGCCGCGGACGACGCAGGGCCCCGCGGCCGGGAGAATCCGGCCGCGGGGCCCTGAGGGCATTCCCGCGGAGTCCCGCGCGGCAGAGGCCGTGCGGGAAGCGGCTACGCGGCCGAGGCCGCCGGGCCCTCCTGCTCGCGCTCCACCTGCTCGTTCCACTCGCGCTTGACCGCGCGCCACGCGTCGTCGTTCTGGCCGAGCCGCCAGTAGCCGGAGATCGACAGCTGCTGGAGGGGGATCTGCCGCTCCACGCGCAGATAGCGGCGGATCTCCTTCACGAAGCCCGCCTCCCCGTGCACGAACGCCTGGACCTCGCCCGCGGGGAAGTCCAGCTCCTTCACGGCGGCGGTCAGCAGCTCGCCCACCGGCCGGTCGCCGCGGTGCAGCCAGGTCACGGCCACCCCGTCCGGCGTCACGATCTTCTGCTCCTCGGAGGCGTCCGGCACCTCGACGAACGCGTGCACCAGCGCGCCCACCGGCATCTGCTCCAGCGACGCGGCGATCGCGGGCAGGGCGCTCTCGTCGCCCACCAGGAGGTGCCAGTCGGCCGAGGTCTGCGGCCCGTAACCGCCGCCGGGGCCCAGGAAGGTCACCTGCTCGCCTGCCCGCGCCCGCTGCGCCCAGGGGCCGGCCAGGCCCTCGTCGCCGTGGACGACGAAGTCGACGGCCATCTCCCGGGCGACCGGGTCCCAGGAGCGGATCGTGTACGTACGCGTGGTGGGCCACAGCTCGCGCGGGTGGCTCTCGCGGATGGCGGGGATGTCGAACGGGTGCGCGTAGTCCGCGCCCTCGGGGGCGAAGCACAGCTTGATGTAGTGGTCGGTGAAGCCGGAGAGGGAGAAGCCGGCGAGCTCTTCGCCGCCGAGGACCACCCGCACCATGTGCGGGGTGATCTGCTCGGTGCGCACGACCTGCGCCCCCTGGGCCTTGGGTCCTTGCCGGGCCGGCCGCTCTGCCACGAGGTACTCCCTGGGTTCGACGTACGGACGCGTCCACGCCGGTGGACGTGCGGGTGCGCCCGGTACGTATCGGCGCACGGGTCCGGACACCTCCGGCCCCGATGACTTAGGTATGCCTAAGTTAACACCTCAGGCCCGGAGTGTGGTGAGGAGTCGCTGAAGCGCCCCGCCCAGTCCCCACTGGTCCGCAAGCGCTTCCAGCGCGGCCGGGTCGCGCGGCTCGCGGGGCACCGCCGGGTCGAAGTCGGGCAGCGGCACGTCCTGGGCCACCCGCACCACCTTCGGCGCGACCGCCACATAGTCCCGCGCCTCGTCCAGCCGCTTGCGCTGCGACGGGGTCAGCTTCGCCGCCGGGTCGTCCACCGCCGCCATGATCCCGGCCACGTCACCGTAGGCGTCGAGCAGCTTCGCCGCCGTCTTCTCCCCGATGCCGGGGACGCCCGGCAGCCCGTCGCTCGGGTCGCCGCGCAGCAGGGCCAGGTCCACATAGCCCGGGCCGTCCACCCCGTACTTCTCGCGGAGCCACGCCTCGTCGGTGACCTGGAGCGTGCCGACGCCCTTCAGCGGATAGAGCACCCGCACCCGCCGGGCGTCGTCGACCAGCTGATAGAGGTCGCGGTCGCCGGTCACGATGTCCACGGGCCCGGTCGCCAGGGCGGTGAGCGTGCCGATCACGTCGTCCGCCTCGTACGGCGTGACGCCGACGCGGGCGATGCCGAGCGCGTCCAGCACGTCCTCGATGATCGGGACCTGCGGGGACAGCGTGTCCGGGATCTCCTCCTCGTCGGCCTGCCCGCCCGGCGTCTCCACCGCGACCCGGTGCGCCTTGTACGTCGGGATCAGGTCCACCCGCCACTGCGGGCGCCAGTCGTCGTCCCAGCAGGCGACCAGGTCGTCCGGCCGGTGGTCCTGCACCAGGCGGGCGATGAAGTCGAGGAGTCCTCGCGCGGCGTTGACCGGGGTCCCGTCCGGCGCGCGCACCGAGTCGGGGACGCCGAAATAGGCGCGGAAGTAGAGGGAGGCGGTGTCGAGGAGCATCAGGCGTCGCGTCACGGAACCGATGATGCCCCACACCACTGACAGTCGCCGTCGCTCGCTCGCGGTCACCGGCGGGCGGCCCGGTCGTGAGCTGGATCACTGTTCCGTTTGGCGCGTGTAAGTACGGGCAGGCACGCGACCGGAGCCGACCACGTCGCATTTTCAACCAGTGCACGTGTCCTGCGGGCGGAACCCGCACCGCTCCACGGTCTGCCGGAGGGGGTGGCAGACCGTTTTCAGTTCAACGCGTGAGGTGTATGTGTCAAGGCTGCAAGCCGAGCACTTGTACAAAGTGTTCGGCAGACGACCCGATCAAGCCGTGCGGAAGCTCGAGAGCGGCGCCGACCGCGACGAGCTGCGCGCCGACGGAACGACCGCAGCGGTGATCGACGCCTCGTTCACGGTGGAACCGGGTCAGATATTCGTCGTCATGGGACTGTCCGGCTCGGGCAAGTCCACCCTGCTGCGGATGCTCAACGGACTGCTCGAACCCACCGCGGGACGCGTGCTCTTCGACGGCCAGGACCTGACCGCCCTGAGCCCACGCGAGCTGCGCCATGTGCGCTCCTCCAGGATCAGCATGGTGTTCCAGCACTTCGCGCTCTTCCCCCACCGCAGTGTCCTGGACAACGCCGCGTACGGCCTCGAGGTCCAGGGCGTACCCCGTTCCGAGCGGATCAGGCGTGCCACCGAGGCGCTGGAGCTCACCGGCCTCGCCGGCTGGGAGGACTCCTGGCCCGACGAGCTGTCCGGCGGTATGCAGCAGCGCGTCGGCCTCGCCCGCGCCCTCGCCACCGACGCCGACCTGCTCCTCATGGACGAGTCCTTCAGCGCGCTCGACCCGCTGATCCGGCGCGACATGCAGGACCAGCTCCTCGAACTCCAGAAGCGGCTGAAGAAGACCATCGTCTTCATCACCCACGACCTCAACGAGGCCATGCGGCTGGGCGACCGGATCGCCGTGATGCGCGACGGGAAGATCGTCCAGCTCGGCACCGCCGAGGACATCCTCGTCACCCCGGCCAACGACTACGTCGCCTCCTTCACCCAGGACGTCGACCGCTCCCGGGTGCTCACCGCTGGCGCGATCATGGCCGAACCGCACACCGTCATGGGCTCCGTCACCGACGACGGCAAGGAACTGCGCACCCCGCAGGACGTGATCGCGGCGGCCCCCGCCACGGTCTCGGAGTCCACGCCGATCATCGAGCTGTTCGCCCCCTGCTCGCAGAGCGGGCACCCGGTCGCCGTGACCGACGCCAAGGGCGAGCTCGTGGGCGTCGTCCCCGGGTCCCGGCTGCTCGCCGTGCTCGGCGACCCGATGACCCCCACCGAGCCGCTGAAGGGCTCCGAGGCGTCCCGCGAGGCCGCCTCCGACAACGATGCCGTGAAGAAGGTGGCCAGTGTCTAGGCTCCCTCTCGGTGACTGGGTCGACTCCGCCGTCGACTGGCTCCAGACCCACCTGGCCTGGCTGTTCGACGCGATCAGCGCCCTCGTCGGCGGCATGTTCGACGGCATCGCCGCCGTGCTCTCCGCCCCGCACCCGCTCCTGTTCGCGGGCATCGTCGCGATCATCGCCTGGTGGCTGCGCGGTCTGCCCGCCGGGCTGCTCGCCTTCCTCGGATTCGCCCTCATCGACTCCGTCGAGCTGTGGGACGAAGCGATGGACACCCTCACCCTGGTGCTCGTCGCCACCCTCGTCACGCTGATCATCGCGATACCGCTCGGCATCTGGGCCTCCCGGTCCCGGGCCGTGAGCGCGGTGACCCGGCCGGTCCTCGACTTCATGCAGACCATGCCCGCCATGGTCTACCTGATCCCCGGCGTCATCTTCTTCGGCGTCGGCGTCGTCCCCGGCATCATCGCCACCATCATCTTCGCGCTGCCCCCGGGCGTCCGGATGACCGAGCTCGGCATCCGCCAGGTCGACGGCGAACTCGTCGAGGCGGCCGAAGCCTTCGGCACCACCTCGCGCAACACCCTGCTGCGCGTCCAGCTGCCGCTGGCGCTGCCCACGATCATGGCGGGCATCAACCAGGTCATCATGCTGGGCCTGTCCATGGTCGTCATCGCGGGCATGGTCGGCGGCGGCGGCCTCGGCGGCTCCGTCTACCGCGCCATCGGCAACATCGACGTCGGGCTCGGCTTCGAGGCGGGCATCTCCATCGTCATCCTCGCCATGTACCTGGACCGGATGACCGGCGCGCTCGGCCGCGAGGTCTCCCCGGTGGCCCGGCGCGCGGCCCTCAAGAGCCGGTCGACGGCCGAGGGCCGGAAGATCTGGGCCTACCGCCCGCAGCCCGTCGTCGCGGTCGCCGGCATCGTGGCCCTCGCGCTCGTCGCCGGCGGCATGGGCGTCTTCGGCGGCTCCGACAGGAGCACCGTCTCCGGCGACGTCGCGCAGACCGGCGCCGGCAAGAAGATCAGCATCGGGTTCATCCCGTGGGACGAGGGCATCGCCTCCACCTTCCTCTGGAAGGAACTGCTGGAACAGCGCGGTTACGAGGTCGACGTCAAGCAGTACGAGGCCGGAGCGCTCTACACCGGCATGGCCAACGGGCAGATCGACTTCCAGACCGACGCCTGGCTCCCGGTCACCCACGCCAGCTACTGGAAGAGGTACCAGAACCGCCTGGAGGACCTGGGCTCCTGGTATTCCCCCACCTCGCTGGAGCTCACCGTCCCCGCGTACATGAAGGACGTGAAGTCCATGGAGGACCTGAAGGGCCGGGCCTCCGAGTTCAAGGGCCGGATCGTCGGCATCGAGCCCAGCGCCGGTGAGATGGGCCTGCTCAAGGACAAGCTCCTGCCGGGCTACGGCCTGGACGAGGAGTACAAGCTCATCGACGGCTCCACGCCCTCCATGCTGGCCGAGCTGAAGCGCGCGTACGCCAAGAAGGAACCGATCGTCGTTCCGCTCTGGTCGCCGCACTGGGCGTACAACGAGTACGACCTCACCAAGCTCAAGGACCCCAAGAAGCTCTGGGGCGAGGGCGACGGCGTGCACACGCTGTCCCGTAAGGGCTTCGCCGACGACAACCCCGAGGTCGCCGGGTGGCTCAAGGACTTCTCCATGACCGAGAAGCAGCTCACCAGCCTGGAGGCCGGGATCCAGAAGGCCGGCGCGGGCAAGGAGCAGGACGCCGTCCGCACCTGGCTGGGCGACAACCCGGGCGTCGCGGACACCCTGACGTCCAAGGCGTCCAAGGCGTCCAAGGCGTCCAAGGCGTCCAAGGCGTCCAAGGCGTCCAAGGCGTCCGAGTAGGGGCGCCGCAGGAAGAAAAGCGCAGGTAGAGGGGTGGATTCCGCCATCGGGCGGGGTCCGCCCCTTCCGCATGGCCCAAGGGCGTTTACCGGACGTCCTGCCCAACCATGTGCGTAAGGTGCTGACAGCCGGGAGGATGGCCGAGCGGGAGGGAGCTGGGACATGGACGACAAGGACACACCGCGCGTGGGTGCCGCGGTCCGTCGCCGACGCCGGACCCTGGGCCTCACGCTGGCCGCGGTCGCCGGGCGCAGCGGGCTCTCCGTGCCCTTCCTCAGCCAGATCGAGAACGAGCGCGCCCGCCCCAGCGCCCGCTCCCTCGACCGGGTCGCCGAGGCCCTGGAGACCACCACCGCCCGGCTGCGGGCCGCCGCCGACTCGGCGCGCGCGGTCGACGTCGTACGCGGCGAGGAGGGCGACGGCGTACGCCGGGTGGTGCGCGGCCGCCACCAGCTCAGCGCCCTGGAGTTCACCGGCGAGCAGGACCTCGGGCGCGAGTTCCAGCACCGCAACGACGAACTGATGTACGTCGTCGAGGGCGCTGCCGAGGTCGAGGCCGAGGGCCAGGCGTACCGGCTGGAGCGCGGCGACACCCTGTTCCTCTCCGGCGGCGTACGGCACCGCTGGCGGGCCACCCTGCCCGGCACCCGGCTGCTGCTCGTCTCGGTCGCGGAGCACATCGACGCGACGTACGACTCCCGTCGCTGAGGGCCGGGGGAGCGGGGAGTGCCGAGGGGACCGGGAGTGCCGGGAGAGTCGAAAGTGCCGGAAGTGCCTGGAGGGCCGAAGGGGCCGGGGGAGCGGGGGGTGCTGGAAGTGCCTGGAGGGCCGAAGGGGCCGGGAGCGCCGATGCGCGTCGTCTCCCTGGTCCCCTCCCTCACCGAGGCCGTCGCCGCCACCGCCCCCGGGCTGCTCGTCGGCGTCACCGACTGGTGCACGCACCCCGCCGGCCTCTCCGCCGCCCGGATCGGCGGCACGAAGAACCCGGACGTGGCCGCGATCACCGCCCTCGCCCCCGACCTGGTGATCGCCAACGAGGAGGAGAACCGCGCCGCCGACCTCGCCGCGCTGAGGGCCGCCGGGCCGGACGTCCTGATCACCGAGATCCGCACCCTGGACCAGGCGTTCGCCGAGCTGGACCGGGTCCTCACCAGCGGCTGCGGCCTGCCCCGCCCCCGCTGGCTGGACGATGCCGAGGCCGCCTGGGCCGCGCTCCCCGCCCCCTCCGCGAGCCCGCGCCCCGCGATCGTGCCGATCTGGCGCAGGCCCTGGATGGTGCTGGGCCGGGACACCTTCGCCGGTGATCTGCTGGCCCGGCTCGGGGTGCGCAACGTGTACGCGGACCACGCCGAGCGCTACCCGCGCGTCCCGCTCGACGAGCTGAACGCCGCCGGGGCGCGGCTGGTGGTGCTGCCCGACGAGCCCTACCGCTTCACCGCAGACGACGGGCCCGAGGCGTTCCCCGGCCTGCCCGCCGCCCTGGTCGACGGCCGCCTGCTCACCTGGTACGGGCCGTCGCTGCTGCGGGCGGCACGGGAGCTGCCGTCAGCGCTCCGCTGACCACCCCGAGCACGGTCCGGGTCCCCGCGACCGCCCACGCCGCCACCAGGAACACGTACAGCGCCACCGCCAGCCAGCTGAAGGCGTCCAGACCGGTGTGCCGGGCCAGTCCGGCCGCCCCCGTCACACACGTACCGACGGGGAAGGTGAACGCCCACCACGTCATCGCGAACCCCATCCCGCCGCGCGCCGCCCTGAGGACCAGCGCCCCGGCCAGCGCCAGCCACAGCCAAGCGAAGCCCATGACGGGGACCCCGTACAGGACGGCGAACGCGCCGAACGCCGAGGCGTAGGGCTCCGCGACCGCACCCGGGGCCGCGTCGGCCAGCTGGTTGACGGCGGTCGTGGACTGGCCCAGCGGCCCCAGCACCAGGAACAGCGTCGGGGTCAGCGCGAGCGGCAGCGGCCCGTGGTGGACGAGCCGGGCGAAGACGAGCGGCAGCACCACCAGCGTGGCCAGCAACGACAGCCCGAACAGGGCGTAACAGGCCAGCAGCAGCGCCTCGCGCCCCTGCCCGGCCGCCGCATGGGGCACCAGCAGCGCGCCCTGCGAGGCCGAGACCATCGGGGCGACCAGCGGCAGCAGCCACACCGGCGACGCGGTGCCGGGCGCGGGCCGGTGGCGTACGACCATCAGATACGGCACCACGACGGCGGCTGCCAGACCGATCGCCGTCCCCGCGACGAACAGCACCACGTCCACCGCCAGTGCCGCCCGTACGCCGATGACGTCCCCGCCCACCGTCAGGGTCGCCCCGCCCACCGCGAGCAGCGCCATGGCCAGGCACCCGTAGAAGGGGGCCACGGCCGGGTCCAGGAGGTGGGCGCGGGCCTGGTCGCGGTGGTGGAGCCAGTGGCCGGCGCGGGCGGCGAGGACGGCGGCGAGCAGGAGCGCCGACAGCGCCCACACGGCGACGCAGACGGCGCGCAGACCGGGTACGCCGACCGGCAGCGCCGCCCCGGCGCTCGCGACGATCGCGGTGCCCATGACGCTCGCGTACCAGTTCGGGCCGATGTGCCGCAGGGACGGCAGCCGCCGCACGACCGGCCGCGTGTCCGTCCACCCGGCTGTCGGGCGGGGGAGGGGAGCGGCGGTCCGGGTCTGCGGAAAGATGGCCATGCCACGATTCTTCGCGCGCCCGCTCCCGCCCACCAGGGACCCCGTTCCTATGAGGTCATAAGCTGGCTTTATGCCCAGCGACGACCACGCACCTCATGTCCCGCTCTCCCACCGGGTCCCCGACCTCGGAGCGCTGGAGCTGCTGCTCGCCGTCGCCCGGCACGGCAGCCTCGGCCGGGCCGCCAAGGACGTCGGCATCACCCAGCCCGCCGCCTCCAGCCGCATCCGCTCCATGGAACGGCAACTGGGCGTCGCCCTGCTCGACCGCTCCCCGCGCGGCTCCCGGCTCACCGACGCGGGGGCGCTCGTCACCGACTGGGCGCGCCGGGTGGTGGAGGCCGCCGAGTCGTTCGACGCGGGGGCGCAGGCGCTGCGCGACCGCCGGGACTCCCGGCTGCGGGTCGCCGCGAGCATGACCATCGCGGAGTACCTGCTGCCGGGCTGGCTGATCGCCCTGCGCGCCGAACGCCCGGACACCGCCGTCTCCCTGCTCGTCGGCAACTCGGCGGACGTGGCCCGCCGCCTGGTCACCGGCGAGGCCGACCTCGGCTTCGTGGAGGGCCTGTCGATACCGGAGGGCCTGGACGGCACCGTCATCGCCCATGACCGCCTCGTCGTCGTGGTCGCCCCCGCCCACCCGTGGGCCCGCCGCCGCACCCCGCTGCTCCCCGACGAACTCGCCGCCACCCCGCTGATCCTGCGCGAGCACGGCTCCGGCACCCGCCAGGTCCTGGACGCGGCCCTCGCCGTCCACGGCGGCCTGGCCCAGCCGCTGCTGGAGCTCTCCTCCACGACCGCCGCGAAGGGTGCGGCGGAGAGCGGGGCCGGGCCGTGCGTCCTGAGCGAACTGGCCCTGGGCGAGGAGCTGTCGTCCCGCCGCCTGGTCAAGATCCCGGTCGCGGGCGTACGGCTGCGCCGCCAGTTGCGGGCCGTCTGGCCGGCGGGCCACCGGCCGACCGGCCCGGCCCGCGATCTGCTGTCCCTGACGGGCCGGGAACTCTGAGCCCTGTTCGGCAACCCCGTCGAACACGCGCTGACCGGAACCCTAGAGTGTGGTCATGAGCTTCGCGACGCCGCCCGGCTGGTACCCGGACACGGGAGCCCCCGGCACCGAGCGCTGGTGGGACGGGACGGTCTGGACCGCGCACACCCGCCCGCTCGCCGCCGCGCACTCCGCGCCCCAGCAGTCGCCGCAACAGCCTTACGCGGCACCGGAGTCCGGGTACGCGCCCGCCCCGTCGACCGTGCCCCCGCCGCACCAGCACACCGGCGGCGCGTCACGGGGCGGCCGCACGAAGATCCTGGCGATCACGCTTTCCGGCCTGCTGGTCCTGGGCGCGGCCGTCACCGGGGCGCTGCTGCTGGGCCGTGGCGACGACGACGGTACGCAAGCGGCTCCGGGCCCGAGCGCGCCCGGCTCCACCGCTTCCCCCACGGACGCGGGCACGGACCCGGCCACCGCCTCGCCCTCGCCCTCGCCCGAAAGCAGCGCGGACGAGAATCCCGGGGTCCTCGTCGACCAGCTCAACGGGATCACGATGGCGGTGCCGGACGGCTGGGAGAAGCCGGACCGGGCCTCGGACGGCATGCCCACCATGCGGACCACCGTCTCCTACGACTGCCCCGGCACCTCCGTGTCCTACTGCTACCGGGGCACCGTCTCCAGCCGCACCGCCGCGAGCGGCGAGAGCGACCCCAAGGCCCTGGCCGAAGCCGACATCTCCGCCGCCGCCGACCGGGCCTACGGGGAGGACTACCTCGGCCGTCTCACCCACGGCGGCATCACCTCCCACCGGGTGCTCAAGGCGGGCCCGGTGAAGGTCGCCGGGCGCAGCGGCCATCTGGTGCGCTGGCAGGTCGTCACGGGGAAGGGCCCCGGCGGCACGGTGCAGTCCCTGGTCTTCCCGACGACGGTGGGCAGCGAGACGCCGGTGATCGTACGGTTCGCCTTCGACGCCGACCGGCCGGAGCTGCCGGTCTCCCTGATGGACACGATCACCGCGTCCATCCGCTCGCTCGAAGACGGCGACACGGGCGGCGGCACGACAGGCGGCGGAGATACGACCGGCGGTTCGACGAGCAGCGGCGTGGGCGCTTCGATCGAACCCTGAACCGCTGTCCCGCCGGGGCGCGGGTGCGCGCGTTCGTGGGTTCGCGGGTTCAGAGGAAGGTCTGCCCCTCACCCCGGTACGTCGGCACGCTCGCCGTGATCCGGTCGCCCTCGATCAGCCGCAACGTGTCGAACCGCTCGCACAGCTCACCGGCCTTGGCGTGCCGGAACCACACCTTGTCCCCGATCAGCAGATCGTCGGCGGGGGAGCCCAGCAGCGGCGTCTGCACCTCGCCCGCGCCCTCCTGCGGGTCGTAGCGCAGCCCCTCGGGGAGGTACGGAACCGGGGAGCGGTCCGCGCCGGCCGCGCCGGAGGCCGGGTAGCCGCCGCCGAGCACCGTCACCACGCCCACGCCCGGCCGCCGCACCACGGGCTGCGCGAACAGGGCCGCCGGGCGGCCGGTGAACGACGTGTAGTTGTCGAAGAGGCGGGGCACGTACAGCCCCGACCCGGCGGCGATCTCCGTCACCGCCGCCTCGGCCGCCGTGTGCTGCACGCTGCCGGTGCCGCCGCCGTTCACGAACTCCAGGTCCGGGGCGACCGCGCGCACCGCCCGCACCACCTCGGCCCGCCGGGCCGCCAGTTCCCTGCGGGCGGCGGTCTGCATCAGCCGGATCGCCCGGGACCGCAGCGGCCGGCCGGCCAGCGAGTCGCCGACGCCGGCGACATGGCCCTCGTACGCCATCAGGCCCACCAGCCGGAAGCCCGGCCTGCGGGCCACCGAGCGGGCCAGCTCGGCGAGTTGGGCGGGGGAGCGCAGCGGCGAGCGCAGCGCCCCGATCCTGACGCGGCCGCCCAGCAGCCGCAGCGAGGTGTCCAGCTCCAGGCAGACCCGGATCTCCTCCCGGCCGCCGGCCCGGGAGGCGTCGATCAGCTCCAGCTGGGAGTGGTCGTCCACCATCACCGTCACGGCCGCGGCGAGCTTCGGGTCGGCGGCCAGCTCCGCGAACGCGGCCCGGTCGGCGGACGGATAGGCGAGGAGGACGTCGTCGAAGCCGGCCCGGGCCAGCCAGAGCGACTCCGCCAGGGTGAACGACATGATCCCGGCGAACCCGGGGCGCGCGAGCACCCGCTCCAACAGGGCCCGGCACCGCACGGACTTGCTCGCCACCCGGATCGGCTTCCCGCCCGCCCGGGCCACCAGATCGTCGGCGTTGGCGTCGAAGGCGTCCAGATCCACGATCGCGATCGGGGCGTCGAGATGGGCGGTGGCCCGGTTGTACCGGGTCCGGTCAGCGGCGCGGGCAGTCATGGCCGCAGCTTGCCAGAGAGCCGCTACCCCTGGGTAGGGGACGTTCGGGGCAGATGCGCCGAGGGCGGGCGGTCCCGTTCCCCGCCCCCGGCCCGCAGCCCGTAGAGTGACGGGCACGCGAGCACCAACGCGCCTGACGGCGGCGGTGATCCGTGGTCGGTACGGGGACGTGAACCAGGGGGCCGGATGAGTACCGAAGCGCAGCGCGCTCCTGTGCCGCCCCGCCCGACGACACCACCGCCCCCGACGACTCCACCCGCCCCGGCGGTCCCGCCGCCCGCGCAGACTCCTTCGGCGCGGCCGACGCGGCAGCCCGCGCAGCCGTCTCCGCAGTCACCCGCGCCTTCGCAGTCGCAGAGGTCCGCGCAGCCGTCTCCGCAGTCGCAGAGGCCGCAGCAGTCCTCTCCGCCTCCGCAGCCCCAGAGGTCCCAGCAGCCGCAGCAGTCCGCGCAGCCGCATAGGTCCCCGCCGCCCGCGCAGACCTCTTCGGCGCGGCCGGCGCGGCCGACACGGCAGTCCGCGCAGCCGCGGCAGTCGCCCCCGCCTCCCCAGCCGCAGAGGCCCCCGCAGTCTCCGCAGTCGCGCTCAGCCGTGGCCCCGCAGGCACCCTCCGCCGGGGCCCCGCAGCCACCGTCCGCCGGGGTGCCGAAACCCCCTCAAGCCCCGCAGGCCCCCCACGCCTCAGTGGCCCCGCCGCCCGCGCCTGCGCCTCCCGCCCCGCCGCTCCCGCCGACGCCTCCCGCCCGGTCGACTCCACCGTCTCCCCAGCCGTCCCCAGGGCCTCACGCCTCGTCCCTCCTCTCCCCGCGCCCCGGCTCCCAGCCGCCCCCGGGAGCGGCCCCGGACCCCTACGGCGACCCCGAGACGCCGGCCGAGACCACCGCCCGGCTGCGGCCGGTGCGGCCCCAGCAGCGGTGGCGGGCCCCCATGGCCGCCGCCTGCGTCGTCCTCGGCCTCGGGCTGATCGGCGGGGCGGTCACCGGGGCGTGGCTCACCGCGGACTCCTCCGCCGAGCCCACCCGGACTCCGTACACCACCGCCCGTACCGTCTGGCACAGCGTCCCCGTCGACACGCTCTTCCCGCGCACGCTCAAGGGCTCCGGGGCCGGCCCGGGCGGCACGGACCGCACCTGGACCAGGCTCGCCGTGGCCGCCGACAGCGACTGCTCCAAGGGCTTCGACCCGCTGCTGCGCACCACCCTGCGGTCCGTGGGCTGCGAGCGGATGGTGCGCGCCACCTACACCGACGCGACCCGCTCCAGCGTCACCACGGTCGGCCTGGTCGTCACCGAGGCCGACGCGGCGGGCATGGAGGCGCTGAGCACCCGGTTCACCGAGCAGAACCTCGCCACGCGCAAGGACCTGATGCCGCGTGCGTACGCGCCCGAGGGCACCGCGGCAGCGGGGTTCGGGGACCGGCAGCGGGCCAGCTGGACCGTCCGCCCGCTCACCGAGATGCCGGTCGTCGTCTTCTCCGTCTCCGGCTTCGCCGACGCGCGTACGGTCGCCGAGCCGCAGCCCGCCGAGGCGGCGACGGAGGCGGGGGCCGCCTCGGACATCGCGCAGGCCGGGCTCGGCCACGAGGCGAAGGGCGTCGCGGACCGGGTGGAGCGAGGGCTGCGCAGGACCGTCACCGAACTCACGGAGCCGCCGGAATGACCCGACGACGACCCCACCGCGCCCTCGCCGCGGTCTGCGCCGCCGCCGTCCTCGCGCTCACCCCCGTCCCCGCCCACGCGGACGCCATCCGCGACCAGCAGTGGGCCCTCGCGGCGCTGCACACCGACCGGGCCTGGCAGACCACCAGGGGCGGCGGCGTCACCGTCGCCGTCCTGGACACCGGGGTCGACGGCGCCCACCCCGACCTGGCGGGCCAGGTGCTCCCCGGCAAGGACCTCGTCGGCTTCGGCGCGGCCCGGGGCGACGCCTCCTGGGCCATGCACGGCACCGCGATGGCCGGGATCATCGCGGGACGCGGCAACGGCCCGGGGCGCGGCGACGGCGTCCTCGGCATCGCGCCCGAGGCGAAGATCCTGCCCGTCCGGGTGATCCTGGAGTCCAAGGACCCCGCCCGCGCCAAGGCCCGCAAGACCCGGGGCGCCGCGCTGGCGGACGGCATCCGCTGGGCCGTCGACAACGGGGCCGACGTCATCAACCTCTCCCTGGGCGACGACAGCAAGTCCGCTCACGCGGACCCGGGCGAGGACTCCGCCATCCAGTACGCCCTGTCCAAGGGCGTCCCCGTGGTCGCCTCGGCGGGCAACGGCGGCGAGAAGGGGGACGGCGTCTCCTACCCCGCCGCCTACCCCGGGGTGATCGCGGTGGCCGCCGTCGACGAGTACGGCACCCACGCCGCGTTCTCCACCCGCCGCTGGTACGCCACCGTCAGCGCGCCCGGCGTCGACGTCGTCGTCGCCAACCCGGACGGCCACTACTACATCGAATGGGGAACGTCGGCCGCCGCCGCCTTCGTCTCCGGGGCCGTCGCCCTGGTCCGCGCGGCCCACCCCGGCCTCGACCCGGCCCAGATCAAGAAGCTCCTCGCTGACACCGCCCGCGACGCCCCCGCCGAGGGGCGCGACGACGCCCGGGGCTACGGCTTCGTGGACCCGGCGGCGGCCATCGAAGCGGGCTCCCGGCTGCGCCCCGCCGACGTGGACGCCCAGGCCGCCGCGGTGGGCCACCGGAAGAAGTACTTCGGCCCCGGCCCCACCCCGCCGCCTGCCGCCGACGACCCGGTCAACTGGCCGGCCCCGCTCGCGGGCGGTCTCGGCGCGGCCCTGCTGGCAGCGGCCGTCGTCCTGTGGCGCGGCCGGAACGCCCCGGGCCGCCGCTGACCGGGTCGCCCGTCCGCCCGTGCCCGCCCCGGTCGGGCGACGGCCGCCCGCGCCCGCCGCCGGACGGCCGCTCGCCGCGCCGCACAACGACGACGGCCACCAGGCCGAGGGCCAGACCGAGCGCGGTGCGCGGGCCGAACGGCTCGCCGAACATCAGCGCCCCCCACACCGCCGTCACCGGGGCCATGAGGAACATGAGCGTGTTGACCGCGGTGACCCCGGAGCGCCTCAGGATCAGCCAGTACAACCCGTATCCACCGAAGGTGGACAGCGCCACGAGCCAGGCGATCGCGACCCAGAACGACGTCTCTGCGGGCGGCCGCGCGCTCCCCGTACCCACGGCGAGCGCCGTGAAGACGGCGGTGCTGGTGGCGCAGTGGACGGTCAGGGACACCGAGGGTGCTACCCGGGTGCGGGAGCGGCTCTCCAGGAAGGTGGCCGCCACCAGCGACAGCATCCCGGCGAACGGCACCGCGTAGGCCCACCGGGCGACGCCCGGACCGGCCCCGGCGTCGGCCAGGGTGACGACGGCGACGCCGGCCGCTCCCAGGCACAGGCCGAGCCACTGCCGGCGCGAGACGTGCCGGTGGAGCAGGGGCCCGGCGAGCGCTCCGGCCACCAGGGGCTGGACCCCGTCGATCAGGGCCGTGGTGCCGGTGGAGACGCCGAGCTGGATCGCGTAGTAGACGGTGAGCAGGTAGCCGCTCTGCGACAGCGCGCCGATCACGGCTTGCCGGGCCACGTCCCGTACCGCGAGGCCCCGCCACGACGCCCGGGCGACGGTCGCCGCGACGACGATCAGGACGACGGTCAGCGGGAGGAAGCGCCACATCAGGATGGTGACGGCGGACGCGCTGCCCGCGCCGAGCTTGGCCCCGATGAACCCGGAGCTCCAGCAGAGCACGAAGGCGGCCGACAGCAGGACGTTCACACCGCACCTCCGATAAACAGATCGGTCTACTCACCCTTCACTATACAGATCGGTATACTCAGATCCATGGGCAGTACGGAGAATCCGCGACGGATCACCATGACGCCCGCCGCGCGACGCGCGCTGGCGGCGGCCGAGAGGCTCTTCTACGAACGGGGCATCCACGCGGTCGGGGTGGACCTGATCGCCGCCGAGGCCGGGGTGACCAAGAAGACGCTCTACGACCGGTTCGGCTCCAAGGAGCGAATCGTCGTGGAGTACCTCGCACACCGCGACGAGCGCTGGCGGGCCTTCCTCGCCGAACGCCTCGACGCCGCTTCGCCGGAGCCCGTGGAGCGGGTCCTGGCCGTCTTCGACGCCTCGCGCGCCTGGTCGTCGGAGTACGGCTCCAAGGGGTGCAGCATGGTCAACGCCCACGCCGAGATCAGCGACCCCGCCCACCCGGCCCACGCGATCATCACCGGACAGAAGCGGTGGATGCTCGACCTCTTCACCCGGCTCGCCGGGGACGTCGCACCCCATGACGCCGACCGCGCCGGCCGGACGCTCATGCTCCTCCACGAAGGCGCGCTGGTCGCCCACGGACTGAACGTCCTGCCCGACCCCTTCACTCACGCCCGCGAAGAGGCGCGCGCACTCCTGACGACGGCCGGGCGGGGCGGCCGCGGCTGAGCCCCGCCCTGAGGCCGGGGCCTCGACGCCCAGGCACTACGCTCGTCCCGTGGCGCTCAAGAACATCCCGGACTCCGGTTTCTCCGACGACGACGGCTCGGCCTCTCCTGCCCTGGCCAGCGCGCTCGACGCCTGGTCGCGGGACCCCGAAGCCATCGGCCCGGTCCTCGCGGCGCTCCGCGACGCCCGGCTCCTGGTCCCGGTCGTCGCCGTCCTCGGCGAGGTGGAGGAGGACGGTCGAGAGGGGCGCGACGCTCATCAGAAGGGCGGTGGCGGGAGACGGGGGGGCGGGCTGCGGCGCGAGAAGACCAGCGACATGGCCGTGCCCACCCTCCAGGCGGGCGACCGGCGCGCGCTGCCCGCCTTCACCTCGACCGCATCATTGGCCCGCTGGGACCCCGAGGCGCGCCCCGTCGCCGTACCGCTGCACCAGGCGCTCCAGGCCGCCGCGCACGAGAAGGCCGACACCGTGGTGCTGGACCTCGCCGGGCCCGTCGCCTTCGAGCTGACCGGGCAGGCGCTCCTGGCCCTCGCGGAGAACCGCGCCAGCACCGACCCGCTCCAGGACCCGGCGGTGATCGACGCCGTACGGGAAGCCGTCGCCGCCGAACCCGCCGTGCTCCGCGCCCACCTCGGCCCGGGAAGCGCGGACGGCACCCTCGCCCTCGTTCTCGCCCCGGACGCGGTCCCCGCCGAAGCGGCCCGCCGGATCGCCTCGGCGCTGGCCGGCAGCGAAGTGCTGCGGGCCCGGCTGGTGGGCGGACTGGACCTGGCGCTGCTCCCCGCCGGAGCCGCCGCGCCCGGAGAGCCCCTCTTCACCCGCTGATCAGCCGACCGTTCGGCTCAGCATGCGCATTACCGTGCGCACCGTGAGAATTGTCGGGAATTCGGATGAATCCGATGAACCGGCTAGCTCGCGAGGTGGTTGTATGGAGAGGCGGATCGTGGCGTCCGAGTTTCTCGGCACGCTGCTGCTGGTGTTCTTCGCCGTGGGTTCCGCGGTCGTCGCGGTCGAGTACCTCGGCACCGTGGGCATCGCCCTGACCTTCGGTTTCACCCTCCTCGCGCTGGCCTACGCGCTGGGACCGATCTCCGGCTGCCATGTGAACCCGGCGGTGACGCTCGGGATGTACATGGCCCGCCGGATCGACCTCCGCAGCGCCGTCGAACGCTGGGTGGCCCAGCTGCTCGGCGCGATCGTCGGCGCGGCCCTGCTCTTCCTGCTGGCCAAGCAGATCCCCGGCCTCGAGACGAGCGGCGAGTTCGGCTCCAACGGCTACGGCGACCGCTCGGCCGTGGGCATCAACATCGGCGGCGCGTTCCTCGCCGAGGTGGTCCTCACGTTCCTGCTCGTCTACGTGGTCCTCGCGGTGACCCACAAGGTCGCCGTCGTCGGCTTCGACGGGCTGCCCATCGGCCTGGCCCTCGCCGCGATCCACCTGGTGGGCATCCCGCTGACCGGCACCTCGGTCAACCCCGCCCGCAGCCTGGGCCCGGCCCTCTTCGCCGGCGGCCCGGCCCTCTCCCAGCTCTGGCTGTTCCTCCTGGCCCCGCTGGTGGGCGGCGTGCTCGCCGCGTACGCGCACAAGCTGACCCACCCGTACCCCAACGTGCAGCCGGCCGAGGAGCCTGCCTGAGGAACACGTGAGCCCGCCGCCCCTTCGAGGGGTGGCGGGCTCACGTATGCGTACAGGGGAGATACGGGGGCGTCTCTAGCCGTAGACCGGGCCGGTGTACTTCTCGCCGGGGCCCTGACCGGGCTCGTCCGGCACGAGCGACGCCTCGCGGAAGGCGAGCTGGAGCGACTTCAGGCCGTCGCGCAGCGGGGAGGCGTGGAAGGTGCTGATCTCCGTGGTGCTCGCGTCCAGCAGTCCGGCCAGGGCGTGGACCAGCTTGCGGGCCTCGTCCAGGTCCTTGTGCGCCTCGCCCTCCTCGGTCAGGCCGAGCTTCACCGCGGCGGCGCTCATCAGGTTGACGGCGACCGTCACGATCACCTCGACGGCGGGGACCTCCGCGATGTCGCGGGCCATGTCGTCGAAGCCGGGGTTGTCACTGCTGGGGGGCGTGTCGCTCATGCCCACACGATAAGGCCCGGCCGCGCGTGTCCGGTCGGCGGGAGCCGGGAGACGGAGGATTGGCGCCCCCGCGAGCAGGCTGCTAACCTTGTGTAACGACCGGCCGGACACCTATGTGCCCGGCCCACAAGTGGAGGCTCCGATCTCCCACCTGGCCGTCCCCACCGGACGGCGGGTCACCGGTCAGACGGCCCCCATCGTTCCGTACGGACGATGGAGCCGTCCGATGCGCCCCGCGGTTGACCGCGGCGGTGCTCCGGTAGTTCATGGAGCCCCGCCTGTGTCCCGTCCGGGGCATTTTTGCGCTTCCGGCTCGGTTGGTCTTGACGTCACACACGTAACGCGGCTGTCCGCCAGGCGGTCGCGTGGTGCTACCGAGGAGGATCCATCAGCGCCGAGCCCCGCATCAACGACCGGATTCGCGTTCCCGAGGTCCGACTTGTCGGTCCCAGCGGTGAGCAGGTCGGGATTGTTCCGCTTGCCAAGGCCCTGGAACTCGCACAGGAGTATGACCTCGACCTGGTCGAGGTGGCGGCGACAGCCCGTCCGCCCGTGTGCAAGCTCATGGACTACGGGAAGTTCAAGTACGAGTCGGCCATGAAGGCCCGTGAGGCGCGCAAGAACCAGGCGCACACGGTCATCAAGGAGATGAAGCTCCGGCCGAAGATCGACCCGCACGACTATGACACCAAGAAGGGTCACGTCGTCCGGTTCCTCAAGCAGGGCGACAAGGTCAAGATCACGATCATGTTCCGTGGTCGTGAGCAGTCCCGCCCGGAGCTGGGCTTCCGACTGCTCCAGCGTCTGGCTTCGGACGTGGAGGACCTGGGCTTCATCGAGTCCAACCCGAAGCAGGACGGCCGGAACATGATCATGGTTCTGGGCCCGCACAAGAAGAAGACCGAAGCCATGGCCGAGGCCCGTGAGGCCCAGGCCGCCCGCAAGGCGGAGCGTCAGGGCACGACCGACGCACCGTCCGAGGGCGAGACCGCTGAGGCTCCGGCCGCGGCGGCCGAGGCTCCGGCCGAGACACCTTCCGAGTCGTGACCTTCGGGGGCCGCCATCCAGGCGCCCCCGGGTCCACCCGGAATCCCATAGAGATCTGACGCCCCTGCAGTCCGGTGCCCCGCACCGTGAGGGGCGCCACTGACGAGGAGAGAACGGCGCGATGCCGAAGAACAAGACGCACAGCGGTGCCAGCAAGCGCTTCAAGATCACCGGCTCCGGCAAGGTGCTCCGCGAGAGGGCCGGCAAGCGCCACCTGCTCGAGCACAAGTCGTCCAAGAAGACCCGCTCGCTGACCGGCACGGTCGTCGTGGCTCCGGCCGACGCCAAGAAGATCAAGAAGCTTCTCGGCAAGTGAGGCTCGGCCTCCGGCTCACGCCGGAGGCACGACCTCGATCACACCGGGACCAATTCGTTTCCGGGCCGTGTGAGGACACCCACGGCCCCGCTACAAGGAGTTAACAAGTGGCACGCGTCAAGCGGGCAGTCAACGCCCACAAGAAGCGCCGGGCGATCCTCGAGGCCGCCAGCGGCTACCGCGGTCAGCGCTCGCGCCTGTACCGCAAGGCCAAGGAGCAGGTCACCCACTCCCTGGTCTACAACTACAACGACCGCAAGAAGCGCAAGGGCGACTTCCGTCAGCTGTGGATCCAGCGCATCAACGCCGCTGCCCGCCAGAACGGCATGACGTACAACCGCCTCATCCAGGGTCTGAAGGCCGCCAACATCGAGGTGGACCGCAAGATCCTGGCCGAGCTCGCGGTCAACGACGCCAACGCGTTCGCCGCTCTCGTCGAGGTCGCCCAGAAGGCCCTCCCGAGCGACGTCAACGCCCCGAAGGCCGCCTGATCAAGGCATCACCTTCCAGGTATGTGAACCGGACCCGCAGGCGCACGCCGTCTGCGGGTCCGGTGCGTTGACCCCTGACCCCCACTCCGTACGCAGAGAGGCTCGCCGCCGACCATGGGCACCCCCGAACTGATCTCCCCGCGCTCCCCGCGCGTCGCCGCCGCCCGCCGGCTGGCCCGCCGCAACTTCCGCGGCAAGGAGCGCAGGTTCATCGCCGAGGGGCCCCAGGCCGTACGCGAGGCCGCCGCCCACCGGGGCGGCGACGGCGAGCCGACGCTCATCGAGCTGTTCGCCACCCCCGAGGCCGCCGACCGGTACGCCGACATCGTCGACGCCGCCCACGCGGCGGGGGCCCGGGTCCACCTGGCCGGCGACGACGTCCTCGCCGACGTCTCGCAGACCGTCACCCCGCAGGGCCTGATCGGCGTCTGCCGGTTCCTGGACTCCCCGTTCCAGGAGATCCTGGCCGCCAAGCCCGCCCTGGTGGCCGTTCTGGCCAACGTCCGCGACCCCGGGAACGCCGGTACGGTACTGCGCTGCGCGGACGCCGCCGGGGCCGACGCGGTGGTGCTGACCGATGCGTCGGTGGACCTGTACAACCCCAAGTCCGTACGGGCGTCGGTCGGTTCGCTCTTCCACCTGCCCGTCGCCGTGGGCGTGCCCGTCGAGCAGGCCGTGCAGGGGCTCCGGGACGCCGGGGTGCGCATCCTCGCCGCTGACGGGGCCGGGGACGACGACCTGGACGACGAGCTGGACGCGGGCACCATGGGCGGCCCCACCGCCTGGGTCTTCGGCAACGAGGCGTGGGGGCTGCCGGAGGAGACCCGGGCGCTCGCCGACGCCGTCGTCCGGGTCCCCATCCACGGCAGGGCGGAGAGCCTGAACCTGGCCACCGCCGCCGCCGTCTGCCTCTACGCCTCCGCCCGCGCACAGCGGTCCCGGCGCGCCCCCGACGCGTAACGAAGCGCCGTGCGACGGCCCGTCACCGAACGGTCCCGGCCATTCCGGTACGGCCGCCCCCGGCGCACTCCCACCGTGCGCCCCCACAGGGTGTCGCCGCCTCGCCGGCGGCTAGTAGGGTGACGAACTCGGGGGCCCACTGCACCGGTTCGAGAGGTGGGGATACGGGAATATGGCTGTCGGCATGAGCTCGCCGCGTCCGGCGCACACCGCCGCCGACGACGGCGACCGCGGGGGGAGCGACGCCGGACCGGACGCCATCGGCGCCGGCGCGGGCATCGACCCCGACGACCTGCCGGACGGGCTCGTCGTCGCCGACGAGCGCGGCCGCGTCATCTGTTTCAACGCCGCCGCCGCCCGCATCACCGCCACCCCCCGCGCCGACGCGATCGGCCGCCCCCTGGACGTGGCCCTCCCGCTGGAGGACCTCAAGGGCAAGCGGTGGTGGGCGCTGACCGACCCGTACGGCGGGCTCGCCACCCGGGGCGGACAGCCGGAGCGCAATCTGCTGCTGCCCGGCGGCCGCGAGGTGCTGGTCTCCGCCCGTTACGTACGCGAGCATCCGACCGGGCCGGTGCGCCGGGTCGTCGTCTCGCTGCGCGGCACCGAGGCCCGCCGGCGTACCGAACGCAGCCACGCCGAGCTGATCGCCACCGTCGCCCACGAACTGCGCTCCCCGCTGACTTCGGTGAAAGGGTTCACCGCCACCCTGCTCGCCAAGTGGGAGCGGTTCACCGACGACCAGAAGCGGCTGATGCTGGAGACCGTCGACGCCGACGCCGGACGGGTCACCCGGCTCATCGCCGAACTGCTGGACATCTCCCGGATCGACTCCGGCCGGCTGGAGCTGCGCCGCCAGCCCGTCGACGTCTCCGCCGCCGTGGCACGGCACATCCAGGCCCTCATCACCGGCGGCCAGGCCCCCGAGCGCTTCCTCGTCCGCACCCGGGGACCGCTGCCCGACCTGTGGGCCGACCCCGACAAGGTCGACCAGGTCCTCGGGAACCTCCTGGAAAACGCGGTGCGCCACGGCGAGGGAACCGTCACCATTGACATCGCCCCCGCACCCGCGCCGGGGACCGACGACGAGATGGGAACGGCTGTCACCGTGAGCGACGAGGGCCCCGGCATCCCCGAGGAGTCGATGAGCCGTGTCTTCACCCGCTTCTGGCGGGGGAGCAAACGCGGCGGCACGGGCCTCGGCCTCTACATCGTCAAGGGCATCGTCGAGGCGCACGGCGGCGCGATCACCGTCGGCAGGGGGCCCGGGGGCGGGGCCGAGTTCCGATTTATTCTGCCCGTGAGCACGCCCGCCTATCTGAAGTAGAGGGGTTTGCGCAGCACATCAGACAGGGTGGTGGTGGGCGACGGGAGGGCTGAGCAGCCCGCGGGCCCCCCGACCGTCCTGCGGCCCGTAGACTCGACCTTTGGCGCCTTTGCGTCCAGCGGTCTCCAGCCGGGTCGCGCCACCAGCCAATCGGAAGCACGGGAAGAGATGTCGGCACCGAACAAGTCGTACGACCCAGTCGAGGTCGAGGCACTGAAACCGGAAGAGATCGAGCGTCTGCGGGACGAGGCGTTCGCCGCCTTCGCCGCCGCCGGCGACCTCGACGCGCTCGCTCAGGCGAAGACCGCGCACACCGGAGGAACCTCGCCCCTGTCGCTCGCCAACCGCGAGATCGGCGCCCTGCCCCCGCAGGCCAAGGCCGAGGCGGGCAAGCGCGTGGGCCAGGCCCGCGGCGCCGTCTCCAAGGCGCTGGCCGCCCGGCAGGCCGAGCTGGAGGCCGAGCGCGACGCCCGGGTGCTCGTCGAGGAGGCCGTGGACGTCACACTGCCCTACGACCGCACCCCGGCCGGCGCCCGCCACCCGCTGACGACCATCATGGAGCGCGTCGCGGACGTCTTCGTGGCCATGGGCTACGAGATCGCCGAGGGACCCGAGGTCGAGGCGGAGTGGTTCAACTTCGACGCCCTGAACTTCGTGCCCGACCACCCGGCCCGCCAGATGCAGGACACCTTCTTCGTCCGGGGCACAACGCCCGAGGGGAAGGCGACCGAGGGCGACGAGTCCGGCGTCGTGCTGCGTACGCACACCTCCCCGGTCCAGGCCCGCACGCTCCTGGAGCGCAAGCCCCCCGTCTACGTGGTCTGCCCCGGCCGGGTCTACCGCACCGACGAGCTCGACGCCACGCACACCCCGGTCTTCCACCAGATCGAGCTGCTCGCCGTCGACGAGGGCCTCACCATGGCCGACCTCAAGGGCACCCTGGACCACATGGTCCAGGCGCTCTTCGGACCGGACATGAAGACCCGGCTGCGGCCGAACTTCTTCCCGTTCACCGAGCCGTCCGCCGAGATGGACATGGTGTGCTACGTGTGCCGCGGCGAGTCCGTGGGCAACCCGGACCGCCCCTGCCGCACCTGCGGCAGCGAGGGCTGGATCGAGCTCGGCGGCTGCGGCATGGTCAACCCCAAGGTGCTCACCGCCTGCGGTGTCGACCCCCAGAAGTACAGCGGATTCGCCTTCGGGTTCGGCATCGAGCGGATGCTGATGTTCCGCCACAACGTCGAGGACATGCGAGACATGGTCGAGGGCGACGTCCGGTTCACCCGGCCGTTCGGGATGGAGATCTGATGCGCGTCCCGCTTTCCTGGCTGCGGGAGTACGTCGACCTGCCGGCGACGGAGACCGGCCGTGACGTACAGGCCAAGCTGGTCTCGGTGGGCCTCGAGGTCGAGACCGTCGAGCAGATCGGCGCGGGCCTCAAGGGCCCCCTGGTCGTCGGACAGGTCCTGACCATCGAGGAGCTGGAGGGGTTCAAGAAGCCCATCCGCTTCTGCACGGTCGACGTCGGCTCCGCCAACGGCACCGGCGAACCGCAGGAGATCGTCTGCGGCGCCCGTAACTTCTCGGTCGGCGACAAGGTCGTCGTGGTCCTCCCGGGCGCGGTCCTGCCCGGCGACTTCGCGATCGCCGCCCGCAAGACGTACGGCAAGACCTCCCACGGCATGATCTGCTCCACCGACGAGCTCGGCATGGGCGACGACGGCACGCACGGCATTATCGTGCTGCCGCCCGAGCACGAGGTCGGCGCCGACGCGATCGAGCTGCTCCAGCTCGTCGACGAGGTCCTCGACATCGCCGTCACCCCGGACCGGGGCTACTGCCTCTCCATGCGCGGTGTCGCCCGCGAGACCGCGACCGCCTACGGGCTGCCGCTGCGCGACCCGGCGCTGCTGGACGTGCCCGCGCCGAACGCGTACGGCTACCCGGTCCAGATCTCCGACCCGATCGGTTGCGACCGCTTCACCGCGCGGATCGTCACCGGTCTCCAGCCCGAGGCCCGCTCCCCGATCTGGATGCAGCGCCGGCTCCAGAAGGCCGGGATGCGGCCGATCTCGCTGGCCGTCGACGTCACCAACTACGTGATGCTGGAGCTCGGCCAGCCGCTGCACGCCTACGACCGCACCCGGGTCGAGGGCCCCATCGGCGTGCGCCGCGCCACGCAGGGCGAGAAGCTCACCACGCTGGACGGCGCCGTGCGCGTGCTGGACGCCGAGGACCTGGTCATCACCGACAACCGCGGGCCGATCGGCCTCGCGGGCGTCATGGGCGGCGCGAACACCGAGATCGCCGACGCGGACGGCGACAGCGCCCTCACCACCGAGGTCGTCATCGAGGCCGCGCACTTCGACGCGATCTCGATCGCCCGCACCGCCCGCCGCCACAAGCTGTCCTCCGAGGCGTCCAAGCGCTTCGAGCGCGGCGTCGACCCGCAGGCCGCCGCCGCTGCCGCGCAGCGCACGGTGGACCTGCTGGTCCTCCTCGCGGGCGGCACCGCCGAGGCCGGGGTCACCGAGATCACCTCGCCCCACGCCCCGCGCACCATCGCGATGCCGGCGAACCACCCGGACAAGGTGGCCGGTGTGGCGTACGGCCGCGAGACCGTCGTCCGCCGCCTCCAGGAGGTCGGCTGCGACGTCTACGGGCAGGACGAGCTGATCGTCACCGCCCCGTCCTGGCGGCCCGACCTGAGCGAGCCGAACGACCTGGCCGAAGAGGTCATCCGGCTCGAGGGCTACGAGAACCTGCCCTCCACCCTGCCGACGCCCCCCTCCGGGCGCGGTCTCACCGACCGCCAGCGGCTGCACCGCCGCATCGGCCGGGTGCTGGCCGGAGCCGGATACGTCGAGGCGCTGAGCTACCCGTTCATCGGGGACGCGGTCCTGGACCAGCTCGGCCTGGAGGCGGACGACGCGCGCCGCCGCACGGTGAAGCTCGTCAACCCGATCTCCGACGAGGAGCCGTCGCTGCGCACCACGCTGCTGCCGGGCCTCCTCGGAGCACTGCGGCGCAACGACGGCCGGGGCAGCCACGACCTGGCGCTTTTCGAGACCGGTCTTGTCTTCAGGCCGACCGGCCAGGAGACGCCCGCCCTCCGGCTGCCCGTCGACCGCCGGCCCACCGACGAGGAGATCGCCGGTCTGGACGCGGCCCTGCCGCGTCAGCCGCGCCGCGCCGCCGTCGTCCTCGCGGGCGCCCGCGAGCAGGCCGGCTGGTGGGGCAAGGGCACCCCGGCGACCTGGGCGGACGCCGTCGAGGCGGCCCGGTCCATCGCCGCCGAGGCCGGCGTCGAGGTCACCGTCCGCGCCGACCAGCACGCCCCCTGGCACCCGGGCCGCTGCGCCGCGCTGTACGTCACCGTGAACGGCGCGGAGACCCTCTTCGGACACGCGGGCGAACTCCACCCGCGCGTCACCAAGGCGCTCCACCTGCCCGAGCGGACCTGCGCCGCCGAGGTCGAGCTCGACGTCCTGGAACAGGCCGTCGACGGAGCGCTCCAGGCCCCCCGGATCTCCACCTTCCCGGTGGCGACCCAGGACGTCGCGCTCGTCGTCGCCGGGGATGTCCCGGCCGCCGACGTGGAGCGGGCGCTGCGCGAGGGCGCGGGTGAACTCCTCGAATCGCTGCGGCTGTTCGACGTCTTCACCGGCGAGCAGATCGGCGGGGGCAACAAGTCCCTGGCGTACGCGCTGCGCTTCCGCGCCGCCGACCGCACGCTGACCGTCGAGGAGGCGTCGGCCGCCCGCGACAGCGCGGTGGCCCTGGCCGCCGAGCGCACGGGCGCGGTGCTGCGGGGGGCGTAGCGGTCCTCAGGGCGTTGAGAAGGGGCGTATCCGGCCACCGGATACGCCCCTTCTCCGTCCCGCCGGGCGGCGGGACCGCACGCGGACCGGGAAACGGAACCGGGAGGAAGCGCGGTTCCGGCCCCCGACCCGCAGCCACCCTCCTTCGTCGTCAGGCAGTGGGTCGTGCGGTCCTGCGCCGTCCGCACGGCCACGGAGTGTCGGGCAGGCCGGCGGTGCGGACGGACGCGGGTGCGGGTCGTCAACCGTTACGAGGGGGAGCCGACGACCCGCCCGCCTCTTGCGAGGAGCTCATTCAACCGAGTCCCGCCGCCGCGCGGCAGGGTGCACAGCCGGAGGGTTCGGGCATTCCGTTCACACCCCGTGTGAAACGTGCTCGACTAGGCTCTTCGCGACACGCACTGGGGGGACGATGGAGCCGAATGTCCTGCTCGAATCCCTGATCGACGAAGCCGGGATGTCCCGGGCGGGGCTCGCCGGTCACGTCAATCAGGCGGGCCGGGCCCGGGGCCTGAGCCTGCGGTACGAACACACGGCGGTCTCCCGCTGGCTGAAGGGCCAGCGCCCGCGCGGGCAGGTGCCGGACCTGATCTGCGAGGTGCTGGGCGGCCGGCTGGCGCGCCCGGTGGGGCTCGACGACATCGGGATGGGCCTCGCCGGCGGCCACGACACCGGGACGGCCCCGCACAGCGCCTCCCTCTCCGGCTTCGTCGAGCGGGCCACCGCGCTGTGGCGCTCGGACGAACAGCGGCGTCCCCACCTGGCCACCGCGCCCGCCGTCACCGGGACCACGGCGGTGATGCCGGTCTGGGAGTGGGAGAACCCGCCGGAGGACACCGACGTCTCCCGCCCGGGGCCCGGCCGCGTCAGCATGGCCGACATAGAGACCCTGCGGGCCGCCCGCGACCACTACGAGCAGATGTACCGCAAGGCGGGCGGCATCGCGACCAGACCCCGGATCGTGCGCTTCCTCAACGCCGAGGCGGCGCCCCTGCTGCGCGGCGGCCACAGCGACGCGCTCGGCCGTCGCCTGCACCGGGCGACGGCCGCGCTGGTGGCGGTGGCCGGCATCTGCGCGTACGACTCCGACGCCCATGGCCTCGCCCAGCGCTACTTCCACCAGGCGCTGCGGCTCGCCAAGTCCAGCGGCGACCGGGCGCTCGGCGGCTATGTGATCGCCCTGCTGGTCACCCAGTCCCTCTTCCTCGGCGACCACCGCCGGTCCATCGCCTTCGCGGAGGCCGCGCTGCGGGCCGCCGGGGACTGTGTGACCCCGGCGCTCGCCGCCGATCTGCACGCCATGCAGGCCAAGGCGTACGCCCACCTCGGCGACGCGGCGAGCGCTCGCGCCTGCATCCGGCGGGCGCAGGCGCAGGCGGGCCGCACCCACACCGGGCCGGAGCCGGACGAGACCGGGTACGTCCAGCCGGGCCTGGTCGACGTCCAGGTGGCGGAGGCGCTGCTCAGTCTCGGGGATCTGCCCGCAGCACGGGAGCACGCGGACTCGGCGGTGCGCGCCCCGGCGCACGACCGGGGGCGCGTGCACCGCCTCGCGATGCTCAGCCATATCGAGCTGCTCCAGGGCGAGGCGGACCGGGCGGCCGGTACAGCAGCCGAAATGGCCGAGCGGGCCCGGGGGATGGAGTCCCAGCGGCTGCGCGACCGGCTGCGCCAGGTGCGGGCGGAGCTGGCGGAGAGCGGCTGCGCCGACGCCGTACAGACGGCCGGGCTGATCGACGGGGCGCTCCGCGTGCCTCTGTGAGCTCCGCCGGTGCACCCGCCGTTCGTTCCGCTCCCGGGCCGACCCTGCTGGCATGTTGCCCACCAACATGTCGAAAGGCGGCAGAAACGTGCAGTGGACGAACTTAAGCGAACAGAATGTGTACCAGAACCGTTGGTTCCGGGTGAACCTGGCGGATGTCGAGCTCCCTGACGGCAGCCACCTGGACCACTTCGTCATCCGGCTGCGGCCCGTCGCCGCGGCCACCGTCGTCAACGAGGCGGATGAGGTGCTGCTGCTGTGGCGGCACCGGTTCATCACCGACAGCTGGGGGTGGGAGCTGGCGGCGGGGGTCGTCGAGGACGGCGAGGACATCGCTGTGGCGGCGGCCCGCGAGATGGAGGAGGAGACCGGCTGGCGCCCCGGCCCCCTGCGCCCGCTGCTCACCGTGGAACCGGCCAACGGCCTCACCGACGCCCGCCACCACCTCTACTGGGCCCAGGAGGCGCACTACACCGGCCCGCCGCAGGACGCCTTCGAGTCCTCACGCCGTGAGTGGGTGCCGCTGAAGCTGGTCCCGGACATGATCGCCCGGGGAGAGGTGCCCGGGGCGAACATGGCGGCCGCACTGCTGATGCTGCACCACCTGCGGCTGGGCTGAGGGCGCTCGTAGGCACGAGGAGTCCTCGTACGCGAGAGGAGCCGGTCCCGGTGTCTCCGGGACCGGCTCCACCGAGGGGCGGTCAGCCGTACGGGTAGAAGCCCGAGCCCGTCTTGCGGCCGAGGCGGCCCGCGTCGACCATGCGCTGGAGCAGCGGGGGAGCAGCGGGGGAGCAGCGGGGGAGCAGCGGGGGAGCGGCGGGGAGCGGCGTACAGCGGCTCCTTGTACTCGGCGTACAACGGGGCCGCGTTGCGCGTAGCCCTGTGACCTGAGGTTTCGTCGGTTGCGCGGCGGCTTTGGCGGTGCCGGGGACTTCTCGGGGGACTTTCGATCCTGCGTCGCACGAGCCATGTGTCCATCGCGGCCGGCCCGCGCTTGCTTGCGCCAGGGGGGAACATCACGGGTCTTTCGGCCCTTGGGGAGGCAAAGTACGGCCTCCCTTCCCCGTCCCAGAGGAGCTGGCGCCGTACGTGGACCACCTCCGCCCGCCCCGTAGTCGAAGTCCTCTTCCGCGAGGCCGAGCGCCGCGCCTTGGCGAACTCCGAGTGCGAGCCCGAGGTCCACGGCGATTCGGTACCTCCTGTAGTCCGTCCCGCACCGCGTCGACCGTGGTTCGAGACCACGCTTTCGCCTTCCTGCCGATCGGGCAGGACGTCAGGTGCCGGCGCTTCCGTCTGCGGCCCACTCGTCGGCGAAGTGCTCCATCTGCTTCAGGACGAGGTCGATAGCCGCGGGAGCCTGGGCCGGCGGGTAGCCGTGCCTGGCCAGGAGGCGCTTGATGGTGCTGCGCAGCTTGGCGCGGACCGGCTCGCGGGCGATCCAGTCGGGCTTGAGGTTCTTGCGGATCTGCGCGACGAGATCGCGGGCGATGCCGGAGAGGACCTCGTCGCCCATCAGCTCTCGCGCGGAGCCGAGGTCGGCAACGGCGTCGTAGAAGGCGAGTTCGTCGTTGCTCAGGCGAGGATCGAACTGGTCGCCGCGTTTCGCGTCGTTCGCGATTTCCTTGGCCATCTCGACCAGCTTGGCGATGATTTCCGCGCTGGTGAGTTGCTGCCGCATGTACTTGACCATGAGGTCCTGGAGGCGGTCGGAGAAAGCGGTCTGCCGGACGATGTTGTGCCGGGTGACCTCGCGCATCTTCTGCTCAACGAGGCGGCGCAGCGCTTCGGTGGCCAGGTGAGGCGTGTCGCTCTTCTGGAGCTGGGCGATGAGGGCGTCGTTGAGGTGGGTCAGGTCGGCCGTCTCCAGACCGGCCTCGGCGAAGAGGTCGGTCACCCCGCCGGTCTCGATGACGGCGGAGGTCAGCTGGGCGAGGTACAGGGCTACGTCGCGGGCTACCGGCAGGCCGCGCGCCTCGCGGTCCATGGCGTCGAGCTTGGCCATGTAGGCGCGGACCTCGACGAGGAACTGGATGTCGCGCTTCCACTGCGGCTGGTCCGGGAACCGGGAGCCGATGTCGGCGGAGGATCCGGCGAGCGCGAAGAAGCGCTCCAGGCGGTGGGCGTGCTCGCGGAAGCGGCGGCCCAGGGTCTCGTCGGGGTTGTCGAGCGTCTGCGGGTTGTTGCCGGGAGTGCGCGGGTCGCGGAGGTGGTTCGCGGTACTGAGGGCCGCTTCGATGAACGCCCGCTGGGAGGGCTTGGCGAGACGGCCGCGCCAGTCCCAGCCGTGCAGGATGCCGTCGAGGATCTCGTACTCGTTGCGCAGCTCGTCCAGCGCCCGGTCGATCTCCTGACCGAGTGTCCGGTCTCTCCGGTCGGGTTCGGAGTACTCGGCGATCGCCCGCTGGAGGTTCTCGGTGAGCGGGGCGTAGCCGACGAGGAGGCCGTCCTGCTTCGAGCGGAAGCGCCGGTTGACCCGGGCCAGGGCCTGCATCAGGTTGGCGCCCTTGAGCGGGCGGTCCAGGTACATGGTGTGGATCGGCGGGGCGTCGAAGCCGGTCAGGAGCATGTTGTTGACGATGAGGAGTTCCAGCGCGTCATCGGGGTCCTTGGCCCGGTTGATGACTGCCTTCCGCTGGGATCCGCGCAGGGCGTGCGTACGCAGGCGTTCGGGGTCCTTGCGGGAGTCCGAGGAGAAGACGATCTTCATGGAGCCCTTGTCGACCTCATCGCTGTGCCATGCGGGACGCAGCTCGCGCAGGGCGTCGTACACGCTGACGCAGATGTCACGGGTAGCACAGACGATCATCGCCTTGCCGGCCGCGCCGCCGGGCTCCTCGGACACCCCGACGAACGCCTTCATGCGCTCGCGGCGGGCCTCCCAGTGCTCGACCAGGTCGGCGGTCAGATCGCGGATACGGGCCGGCGCGCCGTACATCGCATTCATCGTGGCGACGAGCTGCTCGACGCGCCGGCGTTCGGTGTCGTCCAGGCCGTCGGTGATGCGGTCGGCCTCGGCGTCGATGGTGGTGGGATCGACGTCCCGGTCGAGGACGAGCTGGACGACGCGGCTCTCGTGGTAGACCTTCACGGTCGCGCCGTCGTCGGCCGCCCGCTTGAGGTCGTACACGTCGATGTAGTCGCCGAAGACATCGCGGGTGTCGCGGTCGGCCTCGGAGATCGGAGTGCCGGTGAAGGCGAGGAGCGTGGCGTGCGGGAGCGCGTCGCGCAGGTGGCGGGCGTAACCGTCGAGGCTGTCGTAGTGGCTGCGGTGGGCCTCGTCGACGACGACGACGACGTTCCGCCGGTCGGAGAGGAGCGGGTGGTCGGTTCCCGACTCCTTCTCCTGCTTGGTCCTGCCGAATTTCTGGAGCGTGGTGAAGAGGATGCCGCCGGTGCGCTTGGCGGCGAGTTCCTCGCGCAGCTCGGCGCGGGTGGCGATCTGCCGAGGGTCCTCGGGCAGGACCTCGCTGTCCAGGAAGGTGGAGTACAGCTGGTCGTCGAGGTCGTTGCGGTCGGTGATGACCACGACGGTGGGATTGTGCAGGAGGGGATCCCGGCTGACGAGATTCGTCGTCAGCACCATCTCCTCGGATTTGCCCGAGCCCTGGGTGTGCCAGACCACGCCGGCCCTGCCGTCACTGGCCGCGGCGGCGCGGACGGCGTCGGCGGCGCGGGTGACCGCGAAGTACTGGTGGGGTTTGGCGATCCGCTTCATGCGCTTGGCGGGCACGAAGTTGATGAAGGACTTCACGAGCGAGAGGAACCGGGGCCGGGCGAAGAGCCCGTGCAGCGCGAGGGATTGACCCGTCTCGGCCAGGCCGTCGCTCTCCAGCGTCTCCACGCGGGCCCCGAACTCGTCGGTGTTCCACGGAGCGAAGTGCTCGTACGGTGTGAAGGGGGTGCCGTACTTGGCGGTTATCCCGTCGGAGAGGAGGATCACCGCGTTGTACCGGAACGCGGTCGGGAACTCCTCGGCGTACCGGCTGATCTGCGCGTGCGCGGTCTCAAGGGTGGCGTCCTCGTCGCCGGCCCGCTTCAGCTCGATGACGGCGAGCGGCAGGCCGTTGACGTAGAGGACGAGGTCGAAGCGACGGTTCCGCTCGCCGTCGATGACGGTGACCTGGCGGACAGCGCGGTAGGTGTTGGCGTCCGCGTCGTCGAGGTCGACGATACGGATCGTCGGGTTGTGCTCGGCTCCGAGGGCGTCGACGTACGTGACGGAGCGAATGCCGTCGGTCAGGGAGCCGTGTGCGGTCCGGTTCTCCTCGTACGCGTCCTGGGAGGCCGGCGTGGCGGCAGTGGCGACGGCGTCGTGCACGGCGTCGGGGGAGAGGGCCGGGTTCAGCCGCTCGATCGCCTCGCGGAGGTCGGAATACAGGATCAGGTCGTCCCAGGACGCGCGGTGACCGGAACCGGGGGCAAGCACATTGCCTTCGGCGGTCGGCCAGTCGAGCTCCAGGAGCTCTCCGAGCGCGAAGCGCTCCCAGTCGATCTCCAACGGGCGGAAGTCGTCCGCACTGTACGCGTGCTCACCGTGGGGCGTCATGCGTGATCCTCGACAATCTTCTCGGCGTCTCCGACGCGAAGGCGGCCGGACATGAGCTGGGGGAGGAGGGTGTCGCGGAGGGCGGCGAGGGTGCGGTTCTCCACCAATACCTGTGCTGTGGTCTTCAGAAGTGGAGAGGTCTTTTCAGACCATGCCGCAAGTCGTGAGACGTCAGGTACCGCGCACTCCAGCTCGACGATAATCCTCTTGTTGATATGCTGTTGAGCGCCACCAGAGGCGTGCTTCGTGAGATCGAATACTCGAGCCTTGATGTCGTAGAAAAGCCAATCATTGAGAGTGGAATTGCTAGACCAGACTCCAGCCACGTTCTGACTTCCTCCGGCAGGGATTTCGAGGCGCGAGATCTGCCCCATAGTGGCGCCAGTGATTCCAATCAATGTGGCGCCGGGCGGCATCATTTTGACTGAACTCTTGGACAGTCCCTCCTCGGTGATCATCTCGCTGGGAGTCAGGACACGGAACTCGTTGGCTTTTCCAGAATTAATCCAACCAACCGTACCGCCGGTCCAGTATTCTGCTTTCGAGCGGCTTGGCGTGCTTCCAACCACCACGTGTGCGAGTTCGCCGAGCCGGGTGAATTCTGTGATGGGAATGCTTCGCTCGTGATGGTAGTGGGCTTCTGCCAGGTCATCAGCCGTGGCCGCGATACGTTCGTTGACGGCGATCTTGTCGTCCAATGCTCCGAGTACCGAAACGATTGCTCTCTGCTCGCCCAGCGACGGTAGCGGAATTTCAACAGACTTGAGTTCGCCTAGGCTCAGGTTGGCCTGTACGGATTGAACGACTCGCGACTGGGCCCGCATGACTCGCTGTTCATCGCGAAGGCAGTACAGCATAAAACGAGGACTGACCTTCGTGGGATCAGATCGGACAATCGCTACTGCTTGATTGGTGTTCGCGGGAACGTCATCCGGGAGGACCCGCGCCACGCGCCCGATGGTCCCTGCGATCGTGAACAGCACGTCGTCGACCTGGAGCTGTGAGCGCTTCAAGTGTTCATGTGCATTTTCGGAAATGTAGGCGAGTTTTCTTGGATTGATGATTCCATCCGGCGTGATGGATTCCACCTTCACGAAAGGGATTCCCGTGGAATGGAATTCATGACCTACGCTCGTCGGGGTGGTTCCTTTCGTGACGACACTCGCTACTTGGCCGACAGTCAGAACCTTCCATTCGGTCATCGGATTTCCTTCAGCTGGTTTCGGACCACGACGGCCAATTCGTCCGACTTATCGAAGAGCTCATACAACTCTTCCGTGAGGTTCGCGATCCTCTCCGCGATCGCCTCCGTGCCCTCTTCCGCTACATCGACCGCGCCCACGTACCGTCCCGGCGTCAGCACATAGCCCTGCTCACGTACCGTCGCCAGGTCGGCCGAGACACAGAATCCGGGCTCGTCCGCATACGGAACCCCCTTGTCACGCGCCGACTGCGTCCCGCGCCATGCGTGATACGTATCCGCGATCGTCGCGAGGTCGGCTGCCTTCAGGTCGCGCTCCGTGCGGTCGACCATCTCGCCCATGGCGCGCGCGTCAATGAAGAGGATCTCCCCGCGACGGTCGGTCAGCCGCCGCGGTCCCTGCGGGCCCTTGTCCTTCGAGAGGAACCACAGACAGGCCGGGATCGGGGTGGTCCGGAAGAGTTGTGACGGGAGGGCGATCATGCAGGCGACTCGGTCAGCCTCGACCATCGCTTGCCGGATCTCGCCTTCGCCGCTCTGCTGGCTGCTCATCGAGCCGTTCGCGAGGACGACGCCGCCTGTGCCTCGCTCGCCAAGCTTGCTCAGGATGTGCTGGAGCCACGCGTAGTTCGCGTTGGCCTTCGGCGGGACCCCGTACTTCCAGCGCGGGTCGTTCTCGTTCCTTGACCAGTCCTTGATGTTGAACGGGGGGTTGGCCATGACGAAGTCGGCCTTGAGGTCCGGGTGCCGGTCCTGGTCGAAGGTGTCGCCCCAGCGGGTGGAGAGGTCCCCGTCGATGCCGTGGATGGCGAGGTTCATCTTGGCCAGGCGCCAGGTGCGCTCGTTGAGCTCCTGGCCGTAGACCGCGATGTCGGACTTGTGGCCGCGACCGCGGTGCGCCTCGATGAACTTGCCCGCCTGGACGAACATGCCGCCGGAGCCGCAGGCGGGGTCGTACACCCGGCCCTCATACGGTTCCAGGATCTCGACGATGAGACGGACCACGCTGCTCGGCGTGTAGAACTCACCGCCGCGCTTGCCCTCCGCGCGGGCGAAGTTGCCGAGGAAGTACTCGTAGACCTCGCCGAGCACGTCCTGGGCCGGCTTGTCGTTGCTGCCGCCGCCGAAGCGGGCGTCGCTGATGAGGTCGACGAGCTCGGCCAGCCGCTTCTGGTCGACGTTGTCCCGGTTGAAGATCTTCGGGAGGACGGCCGTCAGCGAGGGGTTCGCCCGCATGACGGCGTCCATCGCTTCGTCGAGGAGGAGGCCGACGCCCTTGCTCTTGGCGTGCGCGGCGATCCAGGACCAGCGGGCGGTCTCGGGGACCCAGAAGACGTTGTGGCCGGTGTACTCGTCCTGGTCCTCCAGGAACTCCGCGACGCGGTCCTCGGAGATCCCGTCGTCGGCGAGTTCCTTGGCGAGCTGCTCGCGGCGCTCATCAAAGGCGTCGGAGACGTACTTGAGGAAGATCAGGCCGAGGACGAACTCCTTGTACTGGGCGGCGTCCATGGAGCCGCGCAGCTTGTCGGCGGCCTTCCAGAGGATGGCCTGGATCTCTTTCGCGGTCGAGGCGGTGAACAGTTCCACCTGGTCGACGGGCTTCTTCTGCCGTGGGGGCATGGAGTCTCGGGTCTCCTTGAGAGAGGTCAGGAACGGAAGGATGCGGGCGGTTCGATGAGCGTGAGGGTGCCGTCGGTGAGGCCGGCGGCGGTCAGTGCGGCGAGGTCGTCCAGAGCCGCGGTCTGCTGCCGGAGCAGGGCGGTACGGCGGTCGATCTCGGCGAGGAGGGCCTCGTACCGGTCGGCCTCGTCCTGGTCCAGGTCGGGGATGGGGAAGTCTTCGATGCGGCGGGCCGCCCTGACCGCGCCGTCGACCCGCGCGTACTCCGCCGCGGCGGCCCGCAGCAGCGCGGCGAGCACGCGCGGCCGTACAGGGCGCTCGGCGTCGGGCCGTACCCGCAGCACGCGCGCCGGGAAGCCGACCACCGACAGGCCGTCCTTGTCCACGCACGCGCCGAACGACGGGGTGGCCGTGACCACCACGTCACCGGGCTGGGTGAACTCGGCGTGCTCGTAGGAGGTGAGGAGCACCCCGCGATCAATGCGGCGGGCTCCTCCGGCGCCGAAGCCGGTGATCTCGTCGGGGGTCAGCACGGGGTAGTGGCCGTCGACGGTCAGATGCTCGGAGGCGATGCGGTGACCGGGCAGGCGACGTAGACGACGCTGCTTGACGAGGAGCGACACGGTGGTGCGCCGGAGGGGCCGCTCCTCGGGACGCAGGACGGCATGCGCCCTGAGCTCGGCGGCGAGGGAGAGTTCGAGGCGCGCCTTGTCGGAAAGCTGGGCCAGGCGCAGTTCAAGGTCCGAGATACGGGACGGACGCTCCACGACCGCGCGCGTGTAGCGACGGGCTGCCGTGCGGTGCTGGGAGGCGAACGCGGTACCGGGCCGGTCGCGGAGTTCTGTCGCGGCGAGGATCTCGCCGTTGCGGGGCTCGTGGCGTCCGTCTGTCCTCCAGCCAGCGGTGCGGAACATGTCGAGGTCCTCGACCAGGGCGTCCAGGGCGGGTGCCGTGAGCGGCTTGGAGGAGAGGTCGGCGAGCAGTACCTGACCATGCCGCTCGTTTTTCGGCGTACGGGAGAGGACCCAGATCGCGGTGCGGTAGGCGGGACGGTACGGGACAGCGCCCTCGGGGAGGCCGACAGCGGCCTTGAGGAGGCCCTCGGTGAGGAAGGAGCGCCGCAGGCGGTCGGCCTCCTCCCGCGGGGGCAGCGCGTGGACCAGGGCGTCGGAGGGACCGAGGACGACGGCCGCGCAGTGGTCGGTCAGCAGATCGGTCAGGTCTTGGACCTGCTGGAGAACGGCGAGCGGGCTCCGCGCCTCGGCCGCCCCGTAGGGAAGGACGCAGACGATGACGCGGGGGTAACCCCAGTCGTCGGTCGCCAGGTGCTGACCGTCGGCCAAGTCCAGCTCGTACTCCTGGACGCCGCGTACGAGCATACGGCGGCGGGCGAGACGGGCGAGGTCCTGGGTGGGTTCGGCAGCCAGGAAGAAGGGGCGGACCTCGGGGTCGGTCTGCGCGTGCAGGGCTACCAGGAGGTCGCCGCTGCTCGCGTAGGGAACCGCGACGGTGACGTCCTCCGCGTCCTCCTCCAGCTCGGCGATGCCGGACAGACGGGCCAGAGCCGAGGCGACGGCGGGTGCGGGCTCGTTCATGGCGAGGTCATGGCAGCCCAGCCGGCGGCGGGCCTCCATGACCCACTCGACGGCCTCGGCGGGGGAGTAGGCCGCTTCGACGAGCTCGTCGGCGAGGCATACGAGAGCCTGCCCGGCCGCGTCGTCAGCGGTGAGCGCGAATACCTCCCGGCGGATGTATGTGTCCTCGAAGTCGATCTCGTCGGCCCGTTGCTGGAGCGCGTCCCAGCCGAGATCGGCCAGGGGCTCGTCCAGTTCGTATCGCAGGTGGATCAGCGCCGTCACTCCGTCGAGCATCGTCCTGGCGGGCATTCGCCGGCACCAGGAGGACAGAGTGTGCAGAGCCAGTTCGGCCTGGAGCCGGCGAGCGTCGGATTTGCCCCGGCCGGTGGTCAGAAGCCATTCGACGACAGCACGACCGTCGAAGACCGGACTGCCGCCCTCGTTGCCTACGGGCTGCGGGAAGTCGGCGTGCCGGCGGGCCCAGGTGGTGACGACGGGCCGCTTGACCTGCGCGAGTGTTGCGATTTCCGCGTAACTGATCCGCCCGGACATAACCTCCGGCAGGTTGGGAGCAGCCGCTCCATGGGCACCGGTCATTTCGCTCCGCTCCCTCCTCATGGACGATCCCGACACCCTTCGCGGATGCGGCACCTCAGAACTCTGCACACAGTACTTGCGGAACGATTCATTCACTTGGGACGTCTGATAACCCTAGTTATCGAACTCTCAGAGCATCACGTGTCTTGAGTTCTGCCACTTTGGTCCCTGTCAGCACGACGACATCGATCGGGACACCGGCCTCATTCGAGTCCGGCCCCGAACTGGCAGACCGGAGACCGACATGACCTCCCCCCCGCTACTTCAGGAGCCCGCCCCGCCCCAGGTACGCGGCTTCATGGCCGAGCCGGGCGCGCCGAAGAAGGCGAGCCGTCACAAGGCGCGTCGCCCCTAAGGAGGCGAAGCCGCGATCATCGGCATTCCGTGAAGCAGCGCTCCCGGCCCTGCGCACAGGACGACGACACGCCTCCGCATGGCCCTCACCGAGAGATCGCCTGATCCCGCACATCGGGCCCTGCTCTTCCCCGAAAGCGGCAGCCTTCTCGAACGTCCCCTCCCGCATGCCGGACGCGTCGACGTCCGCCGGCTCAAGGGCCGCATAGGCCACGAACTCAACGAGACCGCCGACACCCTCGCCAACCTCGCTCTGCGCCGGGCGACCGGCCGCATCGCCGAGCGCACCGCCCGGCGTGCCATCGACGGTGCGGTCAGGAAGCCGCCCACCGCCCCGACCACCACCGCGGCCTGAACCCACCCCCCCCGCCGTCCCCTTCCACCGCGTTCTCCTCGTAAGGCCCGATCTCCTGTCCACCGCATGCGTTTTCACGCGCCCCCAATACTCCGGAGCACCCTCATGGCACCCGCCACCGTCTCGCGCACCCTTTACCGGCTTCACGGCGTGGTCCCCACCAGGGAAGCCATGTACGACGTCCTTGATCACGACTACCTGAGCGCACTCGGCGCGGAACTGCACACGCCGGACAGCCTCGGAGTGCCGGCGGTCTACCTCACCTGCGGCATGGAGCAGGACGAGGCCGGCTGGTGCGAGCAGATGGCCCGCACCACCGGTATCTTCGTCACCGAGGCTGTACGTCGCACCGCCGCCCTGCTGCTGCTCGCCGTCGACGGCCAGGTGTACGCCATCGGCTGTGACCAGGGGTACCGGCTCATCCCCGAGCAGCTCAAGGACAAGCGGTTCGGCCTGTCCTTCGCGATCCGGGAGATCGACCCGACCCTCGTCCGCGGTGCCGTCTCCGGAATTCTCGGTCAGGCTCGCACGGACATCTCCCTTGTTCCCCACTGTGCTCCCGTGCCCGCGCTCGGACTCGGCGACCACACCCGGATCGTGCGCAGTCTCGGCGGCTACCTCAACGACGCCCCGCTCACGCGGACCCTCAAGGGCAGGGCCGGAGGATTCAGCGTGCTGGGCGGCTGCGGACTGCGCCTGCCCCTCGGGGTCGAGCCGGCGGACCTGGTCTCCGACATCCGCCAGATCGCCCGCACGTGCACCGAACGCCTGCCGCATCAGGACCTCGAGTTCGTTGAGCACATCGTCCCGGTCAAGGACGAGACCGTCCTCACCCAGCTCGAGCGGGCGCTGGACGACCAGCTCGGCCTGCCCGCCGACGGCCGTATCGCCGAGACCGTGCCCTTCGACCACCTGCGCAACGACGCGGAGGCCGCCGGCTACCGCACGCGGATCAACAGCGACGGGAGCTTCGAGTCGGACGAGTTCGACCTTGGTTACGTGCTCGGCCGCGTCCGCCATCTCCCCTTCGGGAGCCGCCTCGAAGCCCTCAAGTCCGGCACCGTCAAGCTCCTTCGGGAGCGCCGCAGGCGGAGCGCGCCGGACGACGTGATCGCCACAGTCGGAACCCTGCGCTGGATCGAGGCCACCGTCTCCCTCGGCTCCCACGTGTTCTGCCTGCTGGACGGTGAGTGGTACGAGTTCGGGGCGTCGTACCTCGCCTACCTCCACACCGAGGTGCGGCGGCTATTCGCTCCCGTTCCCTCTGTCGTCCTGCCGGCCTGGCCTCGCGGAATGTCGGAGACGCCCTACAACAAGAAGACGGCCCGGACCGTCGGTTGGGAAGACTGGGTTGCGCTCGACTGCAAGACCATTCCCAACCCGGCGAAGCCCAGCGACCAGATCGAGATCTGCGACTTCCTCACGCAGGACGACACGCTCGTCCTCGTCAAGCAGGCCCGTGGCTCCGGTGCCCTCAGCCACCTCTACAACCAGGCCCGGGTAGCCGTCGAGGCTCTGTACGACTCGGCGGTCGCCCGCGCGAACTTCGCCCAGCGCGTTCGCATCGCGAGCGACGGCCGGCGCACGCTGCCCGACGACTTCCTCCCCAAGCGCCTCGTCCTCGCCATCCACCTGAAGACCGGAGCCGAACTCACCCCTGAATCCCTCTTCGGTTTCTCCCAGATCACCCTCGCTCAGACCGCGAAGGCACTGGCCGCGCGCGGCGTCTCGCTTGAGGTCGTGGGCATCAGCGCGGCCGGATCGGCCGCTGACGGCGGTTTCGCCGACGCCGCGTAGGCAGCGCCCCGGGATCTACCTGACGGCAGACCGCGCCCTGGGGGAAGGTGGCAGCCCTCCGCTGCCAGAACCACGGACCAGCATCACGCAGCTCCTGTACGGGCCCCAGGGTCCGCAGCGGAACCGGAGCCCGGACGGAGTGATCGTGGCCTCGACGAGGCCCTTCATGCTCGACGACCGTAGACCCTGAGCCCGTACGCCCGGCGTGCCGGGCGTCGGCTCAATGAGAGGAAGAACGCCGATGAAGACCACAGACCAGCACGCAGTGGACACTGACATGGACGCGGTGCTGTTCACCGCCCGACTGGCCACTGTCGGAGTCTTGCTCCTGGCCGCGCTGTGCGCACCCCACGAGACCAGCGAACGCGCATTCCGGCTGCTGGACGTGATGAAGGACAGCCCCGAGCCCCCGCCACCGGCGCCCGCGCCTTCGGCCCGGCGCCGCGCCCAGCGGGGAGGGCGCTGACGGACCATCCCCCGCCCCTTCCGGCGCAGTGCCGGGGACCGATCTATCGCGCGATCACGAGGCCCGAGTCCTGTTCGTCGCCGCTCCCGCTTGTAGGTTCACAACAGATGGCGTGTCGAGCGGCCCGAGCATGTCTTCGCAGTACGAGCAGGGAAGGCTGCGACAGCGCTGAAAGGCCCAGGGCCTCAGGCCCGCGCATCCGCGCCGTCGCTCCGTAGCACTCCGGCACGGAGCCGGGGCGGCAGTGGGAGGCGAGGCTCTTTCGGGGCCGCGCACGTTCCTGACCTCGGAGAACGTGCCCTCGCGGGCCCGGCGGCGTGAGCGCCGGGCCCGGCGGTAGGACGGTCAGCCGTACGGGTAGAAGCCCGAGCCCGTCTTGCGGCCGAGGCGGCCCGCGTCGACCATGCGCTGGAGCAGCGGGGGAGCGGCGTACAGCGGCTCCTTGTACTCGGCGTACATCGAGTCGGCGACCGAGGCCACGGTGTCCAGGCCGATCAGGTCCGCGAGCTTCAGCGGGCCCATCGGGTGGGCGCAGCCCATCTCCATGCCGTTGTCGATGTCCTCGCGGCTGGCGATGCCCGACTCGAACATCCGGATCGCGGAGAGCAGATACGGGATCAGCAGCGCGTTCACGACGAAGCCGGACCGGTCCTGGGCGCGGATCGGGTGCTTGCCCAGCACGTCCTGCACGACGGCCTCGGCGCGCGCGATCGTCTCGTCCGACGTGGTCAGCGCCGGGATCAGCTCGACCAGCTTCTGGACGGGGGCCGGATTGAAGAAGTGGATGCCGATGACCCGGTCCGGGCGCGAGGTCGCGACGGCCAGCTTCACCAGCGGGATGGAGGAGGTGTTCGAGGCCAGGATCGCGTCCTGCCGGGTCACCACCTGGTCGAGGATCTGGAAGATCTCCGTCTTGACCTGCTCGTTCTCCACGACGGCCTCGATGACGAGGTCGCGGTCGGCGAACTCCCCGAGGTCGGTGGTGAAGCTCAGGCGGCCGAGGGTCTCGTCCCGCTCCTCCGCGGTGATCTTGCCGCGTTCGGCGGCCTTGGAGAGGGAGTTGTGCAGCCGGGTGCGGCCGATCTCCAGCGCCTCGCCGGTGGTCTCGGCGACCTTCACTTCGAGGCCGCTGCGCGCGCACACCTCCGCGATACCTGCGCCCATCTGGCCACAGCCCACCACCCCGACGCGTGCAATGTCGGCCATAGAGTCCGTCACCTCGTGCCTTTCGCTGTTCTCCGTATCGCAGGGTCCCGTCTGATTCCGGTGCCCGCCTCGACCCCACGACGTTACTCCGCGAGCCCGCCCCGATGACCTGCGGGTCATCCGGCTACGGAAGGGCATGATGCAGTTACGTAAAGCGACCGGGGTCGTGGTGACCGCGAAGGGACGAGTGGGGCGCATGCGACGACGACGTACAGGAATGACCCGGAGGTCGCTCGTGGTGAGCGCGGCCGGGCTGGTGGCGGCGATGACGACGGGCGGCGACGCGGTCGCCTCCTCGGCCGCGGAGGCGGTACGGGGAGGGGGCGAGGATGCCGGGGCGGCGCGGGGCGGCCGGGATGCCCGGGTGGCGCGGGGCGGCGGCGGGGACGCCCGGGCGGCGCGGGGCGAGCTGCGCGGGGTGTGGATCGCCACGGTGGCCAACCTGGACTGGCCCTCCAAGCGGGGCCTGACGGCGGCGGCGCAGAAGGCCGAGCTGCTCGCCCACCTGGACCGGGCGGTCGAGCTGCGGCTCAACGCGGTGGTGCTCCAGGTCCGCCCGACCGCCGACGCTCTGTGGCCCTCCCCGCACGAACCCTGGGCCGACTGCCTCACCGGCGTCCAGGGCAAGGACCCGGGCTGGGACCCGCTCGGCACCGCCGTCCGGGAGGCGCACGACCGGGGTCTGGAGCTGCACGCCTGGTTCAACCCGTACCGCGTGGCGAACCACACGGACCCCACCCGCCTCACCGCTTCCCACCCGGCGCGGCGTAACCCGGAGTGGGTCCTGCCGTACGGCGGGAAGCTCTACTACAACCCCGGGCTGCCGGAGGTCCGCCGCTTCGTCCAGGACGCGATGCTGGACGCGGTCCGCCGGTACGCGATCGACGCGGTGCACTGGGACGACTACTTCTACCCGTACCCGGTGACCGGCCAGGAGTTCAAGGACGACGCCGCCTACGAGCGGTACGGCTCCGCTTTCCCGGACAGGGCCGCCTGGCGTCGCGACAACGTGGACCGGCTGGTGCGCGAGATGGGCGAGCGGATCCGGGAGACCCGGCAGGGCGTCCGGTTCGGCATCAGCCCCTTCGCGGTCTGGCGCAACGCGTCGACCGACCCGCGAGGCTCCGACACCCGGGCGGGCGTCCAGACGTACGACGACCTGCACGCCGACACCCGCAAGTGGGTCGAGCAGGGGTGGATCGACTACATCTGCCCGCAGATCTACTGGCACATCGGACTGGCCTCCGCCGATTACGCGAAGGTCCTCGCCTGGTGGACCAGGACCGTGCGGGGGACGGGCGTCGGTCTGTACGTGGGGGAGGCGCTGTACAAGGCCGGCGACCCGGCCCAGCCGGCCCCCTGGCAGGACCCGGCGGAACTCTCGCGCCACCTCACCCTGGCCAAGGACCACGACGAGGTGGGCGGGCACGTCTTCTTCTCCGCCAAGCACGTTGCGGCGGACCGGATCGGCGCGATGGCCCGGGTGGTCGCCGACCACTACCAGGACCGGGTCCGCGCGCCGCGGTGAGAGGGGCAGGGGGCGGGACCGTGGCCACTCGGACCGACCCGGTCCCGGTCCCGGCCCCGGTCCTTGCGATCGCTACTGCTGCTGCGGGGGCGAGGTCATGTGCTGTACTCCAGCTCGGTTGTAGCGGCCTTGCGTACGGCCAGGGCGAGCTGATCCACGTCCACCCGTTCGAGGTAGCCGATGAGCGCCTGACGAATCTCCTGAACGCGGCCGGTCAGGGGCGTCGTGCTCAGGAGATCGTCGGGCAGAATCACGCGACGGAAGTCGGGGTCCTTGATCGCCGCCGCGATCAGCTTCTCGGCGATCCAGAGCGGAGTGCGCTCGCGGATCGCGAACGTGAGGTGAACGCTCCGCTCGTCGGAGTCCAGGGCGTGAGGGTTGTGAACCCACCCTCGCGGCAGGAGAAGCGACTGCCCCGTTTTCAGGTCCACCTCCATGTCCGGGCCGGCCGCCTCCCACTTCGGGATGAAGCCGGGGTCCCAGACCCGGAAGGATTCCTGATACTCGCGCATCGGCGCGGAGTACTCCGGACGCCAGAGCTGCCACCGTTTGACGCCCTCGATCTGTGCGATCACGGCCATCTGCTGATCCCAGTGGTGCAGAAGACCTTGACTCCGCGGTGGGGTCAGGAAGGCGTGGAGGTAATTGCTGTAGCCGGTCTCCTGCTGAATGCCTCGGGCCACATCCGCCAGGAAGGGGACCACGCGCTGAAGGTTGCCGAGCCGGATGGTGTAGCCGTCGCCGTAGAGCTTGCGGAGCTTCACCGGATCAGTCCGGCCGTTCGTCCGGTGGCAGTCGGGGTGCAGGGAAGGGCCCGACTTCACAAGAGCGATTTCGTCGGCGTGGACGCATCCCGTGTCGATGTAATGGTCGATCAGTTCCGGTGTGACAGTGCGGTCCAGCTCGGTCGAGCCTCGTTCGAAGACCAGGGGCTCGTTCGGCCAGGACGTCAGGAGGGCGGTCACGCCCTCATCGGGGAGCAAGAGACTGAGCGACATCGCGTCGGCTCCTTACGACGGTGGGAGTGGGCAAGGGACGTCCGGGTGGAGCCGGTTGGGGCAGCACACGACCGAGAACGACGTCAGGTTCTTGGATGCCGTGTAGTACACCCAGCTCACGTCGACGCCACGAGGCAGGACGTCAGTGGCGTACTCCAGCCTGCTGTCGAGGCCGGTGTACGCCACAAGCCCGTCCGTTCGTACGAAGGGCGGGTTCTCCTCGTACTTCTTCGTGAGCCAGGCCAGGGTGACACCCAGATCGATCCAGGTGCGCTCAGCCGATGCCTGGCTCCCCTTCATCAGCCAGTGGCCGGTCATCGTGGGCGGCACGTCGCCCGTCCGGAACTCGGCGGCAGCTTCGCGATACCGGCTGAGGACTGCTTGCTGCTTCTTGTCCTCGGGGTCCGGCACCGAAGGGGGGCCGTTCGGGTGTGCGGGCCGGCGGCCCCCCTCTTTCGCGTAGTCAGCCGATGGTCCGATCCACGGACCGTATCCGTGCCAGTGCCCTGACCAGCTCATATGTGCCCTTCGGGGAACGATGGGCCGCCCAGGGCACAGCCCTGGGCGACCCGCCTGCCTTGTGCGTCGTGCTCGGGTGGGACGGTCGGATCAGACCGTCAGGCCCTGCTTCTCGACCCAGCCCACCGCGAAGGCGTTCAGCTCCTCCCCGGTGAAGCGCAGCTCCTTGCCGGAGCCCTCCGGCTTGCTGTCGCGGAGGGCGAACGAGGACTCCGCGCCGGGGATGGCCGCGAGGGTCACGCACGTCTCGTTGGACCCGCCGAGGTTGCCACCGCAGTACTGCTCGAACGCGGCGGTCTCGGGCAGGGGCAGGGCGTAGAGGTTTCCGTCCATGGGATAGTCCTTCTGGTGCTAGGGCTGCGGAGATGCGTTCTCCGCACCGTCGTGCACGTGCACCCCACCTGCCTGGCCGAACCGTCCATGGGCATGGGGAACCGACCCGCTCCAGCCCCGGCGGGTGCGGGGCTGGAGTCATGAGGCGGGGCAGAGCCGGCACGCAGGAAACCTGCTGAGCTCTGAGGGGGCTCCACACCATTCGGTTCAGCCCGGATCCACGGGAGCCGCCGGGCGTCGCCGGCCACCTCCCTCAAGCGAGTGAAGGCGGCCGGAGACCGGCACCGCCTGCGGGGCGGCTGCCCGTGCAGGCTGGGCACGAGACGAACGTAGAGGTGCCGTGCCCCAAGTCCCAAGCGGATTGCGCGAGTTTGCAGCAACAGGATTGACGGCACCGAACCCCTGCTCGACGCTTGCCGTGGCGCGCAATCCCGCGCAAGCCGGCAGACAGGAGATCGACCATGCGGTTACGGTTTCTTGGTAGGAACTCCAAGAGCGGAGACTGCCCGACTCTCTACGCGACGGATCGGGACACGTACCTCGTTCAGGGCTGGAGGATCTTCGCGAACGACTTGCTGATACAGCTCACCATTCGCGAGGGCGAAACGGCCGTGGAGGTGCCCACCGAGCTGTTCGAGCACCTGGAGAAGGACGGACTTGCCTCCGGTGAGTTCAGGCGTCTTGGGGACCCCTTGATGGTCCTCACCCCTGGAGGTACGTACGTTGTGCAAGGCCAGGAGGTGACGGACACCGAAGCCCTGGCACAGATGGGAATCCCGGACTACGAAACCGTGGTCGAGGTCTCCAGGGCCGCGATCGCAGCGCTACTGGAGGAACCGCGTGGAGCTGATCTCCAGCGAGGAGCGCAATCAGCTCTTTGAGAGCTTCGCGCACGACGCCTTCCACTTGGAGCTGAGAGACGACTACTCAGTCCCGGACGAGGACGGCCCGTACCGGGCATGGCTCGACGGGGCCGAGGAGGACGACTCGTTCATGGCACCGTGGTTGCAGCTCATGAGGCGTGTCACCGACGAGGGGAAGACCGTGCGCCGCGTGCGCGTCGTTACTGAGCCGCACGCGCCGTACATCCGGTGGGAGTACATCTCAACCCACGTCAATGAGGAGGCCGGCGAGTCCATCCGTTGGCTGCCGCGCCACGAGATGCCCAAGGGCCTGGTGCTTCCCGTCGCGGGCAACGACTGGTGGCTCTTCGACGACACGACGTTGGCCGTGGGGCACTTCGACGAGTCAGGGCGCGTCCTGGGCTCTGAGATCATCGCGACCCCCGCGGTCGTCGCCGAGTGCGTCCGAATCCGGGATCTGCTCTGGGGCCAGTCCATCCCGCACAACGAGTACAAGCTCTGACCGTTCCGTGAGTGAGCAGAAGGCACAAGAGACACGAGAGGTGCTGGGCGCCCGGCTGCGCGGATTCCGCAAGGACGCGGGATTCGGCAGCGGCCGGGCCTTCGCTGCTGCGACAGGGTGGCAGGAGTCCAAGGTCTCTCGGATCGAGAACGGCAAGCAGAACGCAAGCGAGGACGACATACGTCTCTGGTGTCAGAAGACCGGGCACGAGGCTGATTTGTCTGACTTGATCGCCACGGTCCGCCACATCGACGAGCTGTGGCTGGAGTGGCGACGAGTACTTGCGGCCGGGACCGAGAACCGCCAGAAGCAGTCCCTGCCCCTCTACAGGAAGACCAAGGTATTTCGTATCTGGGACCCTGCCACCGTGTGGGGAACGATCCAGACTGCCGAGTACGCGCAGGATGTATTTCAGCAGGTATCGGAGTTCCACGAGACGCCTGCCGACACGGACGCTGCCGTGGCGAAGCGCCTCGAACGGCAGTCATACCTGTACAAGGGCGACCGCGTCTTCAGCGTCCTGCTTGGCGAGCAGGCCCTCTACTCGAACCACGGTGGCCCGGAGGTCATGAGGGGGCAGCTCGATCGATTGATGGCTGTGATGGCGCTTCCCAGGCTCAGCCTGGGCATCGTCCCACGGTCCGCGCACCTTGCTCTCTGGATCGGGCACGCCTTCTCCATGTTTGACGACCAGCTCGTCATGGTGGAGACGTACTCCGCGGAAATGTCCGTCACACAGCCACGAGAGATCGAGCTTTACCGCAAGGCATTCGAGCTGCACAGACGGTCCGCCGTCTACGGACAAGCAGCCAGGAACTTGATACTGGCCGCGATCCGGCACTTCGACGGCATGGCAAGTGATGGGGAGAGGTCGACTTGAGAGGCAAGCCCAACTGGCGTACCAGCAGCTACACGAAGTCCGACACCTGTGTGGAGGTGGCCGACAACGATCCGGTGAGAGTGATGGTCCGGGACACCAAGCACCGGGAACAAGGCGCCATGACCGTCAGGTCAGCGCCCTGGGCGGATTTCGTGGATCATGCGAAGGGACTCCTTCTGTGAATTCACGATTCACGAGTGCGGAGTTGGGCCCCTCCCCTCTCTACTGCGGCGGCCGGCCCTGAGGGGCCTCGATGTGCTGGACGACGCTGTCGGGGCCGGGGGACATCAGGTGTTCGTGGCCGTCCGGGAAGCGGAGGCGGTACGGGGGAGCGCCCCCGTCCCCGAGCACTTCGATGATCTCTGCGACCCGGTCGTGCTGTCCCACGGTCCTGCCGTGCATCAGCAGCCGGTCGCCCGCGTGTGCCTCCATCGGAGTGACCTCCTCGCGAGTGGGCGGACCCGCATGTCCGTAGGGCCAAGTCTATGACCGTACGGGCCCGGCCTCTCCTGCTGCGCCGGGTGCGGGCGACGTGTTCCGGGCCGCCTTGTTCCGGCCCGTCCGCTGGGTGGCCGCGATGCAGACGAGCACCGCCACCGCCGCCAGGGGAGCCGCCGCCGACACCTTCTCGCCGAGCAGGAGGACGGACCACGCCAGCGTCAGCAGGGGCTGGGCCAGCTGGAGCTGACTGGCCCGGGGGACGCCGATCTCGGCCATGCCCCTGTACCAGACGTACAGGCCGAAGAAGGTCGATCCCGCCGCCACCCAGGCCAGGCCGAGGACGCCGTGTGCGGTCAGGCGCACCGGTTCCAGCGGCAGGGCCACCGCGCTGCCCGCCACCGCGAGCGGCAGGCACAGGATCAGGGCCCAGCCGATCACCTGCCACCCCGGCATCACCCGGGCCAGCCGGCCGCCCTCGGTGTACCCGGCCGCGCACACCAGCAGCGCGCCGAACAGATACAGGTCGCCCGAGGTCAGCGCCCCGCCGCTCTGCTGCACCGTGAAGCCGATGACGACCGCCGCCCCGGCGAGGGCCGCGACCCAGAACGCCCGCGATGGGCGCTCCCCCGTGCGCAGGGACCCCAGCACCGCCGTCGTCAGCGGCAGCAGCCCCACGACCACGGCGGCGTGCGAGGTGGTGGAGGTCTGCAGGGCGAGGGTCGTGAGCAGCGGGAACCCCACCACCACACCGCCCGCCACCACCGCGAGCCCGGCCCAGTGACGGCGCTCGGGCACCGGGGCCCGGACCGCCAGCAGGAAGCCGCCCGCGATGACGGCGGCGAGCGTGGAGCGCAGGGCGACGAGCGACCAGGGGCCGAAGCTCTCCAGGCCCCAGGCGGTGGAGGGGAAGGTCAGCGAGAACGCCACGACGCCGAGCGCGGCGAGCGCGGCACCCCGGCGGGCGGGGGCCTTCACGGTGTGCTGCGTCGCGCCCGTGCCGAGCGTCGGGGAGGTCTCCGTACCGAGGGGGACCGCTATCGTTCCCGAGGTGGTAGCGCTATCCTGTGCTCTCATGCAAGAGCGTAGCAGCGTCGCCGAACTGGCTGCCTCCCTCCGGGTCGAACTCAACCGCTACTCGCCAGGTGGAAAGCTGCCGTCCAGTCGGGCGCTCGTCGAACGCTTCCGGGTCAGCCCCGTCACCGTCTCGCGCGCCATCGCCCAGCTCGCCGCCGAAGGGCTCGTCGTCACCCGCCCCGGCTCCGGCGCGTTCCGGGCCGCGCCCCGCGCCGAGGTCCCCGCACCCGGCGACACCTCCTGGCAGGAGGTGTCCCTCAGCGGCGACGGCGGTCCCGAGGTCGTGCCCCGTACGGTCGACGCCTCCGGGGTCCTGGCCACCCTCGCCGCACCACCGCCCGGCGTCATCGAGTTCAACGGCGGCTACCTCCACGCCTCCCTCCAGCCCGAGCGGGCCCTGGCCGCCGCGCTCGCCCGGGCCGGCCGCCGCCCGGGAGCCTGGGGCCGCCCGCCCACGGACGGGCTGCCCGAGCTGCGGTCCTGGTTCGCCCGCGAGATCGGCCCGGCCGTGAACGGCACGGACGTCCTGATCACCGCGGGCGGCCAGAGCGCCCTGGCCACCGCCCTGCGCGCCCTCGCCCCGCCCGGGGCCCCGGTCCTGGTGGAGTCGCCCACCTACCCCGGCATGCTCGCGGTCGCCCGCGCCACGGGGCTGCGCCCCGTCCCCGTCCCGATGGACGCGGACGGGGTCCGGCCCGAACTGCTCGCCGACGCGTTCCGCGCCACCGGGGCCCGGGTCCTCGTCACCCAGCCGCTCTTCCAGAACCCCACCGGAGCCACCCTCGCGCCCGCCCGCCGGCCCGAGATCCTGGCGATCGCCCGGGCGGCCGGGGCGTTCGTCATCGAGGACGACTTCGCCCGGCGGCTCGTCCACGAGGACGCCGGACCGCTCCCCGCGCCGCTGGCCGCCGACGACCCGGACGGCGTGGTCGTCCACGTGTGTTCGCTCACCAAGGTCACCTCGCCCAGCCTCCGGGTCGGCGCGCTGGCCGCGCGGGGCCCGGTCCTCGAACGCCTGCGCGCCATCCAGGTCGTCGACAGCTTCTTCGTGCCCCGGCCGCTCCAGGAGGCCGCCCTCGAACTCGTCGGCTCCCCGTCCTGGGGCCGCCACCTGGCCGCCGTGGCGGGCGAGCTGCGCGACCGCCGTACGGTGATGGCCGCCGCCCTGCGCTCCGAACTGCCCGCCTTCGCCCTGCCCCACGTCCCGGCGGGAGGCGGCAGCCTCTGGCTCCGGATCCCGGCCACCGGGGCGGGCACGGGGGCCGACGAGTCCGCCGTCGCCTCCGCCGCCCTGCGCGCCTCGGTCGCCATCGCCCCCGGCAGCCCGTACTTCTGCGCCGAACCCCCGGCCGGACACGTACGCCTCAGCTTCGCCGCCGTCTCCGGAGCGGCCGAGATCGCGGAGGGCGTGCGCCGGCTCCGTGCCGCGTACGAAAGGCTGGATCGGCCAGGTGTGGCCGAAAACTGACCAGGCGGGTCCGCGTCGCCCGCCGCCCTCTTGACCGTTCAACCGTTCGGCACCACGATCCGGCCATGACGCATCGGGTCATCCTGGTCGCGGCGGCGCGCACCTCCCCCCGCCTGGCCGAGCGCTTCGACGACGACCGGCCGCTCGACCACGCCGGCTGGCACGAGGTGCAGCTCGTCGCCCACGCCCTGGCGCCGCTCGGGGCCGCCGAACTGCGCTACTGCTCGCCCAGCCCGCGCAGCCGCGCGACCGGCGACGTGCTCGGCTTCGCCCCGATGGCCCAGCCCGCCCTGCGCGACTGCGACATGGGCCGCTGGCGGGGGATGACCCTGGCCGAGGCCGCCGCCCGGGAACCCGCCGCCGTCGACGCCTGGTTCGCGGACCCGGGCGGCGCCCCGCACGGCGGCGAGTCCCTCCTCGGCTTCATCGGGCGGATAGGGGGCTGGCTGGACACCCGCCCCGCCTGCGACGGCTTCATCGTCGCGGTGGCCGAACCCGCCGTGATCCGCGCCGCCGTCGTCTACGCGCTGAACGCGCCGCCCTCCGCGTACTGGAACGTGGACGTCCGCCCGCTCTCCACCGTCACCATCGCCGGATCGCCCGGCCGGTGGAGCCTGAGCCTGGAGTCCGGCGTCCGCTGACGCGCGGATCGGCGCCCGCTCTTCCCACCGGTCCGACCAGTCGGTACGTTGCTGGGTCATCGGTCCGGCCCACAGCGAGGGGAAGCCACGTGCCGCAGATCCACGGCCACTGCGACGACCGGTTCGCCGGAGTACGGGCAGCCTTCGAGGAGAACTTCACGGCCCGCGGCGAACTGGGCGCGGCCGTCACCGTCCTCGCCGGCGGCCTACCGGTGGTGGACCTCTGGGGCGGCTGGGCCGACGAGGCCCGCACCCGGCCCTGGGAGCGGGACACGCTCGTCAACGTCTGGTCCACCGGCAAGGGGCCCACCGCGCTCTGCGCCCACGTCCTCGCCGACCGGGGCCTCCTCGACCTCGACGCCCCCGTCGCCGCCTACTGGCCGGAGTTCGCGGCGAACGGCAAGGAAGCCGTTCTCGTACGCCACCTCCTCTCGCACCGCTCCGGAGTGGCCGGAGTGGGCGTGCCGCACACCCTGGAAGAGCTGTACGACTGGGACCTGACCTGCGCCCGGCTCGCCGCCACCGCGCCCATGTGGGAGCCGGGGACCCGGTCCGGCTACCACGCGATCTCGTACGGATTCCTCGTCGGCGAGGTGGTCCGCCGGGTCAGCGGGCTGCTGCCGGGGGAGTTCCTGCGGCAGGAGATCACCGGCCCGCTCGGCATCGACTTCACCTTCGGCCTCCCGGAGAAGGAGAGCCACCGGCTCGCCGAACTCGTCCAGGACCGCGCCGACCGCACCGCCCAGGCCGTCCTCCTGGCCCGGATGCCCCCGGTGGCCGTCGCCTCCCTGCTCAACCCGCCCAGCGGCCGGGCCGCCGCCAACACCCCCGAATGGCGGGCCGCCGAGATCCCCGCCGCCAATGGGCACGGCACGGCCCGAGCGGTCGCCGCGCTCTACGGGATCGTCGCCGGACGCGGCGCGCTCGACGGACGGCGCGTCCTGTCCGAGCCGGCCGCCGAACGCGTCCGGGAGGGGCAGGGCGCCTGCCGCGACCTCGTACTCGGTGACGCCTTCCCCCACGAGACGGAGCTCGCCCTCGGCCTCTGGCTGAGCGGCCGCAACCGCTCCTACGGCCCCAACCCGCGGGCCGTGGGCCACGACGGCGCGGGCGGCTCCTGCGGTCTGGCCGACCCGGAGGCGGGGATCGCCCTCGGGTACGTCATGAACCGTATGGGCTCCGGTGTGGCCGACGACCCCCGGAAGACGGCCCTGGTCGACGCGGTCTACGCGGCCCGCCGGGACGCCGCCGGAGGGTGAGGGGAACGCGACATCCCCTGCCCGGACCCAACCCGGGTTTCGCCTGCGGTTGCCAGGAATGTGAGGATGTCACCATGACAACCAAGGTCTACTTCGACATCACCATCGACGACGCGCCCGCAGGGCGGATCACGTTCAACCTGTTCGACGACGTCGTCCCCAAGACGACGGAGAACTTCCGCGCGCTCGCCACCGGCGAGAAGGGCTTCGGCTACGCCGGCTCGTCCTTCCACCGCGTCATCACCGACTTCATGCTCCAGGGCGGGGACTTCACCCGCGGCGACGGCACCGGCGGCAAGAGCATCTACGGCGAGAAGTTCGCCGACGAGAACTTCAAGCTCAAGCACGACCGCGTGGGCCTGCTCTCGATGGCCAACGCCGGCCCGAACACCAACGGCTCGCAGTTCTTCATCACCACGGTGCTCACCCCGTGGCTGGACGGCAAGCACGTGGTCTTCGGCGAGGTCGCCGACGACGACAGCCTGGCCCTGGTCCGCAAGATCGAGGCGCTCGGCTCCTCCAGCGGCCGCACCCGCGCCAAGGTCACCATCGCCGAGTCCGGCGTTCTCTGACCGAAGCGGGGCCTTTCGGCCCGGCAGACAGGAAGCCCGGCCGACGCATCGCGCGTCGGCCGGGCTTCCTGGTCTTCGTCGGCCGCGGTCAGTTCGACCGGGCGGCGCGCTCCGCGTTGCGCTCCTTGATCCGGGCGGCCTCCTTGCGGACCTCCGCCTGGGTGGCCCGCTCCTTCTGGAGCCACTCGGGCATCTCGTCCTTGAGGGCGTCGACCTGCTCGGTGGTGAGGGCGTCCGCGACCCCGCCGCGGGCGAGCCCCGCGATGGAGACGCCGAGCTTCGCCGCGACCACCGGACGGGGGTGCGGTCCGGTGCGGCGCAGCTCGACCAGCCACGCGGGCGGGTCGGTCTGGAGGGCGTTGAGCTCGGTGCGCGAGATCGCACCCTCCTGGAACTCGGCGGGGGTGGCCTGGAGGTACACACCCAGCTTCTTCGCCGCGGTGGCGGGCTTCATGGTCTGGGCGGTCTTGTGCGACGTCATGGGTCCAGGGTATCGACCGTGGGACATACCTCCGACCACTGAGCGGGGGCCTTCGGCTGTCGGCCCCTGAGTGCCAGACTGTGACCTGTGACCTGTGACCTGTGACCTGTGGTCTCTGGTCTGTGACCTCCGGTCTCCGGTCTTGGTCTCTCGTCCCTGCCGCTGGTCTCTGGTCTGTGAGCACCGGGCTTTGCCCACTGGCCTCTGGGCACCGGCCTCCGGCCGGTAGCCTGGTTCCGTGACAGGCTCGGACATCCCCTCATCCTTCAGGCTCGCGTACGTTCCCGGAGTCACGCCCACCAAGTGGGTGAGGGTCTGGCACGAGCGGCTGCCCGGCACCCCCCTGGAGCTCGTCCAGGTCCCCGCGGCCGAGGCGTCGCGGCTGCTGGCGGACGGGGGTGCGGAAGCCGGGCTCGTACGGTTGCCGGTCGACCGGGACGTCCTCAGCGCGATACCCCTCTACACCGAGACGACCGTCGTCGTGATCCCCAAGGACCACGCCGTCACGGCGGCGGAGGAAGTGACGCTCGACGACCTGGCCGACGAGATCGTCCTCCACCCGCTCGACAACCTCCTCGACTGGGAGACGCTCCCCGGCCGCCCCGCGATCGAACGACCGGCCACCACCGCGGACGCGATCGAACTGGTGGCGGCGGGCGTGGGCGTGCTCCTGGTCCCGCAGTCCCTGGCCCGGCTGCACCACCGCAAGGACCTCACCTACCGGCCGGTCCTCGATGCCCCCGAGTCCCGGGTCGCCCTGTCGTGGCCGCAGGAGGAGCCCACCCCGGACCTGGTGGAGGAGTTCATCGGGATCGTCCGGGGGCGCACGGTCAACAGCACCCGGGGCCGCGCGGCCACCCCGCCGCAGCCGACCGCGAAGGAGAAGGCCAAGGGGAAGCGGGCCGGTACGGGCGGCGGCGGTACCGGGCGCAAGCCCGCACCGGGCAAGCAGGCGGGGACGGGCCGGCGCGCGGGCGCGCCCAAGGGCGGCCGGGCCGGCCAGGGCGGCAGCGGCAGTGGCAAGCGCGGGAAGCCGCGCGGCCGCTAGCGCTAGCGGCCGGCTGGCCGGCGGATCACGACCGGGTCAGTGGGCGGCGGACGCGCGACGCTCGTACACCGTCACCCTCCGGCCGCGGACCTGCTCGTCGGCCACCGCCGTGAAGTGCTCCTTCAGCACGGCCGCCTTCATCTCGTCCCGTGCGCCGTTCACCGGTCTCGCCACCCCGGGTGCGTCCGCCACCAGCAGTATCCGGCGCTGGGACAGCATCGCGGCGCGTATCCGCCCGGCGTCCGCCTCCACGCCCTTCAGCGTTCCGGAGCTCTTCGGGCTCTGCGTCAGCGCGATGTCCCGCAGCCCGGCGAAGGCGTCGGGCGAGACGGATTTCGTGTCCCGGCGTGCGGAGGGCAGGAACAGCACCGCGCTCCCGGGCTCCTTCATCCGCCGTACGTCCGACGCTATGGCCAGGACGTCGTCCACCCGGCTCACCGGGGACCGCTTCGCCAGCGACTGCGGCAGCAGTGCCACCAGCGCCAGGGCGACCACCGTGGGCAGCACCCACCGCGACGCCCTCGGGAAGCGGGGTTCGGCCGCCCGGACCGCCCGGCCGACGAGCGCACCGATCAGCAGGGCCAGGCCCAGCAGGCTGAAGAGGACGTACCGGTCCAGGAACAGCGGCTGGATCAGCGAAAGGCCGATGAGGCCGATCTGCGGGAGCGCCAGCAGCGGCAGCCCCACGGCCGCCACCGACAGCCGGCCCGCCCGGGGCCGGTCCAGCAGCGCGCCGACGCCGCCGATCGCCAGCAGGATCGCCGGGCCGATCAGCATGTGCCACGTCAGCGGGGGTATCCACGACACCTGCGTGGACTGGCTCCGGCTGAACAGCACCAGCGGGAGCACGCCCGTCGTGGCGGCGGCGGAGGCCGCCGCCCACCGCGTCCACACCCCGCGCCCGGCCCGCGTCCACAGCAGGGTCGCCAGGTGGGCGGGCAGGACCATCAGCGAGAACCAGTTCAGCAGCCCGCACACCAGGACGGCGAGGCCGTAGGCGACCCAGTGCACGGTCCGGGCGCGCCCCTGGAGCGCGGTCACCAGCAGCAGGGTCGAGAGCCCGGCCCCGGCCGCCACGAGGGCGTACGGCCGGCCCTCCTGGAGGTAGAACTGCACGGCCGGCAACAACCCGAACGCCAGCCCTCCCGCCAGGCCCGCCCACTTGCCGGCCAGCCGGTGGCCGATGACCGCCACACAGCCCGCCGCCACCGCCATGGCCAGCACGGACGGCAGCCGCAGGGTCGTGGTGCCCGCGCCGAAGCAGCTGAACAGGCCGTGCATCAGCAGGTAGTAGCACCCGTGCACGACGTCGACGTTCTCCAGCATGCGGCCGATCTCGGCCGTGGAGCGCTGGGCCACCTGCCAGGTCGCGGCCTCGTCCCGCCACACGCTGTTCTGCCGGGACAGCCCCCACAGACCGAAGGCGACCGTCCACAGCATCGGGGTCAGCCAGACGAGAACGGGGCGGCGCGGGGCTGCTGTTGGAGATGCCATGAACGTTGAAACCGACCCTCGGGTAGCGCTACGACGACCGCGCCGCGCGGTCGGTGGACAGGAGGGAGGAGTTCCGGAGCGGTCGCCGACCACAGCCGGAAGAGCCGGAGAGCCGGAGTACCGGAGAACCGGAGAGGCGTGCAGCTGTGCTTGCCGACCGCCGACCGCCGACCGCCGACCGCCGACCGCCGACCGCCGACCGCCGACCGCCGACCGCCGACCGCCGACCGCCGACCGCCGACCGCCGATCACCGGCCACCGGTTGTGCGCCGGGACTTCCCCCTGTGGCCCCCCTGGAAGTCGGCGCGATCAAGGATGCTACCCCGTTGATCGGATTGTCGTACCGGACGTCGTGCTGGGTGATCGCGACCACCCCCGCCCCACCCCGCCCCAGCCCCGGCCCGCCCCGGGCGGCGCGGCAGTGCGCGCCTGAGTCGGTCACCTCGGCACGGGGCCGGGAGAGGGAGCCGCCGAGCGTCGGGTCTCTGCGAGGTGGAGGCGGATGTGCGAGGCGAGGACCAGCGGGTCTTCGGGCGCGTCGGCCCGGAAGGCGACGCGGCGGAGCAGGCCGACCTTGCCGAGTGCGACACCCTCGCGGGCGAGGACGAAGACCAGGGTGAGAAAGGCCGACCTGGCGTTGCCGTCGTCGAAGGGGTGGAGGAAGCAGACGTCGAGGTAGGCGCGTGCCGCGCGGGCGGTCAGGGGGAGCGGCCGGTCGCCGTCCGCCGCGCTCTGGGCGAGACAGGCGTCGAGGCGGGTACGGGTATGCGCATCGAGCCCGTAGCGCTCACGGCCCTCCTTGGCGAAGGCGGGGGAGCTGCGGAACGGCGGCGGTTGCGGAGTGCCCAGAACGTGCTGCTGCCAGCCGCGGAGCCGTTCGAAGTCGAGCACGGCCCCACGCGCCGCATCGGCACGCACCGCCTCCAGGGCGGCGAGCAGGCCCGCCGCACGCGCGGGGTCCACCGCACCGTCGAAAGCCCGGATGTCGTCCGCCGCGCCGTCGCTCGACGGAGTCACCGGTCCTTCGTCAACGTCGTGGGAAGCCTCCTGCCATGGGACGGACTCGCGCAGCGCCAGCCACCCCGCCGTGTGGTCCGGGACCGGGGCGGCGGGCCGCGTGCCGTCGCCGGGCGGTATCAACGACGCGAGGTGCTCCGCGATGTCGTCGACCACCACCGCCCGGGGCGTGGTCCAACTGGTGAACCGGCCTCCGATCGCCTGGTCGACCAGCTGTCGCGCGGTGTCGGGCTCGATGCCCCAGCGGTCGAGGAACCAGGTGAGCACCTGGTGGCAGTGCCCGTGCCAGCCGCTACCGCACCCGGTACGGTCGACGACCTGAAGAATCAGGTTCCGGGCGACGCGCTCCCACAGAATGCGCTGGTTCTCGATGTCGGCCGGCCGCAGGGGATGGGCCTCGAACCATCTGGCGAGGCTCTCCAGCCAGTCACGCCATTCGCACAGTGCCGCGACGACGCGGCCGAGCGTCGCCTCCGGCGTGGTGATCGAATGCGACGGGCAGCACCAGCTCCCGACCGGCCCCCCGTCGAAATCCCCCTCGTCGTGTGCCCAGCGCCAGCCCAGCGCCCAGCGGCCGTAGCGTTGGACGAGGGCGTGCGACATGGCCTCGGCCCAGAGTTCTGCCTCGCCGTGATCCCGGGCGATCAGCGCGGCCTCGCCGGGGGGAACGTCCGGGCGGCGGGGCACGGACCGGGCTGGGCCGAGCGCGTGCACCGTTCGCGCCGCCGACGCGGCCTCGAACGGATGGCGGTCGGGATCCACCTCGTACCAGTGCAGGAAGCGAGGGACCGACTGAGGGATCATCGCGTCAGCCTGGCATGCCCGCTCGGCGTTCGAACAGGCGATTCCTTACGGAGCCGCGGCGGGGCACGGCCGTCCAGCACCGTCACCGAGCGATGCGCACCCCTGTGATGCGCATCCACCGCGGTTCGCACCCCTGTGATGCGAATCCACTGCAGTGCGCACCCCCTGTGACGCGCATCCACCGCGATGAGCATCAGCCGCGATCCGCTTCACCGGTGACCGGCCCGCGTCACCGGCCCGGGTCGGCCTGGTGGTGACTCGGGGCCGTACCGGGCCAGTCGCGGGCGATGAACGGCGGGCGGTCGATCCGGTCGAAGCACCGCACGATGAACTCGCTGAAGGTTCCGGCGGTTTCGAACCAGCCGCCGCACTCGCTCCGGACGACGATGCGCCACGCGTCGGGGTCCGGTTCCACGGGCCGGAAGTAGTAGGAGCTGCCCTGTTCGTCGGAGCCCCACAGGAGGAGGCCGCCCTCCTCGGGATGGAACGGCCAGGGGAACAGGCCCGGGTCCCTCTCCTCCGGCCCCTCCGGCGGCCAGAGGCGCTCCGCTTCCTCCGCGCTGCCGTCCACGGGCCGGTCCAGCCACAGGAATCCGTCGATCGCGCCCGCCCCGTAGAGCCCGCCCCGTAGAGGTCGAGGAACGCCTTGTAGTCCGAGGGCAGCTGGAGTCCCAGATACGTTTCCGACGCCTCCCACAACGCCGGCCGCGCCCACCCCCAGGTCTGCGGTTCGCCGAGCAGTTCCCTCAGCCGGTCCAGAGCCGTCGCGCCCACCGCCTCCCCCTCCGGGTACTCCGCCGACTGCCGTTCCGTGCGTTCGGCGTGCTATCCGCCAGCGCGCTCCGGGACCTTGTGGACGGTGGTGTCGTCGGCGTGGAGCCGTCGCCCGTCCGCGGACAGTACTTCCAGAGCGCGCAGGCGCTGTCCCCGCCGGCGGTCGAGTAGTTCCGAGTGCGGCTCGCCGGGGGCGAAGAAGTTCTGTTCGCCCCACTGCGGCGAGGCGCGTCCGGCGAGCCGCCCGGCGACCCTGCTCGTCCAGCACCTGGGCACCCCGGACATGGTGCTCAGCCTGCGCCGGGGCGACTTCGACCGGTCCGGACTGCCGCACTACGAGCGCGGCGGCGACGGGCTGTGGCGGCAGGGGACCGACCCGCGCTTCCCGGGCGTCGCCGACGCGGTGGACGAGATCCTCGACCCGACCTTCTACACCCACCGCCCCGCCACCTCACCGGCGATGAACGCCATCATCGCCCGGCACGGCGGCGACGGCATCGTGATCTCGCGCCACGAGTGCCTCGAACGCTATGCGGCGCTGCGGGAACTGGTCGCGGACCACCCGCGTCCCCTGCCGGCCGATCCGGCGGCACTGCGCGAGTGGTCGCTCGTCATGGCGCTGACCGGGGTGTGCAACGCCGTCGACCGCGGACTGGTCGAGGCGGGCCGCGACGTGGTGGTGCACGGTTCCGGCTGGTACGCCGACGACGACGTGCGGACACCGGCCGAGTCGGAGCTCGTACCCGTCTCGACGGTCGAGGACATCGCCGCCGCGCTCCTCTGAACGACGGGCGGCCTGCTGGGACGACAGATGAATCCGCTGGGACGGCAGGCGATCCGCTGAGACCGACAGGCGGTACGGATCGGACCCGACCGGACCGCCTGCCCGCCGGGGCGCACCCGCCCAGGCCGCTCAGGCACCCCTCCTCAGGCCCCCCAGGGAGCCGTCAGTCCCACCAGAACCGCCACGCACGAAGCCTCATCAGGTCCTCCTCATACGTGGACCAGTCGAGGTCCGGGTCCTCGTGGAAGACGTCCGGGCAGACGAGGTAATGCTCGGCGGCGAGGATCCGGGCCTGGTGGGGGTCGGTCGGCCGGGCGGCGACCGAGACGTACAGGCTGCCGTGCCCCAGGCCCACGACACGGAGGCCGAACCGGTCCTCCCAGGAGCGCAGCACCGCCGACAGCTCGTACGTCGTCAGGTGCTGCGCCGCCCCACGCCAGCTCAGCGCGGCGGGAGCGTCGGCGCCCCGCGCGACCTGGACGAGCGCGAGGCACCGGGCCCGGCCGTCACGGACGACGGCGGTCGCCTCGTCACCCGCGCACACGTCGACGTCGGTCACCACCGAGGCGGGCGACGCGAGACCGGGCCACTGGGCGAACTGCGGCCAGGAGTCGTCCGTCCACGTGCTCCGGAAATACGAGTCGGCGTCGGCGTCGGCCCCGTGGCCACCGTCCGCAGGCGCGAGCGAGTCGTCCGGATACTCGAGCAGCAGCGGGTACAGCCCGGTCTCCCGGCGGCGGGCGTACAGCTGCTTCCACAGGTCGGCCGCGTCCCTGACCGGCCCGTCGCTCATCCACACCACCGGATGCGGATCGCGGCACGGCCCTATCAGCGCGCCGGGCGGCAGGCCGTCCAGCAACCGTCTGTGCTCTTCGTTCAAGGACTCGGACATGACCGCAACCTACGCGACGCCTCTGACAGAGCCGCCTGACGGCTCAGCCCCGCTCAACGCTAGCGTGGCCCCATGATCGTATGGCTGAACGGCACCCACGGCGCGGGCAAGACGACGACCAGTGCGCTCGTGCGGCAACTGATTCCGGACTCGCGGGTGTTGGACGCCGAGAAGGTCGGCGAGACGCTCATGGACATCACACCCGGGCTGCCCGCGACGGGCAACTTCCAGCACTGGCCGCCGTGGCGGCCGCTCGTCGTCGAGACCGCGCGTCGGGTACTCGACTACACGGGCGGCACACTGGTGATGCCCATGACCGTCCTGGTCGAGGAGTACTGGCGCGAGATCAGCGCGGGCTTCGCCCAGCACGCCGTTCCCGTACGGCACTTCGTCCTGCACGCCGACCAGGACACCCTGCGCGGGCGCATCGAGGGCGACACCGACCTCGGCCCCTCGCCCTTCCGTCTCCGACACCTCGAGCCCTACGCCGAGGCGGCCCGCACATGGCTGCACGGCGAGGCCGAAGTCATCGACACCACGCACCTCACACCCGCCCAGGCCGCCCGGCGCATCGCGGAGGCCGTCAAGAATTGAGGTGATCGCGTGCCGGGTCGCCGACCGCGTTCACCGAGGAGCGGCCAGCACGGCGGCGAGGCCCTCTCGCAGGTCCTTGACGAAATACCCGGGAACCTCCAGCGACGGGAAATGCCCCCCGGTTTCGGGCGCATTCCATCGGACGATCCGCCGGTACCGCTCCTGCGCCCAGGGGCGCGGGCACTTCTCGATGTCGCGGGGATACATCGTGATGGCGGACGGGACGTCGACCCGGAGTTCGGGGTCCAGCGAATTGTGGCTCTCGTAATAGAGGCGGGCCGCCGATGCGCCGGTCCGCGTCAGCCAGTACAGGGTGACGTCGTCAAGGACGCGATCCAGGGAGATCGTCTCGAACGGGCTGTCCTCGGTGTCCGACCACTCGGCGAACTTGTCGAGGATCCAGGCGAGAAGCCCGACCGGTGAGTCGACGAGCGAGTAGCCGATGGTCTGCGGTCTCGTCGCCTGCTGCTTCGCGTACGCCGCGCGGTGGCGCCAGAAGTCGTGGGTCTCCTCGGTCCATCGGCGCTCGACCGCCGTCAGCCCGTCCGTCGTCAACCCGGGCGGCGCCTCCGCGAACAGTGTGTGGATGCCGAGAACATGCGCCGGGAACCTGCCGCCGAGAACCGTGGTGATATTGCCTCCCCAGTCGCCGCCGTGGGCGAGGAATTCGTGGTAACCGAGCCTTCCCATCAGTTCCACCCAGGCGGCCGCGATCTTTTCGGTCCCCCATCCGGTGGTGGCCGGCTTGTCGCTGTGACCAAAGCCGGGCAACGACGGAACGACGACGTGGAATGCCGGCGCGTCCGCGATTTCCGGATCTGCCAGCTCGTCCACGATATCGACGAATTCGGCAATGCTGCCGGGCCAGCCGTGCGTCAGGATCAGCGGGGTGGCGTCCGCGCGCGGGGATCGGCGGTGCAGAAAGTGGATTCCCAGATCATCGATGGTCGTGCGGAACTGGCCGATGCGGTCGAGGCGCTCTTCGAACGACCGCCAGTCGTACCCGGTGCGCCAGTAGTCCACGACGTCGACGAGGTCGGCGAGCGGAACGCCCTGTTCCCACCGGCGAGGGCCGGGCGCGGCACCGTGGACCGTCTCGGCCTCCGGCAGGCGCGCCGCGGCCAGTCGCGCGCGCAGATCGTCGAGTTCGGCGTCGGTCGCGTGGGTTTCATATGCCTGTACGTCGCTGGTCGGACGGGTCATGACGCCTCCTGGCCATCGGGGAACCGGCTGTCGACTGTCGAGAACCAGCTAAGACGGTTCTAACAGTTCTCGGAGCCGCGCCGCAACCGGCTAAGGTGGTTCCATGCCCTCTGAGTTCCCTGACTTCCGCCTCGGCAAGGTGCTGGCGACCAGCTTCACCGGGACCCTGTCGGAACGTCATGGCGACGCCGTGGAGCGCATCCCCGTTCCGCACCGACTCGTCGACTGGCTGGCGGTGAACGGCCTCGCCGTGGACTCCTGCACCACGGCCCAGCTCGACCTCGCCCGGGAGCTGAGGGAGTCGATCCACGCCGCCGCGACGGCGGCCGCGATCCAGGAAGCTCTCCCCGAGGCCGCGATCCACGTCATCAACGACCGCAGCGCTCAAGGCCGGGCCGCGGCGGTCCTCACGCCGGAGGGCGAGCGGCGATGGCGGCTCGGCCCGGCTTCCCGTGCGGAAGACGCCCTCAGCGTGATCGCCGCCGACGCGGTCAGTATCATCGCGGGCGAACGAGACGGAAAACTGGCCTTGTGCGCGTCACCGACCTGCCAGGCGGCCTTCTTCGACACCAGCCAGAGCCGCACCCGTAAATGGTGCGACATGAACACATGCGGCAATCGTCAGAAGAAGGCGCGCTTCAACGCCAACCGGCGCAACGGGTGATGAGGCGGGTGCGGTAGAGGTTCCTCGGGCGCGGCGGCCTGCTCATGGCCGTCCGGCGCGGAGAAGGCGGAGAGGGCAGGGGAGAATGAGCGTGGTGGAGAGCTGGTCCCGCGTGATGGATCTTCTTCGGCGGCACGCCCCGGCCGATCACGCGGATCTGCCCGGGCCCGCTACGGAAGAGACGCTCGCGGCCGCCGAGGGACGAATGGGCATCACCTTCCCCCAGGATCTGCGGGCGTGGCTGCTGCGGAACAGCCTGGATCCTCCCGAGGAGGAGGTGGACGACGATACGGCCTGTGACGGATTCGCCGGATTCCCGGATGAGGGAAGCTTCTTCCTGGGCATCCGGACGATGGAGAGGCTCTACGCGAACCGCGTCGTGCCCGATGGATTCGACCCTCCGGACCGGCCGGACAATCCGTTCTGGCGCAATGAGTGGATCCCGTTCCTGTCCGACCAGGACGGCTGGACGGGAAAGTTCATCGACGCGCGGGACGGGCGGGTCGGCGGGTGGTTCGTGGGTGAGATCACGGTCACGGGCGAGTACGCATCACTGGCGCACTATTTCGACTCCGTGGCGGAGATGCTGACGAGGATCGCGGACGGGAGCCATCCGGTCTGCGAGGTCGCCGAGGGGCGACTCGTCTGGTCGTGAAACAAGAGATCCCGCGACACCCCTGATCAGGATGAAGGCGTCCTCGCCCCTGCTCGCCCGAACTCGCCCCTGCTCGCCCGAACTCCGGCAAGGGCGGGGACCGTTCACCGATTCGCCGGGGTGGGGGCCAGGAGCGCGGGCCAGTCCTGGTCCGCGGCCCAGTCGGCGAAGCTGTGCCAGCCGACTTCGGGGTAGTCGCGTCGCAGCCCGGCGACGTCGACGTCGAGGCCGACAGCGGTGAAGTACGCGAACATGGCGGCCAGGTCGGCGGACCGGCTGCGGACATGGGCCAACGGGACCTCCTGGTGGACGATCGGCCGGCCGGCGGCCGCCGCGAGGATCTCGGCGATCTGGCCGGGGGTGCGCTCGTCGGAGGCGATGTCGATCCGGCGGCCGGCGAACTCGTCGCGGCGCTGGAGGACCAGTGCCGCGAACGCGCCGATGTCGGCGGCGGGGATGAGCGTGAGCGGCCGGTCGGCGGGCATGGGCCAGGCGAAGGTGTTGTCGCGCAGCCCGTCGAGGGTCCAGCCGCTGCCGTAGTTGTCCATGAACGCCGCCGGGGCGATCACGGTCCAGGGCACGTCGGTGGTGCGGAGGTGCTGCTCGACCAGGTGCTTGCTCTCGTAGTGCGGGACCGCGGTGTCACGGTCGGCGTGGGCGGCGCTGGTGAGGACGATGTGCCCGAGGCGGGCGGCTTCCGCCGCGTCGACCAGGGTCTTGCCCTGCCGGGTCTCGGTGGCGGTGCTGGTCCCGAACGGGGTGGTGACCGCGAAGAGGGAGTCGGCCCCGGAGAGGGCGGCATCGAGGGAGGCGCGGTCGTCGAAGTCGGCGTGGCGCACGTCGGCTCCCAGCCCGCGCAGGGCGTCGGCGGCAGGCGCGTCGGGGCGGCGGGTGAGCGCGCGGACACGGTGACCCGCGGCCAGCAGAGCGCGGGCGGTCGCCCGGCCCTGGGACCCGGTGGCTCCGGTGACGGCGACGGTGAGCATGGTTCCCCCAGCGGGTAGTGTGAATGCGCGACACACTTACTGCGTCGCGCAGTGAACGTACCAAACATACTGCTGCGTCGCGCAGTGATTAGAGGAGTGATCCCCATGACAGACCCACGTCGGGCCCGTCTGCGCGAGGAGCTGTCGACGGAGTCGCGCCGCTACCTGGCGGCGTATGTGCTGTTCAACCAGGCCGTCGCTGATCACCTCGGGCTGCACCCGACCGATGTGCAGTGCCTGAGCCTGCTGACGGCCGACCCCGGGCCGCGCACGGTGAAGCAGATCGCCGAGATGACGGGACTGACCACGGGGTCGGCCACCCGGCTGGTGGACCGGCTGGAGCGCGGCGGCTACGTGGTCCGCGTGCCCGACCGGCAGGACCGACGCCGGGTGCTGGTCACGCCGGTGCCCGACCGCATCGCCCGCGTCACCGAGGTGTGGGACGACCTCGGTCCGGCGTGGGAGTCGCTGCTCGACGACCACGGTGAGGACGAGCTGGAGGTGATCACCCGCCATATGCGACGGGCGTACGAGCTCAGCCACGCCCAGATGCGACACCTGCGATCCCTGCCGAAGCCGGACTGAGCCCCGTGGCGGCGCCCCCTCCGAAAGCTCGGTCACGGGTCTGGTGCCGGGTCGGAGGGCTGGACCGTCCCCGTGTCAACCGCCGCTGAGCGCCCAGGCGTCGAGTCCGCCGTAGATATGGGCCCTCAGACAATGAGGGGCGTCGAAGCCCGAGGCGTCGCCGCGGTAGACGGCGATCAGCGAGTCCTTGCCCCGCCACCAGGTGTCGGCGAGGCCCTGGACTTCAGGCACCGGCTCGCATCCGTCAAGGTCCAGCTCATCGACGGCGCTGCCCCTGATCTTCGTGATGGTCCTGGCCCAGCGGCCCGCGTGCTCGGCCAGTGCGAGGGCTTCCACCCATCCCTCCATGCCGGCGTGCAGCGGTGTCCAGTGGTCGGCGTCGATCCCGAACTCTCCTCCCGGCCCGATCATGAACCCGTAAGCCATGGAGACACGGCAGTCGCCGGCCGGGAACCGCCACCCGTCCGCGGCCGAGCCCTCGGGAGCGTCGGCCCCCAGGACGCGCGGGCCACCCTCGTATGCGGGAGCCGGGGGCAGCGCGATGCCGCCCCAGCGCTCCTGGAAGGCCAGGGCCCGGTCGATCTCGGCAGCCGGTATCCCGTGTTCGAGCCATGCCTCCCGACAGGGCGTGAGGTCGCGGCGGGGAACCCGCAGCCCATGCGCCTCGACGAAATAGCGAGCTCGGCGGCTCAGGCCGTCCGGCGCCCGAGGGATCAGCGGCACTCGTGCGCTCCCTTCCCCTGCCGCCTCCTGCCGCGGTGATCTCCCGTACGCGGTCCTGGGAGACCCCCGTGCCCGCTGTTCGACGGCGAGAGAGGCGATCGGTGGGTTCTCGGCCCGAGCCGCGCAGGTCTGACGGGCTCGGAGGATCTTCGTGGGCAGGTCCCGGGAAGGATAGTCGGCTCGCACGCCGGTGAGCCCCACCAGCTCCCGGCCTCCCGAGCACGCCATCCGGTGACCGGTCCGCTCGGGTGCTTGTATCCGGTACCCGGGTACAGGCTTACCGTCGGAAGTGCCCCCCTTTTTTTCCAGGGGCATGACGACGGGAGAGCGTGATGACCGAGCCGGCCTGGGTGCCGCAGTCCTGTGCCCTGCCCACCGAGGAGCAGCCCCTGCGGGTCGCCGAGTGGGACGCGCTGTTCGCCGAGCGGCTGACCGCGCGATCCCGCCCGGCCGCACTGCGGCTGCGTCTTGAACTGGCGGGTGGTCCGGGGGCGGAGGAGCAGGTCCGCGAGCTGGCGGCGCGTGAGAGTGCCTGCTGCTCGTTCTTCACCTTCGCCATCACCCCGGGTGAGGATCTGGTCCGCCTCGACATCTCGGTGGACCGGGCCCACGCGGCGGTTCTGGAGGCTCTCGCCGCGCGGGCGGGCGCGGGAGCGTCGCGGTGAGCGCGGGCATGCGCAGCGGGCAGGCCGCCGAGGCGGCCGGCGTGAACGTGCAGACGCTGCGCTACTACGAACGCCGGGGGCTGCTGGCCGAGCCGCGCCGGACCCATGGCGGGCACCGGGTGTACGGCCCAGACGCGGTGACCGCGCTGCGGGTGATCAAGGCCGCGCAGCGCCTCGGGTTCACGCTGGAGGAGGTCGCCGAACTGCTGGAGACCGGTCGCCACCGCCATGGCCGTCCGGTCGCCGGGCTGCAGGAGCGGGCGGCGGCGAAGCTCGCCGAGGTCGACGCGAAGATCGCGGACCTCACCACGATCCGCACCACGCTGGCCGCGGCCGTCGACGCGGGCTGCGACGACCTGACGGCCTGCGCGTCCAGCGCGTGCTGTCCCCTCCCCTTCACCGACCTCGCCGAGGGGAACCGCCAGGACGGCCCCCGCTGCTGATTCCGTTGTCAACGCTCGTGATCAACACACCTAGGGCCTGTATCGAAAGTGGATCTTGGGCTGTGGATGATCACGGTTCATGGGTCGGGGAGATCTCACGGACGAGCAGTGGGCGGTGCTGGAGCCGCTGTTGCCGAAGGGTGCCAGGTTGGGGCGGCCGCCCCTCTGGCCTCGGCGGCAGCTGATCGACGGCATACGGTTCCGGGTCCGGACCGGCGTTCCGTGGCGGGACGTGCCCGCCGAGTACGGACCGTGGAGCCGGGTCTACGACCTGTTCCGCCGGTGGCAGCGCAACGGCACCTGGCACCGGCTTTTCACCCGTCTCCAGTCCCTGGCCGATGCGGAAGGTGCGATCACGTGGAACCTG
>NZ_JAEBEP010000019.1:0-120288 GCF_046548915.1 Streptomyces sp. cmx-18-6 | reverse complement strand
GCAGGCCGGGGTATCAACATATCTGGCGTTGACTTTTGGCACGCTGTTGAGTTCTCAAGGAACGGACGCTTCCTTCGGTCCCGTATCACCGGGGCCCTCCGGGCGCTTCCCTTCGTTTTTCTTCTTGCTGTTTTGCTGTCTTGCGTTTCCGACTCTATCAGACTGTTTCCTGTCCGATTCCCGGTCGAAGCGGGATGCTTTCCAGGTTCTTCGCTTTCGCGTTTTCCCTTTCCGGCGGTTCCGACTTTACCAGACTCTTTTTCGTTCCGTTTCCGGTCCGAATTCGATTTCTGGTGGCCTGTGGAGTGGCCTTGCCTTTCGGCGTGTTCACTACGTTAGCCGATTCCCTTGGCAGCTCATAATCGAGCTTGTCGAGCGAATTACGGGCATGCCGAATTCGCACCCGCCAGGGTGAGTCGTAGGTAGTGGTTTGGCCTCTTTGGGTCGGCCGGTCCGGTCCGATGGACCGTGCCGACAGCTGTACCCGTGTCAAGTGGCTCGGACTACATTAGGCGTCCGCCCCGGGCGCGTCAAGTGGCCGTCGACGGCGGGGGGCGTGTGCGCGATACGGGCTCACCGTGGGGTCCCCGTCGATCCAGAAGCGCCACGGCTGGTGCGCCCCGTCGCCGCCCACGCCGGTGCGGGGGCCGCTGAGCACCTGGTCACGGGGCGGCGGGGTGCCGTGCAGTACGGACAGGGGCGCGTCGGGGCCGGCGAAGAGGTCGCTGCCGTCCAGCAGCCGGTCGACGTCGAGGGCGGTCGCGAGGCGGGCCGGGCCTTTGGCCAGTTCCTTGTCGTTCCGGGCCGAGACTCGTCGCTCACGGGCCAGGCCGGCTCCGACGTTGATCTCGCCGGCCCGGAGCAGCACCCCGCTCGCCTGGCCCTCCGGTCCGCAGACCAGGTTCAGGCAGTGCCACATCCCGTACGTGAAGTAGACGTAGGTGCGGCCGGGCGGGCCGAACATCACGCCGTTGCGGGCCGTGCGGCCGCGGAACGCGTGCGAACCGGGGTCGAGCTCGCCCGCGTACGCCTCCACCTCGGTGAGGCGGACCTCGATCGTGCCCTCGTCGCTGCGGCGGACGAGCGTGCGGCCCAGGAGGTCGGGGGCGACCTCCTGTACGGATCGGTCGAAGAATTCTCGGGTCACAGGGGTGCGGTCGAGGCCATCGGTCATGGCGTCCGAGGGTACTGGGAACGCGAGTACGGGAACCGGCTACGGTCAGGGCGCGTATGTAGGGGTCAGGACCAAGAAGGAGTGAATATGGGCTTCAAGCGACTGCTCGCGAGTCTGGGTGCCGGTGGTGCTTCGGTGGAGACCGAGCTCACCGAGGTGAACGTCGTCCCCGGCGGGGTCGTGCAGGGTGAGGTGCGGATCCAGGGCGGGTCGGTGGCCCAGCAGGTGGAGGGGCTCTCCGTGGGCCTGCAGGCGCGGGTCGAGGTCGAGAGCGGTGACCAGGAGACCAAGCAGAACATCGAGTTCGCCAAGCTGCGGCTCGGGGGCGCCGTCGAGGTGCAGGCGGGGGCGGTGCACGTGGTGCCGTTCGGGCTGGAGATCCCCTGGGAGACGCCGGTCACCATGTTCGCCGGTCAGCATCTGCGCGGCATGGACATCGGGGTGACCACCGAGCTGGAGATCGCCCGCGCGCTGGACTCCGGCGACCTGGACCCGATCAACGTGCACCCGCTGCCCGCCCAGCAGGCCATCCTGGACGCCTTCGGGCAGTTGGGCTTCCGCTTCCGCAGCGCGGACATGGAACGCGGCCACATCCGGGGCACGCGTCAGCGCCTGCCCTTCTACCAGGAGATCGAGTTCGTGCCGCCGCAGCAGTACCGGGGGCTCCACCAGGTCGAGCTGACCTTCGTCGCGGACGACCGCGAGATGGACGTCATCCTGGAGATGGACAAGAAGCCGGGGCTGTTCAGCGAGGGCAGCGACTCCTACCGCGCGTTCAAGGTCGGCCTCGACGACTTCCAGCAGACCGACTGGGCGGCGTACCTCAATCAGTGGCTCGCCCAGGTCGGCGGACAGCGCAACTGGCTCTGACCGGATCTCGCGTTCCGGGGCGGCGGCGCACCCGGCCCGGGGTGTGAGGAGCCGGTCGGCCGGATACCCCTAGTGTCGGTGGTCTGCGGGAAGTCCCGCCGAGCGTGGACGAACCGAGCAGGACGAGCCGACCAGGACGATCAGGACGATCAGGAGAGGTGCTGACGTGACCGAGCCGAAGAGGGCGCCGCTGCCGCACGACTTCCATCCCGAGGTGCCCGCGTTCACCGTGGTGAGCAAGGATCTCGCGCCGGGGGCCGTGCTGGGCGACGCCCAGGTGCTTGCATCCGGGAACACTTCGCCGCACCTGCGGTGGGAGGGATTCCCCGGGGAGGCCAAGAGCTTCGCCGTGACGTGCTTCGACCCGGACGCCCCTACGGGGAGCGGGTTCTGGCACTGGGTGGTCTTCGACATCCCGGCGTCGGTGACCGAGCTGCCGGCCGGTGCGGGCAGCGGTGCGTTCGACGGACTGCCCGAGGGGGCCGTCCAGGTCCGTAACGACTACGGGGCGAAGGAGTTCGGCGGCGCCGCGCCGCCCGCCGGGGAGAACCACCGCTATGTGTTCACCGTGTACGCGGTCGACACCGACAAGCTCGGTGTCGACAGTGACGCATCGCCCGCGGTGGTCGGCTTCAACCTCCGGTTCCACACCCTGGGGCGTGCGCAGCTGGCGGGTGAGTACACAGCTCCCGCCGGCGATTAGTTCGCCTGTTGTTTGCCCTGCTCCGGTCTTGGAGAGACCAGAGCAGGGCATTTTTTATTGCGTTGTCCATCGCGGCCTGCCCAGCCAGAGTTGATCCGGGCCTGCCAGGGGGCGGGCAGCACACGGGAGGTGGGCAGGATGCGTGACACGCTGGTTCTCAACGCGAGCTTCGAGCCGCTGTCGACAGTGACGCTCAACCGTGCGGTGGTCCTGATCCTGACGGACAAGGCCGTCGTCGAGCAGTCGCATCCCGAGCTCCGTATGCGTGGTGCCGCCGTGGACATTCCGGCGCCCCGGGTGATCAGGCTCTGCCGGTACGTACGGGTGCCCTTCCGAAGACAGGCTCCGTGGTCCAGGAGGGGTGTGCTGATCCGGGACCAGCACCGGTGCGCGTACTGCGGGCGGCGGGCCTCCACTGTCGACCACGTGGTGCCGCGCGCCCAGGGCGGTCAGGACACCTGGCTGAACACGGTGGCCTCCTGCGCCGAGGACAACCACCGCAAGGCGGCCCGGACGCCGGAGCAGGCGGGGATGCCGTTGCTGAAGCAGCCGTTCGTCCCCTCCCCCGCCGAGGCGATGCTCCTGGCGATGGGGGCCGGTGACCGGGCGGAGCTGCCCGAGTGGCTGGATCGGGCGGCCGCCGCCGCGTGAAGCGGTGGCGTAATCGACGTACGCCTGGTGATGTACGCGTGGGCCCGTCCCTGGGAGGGGACGGGCCCACGTGTGTCAGCGCAGCAGCAGTTGGACGATGGCCGCCGTGCCGACGACGACGATCAGGGCGCGCAGCACGGTGGGGCTGAGGCGGCGGCCCACCGTCGCCCCTATCTGGCCGCCGATGGCCGAGCCGACCGCGATCAGGACGACCGCCGTCCAGTCGAAGTCCGCGACGAAGAGGAAGAACAGCGCGGCGATGCCGTTGACCACGGCGGCCAGGACGTTCTTGACGGCGTTGAGGCGCTGGATCGTGTCGTCGACCAGCATGCCCATCAGGGAGAGGTAGATGATCCCCTGTGCGGCGGTGAAGTAGCCGCCGTAGACGCTGGCGAGCGTCAGGCCGGTGAAGAGGAGCGGGCCGCCGTCCGGGCGGGCCGGGGCGCCGGTGCGGTCACGGCGGCGCTGGACGGCTTTGCTGATGCGTGGTTGCAGGATCACCAGGACGAGGGCCAGGGCGACCAGGACCGGGACGATCGTCTCGAACGCCGTGGAGGGCAGGGCGAGCAGGAGGGTGGCTCCGGTGAGGCCGCCGATGGCCGCTCCGACGCTCAGTCTGAGGATGCGGCGGCGTTGGCCGGCGAGCTCCTTGCGGTAGCCGATGGCTCCGCTGATGGAGCCGGGGATGAGGCCGAGCGCGTTGGAAACCGTGGCGGTGACCGGCGGGAGGCCGGTGGCGAGCAGGACGGGGAAGGTGATCAGGGTGCCCGAGCCGACGATCGTGTTGATCGTGCCCGCACCGACTCCCGCCGCGAAGACGGCGAGTATTTCCCAGATGGACAAGGCCATCTCCTTCGATGGTCAGTGATGCCTCCCCGCCATGAAGGTCGAGGGGCCTCACTGATCATGCACGAAGGGGGTGGGGGTCAGTGGACCGGGGGTTCTTCGCGGCGTTCGACGGCGGCACCACGGGGGTTGACCACGCCGGGACCGCCTTCGTTGCCGCCGTTGCCCCCATTTCCACCGTTGCCTCCGTTACCGCCGTTGCCGCCGGTGTTGAAGCCGGGCGCTCCGCCGCCGAGGTTGCCGAAGGCTCCGCTGAGGCCCTTGAGGGCGTCGCCGATCTCGCTGGGCACGATCCAGAGCTTGTTGGCGTCGCCCTCGGCGATCTTCGGGAGCATCTGGAGGTACTGGTACGAGAGCAGCTTCTGGTCCGGGTCCCCGGCGTGGATGGCCTCGAACACCGTGCGGACGGCCTGGGCCTCACCCTCGGCCCTGAGGGCCGCCGCCTTCGACTCGCCCTCGGCGCGCAGGATCGCGGACTGCTTCTCACCCTCGGCGGTGAGGATCTGGGACTGCCGGATGCCCTCGGCGGTGAGGATCGCGGCGCGCTTGTCGCGGTCGGCGCGCATCTGCTTCTCCATCGAGTCCTGGATGGAGGTGGGCGGTTCGATCGCCTTGAGCTCGACGCGGTTGACGCGGATGCCCCACTTGCCGGTCGCCTCGTCGAGGACACCGCGCAGGGCCGCGTTGATCTCCTCGCGGGAGGTGAGCGTGCGCTCCAGGTCCATGCCACCGATGATGTTGCGGAGGGTGGTGACGGTGAGCTGTTCGATCGCCTGGATGTAGCTGGCGACTTCGTACGTCGCCGCGCGGGCGTCGGTCACCTGGTAGTAGATGACGGTGTCGATGTTGACGACCAGGTTGTCCTGGGTGATCACCGGCTGGGGCGGGAAGGGCACGACCTGTTCACGGAGGTCGATCCGGTTGCGGATCGAGTCGATGAACGGGACCACGATGTTCAGGCCCGCGTTCAGCGTGCGTGTGTAGCGGCCGAAGCGCTCCACGATGGCGGCACTGGCCTGCGGGATGACCTGGATCGTCTTGATCAGGGCGATGAAGACGAGCACCACCAGAATGATCAGGACGATGATGATCGGTTGCATCGTGTCTCTCGTGCCCTTCGGTTGCCGACTGATCGCGGTGATCGGCGTCGGATCGTCGTGGGAGGTCCGGCCGTTGACGGGAGTCTGGTCGCTAAGTCTTGCCGCGGAGCTTGGTCGCGGAGTCCGGTCCGGATCCGATTCCCATGATGATCGACATGATCGACTTCAAGTCTCGCAGAACTGGGGCCGCCTCGTGCACGGTTCGCTCACATGACGACGGCCGTCGCTCCGTCGATGTCCACGACATCGACCTGCCGGCCGGGTTCGAAGATCTGGCCCTCGTCCAGCGAGCGGGCCGACCAGACCTCGCCGGCGAGCTTGATGCGGCCGCCGGCGGCGCTGACCCGTTCCAGGACGACCGCCTGACGGCCTTTCAGGGCGTCGATGCCGCTGGCATGTCCCGTCTGCCCGGCCCGGTGTCTGGCCGCGATCGGGCGGACGACGGCGATCAGCGCCACCGACACCGCGACGAAGACCAGCACTTGGGCCACGATGCCGCCACCGAGGGCAGCGACGACCGCGGCGGCCACCGCCCCGACGGCGAACATGCCCAGCTCGGGCATCGCGGTCAGGACGAGGGGGATGCCCAGCCCCACCGCGACGATCAGCCACCACACCCATGCGTCGATGTCCACATGGTCATCGTAGGACTGTCGGCCCGTCACCGACAGGGCGCAAGGGTGGTCAACTGCGGCGGAGACCTGACGAATTGCCGTACGCCGGACGGGGAGGACGGCCGGTGGACGGGGTGTTGGCGCACATCCGCCGGTGGGTGGGTGTACCGGCGTGCGTCCGCCATGAGCGGGCGCGTTGGCGTGCGTACGCCGGTGGGCTGGGTGTACCGGCGTGCGTCTGCCAAGAGCGGCGCGTTGGCGTGCGTACGCCGGTGGGGCATCGGTCAGGAGAGCGGCAGGCCGTGGGCCGTGTAGCGGTCGCCGGTGTGCTCGACGATCAGCGGCAGGCCGAAGCAGAGCGAGAGGTTGCGGGAGCTGAGCTCGGTCTCCATGGGCCCGGCCGCCAGGATCTTGCCCTGCCGGATCATCAGGACGTGGGTGAAGCCGGGCGCGATCTCCTCGACATGGTGGGTGACCATGATCATGGAGGGGGCGTACGGGTCGCGGGCCAGCCGGCCGAGACGGCGGACCAGGTCCTCGCGGCCGCCGAGGTCGAGTCCGGCGGCGGGCTCGTCCAGGAGCAGCAGTTCGGGGTCGGTCATCATGGCGCGGGCGATCAGGGTGCGCTTGCGCTCTCCTTCGGAGAGCGTCCCGAACCTGCGGTCCAGGTACTCGGTCATGCCGAGGCGGTCCAGGAAGGCGCGGGCGCGCTCCTCGTCGACGGCCTCGTAGCTCTCGTGCCAGGTGGCGGTCATGCCGTACGCGGCGGTGAGCACCGTCTGCAACACGGTCTGCCGCTTGGGGAGCTTGTCGGCCATCGCGATGCCCGCCATGCCGATCCGGGGGCGGAGCTCGAAGACGTCGGTGCCGACGCCGCCCAGCTGTTCGCCGAGGATCGTCGCGGTGCCCTTGCTCGGGAAGAGGTAGCTGGACGCCAGGTTGAGGAGCGTCGTCTTGCCGGCTCCGTTGGGGCCCAGGATGACCCAGCGCTCCCCCTCCTTGACCGACCAGGAGACGTCGTCCACCAGAGCGCGTCCGTCGCGGACCACGGATACGTCCACCAGCTCCAGTACATCGCTCATGAGCGCGTTGTCTCCCCATACAGTCTCGTCGAGATCGTCGCGTGCCGGTGGGCACGGCTCCCAGGGAAAACCTACGCCACCGCGCGAGTGCTTCGGCCGTGAGGTCCGTCCCCGGTCCGTTCCCTAGGCTGTCTCCATGCTTGTGGAACCACGTTCAGGGTTGTTGGCCGCCTGGGGCAACGCGCTTCTGGCGGGACTCGTCTCGCCGGACGACGCGGCTTACGCGATCGTCGGGGACGACGCGGTGCACCGCGTCGAGGGACTGCCGGGTGAGGCGGGGCCGGTCGGGCTCACGCTGGCGCTCGGCCGGCTGCGGGTGCTGGGGGTGAGGGGGTTCCGGGTCGCGCTGCCGGTGCCGGGGCATCCGCTGGGGCTGAGCGGGCCGCCCGACTTCAACGCGCGGGCGCTGGAGGCGGAGGAGGCGGTGGTCGCTTCGGGGGCGCCGTACGGGCTGGTGCCGGAGGTCAGCGAGGCCGGGCCGGAGGGGGACCTGCACGTGGAGGTGGTGTGGCGGGTGCTGCCGGTGCGGGAGGCGCCGCCGGCGGACGTGCCGTCGTTGAGCGAGGCGGAACGGGAGCTGGCGGAGGCGCTGCGGGATGCGACGGCGGTGCTGGCGCGGCTGGACGTGGCCGGTTCCGGGCCGGTGGCTCAGGCGGCGGTGGACGCGTACCGGGCGCGGGCGGAGGGGGGCCGGGGGCGCGAGGTGCTCGCGCCCGGGTATCCGCCGCGGGCGGTGCGGGTGCTGGAGCTGGCGCAGCGGGTGGGGCTGCTGGTCTCGGTGGCGTACGAGAACGGGCACGGGGGTGCGGTGAGCGCGTCGGAGATCGCGGCGCGGGGGGAGGCGTTGCGGCCGGTGGAGCGGGTGGCTCGGCGGGCGTTGGTGGCGGCCTACAACGCGTATGTGGAGGTGGGGGAGGTGGGGCGGTAGTCCGGGCGGGGTTTTCGTCCTCAAGCGCCGGACGGGCTGGGGTGGGTGCCCCTGGGCAGGGGGGCCTGTTCTGGCCGGGGGTCCCGGTGCGAGGGTTCCGTCCTCAAGCGCCGGACGGGCTGGGTTTGCCGGGTGAGGCTGTCTGGTTGCCTCGGGGGCCCGGAGACAGGGTTCCGTCCTCAAGCGCCGGACGGGCTGGGTTTGCCGGGCGGGGCTGCCTGGTTGCCTCGGGGGCCCGGAGACAGGGTTCCGTCCTCAAACGCCGGACGGGCTGGGTTTGCCGGGCGGGGCTGCCTGGTTGCCTCGGGGCCCCGATGCGAGGGGTCCGTCCTCAAACGCCGGACGGGCTAGGGGTGGCCGGGCGGGCTGGAGAGGGTGTCGGGGGGAGCAGGGGGGTGAGCCGGGGGGGGTGAGCCGGGGGGGTGAGCTGGGAGGCCGGACGGTCCAGGGGAATGAGTGGAGGGCCGTCCGGCTTCCGGGGGGGGGAGGTTCAGTGGTTGAGGGCGAAGTTGCCGTAGGGCGGGTTCCGGAGGCCGATGACGTTCACCGTGTGTGAATCTCGGTCCGGTCAGCCCGCGGCTCCGTTCCGTACCGCCCACAGCGCTGCCTGCGTACGGTCGGACAGGTCGAGCTTCATCAGGATGTTCGACACATGGGTCTTGACCGTCTTCTCGGAGAGGACGAGGGCGCGGGCGATCTCCCGGTTCGAGCGTCCGTCCGCGATGAGGCCGAGTACCTCGCGCTCGCGTTCGGTCAGGGTGCTCCCCCGGCCCGTGCCGCCGCCCGCGTCGTCCTGGGCGAGCAGCGCCCCGGCGACCTCCGGCTGGAGCAGGACGTGTCCGGCGTGCACGGAGCGGATCGCGCCGGCCAGGGCGTCCGGGTCGACGTCCTTGTAGACGTAACCGGAGGCTCCGGCGCGCAGCGCGGGGACCACCGTGCGCTGTTCGGTGAAGCTGGTGACGATGAGGATCCTGGCGGGGTTGTCGAGCTCGCGGAGCCTGCGCAGGGCCTCGATGCCGTCGGTGCCGGGCATCTTGATGTCCATCAGCACCACGTCGGGCCTCAGCTCCTCGGTGCGGGCGATTCCTTCCGCCCCGTCCGACGCCTCGCCGACGACCTCTATGTCGTCCTGGATCTCCAGGAACGTGCGCAGGCCGCGGCGGACCACCTGGTGGTCGTCGACCAGCAGCACCCTGATGGTCTTGTCAGCCACCGGGAACCTCCATCTCGATCGTGGCGCCCTTGCCGGGCTCCGAATCAACGGTGAGTCTGCCGCCGACGCCGTTCGCCCGGTGGCGCATGGAGACGAGGCCCAGGTGGCGGCCCGCCCGGCGGACGGCGGTGGGGTCGAAGCCGCTGCCGTCGTCGGTGACGCGCAGGACGGTCGCGGGGCCGCGCCGGGCCAGGGTGACGCTCACCCGCTCCGCGCCCGAGTGGCGCAGCGCGTTGTGCAGGGCCTCCTGGGCGACCCGGAGCAGCGCCTCCTCCTGGGCGGCGGGCAGGGCGCGTACGCCGCAGCTCTCGAAGGCGACCGTGGCGTCGTGGGCCCGGTCCAGGACGTGGATCTGGGTACGGAGGGTGGCGATCAGGCCGTCCTCGTCCAGGGCCGCGGGGCGTAGCTCCACGACCGCCGCCCGCAGCTCGTCGACCGCTTCGGCGGCGAGGGCGGCGACCTGCTGGAGCTCTCCCTTGGCGCGGGCCGGGTCGCGGTCGACGAGGGCGGCGGCGGCCTGGGCGGTGAGCCGGAGCGAGAACAGCTTCTGGCTGACCGCGTCGTGCAGCTCGTGGGCGAGGCGGGAGCGTTCCTCGGCGATGGTCAGCTCGCGGCTGCGCTCGTACAGGCGGGCGTTGGTGAGGGCGATCGCGGCGTGCTGGGCGAGGATCGAGAGCAGTTCCTCGTCCTCGGCGGTGAAGCCGCAGCCGCCCTCGGGCTTGGGGCACTGCTTGTTGGCGAGGAACAGGGCGCCGATGATCTCGTCGCCGTCCACGATGGGCAGGCCGAGGAAGTCGGACATGTCGGGGTGCGCGTCGGGCCATCCCTCGAAGCGGGGGTCCTCGCGGACGTCGGCGAGGCGCTCGGGCTTCGCCTGGTGCAGCATCGCGGCGAGGATGCCGTGCTGCCGGGGCAGCGGACCGATGGCCTTCCACTGCTCGTCGCTGACGCCGTCGACCACGAACTGGGCGAAGCCGCCGTGGTCGTCCGGGACGCCGAGGGCCGCGTACTGGGCGTCGAGCAGTTCACGGGCGGAGGCGACGATCGTCTTGAGGACGTCCCCCACTTCGAGGTGCCGGCTCATGGCGAGCAGCGCGGCACTCACCGCGGCGAGGCCCGACGGTGGGCGATGACTCATGGGATCACCGTACCGGCGGGGGTACGGCACCGTATCGGGCCGAGGTCGGCGGTCGCGGGGCGGTGGGCCTAGGCCGGTCGCGGGGTGCGCTCGGGCGCAGGTCCTGGGGCGGTCGCGGGGGCGCTCGGTCGGAGGTCCTGGGTCCCTGGGAGCGCGCTCGGGCGCAGGTCCTGGGGCGGTCGCCGTCCGTGTCCGTCGCAGGTCCTAGGTCCGCTCCGGTCCTAGGACGAAGTGCCGTGTACGGGTGCGGCTCCCGGGCGAGGCGCGGTGCGGTCCGGGCTTTCTACGTTGGAGTCGCCGGGGTCGGCCCGGTGGACGCCGATGGTTCTGAAGGAGACGGTCACCATGCCGGTCGCGTTGATCACGGGTGGTTCGAAGGGGCTGGGGCGCGCGCTCGCCGAGGCGCTGGCCCGGCAGGGGTGGGATCTGGTGCTGGACGCCCGGAGCTCCGGGGTGCTGGAGGCGACGGCGAAGGAGGTACGGGAGCGGTACGGGTCGCGGGTGGCGGCGGTGCCGGGGGATGTCACGGATGCGGCGCACCGGGCGGAGCTGGTCGCGGCCGCCGGGGAGCTGGGCGGGCTCGATCTGCTGGTGAGCAACGCGAGCGTGCTGGGCGCTGAGCCGCTGGTCCGGCTGGAGGCGCAGCCGTTGGACGGGTTGCGGCAGGCGCTGGAGACGAACGTGGTGGCGGCGCTCGGTCTCGTACAGGAGGCGTTGCCGCTGCTGCGGGGGTCGGGCGCGGGAGCCGTGGTGATGGTGAGCTCGGACGCGGCGGCGGAGCCGTACGAGACGTGGGGCGGTTACGGGGCGTCGAAGGCGGCGCTGGACCAGTTGGCGGCGGTGCTGGGCGTGGAGGAGCCGGGGCTGCGGGTGTGGGCGGTCGATCCGGGGGACATGGCGACGGATCTGTACGAGGCGGCCGTCCCGCAGGAGGAGGGCGAGGCGCCTCGGCCCTCGCCGCACAGCGTGGCCCCGGCGTTCCTGCGGCTGGTGCGGGAGCGGCCGGCCAGCGGACGGTTCGCCGCCCCGGCGCTGCTGGAGGAGCCGGCGGGAGCGGACGGGGGCGCGCGGTGAGCGCGGCGGAGGGGGCCGGACGGGGGCGCGCGGCGGGGGCGGTGGGGCTGGAGGGCGCGGTGGGGGCGGCGGGCGCGGTCGGGCGGGGGCGTGCGGTGGGGACAACGGACGCGGGCGAGCAGGGACGCGCGGTGGGGGCGGCGGGGGCCGGACGGGGGCGCGCGGTGGGGACAACGGACGCGGGCGAGCAGGGACGCGCGGTGAGCGCGGCGGGGGCGGCGGGGGCGGCGGACGCGGCCGGGCAGGGGCGCGCGACCGAGGTGGCCGGGCGGGAGACGGCCGGGCGGGGATCTGCGGCCGGCGTCGCCGGGCAGGGGCCTGCGGCCGGCGTCGCCGGGCGGGCGCCGGGTGGTGTGGCCTCCGCCCGGTCCGGGGCCTCGCCCCTGGAGGCGTTGCGGGTGCCCGCCGGACTCTCGGCCCGGGTGCCGGCCGAGCAGCGGGGGGCGGGGCGTGATGACGTACGGCTGCTGGTGACCCGGGGGGCGGAGGTGTCGCACCACGCGTTCCGGGAGTTGCCGGGGCTGCTGCGGGCCGGGGACGTGCTGGTGGTGAACACGTCGGCGACGTTGCCGGCCGCGGTGAACGGGCGGGTGGGCGGCGGGCGGGTCGTCGTGCACTTCTCGACGCGGGGCGAGGACGGGCGGTGGGCGGTGGAACTGCGCGCGCCCGGCGGTTCGGGGGCCACCGTGCCGCGTCCGGGCGGGCCCGCCGGGGCGGTGGTGCGGCTGCCGGGCGGGGGCCGGCTGGTGCTGGAGGACCCGTTGGGGCCCGCCGCGGACGCCCGGCTGTGGTGGGCGCGGACGCCCGAGGGGGTGCCGGAGCTGCTGCGGCGGTACGGGCGTCCGATCCGGTACGGGTACACGGAGCGGGATCAGCCGCTGGCCGCGTACCGGACGGTCTTCGCGGTGGACTCGCCGGACGGGAGCGGTTCGGCGGAGATGCCGAGTGCGGCCCGCCCCTTCACGGCCGCCCTGGTGGCGGAGCTGGTGAGCCGGGGGGTGCAGTTCGCTCCGCTGTCGCTGCATACGGGAGTGGCGTCGGCCGAGGCGCACGAGCCGCCGTACCCGGAGAGGTTCGCGGTGCCGCACACCACCGCGTGGCTGGTGAACGCGGCGCGGGCGGCGGGCGGCCGGGTGATCGCGGTCGGGACGACGGCGGTGCGGGCGCTGGAGTCGGCGGCGGGGGCGGACGGGGTGGTGCGGGCGGCCGCCGGCTGGACGGATCTGGTGGTGACACCGCGCCGGGGGGTGCGGGTGGTGGACGGGCTGCTGACCGGGCTGCACGAGCCGGAGGCGTCGCACCTGCTGATGCTGGAGGCGGTGGCGGGCCGGGAGGCGCTGCGCCGGGGGTACGAGGCGGCGCTGGAGCAGCGCTACCTCTGGCACGAGTTCGGCGACGTCCACCTCATCCTGCCGAATGAGGAACGTAACGCTCCGGATTGCTTCAGCAACGAAAGGTGAGACCGGTACGCCCCTGATACGCCCCCGATGTGAGCCCGGGCATAGGGCCCACGTCACTTACGAACGTCCCTAGTGGACATATAAGGGCGATTTGGGTAGCCATGGGCGGGGGTTATTTCGGACTAACGGGACCCTCTTCCACTACCTGGCTTCGTACGTCACACCTTTGCCACAGCATTTTGCTGCCGCTAAGAATTGCTCTCGTCCCCAACGGAGGTGCGCATCGCCGCCTCCGGTCTCGTCCTCCGTGAGGACACCTGAGCATTCGAAGAGGTAGCCCTACATGTCTGCGACTCGCATCCCCAGCCGTGTCCGTCGTCTGAACAAGGTCCAGAAGATCTCCGTGGCCGGTGTGTCGGCCCTTGGCGTCGCCGCCCTGACCTTCTCGCTCGTCCCGTCGAACGCCGAGGCCGAGATAGCCCCGCAGGCCGCTGCCGCCGCCGCACCCGTGGCCTTCACCTCCGCGGCGGGCTCCAAACAGGCCAAGACCGTGCAGGAGAGCCTCATCGAGCAGCACTCCACCGCCGAGCAGCTGGTCAAGGCCGCCGACGCCGCCAAGGCGAAGGCCGCCGCCGAGGCCAAGGCGAAGGCCGCGAAGGCCAAGGCCGCCGCGGACGCGAAGGACAAGGCCGAGAAGGCCGCCAAGGCCAAGGCCGACGCGAAGAAGCGCGGCTCCGAGGCCGCGAACCGCTCTACCGCGCGCAAGCCCGTCTACGCCAACAACCTGGACGGCTGGATCCGCGAGGCGATGTCGATCATGAAGAAGGAAGGCATCCCCGGTTCCTACGAGGGCATCCACCGCAACATCATCCGGGAGTCCAGCGGCAACCGCTGGGCGATCAACAACTGGGACATCAACGCCCGCAACGGCATCCCCTCCAAGGGCCTGCTCCAGGTGATCCAGCCGACCTTCGACCGGTTCCACGTCAAGGGCACCAAGAAGGACCTGTACGACCCGGTCGCCAACATCGTCGCCGCCTGCAACTACGCGGCCGACCGCTACGGCTCGATGGACAACGTCAACAGCGCGTACTGATCCCAGCGGTCCCAGCGACCGCCGCCGTACGTGTACACGCCGGAGGGCGGCACCCCATGGGGTGCCGCCCTCCGGCGTCGGCATGCGTGCCAGGGGGAACCGCTACTTGCGCATGACCTCCGGCTCGTGGCGGCGCAGCAGGCGGGAGACCACGAAGCCGCAGATGACGCCGAGCGCCAGCAGGACGGTGATGTTGATCCCCCACTGGCCCGCCGTGTGCTCCCACAGCGGATCGAGGTCGGTGGGGTTCTGCGGGTCCCACGGCGGCATCAGGCGGGCCAGGTCCAGCGTGGTGCCGGCCGCGGCCATCGCCCAGCGGGACGGCATGAGCCAGGCGAACTGCTCCAGGCCGGGCGACCCGTACACCTGGAAGAGCACACCGGTGAAGACGACCTGGATGATCGCGAACATGACCAGCAGCGGCATGGTCTTCTCGGAGGTCTTCACCAGCGAGGAGATGACCAGGCCGAACATCATCGAGGTGAAGCCCAGCGCGATGATGGAGAGGCAGATCTCGACGGCCGGGGGCATGATCAGGCCCTCGTCCGGGAGCTCGCGGGTGGCGAAGCCGATGCCGCAGATGATGACGCCCTGGAGGGCGGTGATCACGCCGAGGACGATCACCTTGGACATCAGATAGGCGGAGCGGGAGAGACCGGTGGCCCGTTCCCGTTCGTAGATGACCCGTTCCTTGATCAGCTCTCGTACGGAGTTGGCGGCGCCGGAGAAGCACATGCCGACCGCGAGGATCAGCATGATCGTTCCGGCTTTCCCGTTGAACCGGGCCGGCGGCGCGGGCTCGGCCAGTCCGAAGTCCGAGGGGATGACCACGCTGACCACGCCGAGCACGGCGGGCAGGATCACCATCAGGCCCATGAAGCCCTTGTCGGACGCGATGACGGAGACGTATCTGCGGATCAGCGTCCACAGCTGCGCCCCCCAGCCCTGCGGCTTCGGCGGGCGCATCTGCTGCGGCGGCGGCATGTGGACCGGCTGCGCGGCGACGGCGTCGATGTCCGCGGCGTACATCTGGTAGTGCTGCGAACCGCGCCAGCGGCCCGCCCAGTCGTAGTCGCGGTAGTTCTCGAAGGCGGAGAAGACGTCGGCCCAGCTGGTGTAGCCGAAGAAGTTCAGCGCCTCCTCCGGCGGGCCGAAGTAGGCGACGGAACCGCCGGGGGCCATGACGAGCAGCTTGTCGCAGATCGCCAGCTCGGCCACCGAGTGCGTGACCACCAGCACGGTGCGGCCGTCGTCGGCGAGCCCGCGCAGCAGCTTCATGACATCGCGGTCCATGCCCGGGTCGAGGCCCGAGGTCGGCTCGTCCAGGAAGATCAGCGAGGGCTTGGTGAGCAGCTCCAGGGCGACCGAGACGCGCTTGCGCTGGCCGCCGGAGAGCGAGGTGATCTTCTTGTCCTTGTGGATGTCGAGCTTGAGCTCGGCGAGGACCTCGGTGATCCGGGACTGGCGCTCGGCCTCGGTGGTGTCGGCGGGGAAGCGGAGCTTGGCCGCGTACTTGAGCGCCTTGGTGACGGTCAGCTCCTTGTGCAGGATGTCGTCCTGCGGGACCAGACCGATGCGCTGGCGCAGCTCGGCGAACTGCTTGTACAGGTTCCGGTTGTCGTAGAGGACGTCGCCCTGGTCGGCGGGCCGGTAGCCGGTGAGCGCCTTGAGCAGGGTGGACTTCCCGGAGCCGGAGGGGCCGATGACCGCGATCAGCGACTTCTCCGGGACGCCGAAGGAGACGTCCTTGAGGATCTGCTTGCCGCCGTCGACCGTCACCGTGAGGTGGCGGGCGGAGAAGGAGACCTCACCGGTGTCGACGAACTCCTCCAGCCGGTCCCCGACCAGGCGGAACGTGGAGTGGCCGACGCCGACGATGTCGTTGGGGCCCAGGAGCGCCGAGCCGGACTTGTGGAGCGGCTGGCCGTTGACGTACGTGCCGTTGTGCGAGCCGAGGTCGCGGATCTCGAACCGGCCGTCCGGCGTCGCGTGGAACTCGGCGTGGTTGCGGGAGACCTGGAGGTCGGAGACGACCAGCTCGTTCTCCAGCGCACGGCCGATGCGCATGACCCGGCCCAGCGCCAGCTGGTGGAACGTGGTCGGGCTGCGGTCGCCGTAGACCGGCGAGCTCCCCGCGCCGCCGCCGTGGGCCGGGGCGGCCGGGTGCCCCGGGCCGCCCTGCTGGTGGGGAACCTGCTGGTACGGGGCCGGGTGCTGGGGCTCCGGGGCCTGCTGCTGCCACGCCTGCGGCTGGGCGGGGGGCTGGTGCGGCTGGGCGGGGGCCTGGTGCTGCTGGGCCGGGGCCTGCTGGCCGGGCCAGGCCGCGCCGGCCTGCGCCGGCTGCTGGTAAGGCTGCTGCGCGGGGGCCTGCGGGGCGGTGGCCTGCTGGGCGGTGAGATTCAGCCGGGGGCCGTCCTTGGCGTTGCCCAGGTGTACGGCGGTGCCGGGCCCGATGTCGGCCCGCTGGATCCGGCGGCCCTCGATGTAGGTGCCGTTGGTGCTGCCGTGGTCCTCGATGAACCAACTCTGGCCGCCCCAGCTGATCGTGGCGTGCCGCCACGAGACCCTGGCGTCGTCGATCGTCAGGTCGCCCTGCGGATCACGCCCGAGGGTGTACGGCCTGGACGGATCGAGCGTCCAGGTGCTGCCATTCAATTCCAGTACGAGTTCCGGCACTCCGCGCCCCACTAGTTGTCCCCCGTGTTACCCCCGTCGCAGGGAGTCTAGGGATGCTGAACATCGTGGGGAACTATTCCAGGAGCAGTCCCCGATCCGAAAGTCGGGCGGGTGAAGACCGCGCGGAGACCTGCGCGGACGCCATATGGGCGGGGGAAAACATGGACGGAAGAGGAGAAGAGCGCATGAAAGCTCTCTTACCTTCCGGTAAAGGGCAAGCGACGTCATCCCGATGGATACGGGGCGGCGGGGCGGAGGCCGGAAGCGGGGCCCCGCAGCCTCCCGTCCGGCACTCGGGACGGGCGGCCGAAGGGGGCCCCGGGACCGATACGGTGGGAACACCATGAGCGCATCTCAGCCACCTCAGCCTTCCCCCTCCCCCGGGCTCCCCGACTCTTCCCGGGTCGGCGGCGAGCCCCAGCGGCACAGCGACGATTCCCTCCGGGAGGGCGATGTCCCCGTGCCCTCCGTCGACGACGCGCCCACGCTCCTCGTCAAGATCTTCGGCAAGGACCGCCCCGGCATCACCGCGGGCCTGTTCGACACCCTCGCCGCGTACTCCGTGGACGTCGTGGACATCGAGCAGGTCGTCACCCGGGGCCGCATCGTGCTGTGCGCCCTGGTCACCTCGCCCGTCGCGGGCGGCACGACCGAAGGCGATCTGCGCGCCACCGTGCACAGTTGGGCCGACTCCCTGAAGCTACAGGCCGAGATCATCTCGGGCACCGGCGACAACCGGCCCCGTGGGTACGGCCGTTCCCATGTCACCGTGCTGGGCCACCCCCTCACCGCCGAGTCGACCGCCGCCATAGCGGCGCGGATCACCTCGACCGGGGGGAACATCGACCGGATCTTCCGGCTGGCGAAGTACCCGGTCACCGCAGTGGAGTTCGCGGTCTCGGGGACCGGGACCGGGGAGCTGCGGACCGCGCTGGCGACCGCCGCCGCCGAGATCGGCGTGGACGTCGCGGTGGTCTCGGCCGGGCTGAGCCGCCGCGCCCAGCGCCTGGTCGTCATGGACGTCGACTCCACGCTCATCCAGGACGAGGTGATCGAGCTCTTCGCCGCCCACGCGGGCTGCGAGGACAAGGTCGCCGAGGTGACCGAGCAGGCGATGCGCGGCGAGCTGGACTTCGAACAGTCGCTGCACGCCCGGGTCGCGCTGCTGGCGGGGCTGGACGTCTCGGTGGTGGACAAGGTCCGCGCGGAGGTACGGCTCACGCCCGGCGCCCGCACCCTGATCCGTACGCTCAAGCGCCTCGGCTACCAGGTGGGCGTCGTCTCCGGCGGCTTCACCCAGGTCACCGACGACCTGAAGGAGCGCCTGGGCCTCGACTTCGCCTCCGCCAACACCCTGGAGGTGGTGGACGGCAAGCTCACCGGGCGGGTCGTGGGCGATGTCGTGGACCGGGCGGGCAAGGCCCGGCTGCTGCGGAGCTTCGCCGAGCAGGCGGGGGTGCCGCTCGCGCAGACCGTGGCCATCGGGGACGGGGCCAACGACCTCGACATGCTGAACACGGCGGGGCTCGGGGTCGCCTTCAACGCCAAGCCCGTGGTCCGCGAGGCGGCGCACACGGCGGTGAACGTGCCGTTCCTGGACACCGTGCTCTATCTGCTCGGCATCACCCGTGAAGAGGTCGAGGCGGCGGACGGCCTCGTCGACTGACGGCTGCGGGCGATCCGTTTCGGAGCCGTACGGGCTCCGGGGCGCAGGAGTTTCGAAGGCGTAGGAGTTTCGGAGGCGTAGGAGTTTCGGAGGCGTAGGAGTTTCGGAGGCGTACGCGTCTCGGAGGCGTACGGAAGTGGGCCCCGGCACCGCAGTGGGTGTGCCGGGGCCCAGCGCGTTCACGTGTTCGGTGGCACCAGCTCAGCGGGCCCCGTTCGGCCGCGCCTGTCCAGCGGGACCCGGGCGGTCAGTCGTTGGGCGTCCAGTACTCGGTGAGCCTGCCGGCCCCGTGCTCCACGCTCTTCCAGGAGCCGGGGAACTCCACCACCGCGTAGGACGCGGTCGGGAAGCCGTCCCGGGTCATCCTGGCCAGGGTGTCGCCCTCGGCCGAGCCGGAGAGGGCGTCGGCGGCTCCGTGCATCCCCGGGTTGTGCCCGATGACCAGGAGGTTGCGGACCTCGTCCGGGGTCTCGTTGAACAGGGCGATCAGTTCGCCGAGGGACGCCTCGTACAGCCTCTCCTCATAGACGGTCCTGGGGCGCTGGGCGAATTCGTGGACCGCCAGCTTCCAGGTCTCCCGCGTCCTGACGGCACTGGAGCACAGGGCCAGATCGAAGTCGATGCCGGAATCGGCGAGCCTGCGGCCGGCCACGGGCGCGTCCTTGCGGCCGCGCTCGGCCAGCGGGCGCTCATGATCGGAAGCCTGCGACCATTCCGCCTTGGCATGCCTGAGAAGGACGATCCTGCGAGGTGTCTCGACGCTCATACACCTCAGCTTCGCATGAAACGCGGCCTCCGGCGCAGGGTGTTGACGTGCTGGTCCAGGAGATGACGTGCTGGTCCGGGGCGTCCTCGCCTCAGCGGGCGAGCAGCTGGAGCGTGCGCTCGATCAGCTGTCCGATGGCGGGGTCCGCGGTGGCGGCCTGCGCCTGCCCCGGGCTCATGATCATGAGGAGCAGGGCCCCGAAGGCGACGGCCGGAAGCGTCACGGCCCACCACGGCAGCCGGACCTCGGCACGGTCCGGCAGGACCTCGGCACGGTCCGCCGCGGGTCGGTGGGACCTGGGGTGCGCGGGGACCGGCATGTCCGCCTCCGTGGAGTCATCGGTTCGTTACCGAAGAACCTACGGAAGAGGCGGGGCCGGTCCCATCCGGTGATCCACCCACTTCACCCTGAGCCTGGCCCCCTAGGGGAGGTGGTGCTGGCCCCACCCCGGCGGAGTCCTGAGGGGTCGGCGGGCGTCAGGGAGAGGCGATCGTGGCGATCACACCGATGACCACCGTGACGAGAAGCATCGCCCCGAAGACGAGGAGGAGCTTTTTCTGACCGTTCTTGGGATGAGGATCGAGCACTGGCATGGGGCCAGTCTCACATCTCAGCACTCGTCCTCGATCGTCCGGTCCCGTCCCGCCAGCACCCCGGCGACCATCTGCGGGATCATCAGGCCCGCCATCAGGGCGATCGGCAGCCCCCAGCCGCCGCTGTGCTGGTAGAGCACGCCGACGAGCAGCGGGCCCGGGATCGAGAGCAGATAGCCGGTGGACTGGGCGAAGGCGGAGAGCCGGACCACGCCGGCCCCGGTCCGCGTCCGCATGCCGATCATGGTGAGGGCGAGCGGGAAGGCGCAGTTGGCGACGCCGAGCAGCAGCGCCCACGCCCACGCTCCGGCGGCCGGGGCCAGGTAGAGGCCGCCGTAACCGATCAGGCCGCACAGGCCGAGGACGACGACGATGGGGCCCTGCTGCTTGAGCCGGGCGGCGACCTTGGGGATGACGAAGGCGAGCGGTACGCCCATCGCCATGGTGACCGCGAGCAGGACGCCCGCCGTACCGGCCGGGACCCCGGCGTCGCGGAAGATCTGCGGCATCCAGCCCATGGTGATGTACGCGGCGGTCGCCTGGAGCCCGAAGAAGCAGGCGAGCCCCCACGCGGTCCGGCTACGGGTGATCCGGAGCGCCGGGGCGTCGGCGGGGCGGGCCGCGGCGGGGCCCGGGACCGGCGTGCCGGGGGCCGGGGTCCGATCCCGCAGGAGGACGATCCAGGGCAGCACCGCGAGGGCGGCGAGCCCGGCCCAGACGGCGAGGCCCGCCTCCCAGTTCCCGCCCATCGCGCCGGTCAGCGGGACGGTGACGGCCGCGGCGAGGGCGGTGCCGAGGGCCAGGGCCATGGAGTAGAGGCCGGTCATGGTGCCGACGCGGTCGGGGAACCAGCGCTTGACGATCACCGGCATCAGGATGTTGCTGACGGCGATGCCCATCAGGGCCAGGGCGCTGGCCGCCAGGAATCCGGCGGTGGAGCCGATGTACGGGCGGATCACCAGGCCCGCCGCGATGGCCGCCATGCCCGCGCAGACGACGGTGCCCGCGCCGAAGCGGCGGGCGAGTCGGGGGGCCATGACCCCGAAGACCGCGAAGCAGAGCGGCGGTACGGAGGTGAGCACCCCGGCCACGCTGCCGCTCATGTGCAGCCCCTCGCGGACCTCTTCGAGGAGGGCGCCGAGGCTGGTGATGGCGGGGCGGAGGTTGAGGGCGGCCAGGACGAGCCCGACGGCGATCAGGCGCAGCAGCCAGCGGGCCGGGGCGTCGGCCGTCCCGGGGAGCCGCGGGACCGAAGGGCCGGCGGGGGTGCGCGCGGCGCTGCCGCGGTTCAGGGTCTGGGTCTGGGTTTCGTCGTCCGCCATAGGTCCATCATAGAATCATGGGATGATTGCCTGTCCAATCCTCCCGAGCCCCCGCCCCCCACGGAATCCCCGGTTTCCCTGAGAGAATCCGGCCGGACACTCTTCACGGCCCCGCCCCGAACAAACGGCCCCCGCCCCGGACAAGGAGCACCATGGCGCTGACGTCTCCACGGCGTTCGGCACTCGCCGACCAGGTGATCGCGCAACTGCGGAACCAGATCACCTCGGGCGAGTGGCCGGTCGGTTCGCGGATCCCGACCGAACCCGAGCTGGTCGAGCAGCTGGGGGTGGCCCGCAACACCGTGCGCGAGGCGGTGCGGGCCCTGGCGCACAACGGGCTGCTGGACATCCGGCAGGGCTCGGGCACCTATGTGATCGCCACGAGCGAGCTGGCCGGGGTGATGCACCGCCGGTTCGCCGCCGCCGACCCGCGCCACATCGCGGAGCTGCGTTCGACGCTGGAGTCGTCGGCCGCCCGGCTGGCCGCCGTACGGCGCACCGAGCGCGATATGCGGCAGCTCGACACGCTCATGGCGCGCCGGGAGGGGGCCTGGGCCTCGGGCGACGCGGAGGCGTTCGTGGCCGCCGACGCGACCCTGCACCTGGCGGTGGTCGCCGCCTCGCACAACGACGTGCTGACCGAGCTCTACGCCGACCTGGGGGATCTGCTGCGCGACTATCTGCGCGGCGACGTGGGGCCCGAGCTGCGGCCGGAGAACCACATGGACCACGCCCGGCTGGTCGAGGCGATCCGGGCCGGGGACGCGGAGACGGCGGCGGCCGAGGCGGCGAGCCACGCGCTGAACTGCCTGGCGGACCGCGTGTAGCCGCCTCCCCCGGGCGCCTTCACAGCGGTGCGGGCCGGTGGCTCACCCAGGCGGTCGCGATCTCCTTCCAGCAGCGGTCCTCCAGCCGTACGGTCCGCCCCGGCGCCACCTCGACCGCCGTGCCGTCCGCGTCGACGTCCCACCAGCGGGCGCACTCGGTGTGGAGCCGGACCAGGTCGGTGGAGGGGTAGGGGTTGTGGCAGTACGCGACGACCCGGGAGCCCTCGATCGACGTACGGCACTCGGAGCCGGCCGGTTCGGGTTTCGGGGGCTCCGCCTTCGTACCGGAGTCGGCGCCGCTGGCGACATGGACTCCCAGGGGTACGGCGAGTGCGGCGGCTGCCGAGGCGGCCAGCAGGAGACGGGTTCGGCGGCGCGTGGGGCGCACAGCGATCTCCCTCCCGCAGCCTGACAAGAAGTCCGGTTCCTCCATATTCTGCGGTGAACCGGCGGACTTTTCGACCTGAGCGGCGGCGGGCGGCCACGGACGGTGAACGGCCCCCGGCCGCGTACCGCCTCCGTGATGGCGGGAGGTACGCGGCCGGGGGCCGTCCGGCAGGGGTGGGGCGCGGTCAGGCGGCCATGACCCGCGCGGGCGTGATCAGGCGCCCATCATGTGCACGCCGCTGTCGACGTGGATGATCTCGCCCGTCGTGCGCGGGAAGAAGTCGGAGAGCAGCGCGACGATGCCGCGGCCGGCCGGCTCCGGGTCGTTCATGTCCCAGGCCAGCGGGGCGCGGGTGTTCCAGACGTCGGCCAGCTCCTCGAAGCCCGGGATGGACTTGGCGGCCATGGAGCGGAGCGGGCCGGCGGAGATCAGGTTGCAGCGCAGCCCGTCCTTGCCCAGGTCACGGGCGAGGTAGCGGGAGGTGGCCTCCAGGGCGGCCTTGGCCGGGCCCATCCAGTCGTACTGCGGCCAGGCGTACTGGGCGTCGAAGGTGAGGCCGACGATCGAGCCGCCCTCGCTCATCAGCGGCTTGCACGCCATGGCGAGCGACTTCAGGGAGAACGCCGAGACGTGCATCGCGGTGGCGACGGACTCGAAGGGCGTGTTGAGGAAGTTGCCGCCGAGCGCGTCCTGCGGCGCGAAGCCGATGGAGTGGACGACGCCGTCGAGCGAGCCGAGCTCCTCGCGCACCAGGCCCTCCAGCCGGTCCAGGTGCTCCTGGTTGGTCACGTCCAGCTCGATGACCTTGGCGGGCTTCGGCAGCTTCCTGGCGATGCGCTCGGTCAGGGTGGGGCGGGGGAAGGCCGTGAGGATGACCTCGGCGCCCTGCTCCTGGGCCACCTTCGCGGCGTGGAACGCGATGGACGACTCCATCAGCACCCCGGTGACGAGGATGCGCTTGCCGTCGAGAATTCCGCTCATGGTGATCAGTGACCCATGCCCAATCCGCCGTCAACGGGGATGACGGCTCCAGTGATGTACGACGCGTCGTCGGAGGCGAGGAAGCGCACGGCGGCGGCGATCTCCTCGGGCTGCGCGTAGCGGCCCAGCGGCACCTGGGACACGATGCCCTTGCGCTGCTCCTCGGTGAGCGCCTGGGTCATGTCGGTGTCGACAAAACCGGGGGCGACGACGTTGAAGGTGATGTTCCGCGAGCCGAGCTCACGGGCCAGCGACCGGGCGAACCCGACCAGCCCGGCCTTGGAGGCGGCGTAGTTCGCCTGGCCCGCCGAGCCGAGGAGGCCGACGACGGAGGAGATCAGGACGACGCGGCCCTTCCTGGCGCGCAGCATGCCGCGGTTGGCGCGCTTGACGACGCGGAACGTGCCGGTGAGGTTGGTGTCGAGGACGGACGTGAAGTCCTCCTCCGACATCCGCATCAGCAACTGGTCCTTGGTGATGCCGGCGTTGGCGACCAGCACCTCCACGGGACCGTGCTTGTCCTCGATCTCCTTGTATGCCTGCTCCACCTGCTCGGCGTCGGTGATGTCGCAGCGGACCGCGTGGACACCGGCCTCGGCGAGGGCCCGGGGCGGCTCGCCGGAGCGGTAGGTGATCGCGACCTGGTCGCCGTTGTCGGCGAAGGCGCGGGCGATGGCGAGGCCGATGCCCCGGTTTCCTCCGGTGACGAGAACCGAGCGGCTCAACGGATCACCCTTTCCTTGGCGGTGTGGTGCTGGGTACCTGGCGGTCCGGTACGCCGAAAACCTATCGGTACCGTGCGCCGATCGAGGAATCGGGCCCTGACAGTGGCTTGTCCGGGGTGCTGTGGGGTTCCTACAGTTCGCGCCGGTGCGTGCCCGGCACACGTGTCCGCGCTGTCCGCCGGATATCCCCCGGTGCGCCACCCTCCGTCGTGGTTCACTGCCGTCGTGTATCGAGAAGGGAATTCCCTGTGCCCCACGAGGTAGATCAGTCATTCCTGGCCCTGCCGTCGCGCGCGCTGGCCGACGCGGCGCTCGCGCGGGCGCGGGCGCTCGGCGCCACGCACGCCGACTTCCGGCTGGAGCGGGTGCGCACCGCGTCCTGGCGGCTGCGGGACGCGCGGCCCGCCGGCGCTTCGGACGGTACGGACCTCGGGTACGCGGTGCGGGTGGTGCACGGCGGGGCCTGGGGGTTCGCCTCGGGCGTCGACCTGACGATGGACGCGGCGGCGAAGGTGGCCTCGCAGGCCGTGGCGATGGCGAAGCTGTCGGCGAAGGTGATCGCGGCGGCGGGATCCGACGAGAGGGTGGAGCTGGCGGACGAGCCGTCGCACGGCGAGCGGACCTGGGTCTCGGCGTACGACGTCGACCCCTTCTCCGTACCGGACGAGGAGAAGGCGGCACTGCTCGCCGAGTGGAGCGGGCGGCTGCTGGGCGCGGACGGGGTGGCGCATGTGGACGCGTCCCTGATGACCGTGCACGAGAACAAGTTCTACGCGGACACGGCGGGCACCGTCACCACCCAGCAACGGGTGCGCATCCAGCCGCAGTTCACGGCCGTGGCGGTGGACTCCACGACCGGTGAGTTCGACTCCATGCGGACCGTCGCGCCGCCCGTGGGGCGCGGCTGGGAGTATCTGACCGGGACCGGCTGGGACTGGGACGCCGAGCTGGAGCAGATCCCCGGGCTGCTCGCGGAGAAGATGCGCGCCCCGAGCGTCGAGGCGGGGAGCTACGACCTGGTGGTCGACCCGTCGAACCTCTGGCTGACCATCCACGAGTCGATCGGGCACGCCACCGAGCTGGACCGGGCGCTGGGGTACGAGGCGGCCTACGCCGGGACGTCGTTCGCCACCTTCGACCAGCTGGGGAAGCTGACGTACGGCTCCCCCGTGATGAACGTGACCGGCGACCGCACCGCCGAACACGGGCTGGCGACCATCGGGTACGACGACGAGGGCGTCGAGGCGCAGTCCTGGGACCTGGTCAAGGACGGCACCCTGGTCGGCTACCAGCTGGACCGCCGCATCGCGAGGCTGACGGGCCTCGGCCGGTCCAACGGGTGCGCGTACGCGGACTCCCCGGGCCACGTCCCCGTGCAGCGCATGGCGAACGTGTCGCTCCAGCCGGATCCGGGCGGGCTGTCGACGGAGGACCTGATCGGCGGGGTCGAGCGCGGGATCTACGTGGTCGGCGACCGGTCCTGGTCGATCGACATGCAGCGCTACAACTTCCAGTTCACCGCGCAACGGTTCTTCCGCATCGAGAACGGCAAGCTCGCCGGGCAGCTGCGGGATGTGGCGTACCAGGCGACGACCACGGACTTCTGGGGCTCGATGGAGAAGGTCGGCGGCCCGCAGACCTATGTGCTGGGCGGCGCGTTCAACTGCGGCAAGGCCCAGCCGGGCCAGGTCGCGGCGGTCTCCCACGGCTGCCCCTCCGCCCTCTTCCGGGGCGTGAACATCCTCAACACGACGCAGGAGGCCGGACGATGAGCCGCGTCAGCAAGCCGTACGAGATCGTCGAGCGGGCCCTGGAGCTGTCCACCACGGACGGTCTGGTGGTCATCGCCGACGAGCACTCATCCGCCAATCTGCGCTGGGCGGGCAACGCGCTCACCACGAACGGCGTGACCCGGGGCCGGACCCTCACCGTCATCGCCACCGTGGACGGGGCCAAGGGCACGGCGTCCGGCGTCGTCTCCCGGTCCGCCGTGACCGCCGACGACCTGGAGCCCCTGGTGCGGGCCGCCGAGGCCGCCGCCCGGGGCGCGGGTCCCGCCGAGGACGCGCAGCCCCTGGTGACCGGGACGCCCTCCTCGCCCGACTTCACGGACGCGCCGGCCGAGACGGGCTCGGAGGTCTTCGCGGACTTCGCCCCGGCGCTCGGGGACTCCTTCGCCCGGGCCCGCTCCGGCGGCCGTGAACTGTACGGGTTCGCCAACCACGAGCTGACCTCCACCTACCTGGGCACGTCGACGGGGCTGCGGCTGCGCCACGACCAGCCGACCGGGACGCTGGAGCTGAACGCGAAGTCCCCGGACCGGACGCGCTCGGCGTGGGCGGGCCGGGCGACGCGGGACTTCAAGGACGTCGACCCGGCGGCCCTGGACGCGGAGCTGGCGCGGCGGCTGCGGTGGGCCGAGCGGCGGATCGAGCTGCCCGCCGGGCGGTACGAGACGCTGCTCCCGCCGACCGCCGTCGCGGACCTGCTGATCTACCAGCTCTGGTCGTCGACCGCACGGGACGCGGTGGAGGGCCGGACGGTGTTCTCGAAGCCGGGCGGCGGCACCCGCCTGGGCGAGACGCTCTCGCCGCTCCCCCTCACCCTGCGCAGCGACCCGCACGCTCCCGGTCTGGAGTCCGCGCCCTTCGTGATCGCGCACTCCTCCGGCGACAGCGACTCCGTCTTCGACAACGGGCTGCCGCTCGCGCCGACCGACTGGGTGCGGGAGGGGAGGCTGGAGCGGCTGACGACGACCCGGCACTCGGCGGCGCTCACCGGGCTGCCGGTCGCCCCGGCCGTCGACAACCTGGTGCTGGACGGCGGCGGCGAACGGTCGCTGGAGGAGATGGTGGCCGCCACGACCGGGCGGGCGCTGGTGCTGACCTGCCTGTGGTACATCCGCGAGGTGGACCCGGCGACGCTCCTGCTGACCGGGCTGACCCGGGACGGCGTCTATCTGGTCGAGGACGGCGAGGTGGTCGGCGAGGTGAACAACTTCCGGTTCAACGAGTCGCCGGTGGACCTGCTGTCGCGGGCGTCGGAGGCGGGACGTACGGAGAGGACGCTGCCGCGCGAGTGGAGCGACTGGTTCACCCGGGCGGCGATGCCCGCGCTGCGGATCCCGGACTTCAACATGAGCTCGGTCAGTCAGGGCGTATGACCCGCCTAGACTGAATGTCGAATTTCCACCGTTGAACCTCAACGGCCTTCTGAACCTCAACGGCCTTCGCTTAAGGAGACACGGAACCGTGACGGACATCGTCGACGAGCTGAAGTGGCGCGGGCTGTTCGCCCAGTCCACTGACGAGGACGCACTGCGCAAGGCTCTCGCGGACGGTCCCGTCACCTTCTATTGCGGCTTCGACCCGACCGCGGCGAGCCTGCACGTGGGGCACCTCGTGCAGGTCCTCACCGTGCGCCGGCTCCAGCTGGCGGGGCACCGCCCGCTCGCCCTGGTGGGCGGGGCCACCGGTCAGATCGGCGACCCGCGCCCGACCGCGGAGCGCACGCTGAACGACCCGGAGACCGTCGCCGCCTGGGTGCAGCGGCTGCGGGAGCAGATCGAGCCGTTCCTCACCTTCGAGGGCCCGAACGCGGCGCTGATGGTCAACAACCTGGACTGGACCGCGGGGATGTCCGCGATCGAGTTCCTGCGGGACATCGGCAAGCACTTCCGGGTCAACAAGATGCTCACCAAGGACTCGGTCGCCCGCCGGCTGGAGTCGCAGGAGGGCATCAGCTACACCGAGTTCAGCTACCAGCTGCTCCAGGGGATGGACTTCCTGGAGCTGTACCGCCGCTACGGCTGCACGCTCCAGCAGGGCGGCAGCGACCAGTGGGGCAACCTCACCGCGGGCATCGACCTGATCCACCGGCTGGAGCCGGGCGCCACCGTGCACGCGCTGGCGACGCCGCTGATGGTGAAGGCGGACGGGACGAAGTTCGGCAAGTCCGAGAGCGGCGCGGTCTGGCTGGACCCGGAGATGACCACGCCGTACGCGTTCTACCAGTTCTGGCTGAACGTGGACGACCGGGACATCTCGCGCTACCTGCGCATCCTCAGCTTCAAGAGCCGTGCGGAGCTGGAGGAGTTGGAGAAGCTGACCGAGGAGCGGCCGCAGGCCCGTTCCGCTCAGCGTGCGCTGGCCGAGGAGCTGACCACGCTGGTGCACGGCGGGCAGCAGTGCGCGGCGGTCATCGCGGCGTCGAAGGCGCTGTTCGGCCAGGGCGACCTGGCGGAGCTGGACGAGGCGACGCTCGGCGCGGCCCTCTCCGAGGTGCCGCACGCCCGGGTCGCCGAGCTGGGTCCGCTGGTGGACCTCCTGGTGGAGGTCGGCCTCGCGCCGAGCAAGTCGGGGGCGCGGCGCACGGTCAAGGAGGGCGGCGCGTACGTGAACAACGTGAAGGTCGTCGACGGCGAGGCCGCGCCGGCCGCCGGGGAGCTGCTGCACGGGCGCTGGCTGGTGCTGCGCCGGGGCAAGAAGAACCTGGCGGCGGTGGAGGTCGTCCCGGCCGGCTGACCGCTGATTCAGCCGGCCGGTCGGCTGACCGCTCACGCGGCTGACCGGCCGGCTCACCACCCGTCCGGCTGACCGGTCGGCTGACCACCCCGTCGCGACAACGCCGCGGCCGGACACGCTCGTGCTGCGCGTGTCCGGCCGCGGCGTTGTGGTGTTCGCCGGGTCAGGTTCTGCGCTTGTTGCCCCGGATGGACTGCCAGAGCGTGTCCCCGACACCGACGACGACCACCGCACCGATCAGCTGGAGCAGATGGCGGATCCAGTCGATGCCCTTGGTGTCGTTGACGCCGATCCAGGTCGCGACGGCATTACCGAGGATGCTTCCGAGAATACCGAAGATGACCGTCAGCCAGAGTGGGATGTCCTGTTTGCCCGGCAGGATCGCTCGTGCGATCACACCGAGCACCAGGCCCACGATGATTGCCCACAACCAGCTCATTTCGCCTCCTCGTACGGCGCGGAGTGCGCGTCCGCCCAGTCTTGGCCGACCCTTCGGAGACCGCATTCCGGGCAGGGCCGTCCGGGTGGGGCCTCGTTCGGGGGGCGGTGGGGCGCGCCCCGCCCTCCGGTCCTGGAGGAGTCCGGCGTACCGTGGACGCGGCCCGGTCCGGGAGCGTCCGGCACAGAGATCTGGTGGTGGAGCACATGCTGCGGAAGAGCGACGAGGTGCAGGTCTTCCGGATCACGGGGGCCCGTCAGGGGCTGGCCGACGATGTGCGGGGCAGGCAGCGGCGCTATGTGATCTCGATGTCGGTGCGCACGGTGTCGGTGGTGCTGGCGGCGGTGCTGTGGAACGTCGAGCGGCATGTGGCGATCGTGGCGCTCGTCCTGGGGGTGCTGCTGCCGTACGTGGCGGTGGTCATCGCCAACGCGGGCCGGGAGAACGCCCCTTCGCTGCCGTCGACGTATCTCTCCGGGCCGATGCGGCCCGCCGTGGACGCGTCGGCCCCGGTCGCCGGGCCGGCAGAGCCCGAAGGCCCCGAGGGGCGGTCGGGCCGGGTGCCGCCGCCCCAGGGGCCCAGTTGAGCGCGGTCGAGTCCGCACGCCCCGCCAAGCTCAAGAAAAGCTCAGATCAATCATGACGTTCCGGTGCACCGCACCCGGGTGCCCGTGACATACTTCAGAGGCGCTCCGCATCCCCCGTCGGAGCGACGGACCGACGCCGGGCAGCTCCCCCCGTGGCTGCTCGGCGTCGCCCATTCTCCGGCCGGGGAGATGTCGATCAGCCGCCGGTGCGGTGCCTGTGTCAGGGCACTTGAGGCCCTGAAGACTCCCGCGCGGCACTGGCCTAGGCTGGATCTCGTGATCTTCCCCGAGACGTCCGCCGAGAGCGCCGCCGGCGCCCCCATCTGTTCCGCCAAGGGCTGCCGGGCCGACGCGGTGTGGGTCCTCGCCTGGAACAACCCCAAGCTGCACACGCCCGAGCGGCGCAAGACCTGGCTGGCCTGCGACGAGCACCGGGAGCATCTGTCCTCGTTCCTCGGTGTACGGGGTTTCCTCAAGGACGTCGTGCCGCTCGCCGACTGGGAGTCCGGGGGCGAGGGCGCCTGAGCCGCTGAGGCGTCAGCCGCCGATCGCGGACATCGGGCGGTCGGGCTGGAGGAAGGAGGGGTCGTCCAGGCCGGATCCCGCCTTCTTGCCCCACATGGCGACCTTCCAGAGGCGGGCGATCTCGGCGTCCGGCGCGTCCGAGCGCAGGGCGGAGCGCAGGTCCGTCTCCTCGCGGGCGAAGAGGCAGGTGCGGACCTGGCCGTCCGCGGTGAGCCGGGTGCGGTCGCAGGCGCGGCAGAACGGGCGGGTGACCGAGGCGATCACGCCGACGCGGTGGGGGCCGCCGTCGACGCTCCAGCGCTCGGCGGGGGCGGAGCCCCGGGCTTCGTCGTCCTCGGCGGTGAGGGTGAAGCGGGTGCGCAGCGAGGCGAGGATGTCACCGGCGGTGATCATGCCGTCGCGCTTCCAGCCGTGCTGGGCGTCCAGGGGCATCTGCTCGATGAAGCGGAGCTCGTAATCGTTGGCGACGGCCCAGGCCAGCAGCTCGGGGGCCTCGTCGTCGTTGAGCCCCGGCATCAGGACGGAGTTGACCTTGACCGGGGTGAGCCCGGCCGCGCGGGCGGCTTCGAGACCTTCCAGGACGTCCTTGTGGCGGTCGCGCCGGGTGAGGGTCTTGAAGACGTCGGGGCGCAGGGTGTCCAGCGAGACGTTGACCCGGTCGAGTCCGGCGGTCTTGAGGGCGGCGGCGGTCCGCTTGAGGCCGATGCCGTTGGTCGTGAGCGACATGCGGGGGCGCGGGGTGAGCGCGGCGCACTGCTCGACGATGGAGACCAGGCCGGGGCGGAGCAGGGGCTCGCCGCCGGTGAAGCGGACCTCGGTGATGCCGAGGGAGGTGACCGCGATGCGGATCAGGCGCACGATCTCGTCGTCGGAGAGCAGCTCGCTCTTGCCGAGCCACTGGAGGCCCTCTTCCGGCATGCAGTAGGTGCACCGCAGATTGCACTTGTCGGTCAGTGACACGCGCAGGTCGGTGGCGACCCTGTCGTAGGTGTCGATGAGCACGGTGGCTCCCCTCCCCCGGTGGTGTCGGCGGTCGCCCGGCCGGGCCGTCGGCCCCGCTGAGATTCCTGGCCCTGTCGGGACATCGGCTCTTTCACTGCGTTGACTCTTCCGAGCCTACGTGAGACCGGTGACATCGCAGGGGCCCGTTTGCCACGAGGTGCGGCCGGGCCGCGTCGTAGGACTCTACGACGCGGCCCGGACCACGGGGTGGGCGATGAACCGAACGGCTCGGTGAATTCCTTCTCTCAGTGCGCTCCGGTGCCGGTGAGGGACTTGACCTCCAGCTCGGCGTACTTGTCCGTGTCGGGCTTCTCCTTGGAGATCAGCGAGCCGACCCAGCCGAGCAGGAAGCCGAGCGGGATCGAGATCAGGCCGGGGTTCTCCAGCGGGAACCAGGCGAAGTCGACGCCCGGGAACATCGACGTCGGCTTGGAGGAGACGACCGGCGAGAAGAGCACCAGCAGGACGGAGGAGGCGAGGCCGCCGTAGATGGACCAGAGGGCCCCCTGTGTGGTGAACCGCTTCCAGAAGAGGCTGTAGAGGATCGTCGGCAGGTTGGCGGAGGCGGCGACCGCGAAGGCGAGGGCCACCAGGCCGGCGACGTTCAGGTCGCGGGCGAGCGCGCCCAGCGCGATGGAGACGACGCCGATGGCGACGGTGGCCCAGCGGGCGGCGCGGACCTCTTCCTTCTCGGTGGCCTGTCCCTTGCGGATCACGTTGGCGTAGATGTCGTGCGCGAAGGACGAGGAGGAGGCGAGGGTGAGTCCGGCGACGACGGCGAGGATGGTGGCGAAGGCGACGGCGGAGATCACCGCGAGGAGGATCGCGCCGCCGGTGGACCCGGAGCCGCCGCCGATCTCCAGGGCGGCCAGTGGCGCCGCCGTGTTGCCCGCCTTGTTCGAGGCGATGATGTCGTCGGACTTGAGGATCGCCGCCGCGCCGAAGCCGAGGACGATCGTCATCAGGTAGAACGCGCCGATGATGCCGATCGCCCAGTTCACGGACTTACGGGCGGCCTTGGCGGTGGGCACGGTGTAGAAGCGGATCAGGATGTGCGGCAGGCCCGCGGTGCCGAGGACCAGGGCGATGCCCAGCGAGATGAAGTCCAGCTTCGAGACGCCGGTCGCGCCGTACTTCAGGCCGGGCTCCAGGAAGGCCGCGCCCTTGCCGCTGTTGCTGGCGGCGGTGCCGAGCAGGTCGGAGATGTTGAAGTTGAACTTCAGCAGGATCAGGAAGGTGATGAGCAGGGTGCCCGCGATGAGCAGGACGGCCTTGACCATCTGCACCCAGGTGGTGCCCTTCATGCCGCCGATGGTGACATAAAGGATCATGAGTACGCCGACCAGGGCGACGATGACGATCTTCCCGAAGTCGCTGGTGATGCCGAGCAGCAGCGATACGAGGACGCCCGCGCCGGCCATCTGGGCCAGCAGGTAGAAGATCGAGACGACGATGGTGGACGTGCCGGCGGCGGTGCGCACGGGGCGCTGGCGCATCCGGTAGGCGAGGACGTCGCCCATGGTGTAGCGGCCGGAGTTGCGCAGCGGTTCGGCGACCAGGAGCAGGGCCACGAGCCAGGCGACCAGGAAGCCGATGGAGTAGAGGAAGCCGTCGTAGCCGAAGAGGGCGATGGCTCCGGCGATGCCGAGGAAGGACGCGGCGGACATGTAGTCGCCGGAGACCGCCAGTCCGTTCTGGAATCCGGTGAACTGGCGGCCGCCCGCGTAGAAGTCGGCGGCGCTCTTGGTCTGGCGGCCCGCCCACACGGTGATGAAGAGGGTCGCCACGACGAAGACGGCGAACAGGGTGATGATCAGCGGCCGGTGCTCGCTCGCCCCGTCCGCGGCGAGCTGGACGGTCGGATAGAGGGTGTGGGCGGCGCTCATACGTCGGCCTCCATACGGGACTTGATCGCTTCGGCCTTCGGGTCGAGCCGGGTGGCGGCGTGCCGGGAGTACAGCCAGGCGATGAGGAAGGTGGTGGCGAACTGGGCGAGGCCGAGGACGAGCGCCATGTTGATGTTGCCGACGACCTTGGTGCTCATGAAGCCGCCCGCGTAGTTGCAGAGCAGGACGTAGAGCAGGTACCAGGCGACGAAGGCGACGGTGAGCGGGAAGGCGAAGGAGCGGAACGAGCGGCGCAGGTCGGCGAACTCGGCACTCGCCTGCACCGCGTTGTACGCCTCGGTGGTGGGCTGGGCGGGGCTGGTGTCGGCAGGGCCCTCGGGCGGCGGTGCATCGGTAGCCACGGAATCTCCTCGCGACGCGGGTGGGGTGGTCTGGGGGGCGGTGGGTGTCAAGGGAGACCTCGTTTACCGGGGGGACGGTGGTGTGCCTCCTGGACAACGGCACGGAGGGCGCGACGAAGCGGTTCACCGGATCTTTCGCCTTCTCGGCCTCACCCCGGGTGACCGGAAACCGATCCCGGCGGCCTGAAGTCACCCGTACGCATTCGGCCGCACAGGTGCACTCTTCGAACTCACTTGCCCCAAATCGTTGATGCGCCGGGAAGATCAGCGATAGCTTCACTCGTCATGTACGCGACCGAACACGCCAGGTGTCCGGTCGACCGGCACGGATGATGTGGAGACCCCGTGGCTCATCTGGCATCGAGACGGAACCCCGAGGCCCATCCGGCAACCCGGCGGACCCGCGCGCTCGCGCTGCCCCTCGGGCTCGCGCTCGTCGCCTCGCTCGGCTTCCTGCCGGCGGGGACGGCCACGGCCGCGCCCACCGGCGCACCGGCCGCCGCGACCCCGGACGCCGACGGCCCGAAGCTGAGTTACGTCGTCAACACCGGCGGCGGCTCCAGCACCGTCCAGCAGGTGAGGAAGGCGATCGCCCAGGCCGGCGGCACGGTCGTCGTCGCGTACGAGCAGATCGGCGTCATCGTCGCCCACTCGCAGAACCCGGCCTTCGGAGAAACGATCCGGCGCGTACGGGGCGTGGAGTCGGCCGGCGCGACCCGGACCAACCCGATCGTGCCGCAGGCCACGAAGGACGTCGGCGCCATAGCGCAGCCGCTGACCGAGGCCCAGGCCGCGGCGGCCGCCGCGCGGGCCACGGCCGAGGAGGACCCGCTGGAGCCGCTCCAGTGGTCGCTGCCCGCGATCAAGGCGGACAAGGCGCACCAGAAGTCCCTGGGCTCCAAGAAGGTCACGGTCGCCGTCATCGACACGGGCGTCGACGACACCCACCCGGACCTGGCGCCGAACTTCGACCGCGCCGCCTCCGCCAACTGCGTCACCGGCGCTCCGGACACCACCGCCGGCTCCTGGCGTCCGGCGGCGGGCGAGAGCGACCACGGCACGCATGTGGCGGGCACCATCGCCGCCGCGAAGAACGGCTTCGGCGTCACCGGGGTGGCCCCGGGGGTGAAGGTCTCCGGCATCAAGGTCTCCACCCCGGACGGCTACTTCTACACCGAGGCCGTCGTCTGCGGGTTCCTCTGGGCCGCCGAGCACGGCGTCGACGTCACGAACAACAGCTATTACACCGACCCCTGGCTGTTCGCCTGCAAGAACGACCCCGACCAGGGCGCGCTGGTCGAGTCGCTCACCCGCGCGGTCACGTACGCCGAGCGCAGGGGCACGGTCAACGTCGCCGCGGCCGGCAACGCCCGCCACGACCTGTCGTCCCGCGCGATCGAGGACCGGACCAGCCCGAACGACGGCGAGACGGTCACCCGGACGATCGACCCGCGCGTCTGCCCCGACATCCCGACCATGCTGCCGGGCGTCGTGACGGTCTCCTCGACGGGCGCCAAGGGCTGGAAGTCCTCGTTCTCCAACTACGGCAAGGGCGTCATCGACGTGGCGGCCCCGGGCGGCGACTCGACGGTCTACCAGACCCCCGAGCCGCCGGCCGTCAACGGGCTGATCCTCTCCACGCTGCCGGGCGGCAGGTTCGGCTACAAGGCCGGTACGTCGATGGCCTCCCCGCACGTCGCGGGCGTCGTGGCCCTGATCAAGTCCCGCCACCCCTACGCCTCACCGGCCGCGCTGAAGGTGCTGCTGGGCCTCCAGGCGGACGCGAAGGCGTGCGGCGCACCGTACGACTACAACGGTGACGGGGTCATCGACGCGGTCTGCGAGGGCGGCAAGAGCTACAACGGCTTCTACGGGGCCGGAGTGGTGGACGCGCTGGACGCGGTCCGCTGGTAGCGGCTTCACCTGATCGGAGCGAGGGGCCGGGGAGCGTTCTCCCCGGCCCCTCGCCGTGGGGCGGGTGCGCCATAGGATCGCGGGGCGCGCGCCGAACGGCCGGCTGAGGGGGAGGAACACACGTGCCCGGTACGGAAGTCGCCCTGATCCGACTGGCCACGGCGGTGATCACCGCGGCCGCCAAGGCGTTGCTGACCCCCAGGCCGGGCGCGGGCCTGGTACCGGACCCCCTCCGCCCGTTCCCCCGCCGGCCGAAGCCCGACCGCCTGGCGAGGGTGCTGGCGGGGCGGATGGCCGACTCCTACGCGGATCTCCCCGAGCACGAACGGCTCGCCGCGCTCGCCTCCGTACAGGACACGTTCGAGGCGGCGGGCGGTCCGGAGGCCGGGCGGCTGTTCGCGCTGGAGCTGGACCCCGGCCGGCTGCGGGCCGAGCTGTCGGCCCCCGCCGCCGGGCTCTCGGCGCGCGCCCGCGAGCTGTACGAGGACCTCCTCGGCCGCTGCTGCGCGCATCTGGTGGAACAGCTCACCGCCCACCCGTCGTTCGCGGCGCGGGCGGCGGTGGAGCAGGTCCGTGCGGCGGGGCGCACCAGCGAGCTGGTGGAGGAGGTACGGGACCGGGTCGGCCCGCGCCCGGACGCGGCGGACCTGGAGTTCGAGGAGCGGTACGCCGACTTCGTCGCGCGGGCCAACAGCCGGATGGGCCTGTTCGGGCTGACGCTCGGCAGGTCGGCGGGCGAGTGGCCGCTGGAGACCGCCTACATCAGCCTCTCGGTCAGCGGCGGCCGCGAGACGAGTGACCGGCACGGTCCGGATCACCCCGTCCGGACCACGGTCAGGGTCGAACAGGCCCTCGGCGAACGGGAGCGGCTGCTGCTGCGCGGCCCGGCCGGTTCGGGCAAGAGCACGCTGGTGCAGTGGCTGGCGCTCAACGCGGCCCGGCAGACCTTCGGCGGCGAGCTGGCGGACTGGAACCGGTGCGTCCCCTTCGTCCTGCGCCTGCGCGCCTTCACGGCCCTGGACGCACTGCCCGCCCCGGCGGACTTCCTGCGCGCGGCCGGGGTCCCGCTGCACGGCTCGGCCCCGGCCGGCTGGGCGGACCGGCTGATGCGGCAGGGCCGGGCGCTGGTGCTGGTCGACGGGGTCGACGAGGTGCCGGACCGGCTGCGCAGGCGCACGGAACGCTGGCTGAAGGACCTGATCGCCGCCTATCCCCGGGCCAGGTACGTGGTGACGACCCGCCCCTCCGCCGTCCCCGGGACCTGGCTCTCCGTCTCCGGCTTCGAGCCGTACACGCTGCTGGCGATGCGCCGGGAGGACGTGCGCGCCTTCATCGGCCACTGGCACCGGGCGGCCCGCTCGGAGTGCGTGTCCGAGGAGGAGCGCGCCGAGCTGGACCGGTACGAGAGCGCCCTGCGCCGGGCGGTCGGCACCCGCCGGGACCTGGGGCTGCTCGCGACGAACCCGCTGATGTGCGCCCTGCTCTGCGCGCTGAACCGGGACCGCCGGATGCAACTGCCGAGGGCGCGCAAGGAGCTGTACGACGCGGCGCTGGACATGCTGCTGGTGCGGCGCGACACCGAGCGCGAGATCGTCGGGGTGGAGGGCGTCGACCTGACCCGCGAGGAGCAGACGGCGCTGCTCCAGCGCCTGGCGTACTGGCTGATCCGCAACGGCCTGGTCGAGGCGCGGCAGGATGAGGCGACCGCCCTGGTCGCGGACTGGCTGCGGGCCATGTCCCAGGTCCGGGGAACCCCCGAGCAGGTCTTCGCGCACCTGCTCAACCGCAGCGGCCTCCTGCGCGAACCGGCCCCGGGCTCGGTGGGCTTCGTCCACCGGACGTTCCAGGACTACCTGGGGGCCAAGGCGGCGGTGGAGGACCGCGACTTCGGCGTCCTGGTCCGCCACGCCCACGAGGACCAGTGGGACGACGTGGTGCAGATGGCGGTGGGGCACGCGCGGCCGGACGAGCGGGCCTGGCTGCTGACGTCCTTGCTGGAGCGGGCGGACGCGGAGGCGGCGTACGAGCACCGGTTGGTGCTGCTCGCGGCGGGCAGTCTCGGCCACGCGCCGGAGCTGGAGCCGGCGGTGCGGGCCCGGGTGGAGCAGCGGACGGGAAGGCTGCTGCCGCCGGAGAGCGAGGAGAGCGTCGATCAGCTGATCAGGATCGGCGATCTGGCGCTGGAGCTGCTGTCGGCGATGGCGGACGGGCTGACGGAACGGCAAGCGGCGGCGGTCGTGCAGACGGCGGGGGGTGTGGGCAGTGACACGGCGTACGAGCTGGTGAAGCACTTCCGGAACGACGAGCGGAGCCTGGTCGCCCATGAAGTGTCCCTCGCCTGGGGGGAGTTCAACGCGGACCGGTACGCGCGGGAGGTGATGGCGACCCGCGTCTGGAGCGACACGTACGCGTATGTGCGGACGTCCGCCCAGCTGGCCGCGCTCCGGCACATCCCCCGCCTGCACGCCGCGAACGTGTCAGGCGCCCATCGCGACCTCACGGCGCTGTGGTCCCGGCCGGACCTGCGGCGGCTCTTCCTGTTCAGCAACCTGGACCTCACCGATCTGGGCCCGCTGGGAGGGATGCCCCGGCTCCGCGAGATCGGTCTGAGCCACTGCTCGGAGATCCGGGACCTCGGGCCGCTCGCGCGGCCGGGGCTGGAGTGGCTGTCCCTCACCGAACTCCACAAGGCGCTCGATCCCGCCCCGCTCGCCGACATGCCGGACCTGCGGCACCTCACGCTCGGCCACGCCTTCCCCTTGCGGAGCCTGGGCGAACTGCCCGGCCGCGAGCGGGTGACCTCCCTGGACCTGCTGCCCCAGTCCTGGCCCCTGCGCCTGGAGGGCCTCGGCTGCTGGCCGAGTCTCGAGAGGCTGACCCTGCACGGAGCCACCCGCCTCCGGCAGCTGGGCAACGAACCGTCGCTGTCGGGGCTGACCCATCTGCAACTAATCCGGTTCCGGCTGGACCTGCGTCAGCTGGCCCCCCTCGACCGGCTGCGCGATCTGCTCCTGAGCCACTGCCATCTGGCCGACGACGGCCTCGCTCCGCTCGCCGTTCTCCCCGCCCTCACCGCACTGCGGCTCTACGGCGGCCACCACGCCACAAACCGGCCCTTCGACCTCGCGCCCCTGGCGGACGCGGAGAACCTGACGGTCCACCTCGGGTACGGCACCGAGGTCACCAACGCCGAACTCCTCCCGCCCGAACGCGTCGTCCGCCTCCCCTGACCACGTGGCCGACCGGCCGAATAGGGGACTGTCAGTCGTGGCCCGTATTCTCTGTGACCATGCTCGACGACCGCCAGACAGCCGCACCGTGGCCGACCGCCTACCCCCAGGGGTACGCGGTCGTCGACGTGGAGACCACCGGCCTCGCCCGTGACGACCGGATCGTGTCCGCCGCCGTCTACCGGCTGGACGCCCTGGGCAATGTCGAGGACCACTGGTACACGCTGGTGAATCCGGAGCGGGACCCCGGTCCCGTCTGGATCCACGGGCTGACGAGCGACGTGCTGGAGGGCGCGCCGCTCTTCCCGGAGGTCGCCGCCGAGTTGTCGGCGCGGCTCGCGGACCGGGTGCTCGTCGCGCACAACGCGGCGTTCGACTGGTCGATGATCGCCCGGGAGTACGCCCGGGCCTCGGTGATCGCCCCCGTCGAGCAGCGGCTCTGCACGATCGCGCTCGCCAAGGAGCTGCGGCTGCCGCTGCCCAACCACAAGCTGGCCTCCCTGGCCGCCCACTTCGGCGTCGTACAGCAGCAGGCCCACCACGCCCTGGACGACGCCCGGGTGCTGGCCGAGGCGTTCCGGCCGAGTCTGCACGCGGCGGCCCGGGACGGGGTGCGGCTGCCGCTGCTGGAGTGCCGTCCGCTGACCGAGTGGTCGGACTCCCCCGTCACGCCGCGCGTCGGCTATCAGCCGTTCCGGCAGTCGACCAGCTGGCGTCCCTCGCGCAAGCGGCCGGCCTGCCCGTATCCCAATCCGGGGCGGTACGAGAAGGAGAAGCCGCTCAAGCAGGGGATGCGGGTGGCGTTCTCCGGGGACACCTCGATCGACCGGGAGCTGCTGGAGGACCGGGCGGTGGAGGCGGGTCTGCATGTGGCGACGAGCGTGTCGCGGCTGACGAGTCTGCTGGTGACCAACGACCCGGACGCGGCGACGTCCAAGACGCAGAAGGCGAAGACGTTCGGGACGCCGGTCCTGGAGGAGAGCGCCTTCACCCATCTGCTGCGCGATGTGGAGCCGGCGGACGGGACCGCGCTGCCGCACCAGGCTTCCCCGCCGCCGCCGGAGGGGATCCCGTCGCCGGAGTGACCCGGTCGGAGCGCAGCCGCGGTACGGGGCCCATGTCGACGGCGCCGGGGCGGGCGCGACCCCTGAGTGCCGCACCCCGGGGCCCCGGTTGTACGGTCATGGGGTGTACCGCTTCCTGTTGACCCGGCAGTGGGTGATCCTCACCCTGCTCGCTCTCGTACTGATGCCGACGATGGTCGAGCTGGGTTTCTGGCAGTTGCACCGGCACCAGCACCGGGTCGCGCAGAACGAGCTGATCTCGCGGAACCTGCGGGCGCAGCCGGTCCCGGTCGCCGAGCTCACCTCCCCCGGGCACACCGTCCCGCGCGCCGACTACTGGCGGGCGGTGACCGCGACGGGCACGTTCGACAGCGAGCACGAGGTGGTGGTCCGCCGCCGCACCTCGGAGGACGACAAGATCGGCGTCCACGTGCTGACGCCGCTGGAGCTGAGGGACGGCGGCACCGTCCTGGTCAACCGGGGCTGGGTCCCCGCCGCGCCGAACCAGACGTCCTACCCCGACGTGCCGCCCGCCCCCCGCGGCGAAGTGACCGTGACCGGGCGGCTCAAGGCGGACGAGACGACCGGCAGCAGCGGCATCAAGGACCTGGCGGGGCTGCCGGACCGGCAGGTGATGCTGATCAACAGCGAGCAGCAGTCGCAGCTGCTGTCCCGGAAGGTCCTCGGCGGTTACATCGAGCAGACCGCCCCCGTGCCCTCGGGCGGGCTGCCCGAGCAGATCGCCTCCCCCGACGACGGCTCCATCGGCGCGCACATGGCGTACGCCGTGCAGTGGTGGCTGTTCGTCGCGGCGGTTCCGGCCGGCTGGATCATCCTCGTACGGCGGGAGAAGCGCGACCGTGAGGAGGCGGCCGCGAAGGGCGAACCGGCCGGCGACGTCTCGGAGGGGCCCGACGCCTCCGCACCCGCCGACGCCTCCGGGCAGGATGACTCCGGGCGGACGGACACCGCGGGGCGGGCCGACGACTCCGAGCGGGCCGAACCGGCGAGCGCCTGAGAGCTGCCGCACACCAACGGGCTGGTTGACGAGGGTCCGGTTCGGGAACACGCCAGAGCGTGACCCCACGCATCGAGGACTACGCCCTGATCGGCGATCTCCAGACGGCCGCCCTCGTCGGCAGGAACGGTTCCGTCGACTGGCTCTGCCTGCCGCGCTTCGACTCCGGCGCCTGTTTCGCGGCCCTGCTCGGCGACGAGGAGAACGGCCACTGGCGCATCGCCCCCCAGGGCTCCGGGCCATCGGACACCTGCACCCGGCGGGGCTACGCGGGTGACTCCCTGGTCCTGGAGACGTACTGGGAGACGCGGACCGGCACGGTCAAGGTCATCGACTTCATGCCGCAGCGCGACAAGGCGCCCGACCTGATGCGGATCGTCGAGGGCGTCAGCGGCACCGTCGACATGAGCTCCGTGCTGCGGCTGCGCTTCGACTTCGGGTCCGTGGTGCCCTGGGTGCGCCGGTCGCACGGCCACCGGGTCGCGGTCGCCGGGCCCGACTCCGTCTGGCTGCGCAGCGAACCGCCGGTCAAGACCTGGGGCCAGCAGTTCAGCACCTGCTCCTCCTTCACGGTCTCCGAGGGCGAGAGTGTGGCCTTTGTCCTGACCTGGCACCCCTCGCACTCGCAGCGGCCGAAGCTGATCGACCCGCACAAGGCGCTGAAGCACGCCCTGCACGACTGGGCGAAGTGGACCGAGAGGTGTACCTACGACGGCCCGTACCGGGAGGCCGTCCTGCGCTCGCTGATCACGCTGAAGGCGCTGACGTTCGCTCCGACCGGCGGGATCGTGGCGGCCCCGACGACCTCGCTGCCGGAGGAGATCGGCGGCGTACGGAACTGGGACTACCGCTTCTGCTGGCTCCGCGACTCCACGCTGACCCTGGGGGCGCTGCTCTCGGCCGGCTATCTGGAGGAGGCGGCGGCCTGGCGGGACTGGCTGCTGCGGGCCGTCGCCGGGGACCCGGCCGACCTCCAGATCATGTACGGGCTCGCGGGCGAGCGCAGACTCCCCGAGATGGAGCTCCCCTGGCTCACCGGGTACGAGAACTCCCGGCCGGTCCGCATCGGCAACGCGGCCGTGCGCCAGCGCCAGCTGGACGTGTACGGCGAGGTCATCGACTCCCTCAGGCTGGCCCGGGACACCGGCCTGGACGACAAGCCGCACGCCTGGAACCTCCAGCTCAGCCTGCTCGGCTTCCTGGAGTCGAGCTGGCGGGAGCCGGACGAGGGGATCTGGGAGATCCGCGGCGCACGCCGGCACTTCGTGCACTCCAAGGTGATGGCCTGGGTCGCCGCCGACCGGGCGGTGCGCTCCCTGGAGGAGAACCCCGAACTGCCCGGCGACGCCGACCGGTGGCGGGCGATGCGGGACGCCGTGCACGCCGAGGTCTGCGCCAAGGGGTACGACCCCGAGCGGAACACCTTCACCCAGTACTACGGGTCGCGGGAGCTGGACGCCTCGACCCTGCTGATCGTGCGCACCGGGTTCCTGCCGCCGGACGACCCCCGGGTCATCGGCACGGTCGACGCGATCCGCGACGAGCTGGCCGGCGACGGCCTGGTCCGCCGCTACAGCACCGCGGGCGCGTCCGTCGACGGGCTGCCGGGCGACGAGGGTGCGTTCATCGTCTGCTCGTTCTGGCTGGCCGACGCCCTGCGCCACACCGGGCGGGCCGCCGAGGCCGAGGCGCTGTTCGAGCGGCTGCTCAAGCTGCGCAACGACGTGGGGCTGCTGGCCGAGGAGTTCGACCCCGCGTCACAGCGTCAGCTGGGCAACTTCCCGCAGGCGTTCAGCCACATCGGGCTGGTGAACACGGCCGTGGGCCTGGCAGGCCGGGAACCGGCGGCATCCGGGGACACGGCAGGATAGGGACATGGATCTAGGACTGAAGGACCGCGTGTACATCGTCACCGGCGCGACCCGGGGCCTCGGCAACGCCACGGCGCGCGCCCTGGCCGCGGACGGCGCGAAGGTCATCGTCACCGGCCGGGACGACAAGAGCGTCGAGGAGGCCGCCGCCGAGCTGGGGCCCGACGCGGTCGGCGTCACCGCCGACAACGCCGACCCGACCGCCGCCCAGCGGCTGGTGGACACGGCACGGGAGCGTTTCGGGCGGCTCGACGGCATTCTCATCAGCGTCGGCGGGCCCGCGCCCGGATTCCTCGCGGACAACACGGACGACCAGTGGCAGACGGCGTTCGAGACGGTGTTCCTCGGGGCGGTGCGGCTCGCGCGGACGACGGCCGCCGCGCTGGGCGATGGCGGCGTCATCGGCTTCGTACTCTCCGGATCGGTGCACGAGCCGATCCCCGGGCTGACCATCTCCAACGGGCTGCGCCCCGGTCTCGCCGGCTTCGCCAAGTCACTCGCCGACGAGCTGGGCCCGCGCGGCATCCGGGTCGTCGGGGTGCTGCCCGCCCGGATCGACACCGACCGGGTCCGCGAACTGGACGCGCTCTCGGGCGACGCCGAAGCCTCCCGCACGGCCAACGAGGCGCGCATCCCGCTGCGGCGCTACGGGACGCCGGAGGAGTTCGGGAAGACCGCGGCCTTCCTGCTCTCCCCCGCCGCCTCGTATCTGACGGGGATCATGGTGCCGGTCGACGGGGGCTTCCGGCACGGGTTCTGACCGGGGCCGCCGCGCGGTCCCGGATGCGGGTTCCGGCCGGATGGCCGCACGGTCTCAAGGCACGGGTCCCGACCGGACGACAGCACGGGGCTCCGACCGCCCGCTGAACTACATCGCCGGCTCCGGCGCGCAATTGTTCGGCCTGGCGCTGGGAGGTGCGGCCGTCGCGGCAGTCGGCCCGCACCTGGCGCTCGCGGTGAGCGCCGCCCTCTACCTGGGCTGCGCGCTCGCCATCCGCATCCGGCTGCCCCGGCTGCGGCCGGGAGGGTCCGGCGGCACACCCGGCAGCGCCCGGGGCCGTGGCGGGCCCGTCCGGACAAGCCTGCACGGCGCCGGTCTGCTGCTGCGCGGACGCACGGTGCGGCGACTGATGCCGGCCCAGTGGCTGCCGCCCGCGTTCGTCACGGGCGCGGAGGGCCTGATCGTCGCCTACGCGGGAGGACGCCACTTCGCACCCGGTGGGTACGCGGTGCTGACGGGCTGTCTGCCGGTCGGCATGCTGGTCGGCAACCTGATGGCGGGCCGACTCCTACGGCCACCCACCCGGGAGCGACTGGTGGTCCCGCTGATCGTGCTGATGGGACTGCCGCTGGTCGGCTTCGCCGCCGAGCCCGGGGTGGGCGTCTCGTCCTGTCTGCTGCTGCTTTGCGGCTTCGGATTCGCCTACGGTCCCGGCCTGCAACGGCCGTTCCTGGACGCCCTGCCGAAGGATGGCCGGGGCCAGGCGTTCGGCCTGCTCGGCTCCGGCGGCATGACGCTGCAAGGCGTCGGGGCGGCCTGCCTCGGCTCGGCGGCCGCGGTCGTCGGAACAGGCGGTGCGATGGCCCTGGCGGGCGGCGCGACGGCGCTCACCGCTGGCTGGAATCTCACCCGGCACCCGCCCGCCTCCCCGGCCCCGGCCTCGGCTCCAGCTCCAGCTCCAGCCCCAGCCCCAGCCCATGGAAGGCTCATGCCGCATGATCGATGAATTCGCGAAGGACCACCTGCACGGAAGACTGCGCCGGGACCGCGAGGCGCTGCTCTGGAAGCTCGACGGCCTGTCCGAATACGACGCCCGCAGACCGTTGACGGCGACCGGGACCAACCTCCTCGGCCTGGTCAAACACGTGGCCACCGTCGAGGCCAGGTACTTCGGCGAGGTCTTCGGCCGCCCTTCCCCGGAACCGCTGCCCCGGTGGCAGGACTCGGACGGCAGCGACCAGTGGGCGGCCGAGGACGAGACCCGCGATCAGATCATCGGGTTCTACCGGCGTGCCTGGGAACACGCGGACGCGACGATCGACGGGCTTCCCCTCGACGCCCCCGGCCATGTGCCGTGGTGGCCGGAGCCCCATGCCCACACGAACCTGTTCGCCGTCATGATCCACGTCCTCGGCGACTCCGTCCGGCATGCCGGGCACGCCGACATCCTGCGCGAGGGCCTCGACGGCCGGACCGGGCTGCGCGCCGAACACGAGAAGCCGGTCGACGAGGAGGCCCGTGCGGCCCACCGCGCGAGGATCGAGCAGGCCGCCAGGTCGGCCGCGTCGATCGAAGGCTCAGTCAGACGTACGTCGTAGGCATGGACCTGGCTGGTGACCGGGGCCCGGGCTGGAGCCGTGGCCGAGGACCTTGGACAGGCCGAACACCGTGGCGGAGTACGGGGTGTCGGCCGTAGAACATCCGCCCGGCCGCCCGGTGCCGCGTGGCCCACGGGCCGTCAGGACACCCGCTCCGCGCGGTGCTTGACCGCCCGTAGCCGGACCTCGGCCGGGAGCTCGTCCAGACCGGCCGACTCCCGGGCGTGGGCCAGCGCTCCGTCCGTCACCGCGTGGAGCGCCTGCTCGGGGGCGGCGTCCGGCTCCATCAGCAGCCGGAGCCGGGCCTGCGGCGCGGTCCGGCGGCCGGTCAGGGCCGCCTTGGCCCGGGACACTCCGTCCACGCCGCCCGCCTCGTCGGCGAGCACGTTCTCCAGCGCCCGGCCGCGCACCCGCGCCCCTTCACCGTCGCCGCTGTCCACCAGCAGCTCGGACAGCCGGCCGCGGCGGAGCTGGGTGAGGAGCCACCACAGCGCCAGGACGACCAGCACGGCGAGGATCGCGATCACGGCCGGCCACCACCAGCCCTCGTCGCGCCAGCGGCCCCGGTCGGACGCGCTGAGCAGCACATCGCCCTTGCCGTCCCAGGGCCACCAGGACGGCAGGGACGCGCCGAGGCCCACGGCGAGGACCGCTCCGCCCACGGCGACCAGCAGGAGTCCGGCCAGGGCCAGCAGGACCCGGTTGACGGTGGAGCGCATGCCGCTCATCCCTTCTTCGCCGGACGGTGCACCTGGACGGAGAGGCCGGGCTGCTTCGCCAGGCCCAGCTCCTTGATGCCCGTCGCCAGTACGGTGTCCAGATCGGCGCGTACGTCGTCGAGCTCCCGGAAATGCGCGACCGCCCGGACCTTCGCCTTCTTGCGCCCCATCCGGACCCGGACGGACTGCACCCCGGGCACCTCCACGGCGCGGTCCCGCAGGACCAGGGCGGCGGCGTCGCGGTCGAGTCCGGCCCGTACGTCGGCGCGGTCGCGGCGCATCGGCAGCAGGCGGCGCAGCCCCGGGGTGAGGGCGAGCAGGAGCAGCCAGAGGCCGATCAGCGCGGCGACGCCGGCCCCGACGAGCACCGCGACGTCGTCGAGCTGCCGCTCCGCGAGGCCGTCCGCGAGGGAGCGCCGCCACTGCATGGCCGGCCGGCCGGCCCGTACGGCGGCGATGTCGTAGAGCAGCAGCCCGGCCGCGCCCAGGAGCACCAGGGCGAGCAGGGCGGCCGGGATCCGGCGGGCGGACCAGAAGCGGCCGGCCCGGCCGCCGCCGTCCCGTTCCAGGGTGGGCACCGGATCGTGGGCGGCGGAGGCCGCGCCCGGGTCGGGCCGGTGCGCGCCGTCGTGGTCCTGGTCCATCGTGGGCATCCGCCGGGTGGAGCCGGTGGGGTCGCCGGGTTCGGTCATCGGATCCTCCCCTGTGCGCCGCTCGCTCCTGCCGGGTGCAGCCGTTCGACCTGCACGGCCACCTCGGGCACGTCCATGCCCGCCAGGGCCTTGACCCGCTGGGCGACCCGGCTGCGTACGGCTCCGCACTGGCGGCCGATGTCGCAGGGGTAGCCGAGCTCCAGGCTGACCCGTACGCGGGCGGCGTCACGGTGCACGGTGACCGTGGCGCGCGGGGACGAGCCGCTCTCGGGCGCCTCGTCGACGGCTTCCTTCGCTGCCTGCGCGGCGATCTTGGCGACGACCCGGTCGGCGATCCGGGTCTCGCCCCGTTCGGCGGCGGCGACCCGCCCGGTCACCGCCGTCACCGTCGCCGGTCGCCGCGCTCGCGACTCCGGAAGAAGTCGCCGGGTTCCAGGTCACCGTCCGCGAAGCGGCCGGCGATGAAGCCGATCGCCCCCAGCGCGGCCACCAGGACGAACGCTCCGAACCCGCCGAAATACCCGGCGAAACCGAGCGCCATGCCGGCCAACAGACCGACCACAGCCATGCTCATCGTGACTCCTCAACTGCCGTTGGACGGTGTACAGGGGGAACTACTGGACGCGCTGCTGGTCTTCGTCGTCATCGTCGTCGTCCTCGTCGGGCAGCTTGACGTCGCTGACCGCGATGTTGACCTCGACGACTTCGAGGCCGGTCATGCGCTCGACCCCCGCGATGACGTTCTCGCGGACGTCGCGGGCGACGTCGGTGATCGCCACGCCGTACTCGACGACGATCTCCAGGTCGAGGGCCGCCTGGGACTCGCCGACCTCGGCCTTGACGCCACGGGTGACGGACTTGCCGCCGCCGGGGACCCGGTCGCGGACCGCGCCGAAGGTCCGGGAGATGCCGCTGCCCATCGCGTGCACGCCGGCCACGTCACGGGCGGCCATTCCGGCGATCTTCTCGACGACGCCGTCCGCGATGGTGGTACGGCCGCGGGTGCCGGGGTCGCCGCCGCCGCGCTTGCTCAGGGTGGACTTGCTCCGGTCGCCGCCGGAACCGCTGTCGGGGTTGTTGCGCTGGGAGGTCTCAGTCATCGCCGCTCTTCCCTTCGGGGGGCAGGGTTGGGACTTCCTCGCCCACGTTAAGTGCGCTTGCCCGGTCCCGCGCCACGGATACGGCAGGCTGGGGCGATGACTACGGAGCGGAGCCCGCAGAGGGCCGACGGATGGACAGCCGCGGTACGGCAGCGGCTCGGCCTGGGCAGATTGCTCCCCCTGGGGAGCGAGGCGGACGGCGCGTGGATCGCGGAGACGGCCGCGGCCTCGGTGCTGCGCGGGGCGGCGACCGGTCCCGGCGCGGTGCTCGGAACGCTGCGGATCGGGCCCGCCCTGGCGGCGACCGGCACGGAGACGACGGGTGCCGGGGCGCGAGCGGAGAGCCCGGCGGGGACGCCGGGCCCGGCTGCGCCCCCTCCCCCGCCCAGCGCCCTGCCGGCCGGGCCGCTGAGGATCGAGGCGGAGTTCTCGGCGGCCGGGGACCGGCCGCTGCCCGACACCGCGACGGCCCTGCGCGCGGCGCTCGTCGCGGCGGCTTCGACCCGGCTCGGCCTGGAGGTCGCGGAGGTGGACCTGCGGGTGACGGCATTGCTCGACGACGGTGCGCCCGATCAGGTGACGGGCCCGTCCGGCGGGTCCGCCTCGGTGCCGACCGCACAGGCCGAGGGGCCTGCCGGAACGGCCGCCGCCGGGGTCCCGGGCGTCGTCGCGCTGACCCGGGTCCTGGGCAGTGCGGTGCACACCGCCGCCGACCACGTCCGGATCGAGGTGGCGACGGCCGGGGACCGGCGGGCGCTCGACGTGGCCCGGTCGGTGCGTACGGCGGTGTCGGCCGCGCTGACGGACCGGCTGCCGGTGTCGGTGCTGGTCACCGAGGTGGTGGAGGGCGTCGGCGGCCGGGAGGAGGACGCCACCGGCTGAGGGGCGCCCGCCGCTCGGTCGGTGACGCCCGCCGGACGACGTCAGCCGGTGGCGCCCCGCCCGGACCGCGTCAGTCGGTGATGCCCGCCAGGTCGCGCAGCCTACGGCCCTGGGCGGCCCGTTCGGCGGTGCGCTGCTCCTCGTACGTACGCGAAAGGGCGCCGCTCAGCAGGGCCTTGGTCTCCACCACGGCGTCGCGCGGGGCCGAGATCAGCGCGGCGGCCAGGTCGCGGGCGGCCGCGTCGAGCTGGTCGGCGGGGACCACGAGGTTGGCGAGGCCGGTGCGCTCGGCCTCCTCGGCGTGCACGAACCTCCCGGTGGCGCAGATCTCCAGCGCGCGGGCGTACCCCACGAGGTTCACCAGGGGGTGGGTGCCCGTGAGGTCGGGGACGAGGCCGAGGCTGGTCTCGCGCATGGCGAACTGCACGTCCTCGGCGACGATCCGCAGGTCGCAGGCCAGGGCGAGCTGGAAGCCGGCGCCGATGGCATGGCCCTGGACGGTCGCGATCGACACGAGGTCGTTGCGACGCCACCAGGTGAACGCCTCCTGGTACGCGGCGATGGTCGCGTCGAGCTCGGCCTCGGGTCCGCGCGCCATGTCGAGGAAGGACGGCTCGCCGTCGAAGCCCTCGGGGGTGAACGCCTGCCGGTCGAGGCCCGCGGAGAAGGACTTGCCCTCGCCGCGCAGCACCACGACCCGGACCGTGCCGGGGAGCGCCCGTCCGGCTTCGGTCAACGCCCGCCACAGAGCGGGAGACTGGGCGTTGCGCTTGGCCGGGTTGGTGAGCGTCACCGTGGCGACCGCGTCGTCGACGGTGAGCCGTACGCCGTCCTTGTCGAGCACAGGGTCGAGCGAGGTCATGGGGGCGCCTCCGGATCGGGTGCGGTCAGCACTCAGAAATTAAGTGACTGAACAGTAACCACCCGGGCGGCCTCACGGTCGACCGGGTGGTCACCCACATTCCGATGAGCCCTCGACGCCTCCGGGGCGCTCAGGCCGAAGCGGCCTTCTTGCCCCGGGTGGCTCCGCCGCGTCCTCGCAGCGTCACTCCGGACTCGCTGAGCATCCGGTGGACGAACCCGTAGGAGCGGCCGGTTTCCTCGGCCAGCGCCCTGATGCTCGCACCGGAGTCGTACTTCTTCTTCAGGTCTGCCGCGAGCTTGTCACGCGCGGCGCCGGTCACCCGGCTGCCCTTCTTCAGAGTCTCGGCCACCCGTGCCTCCTCAATGGGAAGTGCGCTCTGGACTCTCATGATCACCCCTCCCGCGCTTCCTGGCCACCCATTCGGCAAGGTCGATGCGACCGGTTTCCGGGGCGAAGAGCTCTTCGACACAAACGGAAGCCGGTATTCCATGGGCTCCTGAGGGCACACCTGACCTACCGGCGAAAGAACCGGCAGGTCAGGGCCGTACGGGAAGGGGGTCGGCGGAAAGGGGCGCGCGGCGGGTGAGCGCCGGGCGCACCACCGCGGTACGAGACGCCCTCACGCAGATGGTGGATCACGCGTAGGCCGAATGATCTATCCGGAGAGGGTGAGGGCGAGCGTCCCGGACGGATCAGGCGAGGGCCACGAGGTCCCGGTAGTCGGCGCCCCAGAGGTCCTCGACGCCGTCCGGCAGCAGGATGATCCGCTCCGGCTGGAGCGCCTCGACCGCGCCCTCGTCGTGGGTGACGAGGACGACCGCGCCCTTGTAGGTGCGCAGCGCGCCGAGGATCTCCTCGCGGCTGGCGGGGTCGAGGTTGTTCGTCGGCTCGTCGAGCAGGAGCACGTTGGCGGAGGAGACGACCAGGGTCGCGAGGGCCAGCCGGGTCTTCTCGCCGCCGGAGAGCACCCCGGCCGGCTTGTCGACGTCGTCGCCGGAGAAGAGGAACGAGCCGAGCGTCTTGCGGACCGCGACCAGGTCGAGGTCGGGCGCGGCGGAGCGCATGTTCTCCAGGACCGTGCGCTCCGGGTCGAGGGTCTCGTGCTCCTGGGCGTAGTAGCCGAGCTTGAGGCCGTGGCCCTCGATGATCTGGCCGGTGTCGGGCTTCTCGGCCCCGCCGAGCAGCCGCAGCAGCGTGGTCTTGCCGGCGCCGTTGAGGCCGAGGATGACCACGCGGGAGCCCTTGTCGATGGCGAGGTCGACGTCGGTGAAGATCTCCAGCGAGCCGTACGACTTGGAGAGCCCTTCCGCCATCAGCGGGGTCTTGCCGCAGGGCGAGGGGTCGGGGAAGCGCAGCTTGGCGACCTTGTCGGAGACCCGTACGGCCTCCAGGCCCGAGAGCAGCCGGTCGGCGCGCTTGGCCATGTTCTGGGCGGCGACGGTCTTGGTGGCCTTGGCGCGCATCTTGTCGGCCTGCGCGTTGAGGGTCGCGGCCTTCTTCTCGGCGTTCTGGCGCTCGCGCTTGCGGCGCTTCTCGTCGGCCTCGCGCTGCTGCTGGTAGAGCTTCCAGCCCATGTTGTAGACGTCGATCTGCGAGCGGTTGGCGTCGAGGTAGAAGACCTTGTTGACGACGGTCTCGACGAGTTCGACGTCGTGGGAGATCACGACGAAGCCGCCGCGGTAGGTCTTGAGGTAGTCGCGCAGCCAGACGATCGAGTCCGCGTCGAGGTGGTTCGTCGGCTCGTCGAGGAGGAGGGTGTCGGCGTCCGAGAAGAGGATCCGGGCCAGCTCGACGCGGCGGCGCTGACCGCCGGAGAGCGTGTGCAGGGGCTGGCCGAGCACCCGGTCGGGCAGGCTGAGCGCGGCGGCGATGGTGGCGGCCTCCGCCTCGGCGGCGTACCCGCCCTTGGTGAGGAACTCCGTCTCCAGGCGCTCGTACTTCTTCATCGCCTTTTCACGGGTGGCGCCCTTGCCGTTCGCCATCCGCTCCTCGTTCTCGCGCATCTTGCGCAGGATCTCGTCGAGACCCCGGGCGGAGAGGATGCGGTCGCGGGCGAGGATCTCGAGGTCGCCGGTGCGCGGGTCCTGCGGGAGGTAGCCGACCTCGCCGGAGCGCGTGATGGCGCCGCCCGCGGGGGTGCCCTCGCCGGCGAGGCACTTGGTGAGGGTGGTCTTGCCCGCCCCGTTGCGGCCGACCAGGCCGATGCGGTCGCCCTTGGCGATGCGGAAGGAGGCGGACTCGATGAGGATGCGGGCGCCGGCGCGCAGCTCGATGCCGGAAGCGGTGATCACGGAAAAACTCCAGGGCGGACGGGACGGCGGAGGGACGAGGGCGGAGGTCTCTCGACGCCGCTAATGCGCAAGGAGAATGGCCATGGGCTCCATTCTACTGGCGGTGTGCAACTGCTTTTCCGCGTGCCCGCCGGGGGTAACCGTCCGATACTCGGCGCAGGGCCGCACCCCGCCGCCCGTCCCGAGCCGTGGGAGGTGCGAGCGTGCAGTTCGACGACGACGCCGATCTGGACACGTCCGAGGTCCAGGACGTGCGCGGCAGCCGGATTCCGGGCGGGCGGGCCACCGTGGGCGGCGGTGTCGTGGGGGTGATCGCCCTGATCCTGGCGCTGCTGTTCGGCGTCGGCCCCGATCAGCTCGGCCTCTCGTCGGACGGCTCGGATCCCGATCCGTCCGCGTCCTCGGCGGGGCAGGTCCAGGAGAGCTGTCTGAAGGGCCAGGACGCCAACAGCCGGGACGACTGCCGGACGGTGGCGGTGGTCAACAGCGTGCAGGACTTCTGGCGGCAGGAGTTCGAGCGGCGCGGCGGCGCGTACGGGGACGCCCGGACGGTCCTGTTCAGCGAGCGGGTGGGCACCGCGTGCGGGGCGGCGACCTCGGCCGTGGGGCCCTTCTACTGCCCCGGTGACAAGAAGGTCTATCTGGACCTGGGCTTCTTCGACGAGCTGCGGACGAAGTTCGGCTCCAGCGGCGGGCCGTTCGCCCAGGCGTATGTGGTGGCGCACGAGTACGGCCACCATGTGCAGAACCAGATGGGCACGCTGGGCCGGTCGCAGGACGGGCGGCGGGGCGCGGACAGCAACGCGGTGAAGGTGGAGTTGCAGGCCGACTGCTACGCCGGGGTCTGGGCGAACCACGCCACGACGACGCCGGACGAGTCGACGGGCCGGCCGCTGATCACGGAGCTGACCCGGGCGGACGTCCGGGACGGGCTGGACGCGGCGGCGGCGGTCGGGGACGACCGGATCCAGGAGAGGTTCCAGGGGCGGGTCACCCCGGAGTCCTGGACGCACGGCTCGTCCGCGCAGCGGCAGCAGTGGTTCTCCACCGGGTTCCGCACCGGCGACATGGCGCGGTGCGACACGTTCGCCTGAGCGGGACTCCGGCTGATTCGCCCGAGCGGGGCTCCGCCGGTTCGTCTGCGCCGGACTCCGGCTGGTTCGCCTGTGCCGGACCGGCTGATTCTCCTGCGCGGACCCCTGCCTGACCTGCGGTTATCTGTTCCGGGAGCGCGTTGTCAGTGCCCGGTGGAAGACTGAGACGCAGATCACAGCAGACGAGCGGCACGGATGGCGTGAGAGGTGAGGGCGATGGCAGGCGCGGCGAAGGGCGTTCCGACGATCTACCCGACCGTCCTGTACGAGGACGCGAAGGCCGCGATCAGGACGCTGACGGAGGGCCTCGGTTTCACCGAGGAGGCGGTCTACGAGGGCGAGGGGGGCACTGTGCTGCACGCCGAGCTGTCCTTGGGCAACGGCAGGGTGATGCTCGGTTCCAAGGGCCGGGAGGGCGTGTTCGCCCGGGCGATGGCGGGCGCGGGTCCGGCGGGGGTGTACGTGGTGGTGGACGAGGTCGACGAGCACCACGCCCGGGCGGTGGAGGCGGGTGTGGAGATCCTGATGCCGCCCACCGACCAGGACTACGGGTCGCGGGACTACATGGCGCGGGACGCCGAGGGCAACGTCTGGAGCTTCGGGACGTACGCCCCGGGGTCCGCGGACTGAGCGGCCCCCGGGGCGGGTGTCTCAGGCTCCGCCGGTGTGGACCTGGAACGCGGCCCGGCGGACCGCCTTGGCCAGGGCCGGGTCCGGGTGGGCGGCGGCCAGCGCGACCAAGACCTGCACGGTGCGCGGGTGGCCCACGGCCCTGACCTCGTCGAGCAGGGCCGGGACGGTGCCCTGGACGGCGGAGTCGAGGTGGCGCACCAGGAGCCCGGTCTCGCCGTGGTCGGCGACGGCGGCCGCGGTGTCGACCCAGAGCCAGGTGGCCTCCTCACGGCTGAGGATCTCCTGCGCGTCGTCCGGGTCCGCGCCCTCGTACTCGGCGAGCCAGAGCAGCGCGTACGGCCGCAGCGAGGGGTGGGTGAGAACGGCGCGGACCTCGGGCTCGGCGGACGCGCCGACGACCCGCAGCGCCTCGAAGGCCAGGCCCCGCAGCAGCGCGTCCTCTCCCCGGGCCACCGCCAGCAGTTCGGTGACGGCGCTGCCGACCGTACGGGCGGCGAGCCAGGCCCGGTATTCGTCGCGGGCCGGTCCGGGGGTGAGCCGGGCGCAGCCGAGCAGCATGTCGGCGGCGGACTGCTCGATGTTCCCGGCCGGGCTCTGGGCGGCGACGCAGATCTGTTCCAGCTTGACCCACACCGCCCAGTTGCCGAGGGGGGTGAGGGTGGCGTGCCCGCTGCCGAGGGTCAGCGCGCCGACCGCGGCGAGGCCCTCCAGCGCCCAGTCGAGCAGCAGGGCGTCGAGGTCGGCGCTCCGCTCCGGCACGGGGCCCCCGGTGGCGGGCCCGCTCGGACCGGCCGCCCTGCCCGCCCCGTACGGCACCTCGCAGCGCTCCTCGTGGAGCTCGGTGATGCGCTGGGCGAGGAGGTCGAGGAGAGCGGGTACGGGGACGGGGCCCGCGGAGAGCTGGAGGAGGGAGAGCACCTGGGGCACGGCCTCGACGGCTTCGGCCACCGCACCGGCCTCGACGCCCTCGGGCGCGGAGTGGACGAGCGACCAGGCGTCGAAGAGCGCCACCCAGCCGCGCAGGACGGCCGAGTCGTCCCGGTCCCAGGCGCGCAGCCGCCAGCCGGGGCGGGCGGTGTCGCCGTGCAGCTCGATGAGGCCGGCCAGCCGGGCCCGGTCCCAGCCCGCGCGCACCTGCGCCGGGGAGAGCTCCAGGGCGGTGGCGGCCCGCTCCAGGGCCTGGGCGGCGAGCGGGGCGGAGCTGCCGGGCGCGGGGGCGCCGGCGGCCCAGTGGGCGATGCGCACGGCATCGGCGAGGACCGCCCTGGCCTGGCGGGCCAGTTCGGGGCGGGGCGGGGTGCCCTCGGGCGGGCGGGGGGCCGGCCGGGTGCGCCGGGTGGACACGGCCCTGCGGGCGGTGGCGAGGGGTCGCGGGCGGACAAGTCGCAGCCTGGAGTCGCGCGGGGTACGGGACGTCACGGGGAGCAGTCTTGCCTCTGACGGCCCGAAAGCCCAAACGGAAGCCGATTCACCGGTGGCCGGAGGGTCCGCGCCGGGCGGTGGCCAAAGGGACCGATCCCCGCATCACCTCACATCAGGGGCGTGAGGAAGCGCCTGAGGGTCTCTTCGTAGCGGCCCGGGTCGGCGTTCCACATCGACGCATGCGGAGCCTGCGGTACGGCGTGGAGGGTGACCAGGTCCGGGCGGCGGGCGGCCAGCTCCCGGGAGGGCTGCCAGGGGGCGATGGTGTCGTCCGGGCCGTGGACGACCAGGGTCGGGGCGGGCAGCGCGGCGGCCAGGGAGGCGTCCAGGAGCGGGGCGGCGCTCATCCCGGTCCTGCCCTGGGCGGCGCGCACGGCCAGCGGCAGCAGGGCGGCGGGGACGCCCCGGGCGGCGGCCAGGGCGCGCAGCGTGGTCTGCCAGTCCAGGACCGGGGAGTCGAGGACGAGGCCGCTGACGCGGTCGCGGAGGGGGGAGTTCACGGCGGCGTGCAGGGCCATGGAGGCCCCGGTGGACCAGCCGTACAGGATGACGTCGCGGGCCCCGTAGCGCACGGCGAAGCGCATGGCGGCGTCCAGGTCGCGCCACTCGGACGCGCCGAGGTGGCCGAGGCCGTCGGCGGGGCGGGGGGCTCCGGCGTCTCCCCGGTAGGCGATGTCCAGCACGGGGAGGTGCTGTCCGTTCAGGAAGCCCATCAGGTTCATGGGGTGCGCGCGGGTGGCGCCGAGGCCGTGTGCGGTGATGACCCAGGTGTCGCGGTCGCCGGGGACCCACCAGGCGGGCAGTCCGCCGAGCTCGCCGGGGATCTCGACCTCGCGGTATTCCAGGCCGAGGGCGCTGCCGGGGTCGCCCCGGTGCAGTTCGGGGGTGAGGCGGACCTTGTCGCCCGGTTCCAGGACGCCCTCGACGACCCGCTCCAGCCTGCGGACGACGGTGTCGGCACTCGCCTCGGCCCCCTCGACGACGGGGCCGACCACCGCGTGGACGCCGTGGCCCGCGAGCCCGTACGTACCGGGCCGGAGCGCCGTGAAGGAGCGGGTCAGGGTGACCTGCCCGGCCGCCGTGGCGTGCACGGTGACTCTGCGGTCGGCGGGGAGGGGACGGCCTGGTGTCGCCTTGAGGGCGGCGTCGCTGGCGTACCGGCCGGCCGCGACCGCTGCCGCGCCGGCGCCGATGATCGTGGTGACGGCCGTTGCCGTCGCAGTTGCCGGGCGCACGGCTTCAGTGTCGTGGGCGGGGCGGCGCGATGCCAGTGGGCAGGGCCGTCCGGTGCGGCGGGCGGCGGCCGTCCGGTGCGGCGGGCGGCGCGTGGGGCGACGCCGGTCGGGGGTCGAGTCACGGGCCGGGCCCGGGCGTGTCGCGGGCCGGGCAGGGGTTGTCGTGGTGCGGACGGGGCTGCCGTGGTGCGGACGGGTCGTGGTGCGGGCCGGGCCCGGGCCGCGGGCCCCTCAGCCCGGTTGTCCGTACCCCTTGAGCGCCTCGGTCACCTCGGCCAGCTGGGCTTCGGTGAGCAGGGCCGGGGTGCGGCCCGGCAGCGAGCTCGCGGTGAGCCAGAGGCGGCAGAGCCACTCCAACTGGGCGGTGCGTTCGTATGCCTGGTCGAGGGTGTCGCCGTAGGTGACGGTGCCGTGGTTGGCCAGCAGGCAGCCGGTGCGGCCCCGGAGGGCGGCGAGCATGGCGTCGGCGAGCTCGGGGGTGCCGTAGCGGGCGTAGGCGGCGGTGCGGACGGGGCCGCCGAGGATGGCGGCCGCGTAGTGCACGAGCGGCACCTCGGGGACGAGGGTGGAGACGGCGGTGGCGTGGACCGCGTGGGTGTGGACCACGGCGGCGGCCCCGGTCTCCCGGTAGACCGCCAGGTGGAGGGGGAGTTCGCTGGTCGGCGCGAGCTTCCCGACGACCTGCCGACCGGCCAGGTCCACCCCGACCGCGTCGTCCGGTCCGAGCCGGTCGTAGGGCACCCCGCTGGGGGTCACCAGGACAAGGTCTCCGACCCGGGCCGACACATTGCCGGAGGTGCCGACGACCAGCCCGTCCGCGGCGCTGCGGCGGGCGGTGCCGACCACCTCCCGCCAGGCCCGGACGACCGGTTCCGGTTGCTGCTCGCTCATGGGGCGAGCCTAGGGCGTGTCCGGCGGACCAGGACCGGGTCCTGGTCCGCCGGACACGCCCTGGGGCCGCACGGCCGAAACCGGGACGTCATGCCCCGGAGTGACGGGGATCTCCTCCGGGGCCGAGCGCGGGTCAAAAACTTCGCCAACGGGCCGTAAAGGGCAGACCAGACAGCGCCCCACCAGCACCCCGCCGCCCCTCCACGCACAAGCGGACGCACCGCACTCCGGTTGGGGTCACCACAGCGCCCCGTTCAGTTCATCTTCCGTTCACCCAGGTTGCCTACGGTCCACGAGCCACTGACGTCGAACGATTGCCTGGGTAAATGGAACACATCACGCTGCTGCTCGCGATTGTTGTCGTGACAGCTCTCGTGTTCGATTTCACGAACGGTTTCCACGACACCGCCAACGCGATGGCCACCACCATCTCGACCGGCGCACTGAAGCCCAAGACAGCGGTGGCCATGTCCGCCGTTCTCAACCTCATCGGCGCGTTCCTGTCAGTGGAGGTCGCCAAGACGATCTCCGGCGGGATCGTCAACGAGAACGGCCTCAGAACCGAGGTCATCTTCGCGGCGCTCGTCGGCGCCATCCTGTGGAATCTGCTGACCTGGCTGGTCGGCCTGCCCTCCAGCTCCTCCCACGCACTGTTCGGCGGCCTGATCGGCGCGGCCGTCATGTCGGCCGGCTGGTCCTCGATCAACGGCGGCACCGTCGTCACCAAGGTGCTGCTGCCCGCGATCGCCGCCCCGCTGGTCGCCGGTCTCGCCGCGATGCTGGCCACGAAGCTGACGTACCGCATCAACCGGAACGTCACCGACCCGAACCAGCTCAAGTCGACGGCCAAGGGCTACCGGGCCGGACAGATCGCCTCGGCCGGTCTCGTCTCGCTCGCCCACGGCACCAACGACGCCCAGAAGACGATGGGCATCATCACCCTGGCCCTGGTCACCGGCGGCGTCCTCGCCCCCGGCTCCAACCCGCCGATGTGGGTCATCGTCTCCGCCGGCGTCGCCATCGCGCTCGGCACCTACCTCGGTGGCTGGCGCATCATCCGCACCATGGGCAAGGGCCTCACGGACCTCCAGCCGCCGCAGGGCTTCGCCGCCCAGACCAGCGCGGCGACGGTCATCCTGGCCTCCTCGCACCTCGGCTTCTCGCTCTCCACCACGCAGTCCTGCTCCGGGGCCGTGATGGGCGCGGGCCTCGGCCGCAAGGGCGGCGTGGTCCGCTGGTCCACCGCCACCCGGATGTTCGTCGCCTGGGGCCTGACGCTCCCGGCCGCGGGGCTGGTCGGCGCGGGCGCCGAGTTCCTCACCAAGCAGGGCCCGTGGGGCATCGCCGTCACCGCGATCCTGCTGGTCGGCGGCTCCTTCGCCATCTGGCTGGCCTCGCGCCGCCAGCCGGTCGACCACACCAACGTCAACGACACGGCCGACGGCGAGCCCCAGGAAATCGTCACCACGGCGATCGCCGCGGTCCAGCCGCCGCCCATCGGCACCCACCCCACCGACCTCATGACCACCATCCCGGCTCCGGCGCCGGCGCCCGACGACACGGCGCGGCCCTCGGCCACGGTGTAAGGACAGATCCGTATGAAAATCGACTGGGCAGCTCTCGCCTCCGTCTTCGGTGTCAGTCTCGTGGTCACCGTCGCGCTGGTCGGCCTCTTCACCGTGGGCATCGTCGCCCTCTCCAAGTTGTCGGCCACGTCCGGCAGCAGCGCCTCCGGCGGTTCGGCGGCGCTCGCGCGCACCGGCGCGTACGCCTCCTTCGCGCTGTGCGTGGCGGCGGTCGCGTACGGGATCTATCTGATCGTCGCCTGACCCGCGCCACCGCACTCCTTCGGGCCGGACACACCACCGTGTGTCCGGCCCGATGTGCGTCTGCGCACACCGGCCCTCCGCAGGTCAACAGCAAGTTGACGGCCGTTCTCGCAGCGTGGTGGACTGCCGGAGCCAATCACGGCGACAGCAGAGGAAGCCGGTGCGAATCCGGCGCGGTCCCGCCACTGTCACCGGGGAGCACTCCCCCACACCGGATGTCACGGCCCTCGCCACGCGGGCTGGAAGGCCGGGGGAACTGCGGATCCGGAAGCCAGGAGACTCTCGTCGCCGCTCACGTCGAACCAGGGCGCGGACCCTGAGTTAAGGACTTATCGCCATGCCTGGCCGCCGAGCGCCGCATCCCGTGTCCCCTCACGCCGGAACGCCCCGACCCGCGGCGGGCTGACGCGTGCGTGCCGACCGCGTCTTCGCGTACGGCGCCACGGCCGGGCTGATCGCCGACGCCCTGCTCGGCGACCCGCGCCGGGGGCACCCGGTGGCCGGTTTCGGCCGGGCCGCCGGGCGCGTGGAGTCCGTGCTGTGGCGTGACGACCGGGGCCGGGGCGCGCTGCACGCCCTCGTGTGCGCCGGAGGCGCTGCGGGGGCCGCCGCGCTGGCCGCCCGTGCCGTACGGGACCGGCCCGCGCTCGCCGTCGCGCTGACGGCCGTCACCGCCTGGTCGGTCGTCGGCGGTACGTCGCTGGGCAGGGAGGCCCGCGCCATCGGGGGCGCGCTGGCCGCCGGTGACCTGGAGGTGGCCCGGGAGCGGCTGCCGCATCTGTGCGGGCGCGATCCGCATTCCCTGGACGGGCCGCAGATCGCCCGCGCCGTCGTGGAGTCGGTCGCCGAGAACACCTCCGACGCCGTCGTCGGCGCGCTCGTGTGGGGTGCGATCGGCGGGGTGCCGGGGCTCGTCGGGTTCCGGGCCGTGAACACGCTCGACGCGATGGTGGGCCACAAGTCGCCCCGGTACCGGCGCTACGGCTGGGCCTCCGCGCGGCTGGACGACCTCGCGGGGTGGCCCGGGGCCCGGCTGACGGCCGCGCTGGCCGTGGTGGGCGGCGGGCGGCCCTCGGAGGCCGTACGCGCCTGGAAGGCGGACGCGGGCCGTCACCCGAGCCCCAACGCGGGACCGGTCGAGGCCGCGTTCGCGGGGGCGCTCGGCGTACGGCTCGGCGGGACGCTGGCGTACGCGGGGCGCGTCGAGCACCGGCCGGTGCTGAACGGGGAGTCGGGCCGGGACGTCCGGAGTCTTGACATCGAGCGCGCGGTGCGGCTGTCGCGCCGGGTGGGTGCGCTGGCCCTCGGGGTGTGCGTGGCGGGTCGGCTGCTCGCGGGACACGTGATCGCGCGCCGGACGGGCGCGGGGCGAACAGGCGCGGGACGGAAGCGGGGACGGGCATGAGCGGCGGGCTGCTGGTCGCGGGGACCACCTCGGACGCGGGCAAGAGCGTCGTCACGGCGGGCATCTGCCGCTGGCTGGTGCGCCGGGGTGTGAAGGTCGCGCCGTTCAAGGCGCAGAACATGTCCCTCAACTCCTTCGTGACCCGCGAGGGCGCGGAGATCGGGCGCGCCCAGGCCATGCAGGCGCAGGCCGCCCGGGTGGAGCCGACCGCGCTGATGAACCCGGTGCTGCTGAAGCCCGGCAGCGACCGCTCCAGCCAGGTCGTCCTGATGGGCAGGCCGGTGGGCGAGATGAGCGCCCGGGGCTACCACGGCGGCCGGCAGGAGGCGCTGCTCGGCACGGTCGTGGACTGCCTGGAGCAGCTCCGGTCGGCCTATGACGCGGTGATCTGCGAGGGGGCGGGCTCGCCCGCGGAGATCAACCTGCGGCGGACGGACATCGTGAACATGGGGATCGCACGGGCCGCGCGGTTTCCCGTGCTGGTGGTCGGGGACATCGACCGGGGCGGGGTCTTCGCCTCGTTCTTCGGGACCACGGCGCTGCTGAGCGCGGAGGACCAGTCGCTGGTCGCGGGGTACCTGGTGAACAAGTTCCGGGGTGACGTCTCGCTGCTGGAGCCGGGGCTGGACATGCTGTACGGGCTGACCGGGCGGCGGACGTACGGGGTGCTGCCGTACGCCCACGGGCTCGGCATCGACGAGGAGGACGGCCTGCGGGTGTCCCTGCGGGGCGCGGTCCGGGAGTCGGTCGTGGCTCCCCCGCACGGCGAGGACGTGTTGCGGATCGCGGTCTGCGCGGTGCCGTTGATGTCCAACTTCACGGACGTGGACGCGCTGGCCGCCGAACCGGGCGTCGTCGTGCGGTTCGTGGACCGGGCCGACGAGCTGGCCGACGCGGACCTGGTCATCGTGCCCGGCACGCGCGGCACGGTGAAGGCGCTGGCCTGGCTGCGCGAGCGGGGGCTCGCGGACGCCCTGGTGCGGCGGGCGGCGGAGGGCCGGCCGGTGCTCGGGATCTGCGGCGGGTTCCAGGTGCTCGGGGAGCGCATCGAGGACGAGGTGGAGTCGCGGGCGGGGGTCGTGGACGGGCTGGGGCTGCTGCCCGTGCGGGTGCGGTTCGACCGGGCCAAGACGCTGGCGCGGCCGGTGGGTTCGGCGCTCGGGGAGCCGGTGGAGGGGTACGAGATCCACCACGGGGTGGCCGATGTGCGGGGCGGTGAACCGTTCCTGGACGGGTGCCGGGTGGGGGCGGTGTGGGGGACGCACTGGCACGGGTCGCTGGAGAGCGATGGGTTCCGGCGGCGGTTCCTGGGGGAGGTGGCGCGGGCTGCCGGGCGGCGGTTCGTGGCCGCGCCGGACACCAGGTTCGGGGTGCTGCGGGAGGAGCAGTTGGATCGGCTGGGGGATCTGGTGGAGGAGCATGCGGATACGGATGCGTTGTGGCGGTTGATCGAGGGGGGTGCGCCTTCGGGGTTGCCGTTTGTGCCGCCGGGGGCGCCGGGGTCGAGCGCGGGTGCGGCGGAGAGCCGGGGCGCCGCCCCGGACCCCGCTCCTCAATCGCCGGAGGGGCTTGATGTCGCCGGGTCCGCCGGAATCGGCCCGACCGCGGAAGCCGAGACCAAGAAGCTTGATTTCGCCAGGCCCGCCGGAATCGGCCCGACCTCAGAGGCCCAGGCCGAGGGGCTTGAGTTTGCCGGGTCCGCCGGAATCGGCCCGACCTCGGAGGCCGAGGCCGAGGGGCTTGAGTTGGCCGGGTCCGCTGGAGCAGTGCTCGACGCGACCGGTCGCGTAGAAGCTGAAGAGCATGTCAACGAGGAGGCCCAGTGAGTACGCCGTATCCTTTCACCGCGATCGTCGGGCAGGACGACCTGCGGCTCGGGCTGTTGCTGAACGCCGTCAGTCCGGCGGTCGGCGGTGTGCTCGTGCGGGGTGAGAAGGGGACCGCCAAGTCCACCGCCGTCCGTGCGCTGGCCGCGCTCATGCCCGAGGTCTCCGTCGTGCCGGGGTGCCGGTTCTCCTGTGACCCCGCATCGCCCGATCCGGCGTGTCCCGATGGCCCCCACGCCGAGGCCGCCGGTGTGTCGCGCCCGGCGCGGACCGTGGAGCTGCCCGTCGGCGCTTCCGAGGACCGGCTCGTGGGGGCGCTGGACATCGAGCGGGCGCTCTCGGAGGGCGTGAAGGCGTTCGAGCCGGGGCTCCTGGCCGACGCGCATCGCGGGATCCTGTACGTCGACGAGGTCAACCTCCTCCACGACCACCTGGTGGACCTGCTGCTGGACGCGGCCGCCATGGGCGCCTCGTACGTCGAGCGCGAAGGCGTCTCCGTACGGCATGCGGCACGGTTCCTGCTGGTCGGGACGATGAACCCGGAAGAGGGCGAGCTGCGGCCGCAGTTGCTGGACCGGTTCGGGCTGACCGTCGAGGTCGCCGCCTCCCGGGACACCGACGAGCGGGTGGAGGTCGTACGGCGTCGGCTCGCGTACGACGACGATCCCGAGGGCTTCGCCGCGCGCTGGGCCGGGGAGGAGAGCGCCCTGCGGGAGCGCATCGCCGCCGCGCGCGCCCTGCTGCCCCGTGTCGTGCTCGGAGACGGCGTGTTGCGGCAGATCGCCGCGACCTGCGCCGCGTTCGAGGTCGACGGGATGCGGGCCGACATCGTGATGGCCCGCACCGCGACCGCGCTCGCCGCCTGGGCCGGGCGCGAGGAGGTGAGCGCCGACGACGTACGCCAGGCCGCGCTGCTGGCGCTCCCCCACCGGCGTCGCCGCAACCCCTTCGACGCGCCGGGGTTGGACGAGGACAAGCTCGACCAGACCCTGGACGAGGCTTCCGGGGACCAGGGGCAGGACAGCGACCCGGGCGATGACGATCCGGACCCCGGCCCCGATGGCGGCGGCGGTGGAGGCGGTGGTGTGCCGCCGCAGGCCGATGGCGACCGCACTCCGCCGCCGGCCTCGGAAGGCGGCGACACGCCGTCGCAGGCCCCTGAAGGGAGCCCCGACGCGCCCGGCAGGTCCGCCGGGGCCGAGCAGCGGCCGGTGGCGTCCGCCGAGCCGTTCCGTACGAAGATGCTCAGCGTGCCCGGGCTGGGCGAGGGGGCGGCCGGGCGGCGCTCCCGGGCCCGTACCGAGCACGGCCGTACCACCGGCGCGCGCCGCCCGCAGGGGTCGCTGACCAAGCTGCACCTGGCCGCCACCGTGCAGGCCGCCGCCCCGCACCAGCGTGCGCGCGGGCGCTCGGGGCGCGGGCTCGTGGTGCGCCGGGACGATCTGCGGCAGGCGACCCGGGAGGGGCGGGAGGGCAACCTCGTGCTGTTCGTCGTGGACGCGTCCGGGTCGATGGCGGCCCGGCAGCGGATGAGCGCGGTCAAGGGGGCCGTGCTGTCGCTGCTGCTGGACGCCTACCAGCGGCGGGACAAGGTCGGGCTGGTCACCTTCCGGGGCAAGGAGGCGGAGGTGGCGCTGCCGCCGACCTCGTCCGTGGACGCGGCCGCCTCCCGTCTGGAGTCGCTGCCGACCGGGGGGCGCACTCCGCTCGCGGCCGGGCTGCTGAAGGCCCATGACGTGCTGCGGGTGGAGCGGTTGCGCGATCCGTCGCGCCGGCCCCTGCTCGTCGTCGTCACGGACGGGCGGGCGACCGGCGGGCCCGAGCCGGTGGCGCTCGCGGGGCGGGCGGCTCGGCTGCACCGGGCCGAGGGCACGGCCTCGGTCGTCGTGGACTGCGAGTCGGGGTACGTACGCCTCGGCCTCGCCGGGGAGTTGGCCCGGGAGTTGGGAGGCACGGCCGTCACGCTCGACGAGTTGCGGGCCGACTCGATCGCCGGGCTCGTCAAGGACGTCACCGCAGCCGGGAGGGCCGCTTAATGCCGCAGGGACAGCCGACATCGGTGCCGGACGACGGGCTCACCACCCGTCAGCGGCGCAACCGCCCGCTCCTGTTCGTCCACACGGGCCTAGGGAAGGGCAAGTCGACCGCCGCCTTCGGGCTCGCGCTGCGCGCCTGGAACCAGGGCTGGCCGATCGGGGTGTTCCAGTTCGTGAAGTCGGCGAAGTGGAAGGTCGGCGAGGAGAACGCGCTGAAGGTGCTGGGCGCGAGCGGCGAGGGCGGCACGGTCGACTGGCACAAGATGGGCGAGGGCTGGTCCTGGGTCCAGCGCGACGGGCAGCTCGACAACGAGGAGAAGGCCCGCGAGGGGTGGGAGCAGGTCAAGCGCGACCTGGCGGCCGAGACGTACAAGCTGTATGTGCTCGACGAGTTCGCCTATCCGCTGCACTGGGGCTGGATCGACACCGACGAGGTCGTCGAGGTGATGCGGAACCGGCCCGGCGCCCAGCACGTGGTGATCACCGGCCGCAACGCGCCGGACGCGCTCATCGAGGCCGCCGACCTGGTGACCGACATGTCGAAGGTCAAGCACCCGATGGACGCGGGGCAGAAGGGCCAGAGGGGCATCGAGTGGTGAGCACGCCCCGTCTGGTCATCGCCGCTCCGGCCTCCGGCAGCGGCAAGACCACCGTCGCCACCGGTCTGATGGCCGCCTTCGCCGCGCGCGGGCTCGCCGTCTCGCCGCACAAGGTGGGTCCGGACTACATCGATCCCGGCTACCACTCGCTGGCGACGGGCCGCCCCGGCCGCAACCTCGACGCGTACATGTGCGGGACGGATCTCGTCGCCCCGCTGTTCGCGCACGGGTCGGCGGGGTGCGACCTCGCCGTGGTCGAGGGCGTGATGGGGCTGTACGACGGCGCCTCGGGGCAGGGGGAGCTGGCGTCGACCGCGCAGGTGGCGAAGCTGCTGAAGGCTCCCGTGGTGCTGGTGGTCGACGCCTCCTCGCAGTCCCGGTCGGTGGCGGCCCTGGTGCACGGGTTCGCCTCCTGGGACCCTCAGGTGCGGATCGGCGGGGTGATCCTGAACAAGGTGGCCTCCGACCGGCACGAGGCGCTGTTGCGGGACGCGTTGGACGAGTCGGGCCTCCCGGTGCTGGGCGTGCTGCGGCGAGCGCCTCAGGTGGCGACGCCCTCGCGGCACCTGGGGCTGGTCCCGGTGGCCGAGCGGCAGGGCGACGCGGTGGACGCCGTACGCGCCATGGGCGAGCGGGTGCGCGCCGGGTGCGACCTGGACGCGCTGATGGCGCTGGCGCGGACCGCGCCCGCGCTGCCGGACGAGCCGTGGGAACCGGCGTACGCCCCCGCGCAGGGGCCTCGCCCCGTCGTCGCCGTGGCCGGCGGGGCGGCGTTCACGTTCGCGTACGCGGAGCACACCGAGCTGCTGGCGGCGGCCGGCGCGGAGGTCGTGGTCTTCGACCCGCTGCGGGACGAGAAGCTGCCGGTGGGGACGGCGGGGCTGGTGATCGGCGGCGGGTTCCCGGAGATGTACGCCCCCGAGCTGTCGGCCAACGAGCCGCTGCGGCGGGCGATCACGGAACTGTCCCTGAGCGGCGCACCGGTGGCCGCCGAGTGCGCGGGGCTGCTGTATCTGGCGCGGGAGCTGGACGGGAAGCCGATGTGCGGGGTGCTGGACGCCGAGGCGCGGATGTCGGAGCGGCTCACGCTCGGCTACCGGCAGGCGGTGGCGGTCTCGGACAGCCCGCTGGCGGCGGCCGGGACCCGGATGCGGGGGCACGAGTTCCACCGGACGGTGCTGGAGCCGGGGGCCGGGCCGGTGCCCGCGTGGGGCATGCACCAGCCGGAGCGGCGGGTGGAGGGGTACGTCCAGCGGGGCGTGCACGCGAGCTATCTGCACACCCACTGGGCGGCGTCGCCCGGGGTCGCCCGGAGGTTCGTCGAGCACTGCCGGGCCCGGTGAGCGACCCGCCCGCGTCCGGTGCGGCGGCGCACGCGGCGCGGTGAGGAGCGGTGAAGCGCGGTGAAGCGCGGTGAGGCGCGGTGAGGCGCGGTGAGGCGCACAACGGCGTACGCGCGGCTCACTCCGCGATGCCCACGACCAGCCAGATGAAGCCCACGCCCCCGATGGTGCAGAGAAGGGTGGAACGGGCGGGATGGGTGTGGTGTGCCTCGGGAAGAATCTCCGCAGCGGCCAGGTAGAGCAGGGCTCCGCCGAAGAATCCGAGATAGCCGCCGAGCAGTTCCTCCGGAAGGGTGAACAGCAGCGTCGTCGCGGCACCCACGACCGGTGCCGCGGCAGCCGCGAACAGCATCAGGAGCGCCTTGCGGCGGGCGTTCCCGTAAAGACTGGTGAGGGTGTACGTGTTGAATCCGTCGGCGAAGTCATGACTGATCACCGCCAGGGCGACGGCCACGCCCATGGCCCCGCTGACCTGGAAGGCCGCGCCGAGCGCGATGCCGTCCATCAGGCTGTGGCCGACCATCGCGGCGGCCGCCGTCAGCCCCACCTGCGGGACGCGTTCGCCGCTCGCCCCGTGTGCCACCTGGCGTACGGCGAGCAGCCCCTCGACCAGATGGGCCACCAGGAAGCCGCCGACGAACAGCAGCAGGGCGGCCGGCACGCCGAACACCGGGCGGCCCGCGGCCTCCATCGCCTCCGGCAGGAGGTCCAGGCCGACCACGCCGAGCATCAGCCCGCCCGCGAAGCCGAGCACCAGATGGCGGCGGTCGGTGACGCGTTGCGCGACCCAGCCGCCGGCCAGAGTCATCAGGAACGCGCCGAGCGCGACGAACACCGCCATGGGCTCTTGCTAGTCGATCGAACCGGTCGACCGCATCTCAGGGTGTCCTTACCCGTGCCCCTGTCCTTACCCGTGTCCCTGCCCCTGCCCCTGCCGGTGTCCCTGCCTTTACCGGTACACCTGCCCGTGCCCCTGCCTGTGTCCCTGCCCGTGTCCCGGCCCGTGACGGCCTCACCCGCCCGTACGACGAACCGTGCGACCGCCGGATCCGTGACCGTATACGGAACGGCTCCCCCACCGCCTGATGTGACAGCCGCTTGAAAGGCAGGCTCCGCCATGACGAGAATCCCCCCTCCAGGAATCCGCCCATGACCGGAGCCTCCGCCCGCCCCGCCCCTCTCGCCCCCGAGCCCGGCGCGCGGAACCTGGTCGTCGGGGTCGGCGCGCGCCGGGGTGCGCCGCTCGACGAGGTGTTCGGCCTGATCGAGGAGACGCTGCGGAGCGCCGGACTGCGCACCGCCGACGTCGTGGAGCTGGCGACCGTCGAGGCGAAGGCGGACGAGCCGGGCATCGTGGGGGCCGCCGCCCGGCTCGGGGTGCCCGTGCGGGCGCATCCGGCGGCGGCGCTGGCGGCCGTGCGCGTGCCGAACCCCTCGGGTGCTCCGGCCGCCGCCGTGGGCACGGCGTCGGTCGCGGAGGCGGCGGCGCTGATCGACGCGGACGAACTGGTGGTGGAGAAGTCCGTCGCGCCGGGGGCGACCTGTGCGGTGGCGCGCCGGTTTCCGGCCGTCCTCGCGCCTTTCCCTGTTTCCGGCGAGAAAACTTCCCCCCCGCTCGTGACGGAAGGCCCGCGTCCGTTCACCATGGCAGCCATGAATCCCCCCACGCAGAACATCGAGAGCGCCGGGCCCGACCTGCGCCACCACGGTGACGCGGAGGTGCGCGGCGAGAATCTGACCGATCTCGCCGTGAACGTCCGTACCCATACGCCGCCGGAGTGGCTGCGGCAGCGGATAGCCGCCTCGCTCGTGTCGCTGGCCGCCTACCCGGACGGCACCGCGGCCCGGGCGGCGGTCGCCGAGCGGCACGGACTGCCGGTGGACCGCGTCCTGTTGACGGCGGGCGCGGCCGAGGCGTTCGTGCTGATCGCCCGGGCGCTCCCGGTCCGGCATCCGGTGGTCGTGCATCCGCAGTTCACCGAGCCGGAGGCGGCGCTGCGGGCGGCCGGGCACGGGGTGGGGCGGGTGCTGCTGCGGGCGGAGGACGGCTTCCGGCTCGATCCGGCGGCGGTGCCCGATGAGGCGGACCTCGTGGTGGTCGGCAACCCGACCAACCCGACGTCCGTGCTGCACCCGGCGGCCCTGCTGGAGCGGCTGGCCAGACCGGGGCGGACGCTGGTGGTGGACGAGGCGTTCATGGACGTCGTGCCGGGCGAGCGCGAGGCGTTGTGCGGCCGTACGGACATCCCGGGGCTGGTCGTGCTGCGCAGCCTCACCAAGACGTGGGGGCTGGCGGGGCTGCGGATCGGTTACGTGCTGGCCGATCCGGAGACCGTCGCGCTGCTCGCCGACGCGCAGCCGCTGTGGCCGGTGTCGTCCCCGGCGCTGGCGGCGGCCCAGGCGTGCATGGAGCCTAGGGCGCTGGTGGAGGCGGCGCAGGCGGCGGACCGGATCACCGTGGACCGGGCCCATCTGCTGGCCGGGCTCGCGGAGTTCAGCGAGGTGGAGGCGGTCGAGGAGGCCCGGGGGCCGTTCGTCCTGGTCCGGCTGGAGCGGGCGGCGGAGGTCCGTGAGCGGCTGCGGCTGCTGGGTTTCGCGGCCCGGCGCGGCGATACGTTCCCGGGGCTCGGGCCGCGGTGGCTGCGGCTCGCGGTGCGCGACCGGGCCACCACCAACCGCTTCCTCCAGGCCCTGGACCAGGCCGTCCAGGCGCTGCCCGCGCGAACGGGGCGCTGAGGGAGGCTTCATCGCGAAGGAGGCTTCCCTCCGGGGCTTCCCCGGGAGGCTTCCTCACGAGGGGGCCTCGCGAGGAAGCCTCCCGGCCCGTCACGGGGCGGCGTCCGTACGATGGAACGCCGCCCCGCAAGGGCCCGTGGCCGGGATCAGCTCTGGCTGCTGCCGCGCCTGCGCGCGACCACCGTGGCGCCCGCGCCGACCGCCAGCAGCAGGACCGCGCCGCCCGCGATGTACGGGGTGGAGGAGCTGCCGCCGGTCTCGGCGAGGTTCGCCGTGGCGGGGGCCTTGCCGGCGTCGGAGCCGGTCTGCGGCTTCACATCGGGGCCGTCGTCGCCCGGCTTCTCGGGCGTGTGCGGCTTCTTCGGCTCCTTCGGGGTCTCGCAGGTCGCCCCGGCCAGCGTGATCTCACCCTCCACCTCGGCCACGTTGAGTTCGAGCGGGTTCACCGCGACCTTGAGGCGGAGCGCGGTCGCCGCGGCCGTGCGCGAGGTGGTCTCCGTATGCGACAGGTCGAGCGTCACCTCGCCCACGCCGGGCACCGCCACCCGGGTCGGGCCGCCCGCGCTCAGCGTCACCTTCTTGCCGAGCACCGAGACCTGGCCGAGCACGTTCGACTCGGCGACGGGCTCCTCGCCGACCTCGCAGAGCGCCTTGGAGGTCACCTTCTCGACCTCGATGAGCGAGAGCAGCGGCAGTCCGGGGACATGGACGCGGGCCTTCGCCAGGTTGGTGTACCCCTCGGCCTTCTTCTCGTCGACGGTGGCGTTCGCGGTGGCCACGTCGGCGCGCAGGACGTTGACCGGCGCTCCGCCCTCCACCCCGTCCAGGTTCACGGTGAGCGCGGTCCGCTCGGCGCTGGCCGGGGCCTGCACCTCGTTGAGCGCGACCTTGAGGGGTACAAGGACGGACTTGTTGAGAAGGGACACGTCGAGCCCGGTGCGGAGCACGACCGCGCTCGCCCTGCCCTCGCCGCCGGTGGCGGGCGTCGCCGGGGCCGCCTGCGCGGGGACGGCCGCGGCGAGCAGGGCGACGGGAGCGGCGACGGCCGCCAGGGCAGCACGACGGAAGGTGTTGCTGTTCACGATGGTGGAACCCCCACAGGAGACATGGAGCCACCGGTGCCGTCAATGGGGGACATCGCGTGCACCGGTGGCCTCGACTCCGTGAATCTTTACGCACTGAGGGTGAACCGGCGGATACCTGAGGTGAGTTCACCCCAAAGGGGGGTTTCCGCGCGCATATTCGAATCTTTCGGCACGTACGTTTGCCGGTGTCACCCCTTCCCCACGGAACGGGCCGAACAGCGTGCGACTGCGCCGGAGCGTGCGCGGAAGTGCTTCAACGAGCGGGGACCGGGTCCGTCACTGCCTGTCAACACAGCGCCGCCTCACCCGATCACCCGCCCGTTCAGCACGATGTGGCGCGGGGCCGCCAGCACCCGGACGTCCGCGCGCGGGTCCTCGTCGTACACGACCAGGTCCGCCGGTGCGCCCTCCTCCAGCCCCGGCCGCCCCAGCCAGCGCCTGGCTCCCCACGCGGTGGCGGACAGCGCCTCCAGGGGCGGGATGCCCGCCTTCACCAGCTCCGCGACCTCGCCCGCGACCAGGCCGTGCGCCAGCGAGCCGCCCGCGTCGGTGCCGACGTAGACCGGGATGCCGGCGTCGTACGCGTTGCGCACGGTGTCGTAGCGGCGCTCGTACAGCCGGCGCATATGGGCGGACCAGCGGGGGAACTTGGCCTCGCCGCCCGCCGCGAGGTCCGGGAACGTGGCGATGTTGACCAGCGTCGGGACGATCGCGACGCCGCGCTCCGCGAAGAGCGGGATGGTGTCATCGGTCAGCCCGGTGGCGTGCTCGACGCAGTCGATGCCCGCCTCCACCAGATCGCGCAGCGCGGCCTCCGCGAAGCAGTGCGCGGTGACCCGGGCCCCCAGCCGGTGCGCCTCCGCGATGGCCGCCTCGACCTCGCCGCGCGGCCAGCAGGCGGTCAGGTCGCCCGCGTCCCGGTCGATCCAGTCCCCCACCAGCTTGACCCAGCCGTCGCCGCGCCGGGCCTCCCGGGCGACGTGGGCGACGAGGTCGCCGGGCTCGATCTCATGGGCGTAGTTGCGGATGTAGCGGCGGGTCCTGGCGATGTGGCGGCCGGCCCGGATGATCTTGGGCAGGTCCTCGCGGTCGTCGATCCAGCGGGTGTCCGAGGGCGATCCGGCGTCCCGGATGAGCAGCGTTCCGGCCTCCCGGTCGGTCAGCGCCTGTTGCTCGGCGGTCGCCGCGTCGACCGGGCCGTGCCGGTCCAGGCCGACATGGCAGTGCGCGTCGACCAGGCCGGGCAGCGCCCAGCCCGTGACGGTCCGCGCCCCGTCCGCGCCCGGCGGCCGGTCGAAGGCGATCCGTCCGTCCACGGCCCACAGTTCGTCGCGCACCTCGTCCGGGCCGACGAGGACCCGTCCCTTCACCCGCAGCACCCGCTGCCCCTCCCGGTCACGCACCTGATCACTCATAGGCGGCACTGTACGAGGCCCTCGATAGGCTGCCGGGGGTGTCCGGAGGGACCCGCCCGACCGTCGACCGGCCGACCGACCGCCGGCTGACCGACTACCGACCGCCAACCGGCCGACCGACTGCAGGCCGCAGGCGGACCGCATCCGACCCGACCGCCGACCGACCGAATCCGAAGAGAGCACCACCGTGACGCACCCCTTCCTCGACCTCCCCCCGCTGACCGCCGCGCACTTCGCGGCCATCGAGCGGCGGGTGGCCGCGCTCCTCGCCACCGAGCAGGACGTCGTCATCACCCAGGGCGAGGCCCTGCTCCCCCTGGAGGGCTGCATCCGCGGCGGCGCCCGGCCCGGCTCGACCGCGCTGAACGTGGTGACCGGCCCGTACGGGCAGACCTTCGGCAACTGGCTGCGGGACTGCGGCGCCGAGGTCGTCGACCTCACCGTGCCCTTCCACACGGCGGTGACCGCAGCCCAGGTCTCACAAGCGCTGGCCGGGCACCCGGAGATCGACTTCGTCTCCCTGGTGCACGCGGAGGCGGCGACCGGCAACACCAACCCGGTCGCGGAGGTCGGCGAGGCGGTCCGGGCGCACGGTGCGCTGTTCATGCTGGACGCGGTCGCCTCGGTGGGCGCCGAGCCGCTGCTCCCGGACGCCTGGGGCGTCGACCTGTGCGTGATCGGCGCGCAGAAGGCGATGGGCGGCCCCGCCGGGGTGTCGGCGGTGTCGGTGAGCGCGCGGGCCTGGGAGCGGTTCGCCGCCAACCCGGCCGCCCCGCGCCGTTCCTACCTCTCGCTCCTGGACTGGAAGGAGCGCTGGATCGACGGGGGCCGCAAGGCGCTGCCGCACGCCCCGGCGCAGCTGGAGATGCTGGGCCTGGAGGCATGCCTGGAGCGGATCGAGGCGGACGGCCCGGAGACGGTGATGGCCCGCCACGCCTCCGCCGCCGCGGCGACCCGGGCGGGCGCGGCGGCCCTGGGCGGCGGTCTGGAGCCGTACGTCCACGAGGCGCGGGACGCCGCTCCGGTGGCCACGACGCTGCGCGCCCCGGCGGGGACCGACGCCGCCGCGCTGGTCGCGCGGGCGCTGGCGGCGGACCCCTCGCTGCCGCTCGTCGCGGGCGGCGGGGCGCTCTCCAAGGAGATGATCCGGGTCAATCACTACGGGGCGGATGCGACGCGGGACGTGGTGCTGTCCTCGCTCGCGGCTCTGGGGGCGGCGCTGGCCGACGGGGGCCGGCGGGTCGACTCGGAGGCTGCCCGGCGCGCGGTGACGGAAACCTGGCCGGGCTTTTGATATTCATAATGCGGGGAGCTGCTTTATCGAAAGCAGCTCCCCGCATTCTTCTGCCCGCTTTCCCGCCCCCTAAACCCGGAAGTTTCCACGGGGCTCGAACTTCATGATTCGGACACGTCTCGCGAGAGTTACAACCCTGTGACCGACTCCACACGAGCGGCGTTATGCCCGAAAAATTCAGGACAAAGGATGCGAAATAGTACCCGCATCTCGGGGGAGCTCACGCCCGCCTGATAACACATATCGATGCCTCATCCAACCCTTTGCCTCGATGCAATTTAGAAATTTGCTGGGTAAATTCAATTCGCATGACCGCCGCACCAGCAGATTTTGCCCGTGCCCGAAGCGAATTCCTGAGCATCGACACCCCACGAGTGGAGGACGGAGCCGCGATCTGGCGCATCGCCCGCGACTCCCAGGTCCTGGACCTGAACTCCTCGTACAGCTACCTGCTGTGGTGTCGTGACTTCGCCGCGACGTCCGCCGTGGCCCGCGGCGAGGACGGCGAACCGATCGCCTTCGTGACCGGCTACATCAGGCCCGACCGCCCCGAGACCCTCGTCGTCTGGCAGGTGGCCGTCGACCAGGCGCACCGCGGCAAGGGACTGGCCGCCACCCTGCTGGACGCACTGACCGCTCGCGTCGCCGCCGACCAGGGGCTTTCCTGCGTCGAGACGACGATCACCCCGGACAACACCGCTTCCGACCGGCTGTTCACGTCGTACGCCCAGCGTCATGACGTACCGCTGGAGCAGGAGGTGCTGTTCGACGGCGGGCTGTTCCCCGAGGGGACGCACCTGCCGGAAGTGCTCTACCGGATCGGCCCCTTCGCCGCCTGAGCCCCGAGCCCCTCCGCCGCCGAGCCCCCGAGCCAGCCGATCCCCCGAGCCGCCGAGCCCCCTGAGTCCTCAGCGCCGCACGGCCGCATGGGCCGCACGGCCAGGGTCGCGCGTACCCGACCCGTACGCCCGGTCCTCCACGACTTTTCGCGCCGGTCCACCACCCGGCGCGGTCCCGGCCGTCTCCGTACGGCCGGGAGCACCGACCACACCGTCCGTCACACCCCCTCACGCAGGAGATCCGCTGTGACCATCACCCCGCCCGCACTGAGCGTCTTCGAGACCCTGGAGTCGGAGGTCCGCAGCTACTGCCGCGGCTGGCCCGCCGTCTTCGACCGCGCGCAGGGCGCCCGGCTGACCGACGAGGACGGCCACTCCTACCTGGACTTCTTCGCCGGGGCCGGCTCGCTCAACTACGGCCACAACAACCCCGTGCTGAAACGAGCGCTGATCGACTACATCGAGCGCGACGGCATCACCCACGGCCTGGACATGGCGACCACCGCCAAGCGGGCCTTCCTGGAGACGTTCCAGAACGTCGTCCTGCGCCCGCGCGACCTTCCGTACAAGGTGATGTTCCCCGGCCCGACCGGCACCAACGCCGTCGAGTCGGCGCTCAAGCTGGCCCGCAAGGTCAAGGGCCGCGAGTCCGTCGTCTCGTTCACCAACGCCTTCCACGGCATGTCGCTGGGCTCGCTCGCCGTCACCGGCAACGCCTTCAAGCGGGCCGGCGCGGGCATCCCGCTGGTGCACGGCACGCCGATGCCGTTCGACAACTACTTCGACGGTACGGTCCCCGACTTCCTCTGGTTCGAGCGTCTGCTGGAGGACCAGGGTTCCGGGCTCAACAAGCCCGCCGCCGTGATCGTGGAGACCGTCCAGGGCGAGGGCGGCATCAACGTGGCCCGCGCCGAGTGGCTGCGCGCGCTCCAGGAGCTGTGCCACCGCCAGGACATGCTGCTGATCGTCGACGACATCCAGATGGGCTGCGGCCGCACCGGCGGCTTCTTCTCCTTCGAGGAGGCCGGGATCGTCCCGGACATCGTCACGCTCTCCAAGTCCATCAGCGGCTACGGCCTGCCGATGTCGCTGTGCCTGTTCAAGCCGGAGCTGGACATCTGGGAGCCGGGCGAGCACAACGGCACCTTCCGCGGCAACAACCCGGCCTTCGTCACGGCCGCCGCCGCGCTCCAGGCGTACTGGGCCGACGGCCAGATGGAGAAGCAGACCCTGGCCCGCGGCGAGCAGGTCGAGCAGGCGCTCCTGGCGATCTGCGCCGAGGAGCCGACCGCGCAGTTCCGCGGCCGCGGTCTGGTCTGGGGCATGGAGTTCCAGGACCCGGCGCGTGCCGCCGCGGTCTGCGCCCGCGCCTTCCGGCTGGGCCTGCTGCTGGAGACCTCCGGCCCGCAGAGCGAGGTCGTCAAGCTGCTGCCGCCGCTGACCATCACCCCCGAAGAGCTGGACGAGGGTCTGCGCACGCTGGCCCGCTGCATCCGCGAAACGGCCTGACCCGGCACGTCCGGGGCAGGCGAGAAGGAGAGCCCGGGCCGCGAGGCCCGGGCCGCGCACGAGAGAAAGGCACCGCTCACCGTGATCGTCCGATCGTTCAGTGACATCGAGAACACCGACCGGCATGTGAAGTCCGCGTCCGGCACCTGGGAGAGCAAGCGCATCGTGCTCGCCAAGGAGAAGGTGGGCTTCTCGCTCCACGAGACCGTGCTCTACGCGGGTACGGAGACCTCGATGTGGTACGCGAACCACATCGAGGCGGTCCTGTGCACCGAGGGCGAGGCCGAGCTCACCAACGACGAGACCGGCGAGACCCACTGGATCTCGCCCGGCACGATGTACCTGCTGGACGGGCACGAGCGGCACACCCTGCGGCCCAAGACCGACTTCCGCTGCGTGTGCGTCTTCAACCCGCCCGTGACCGGACGGGAGGACCATGACGAGAACGGTGTCTACCCACTGCTGACCGAGGAGGTTTGAACCATCATGACCACCGAAGTACGCGCCGATCTGTACCCCTCGCGCGGCGCCGCCGAGATGACCACTCCCCGCCAGGACCCGGTCATCTGGTCCGCGCCGGGCGCACCGGGCCCGATCGCCGCCAAGGATCTCCAGGGCTACGAGCAGGACGGCTTCCTCACCGTCGACCAGCTGATCACCCCTGACGAGGTCGCCGGCTACCGCGCCGAGCTGGACCGGCTGGTGTCCGACCCGCTGATCCGCGCCGACGAGCGCTCCATCGTCGAGAAGCAGACGCAGAACGTCCGGTCCGTCTTCGAGGTCCACCGGATCAGCGAGGTCTTCGCCGGTCTGGTCCGCGACGAGCGGGTGGTGGGGCGGGCCCGCCAGATCCTCGGCTCGGACGTGTACGTCCACCAGTCCCGGATCAACGTGAAGCCGGGCTTCGGGGCCTCGGGCTTCTACTGGCACTCGGACTTCGAGACGTGGCACGCCGAGGACGGTCTGCCGAACATGCGGACCGTGTCCGTGTCGATCGCGCTGACCGAGAACTTCGACACCAACGGCGGGCTGATGATCATGCCCGGTTCCCACAAGTCGTTCCTCGGCTGCGCGGGCGAGACGCCGAAGGACAACTACAAGAAGTCGCTCCAGATGCAGGACGCCGGCACCCCGTCCGACGAGGCGCTGACGAAGATGGCCGACCGCCACGGCATCAAGCTCTTCACGGGCAAGGCCGGTTCGGCGACCTGGTTCGACTGCAACGCCATGCACGGTTCGGGCGACAACATCACCCCGTACGCGCGCAGCAACGTCTTCATCGTCTTCAACAGCGTGGAGAACGCGGCGCAGGAGCCCTTCGCGGCTCCGATCCGCCGCCCCGAGTTCATCGGGGCGCGGGACTTCACGCCGGTCGAGTAGCGTATAAGCGCAGGCAGTTCAGGGCCCGGGACGGTACGCCGTCCCGGGCCCCGCCGCGTAACTCGCTGGACCCCGCCGGCGGCCACGAGCGAGGGTGGCGGCCATGACTTCCCACGTACGGCACATCACCGTCGACTGCGCCGACGCCCACGCGCTCGGCAGCTTCTGGTCCCAGGTGCTCGGCGCGCCGCTCTCCGACGAGGACCTCCCCGGCGATCCGGAGGCTCTGCTCGAAACCCCCGGCGCGGCGATCCTCTTCGTGCAGGGGCCCGACGCCAAGACCGTCAAGAACCGGGTCCACCTCGACGTCCAGCCGCAGGACCGCACCCGGGACGAGGAGGTGGAGCGGCTGCTCGCGCTCGGCGCGACGCTGGTGGGCGACCACCGGAAGCCGAACGGGCGGGGGTGGGCGACGCTGGCGGATCCCGAGGGCAACGAGTTCTGCGTGGAGTGCTCCGACGCCGAGCGGGCCGCCCTGACCGCATCCCGGCTGCCGGTGACCGCCGACGACGTGACGGCCGCCGTCCGGCTCGCGGTGGACGCGCTGGCCGGAGCGCCCGCGGACCGCTGGGACACGCCCGCCGGGACGCTGGAGTGGACGTGCTGGGAGACGGTGGAGCACCTGAGCGACGACCTCTTCGCGTACGCCGTCCAGTTGGGCCCGCGTACGCCCCCGCTCGACAGCGACGTGCCCTACCGGTACGCGCCGCAACGGCCGGGCGGGCCGCGCAACGCCGTCTTCGCCGACCGCGACGCCGGGCCCGCCGGGCTGCTGGCGACCCTGGAGGCGAGCGGTGCGCTGCTGGCCTCGATGGCGCGGACGACGCCGCCCGGGGTGCGCTCGTACCACGGGTTCGGGGTCTCCGACCCGGAGGGCTTCGCCGCGATGGGCGTGCTGGAGACCCTGGTGCACACCCATGACCTCGCCGAGGGGCTGGGGCTCGCGTGGGCCCCGCCCGCCGCGCTCTGCGACCGGGTGCTGACCCGGCTCTTCCCCGAGGCCCCGGCGGGCGGCGACCGGTGGGCGGTCCTGCTCTGGGCCACCGGTCGCGCCGCGCTGCCGGACCACCCGCGCCGCGCCTCGTGGCGGTGGGACGGCAGGCCGCCGGGGGACGGTCAGACAGCGTCCAGCGCCGGGTAGTCGGTGTAGCCCCGGGCGTCGCCGCCGAAGAAGGTCGACGGGTCGGGGGCGTTGAAGGGGCCGCCGGCCTTGAGCCGGGCGGGCAGGTCCGGGTTGGCGAGGAAGAGCACGCCGTACGAGATCAGGTCGGCGATGCCGTCGTCGATCACGGTGTGGTGCTCCGGCCCGGTCGGCCCCTCGGAGTGCACGTTGATCAGGACGGCGCCGGTGAACGTCTTGCGCAGCTGGAGGGTCAGCTCGCGGATCGGGACCTGCTCCAGGATGTGCAGGTAGGCGAGGCCGAGCGGCTCGATCTCCTGGACCAGGGCGGTGTACACGGCGTCCGGGGCGGGCTCGTCGATGTCGTTGTACGGGTTCCCGGGCGAGATGCGCAGCCCCGTGCGGGCGGCCCCGATCTCGGCCGCGACCGCCGTGACGACCTCCACGGCGAACCGGATGCGGCCGGTCTCGGAGCCGCCCCACTCGTCGGTGCGCAGGTTGGTGTTGGGCGCGAGGAACTGGTGGATGAGGTAGCCGTTCGCGCCGTGCAGCTCCACGCCGTCGAAGCCGGCCTCGATGGCGTTGCGGGAGGCGGAGACGAAGTCGGCGACGGTCTGCCGGATCTCGGCGTCGGTCAGCTCGTGCGGCTCGACGAACTCCTTGGGTCCCTCGGCCGTGTAGACCTGGCCCGCCGCCTTGACCGGGGAGGGGCCGACCGGGACGAGGCCGTCCGGCAGCAGGACCGGGTGGCCGATGCGGCCCGCGTGCATGATCTGGGCGAAGATCCGGCCGCCCTCGGCGTGCACCGCGTCGGTGACCTTGCGCCAGGAGGCGACCTGCTCGGGGCTGTGCAGCCCGGGCGTGGAGGGATAGCCCTGACCCACGGCCGAGGGCTGGACGCCCTCGGTGATGACGAGGCCGGCCGAGGCGCGCTGGGCGTAGTAGGCCGCCGTGAGCTCGGTGGCCGTACCGCCGTCGCCCGCCCGGCTCCGGGTCATCGGGGCCATCACGATGCGGTTGGCCAGCGGGGTGCCGGACAGGTCGATCGGGTCGAAAGCGGTGGTCATGAGGGCTCCCAATACATTATATGGTCGGCCAAGCATTGGCGTTGAGGGCAACTGTAGCCCATTGCTTGGCCGACCAAGTTAAGCTGGCATGAAACCGTCGGGCATCATCGGAGTCCGACCGGCGCACCACCGAGGAGCCCCCATGAACACCGGCCCCGTCGTCCCCGCGGAAGCCGTCTGTACCGACGCGCTGCCCGGAGCGGCGCTCGGCGGACCCGTGGGCCACGCCGTCACCCGCGTCGCCCGGCTGCACCGGATCGCGGCGGGCAAGCTGCTGAGGGGGCTGGGGCTCTACCCCGGGCAGGAGCTCCTGATGACGCACCTGTGGGACTCGGGGCCGGTGCGCCAGGCGGAGCTGATCAAGGCCCTGGACCTGGACCCGTCCACGGTCACCAAGATGCTCCAGCGCCTCGAACAGACCGGGCACGTGCGCCGCCGCCCCGACCCGGACGACCGGCGGGCCGTGCTGGTCGAGGCGACGGACGAGAGCTGCGCGCTGCACGCGGCGGTGCGGGACGCCTGGGGCAGCCTGGAGGGGCACACGCTCGCGGGCCTGGACAGCGCCGAGCGCACGGAGCTGACGCGGCTGCTGGCGAAGGTGGAGGGGAACCTCTGCCGGGAGACCGAGGGGTGCCCTGAGCGGGGCTGAGGCTTCCCGGGGGAAGCGGGGATGGCGGGGCTAAGGCTTCCCCGGGGGAGGCGGCGCTGAGGGGGCGTTCCGCTCGTCGTCCCGTCCCGTTCCGCGCATCCTGAGCCCTCAACACCTCATACGTCGACGCGCAGCCAGGTGTCGCCCGCGCGGAGCCAGAGGGAGCCGTCGCGGCCTTGGTCGCACCGCAGGACGACTCGACCGGGCGCCCGAAGCCGACAGCGGCTGGTCGCTCCCCAGGCGCGCCATCGAACGCGGCACGTGTGAGCTCCACGAACCGCTTGCCGTGGTCTCGGCGGGTGGGCACCGCCCGGTTGCCGCGGACCGCGAATCCGTCCGGCTGCCGGACGGGGCCGAGGTAGCCGACCACCGCGTCGGTGGACGGAGTGATCCATGTCTGGCAGGCGCCGCCCCTGCCGCTGATGGCTCCGTGCACGTCGGTGACGAGCGCGGGGATGTCGTCGCCGACGCAGAACTCGGCCTCGGGCGGGCCCGATCGGGAGTACACCACAGCGTTGGGCGTCCAGAGGTCTTCGGTCTCGTTCCGGAAGGTGCGGCCGCTCACCAGCAGGAATCGGGAATCCGGGAGCAGGGCCAAGTGGCTGGGCCGCATCCGCATGCTCTCGGCCGGCTCGGACGCGCGGTGGCGATCTCCTCCGGCGGGGAAGGCGGGGGCCGGGGGCGCCGCGTCAGCCCATGACGTCCAGCAGCCGGTCCACGTCCGCCTCGGTGTTGTAGAGGTGGCAGGAGATCCGCAGGTTCCCGGCCGGGGCCGAGACCGCGATCCGGGCCTCGACCAGTTCCGGCTCACGGTGGCCGAACCCCGGTACGGAGACGATCGCGGACTCCCCGGGGACGGTCCTGTGCCCCAGCTCCGCCAGCCCCGAGCGCAGCCGCGCGGCGAGCCCGGTGGCGTGGGCGTGCAGCGCGTCGGTCCCGATCTCCGCGAGCAGCGCCAGGGAGTGTTGGGCCCCGTGGTACGAGAGGAAGGCGGGCGGTTCGTCGAAGTCCCGGGCGGTGGGGTCGAGGCGCTCCAGCGGTCCGTAGTTGCTGTTCCAGGGCGCGCCGGCGGCGACCCAGCCCGCGAAGAGCGGCGGCAGGGTGGCCTGGGCCTCCTCGGTCACGGTGAGGAACGACGTACCCCGGGGGCAGAGCAGGAACTTGAAGCCGCCGGTGACGGTGTAGTCGTACGCCCCCGCCTCCAGCGGCAGCCAGCCCGCCGACTGGGTGGCGTCCAGCAGGGTCCGGGCCCCGTGTGCGGCCGCGGCGGCCCGGACGGCGGCGAGGTCGGCCACCCGGCCGTCCGCCGACTGGACCGAGGAGAAGGCGACGAGCGCGGTCGTGGGCCGTACGGCGTCGGCGAGGTCCGCGAGCGGGACGTACCGCATGCGCAGGTCGCCGCGGAGCGCGAACGGACTGACCACGGAGGCGAACTCCCCCTCGGGGGCCAGCACTTCGGCACCCGCCGGCAACGAGGCGGCGATCAGCCCGACGTGGACGGTGACCGAACTGCCGGTGGCGACCCGGTCCGGGTGGACCCCCACGAGCCGGGCGAACCCGGCCCGGGCCGCCTCCACCGCGTCGAAGCTGCCCGCGCCGATCCTCCGGCCCACGGCGTTCTCGTCGGCGAGGGCCTTGACGGCGGCGATGGTGCGGCGGGGCAGCAACCCCCAGCTGGAGGTGTTGAGGTAGGTGACCTCGGGTGCGAACTCGGCGGCGGCCGCCCGACTGAGCGTGGAGATCGTCATACGACCAGCCTGGAGTCCCCGTGACCTCTCGTCAATTGCGAGGATTCCCGGGGTGCACCCAAGGAATTCTTATGGACGGGGCTGTCACGGGACATGCGGCCGCGCATACGCCTGCGGCCCGGGCTTCGGCCCGGCTTCGACAGCGCGGCTTCGGCCCGGCTGCGGCTGCGGCTGCGGCTGCGGCTGCGGCTGCGGCTGCGGCTGCGGCTGCGGCTGCGGCTGCGGCTGCGGCAGGATCAGCTCTGCGGGATCTCGCAGGCGCCGTCCGCGTCGCAGGCCGCCGCGTCGCCGCCGACAGTGGTCAGCGCGGTGGCCGGGCGGTCCTTCCACGCCTGCTCCAGCGCCTGGACGAAGACCTCCGAGGGCTGGCCGCCGGAGATCCCGTACCGCCGGTCGAGCACGAAGAACGGCACGGCGTTGGCGCCCAGCTCGGACGCCTCGCGCTCGTCCGCCCGGACGTCGTCCGCGTACGCCTCGGGGTCGGCGAGCACCGCACGCGCCTCGTCGGCGTCGAGCCCGGCCTCCACCGCGAGGGCGAGCAGCACGTCGTCGTCGAAGACGGAGCGCTCCTCGGCGAAGTTCGCCCGGTACGCCAGGGTCAGCAGCTCGTCCTGGCGGCCTCGGGCCTTGGCCAGGTGCAGCAGCCGGTGGATGTCGAAGGTGTTGCCGTGGTCACGGCCCTCGGTGCGGTAACCGAGCCCCTCGGCCTGCGCGTTCGCCGCGACGTTGGCCTCCATCATGGCGGCCTCCTCGCGGGTCCGGCCGTACTTGGCGGCCAGCATGTCGACGACCTGTTCCCTCTCGCCCTTGGCCCGCCCGGGGTCGAGCTCGAAGGAGCGGTGCACGACCTCGACCTCGTCCCGGTGGGCGAACTCGGCGAGGCCCTTCTCGAAGCGGGCCTTGCCGATGTAGCACCAGGGACAGGCGATATCGGACCAGATCTCGACGCGCATGACTCTTCTTCTCTCCAGAGGCCGGGGACGGGGCGCGGAGGCTTCCTCCGCAGGTCAGACCTCTGGTCGAACGCGGAATCGGGCCGGGTGATTCCCGCGGCCGGGGGCGGATCCGCAGCCGGGGGCGATCGGGCCCCGGCCGAGGGCCCACAGGGCGAAGGAGCCCCGGGCGGGGGTCACGCGGGGCGTCCGTCCACGCGGCGGGGCAGGTTCAGGGGGTTGGCCTCGCGCAGTTCCGGTGGCAGGAGCGCTTCGGGGGTGCTCTGGTACGTCACCGGGCGCAGCCAGCGCTCGATCGCGGTCGCGCCGACCGAGGTGGAGGGCGAGGTGGCGGCCGGGTAGGGGCCGCCGTGGTGCTGGGCGGGGGCGACGGCGACGCCGGTCGGCCAGCCGTTGACCAGGACGCGGCCGGCGAGCGGGGCGAGGGCCGGGAGGAGGGCCGCCGCCTCGGGGTCGTCGCCCTCCGTCGCGGTCTGGAGGGTGGCGGTGAGGTTGCCGGGGAGGCGCGCGAGGACGGCGGCGGCCTCGGCGGCGGAGCCGTACCGGGCGATCACGGTGACCGGCCCGAAGCACTCCTCCAGGAGCGCGTCGTGCGGGCCGTCGGCGGTCAGGTGGTGCGCCGGTACGGTCAGGAAGCCGGCGGAGACCGTGTGCTCGCTGCCCGCGCCGGGGGTGACGGGGGCCTCGACGTCCGGGAGTCCGGCCCGGCTCCGTACGCCGTCGAGGAAGGCGTCCCGCATGCGGTGGTCCAGCATCACCCCGGAGCCGGTGTCGCTGACCGTCTCGGTGAGGGCCTTGACCACCCGGTCGCCCGCGTCGCCGGACGGAGCGAGGACGAAGCCGGGCTTGGTGCAGAACTGGCCGACGCCCAGGGTCATCGAGACCCCGAGCCCGCCGCCGATCTGCTCGGCCCGCTCGGCGGCGGCGGCCCCGGTGACGACGACCGGGTTGAGCGAGCCGAGTTCGCCGTGGAAGGGGATGGGGGCGGGGCGGGCCGCCGCCGCGTCGAACAGGGCGCGTCCGCCGCGGACCGAGCCGGTGAAGCCGGCCGCGGCCACCAGCGGGTGGCGGATCAGCTCGACGCCCGCGTCGAAGCCGTGGACCAGGGTGACGACGTCCTCGGGCAGCCCGGTGCGGGCGGCGGCCCGGCGGAGCACCGAGGCGCAGAGCTCGGAGGTGGCCGGGTGGCCGGGGTGCGCCTTGACGACGACGGGGCAGCCGGCCGCCAGGGCGCTGGCGGTGTCGCCGCCGGGGACGGAGAAGGCGAGCGGGAAGTTGCTCGCCGCGTAGACGGCGACGACCCCGAGCGGGATCTTGTAGCGGCGCAGGTCGGGCCGGGGCGGGGTGCGGGAGCCGTCCTCGTGGTCGATGCGGATGTCGAGGTGGGCGCCCTCGTCGACGACCTCCGCGAAGGCCCGCAACTGGGCTGCCGTGCGCGCGAGTTCCCCGGTGAGCCGGGCCGGCCCGAGGGCGGTCTCCGCGTCGGCGGCCTCGATGATGTGCGGGCCGGACTCCTCCAGGAGCTCCGCCGCGGCGCGCAGGAACGCGGCGCGCGCCGTGCGGTCGGCGAGGGCGTCGCGCACGGAGTGGGCCGCCCGGACCGCGCGGTCGACCTCGTCGGCGGTGGCCTCCACGGCGACCTGCTCGCGCGGGTTCCCGGTGCGGGGGTCGACGCTCCAGACTGGTGCTGCGCTCACCGTGATTCCCTCCCGGTCCGGGGTCGCCCGCGCGGTCCGGACGGCCTGCTGCTGTGGTCTTGGACGGCTTGCCGTGGCCCTGGACGGCCTGTTGTGCCGCCCTGGACTGCCTGCTGTGTGGTCCCGGACTACCCATGACAAGCGTTCGGTATTCTGAACAGAGTTCCTGATCGTGAATATGATCGGACTCTATTTCCGGGCGTTCCGTGTTGGCAATCGGTGTCGGCAATCCCAGGGCGGCGAGCTTTCCGGGCGCTGGTCCGGGGCCGTTGCGGGGCCGATTCGGAGCCGATTCGGAGCCGATCGCGGCTCGTTCGAGGGCCGTTCGAGGCCCGTTCGGGCGCGGAGCCGAAGGCCGAGGAAGGGGCGTGGGCGATGTCGGTCGCCGATTCGGGCGGGGCGCAGGTCAAGTCCGCGGTAAGGACGGTGGAGTTGCTCGAGTACTTCGCCGGACGCCCCGGACTGCACTCGCTGGCGGCCGTGCAGGAGGCCGTGGGCTACCCCAAGTCCAGCCTCTACATGCTGCTGCGCACCCTGGTCGAGCTCGGCTGGGTGGAGACGGACGCGACGGGCGCCCGGTACGGGATCGGGGTGCGGGCCCTGCTGGTGGGCACCTCCTATCTCGACGGCGACGAGGTCGTGGCCGCCGCCCGGCCCACCCTGGACCGACTCTCCGACGACACCACGGAGACCATCCACCTGGCCCGGCTCGACGGCACGAACGTGGTCTACCTCGCCACCCGGCAGTCCCAGCACTACCTGCGCCCCTTCACCCGGGTCGGCCGCCGGCTCCCCGCCCACTCCACCGCGCTCGGCAAGGCGCTGCTGGCCACCCACACCGACGAGCAGGTCCGCGAGCTGCTCCCCGAGACGCTGCCCGCGGTGACCGAGCACACCATCACCGACCGCGAGAAGCTCATCGGGGAACTGCGCCTGGTCCGCGAGCGGGGGTACGCGGTGGACCGCGAGGAGAACACCCTCGGCCTGCGCTGCTTCGGCGTCGCGCTCCCCTACCGCACGCCCGCGCGCGACGCCGTCAGCTGCTCGGTTCCGGTCGCCCGGCTCACCCCCGGGCACGAACAGACGGTCAAGGACGCCCTGTTCGACGCCCGCGACCGGCTCACCCTCGCCACCCGGAGGCTGTGAGCCCTCCCCGGGGCTCTCCCCCGCGCGGCGGAGGCGGATCGTCTCCGGGCAGGAGGTGCGGACGGCGGCCGCGCGGAAGCGTGGTCGTCATGACCCCGAACCGGACCTCCCTCCCGCACCCACCCCCGTACCGCACCCACCGCACCCACCGCGCGCGGTCCGTGCTGCGGGCGCTCGTGATCGTCTCCTGCGTGCCCTATGTCGGCCTCAAGACCGCCTGGATGGCGGGCAGCCGGCTCGGCATCCCGGACGGCAGCCCGCTGCTGGACGGCGGCGCCACGCTGGTCATCGGCAACGCGGCCACGGTCCTGATGGCCGGCTGCGTCGTCGTCCTCGCCCTGCTCCTCACCCGGCCGTGGGGCCTGCGGACGCCCGCCTGGCTGCCGGCGGCGCCGATGTGGGCGGCGAGCGGTCTGCTGCTGCCGATCATGACGGCCTATCCGCTCCAGATGGCCGTGCGGCTCCTCGGCGGCGACGGCGGGCAGACGTCCGGCCGGGACGGCGGCGGCGGTGACCCGTTCCTCGACCCGTGGGTCTTCGGCGTCGTCTACGGCGGCTTCATCGTCCAGGGCCTCGCGCTGGGCGCTCTCTTCGCGCTGTACGCCAAGGGGCGCTGGGGCCACCTCTGGCAGGGCCCGCTGCGGGAACTCCCCGAGACGCCGGCCTCCCCCGCCCTGCGCGTCACCGCCGTGGCCGCCGCCCTGCTCGCCGCGGCCCCGGGCCTCGCCCATCTCCTCTGGGCCACCGGCTCGACGGCCGGGCTCAACGAGGGCCGCGCGGCGCAGCGCACCAGCGACTTCTACGTTCTCGAAGCCGTCAACGCGCTCTTCGTGGCCGTCGCCGTCACCGGGGTCCTGTTGCTCGCCTTCCGGCGCGGGGGCCGGCTGCCGCTGCGGACGCCGCTCGTCCTGGCCTGGGCCGGTTCGGCGCAAGTGGCCTGCTGGGGCGGCTGGTTGACCCTCGCCGCCCTGATGGGCGCGGGCGGGACCGCGGATCGACCGACGACGCCGATGCTGCTGATCTACGCTGTGCAGATGCTGGTCGGGGGGTTCATCGCGGTGGCGGGCGCGCGTTTCCTCGCGGAACGCGCGGCGGCGAGCCGCGTCGGCGCGCCGGTCGCCGGGGCTCCCGGAGCCGCGCAGACCTCCGGCACCCGCCCATGAGGGTGCTCGTCCCGCTGTTCGGGCGGCGGGCGCGGCTGCGCTGGCTGCATCTGATCGTCGGCGGCGCGCTGCTGATGCCGTACTTCCTGGTCGGCACGATCCTGATCGGCATGGTGGGCGGCGGGGCGGGGCTCTTCTCCTCCGTGCCCGCCCAGCTGGCCGCGTTCGCCTGCGCCCTGCCGATGGTGGCGGTCAGCGGCTTCTTCCCGCTCGTCCGGCCGCTGTCCGTGGCCGCCGCCCGGGCCCTGTGCGGGGTCCCGCCCGCGCTGCTGGCCGAGGGGCCCGCCCGGACCCGGCAGGCCCGGGTGCGGACCACCGCCTGGTTCACGCTGCACCTGGCGCTCGGCGGGATCGTCAGCGGGATGACGCTGGCGCTGCCGCCGTTCGCGGTGGCCGTGATGGGCCTGCCCTTCTCCGCCGGGTTGCGCGACTCCTGGCTTCTCCAGGGCCCCGAGGCGCTGGGGACGCCGTGGGCCCAGGCCCTCGCGCCGTTCGCCGGGCTCGCGATGCTGGGGGCGATGGCGCTGGTGGCGGCGGGGGCCGGGAAGCTGCTGGCCCGGCGGGCCCCGGTGCTGCTGGGGCCGACGCCCGAGGACCGGCTCGCCGCCGCCGAGCGCCGGGCGGCGGACCTGGCCGTACGCAACCGGCTCGCCCGGGAGCTGCACGACTCGGTGGGCCACGCCCTGAGCGCGGTGACCCTCCAGGCGGGGGCGGCCCGGCGGGTCCTGGACCGGGACCCGGAGTTCGTCCGCCGGGCGCTGACCGCGATCGAGGAGACGACGCGGCGGACGGTCGGCGAGCTGGACGCGGTGGTCGGGCTGTTGCGGCGGGACGGGGAGCCGGGGGACGGGGAGGCCGGGGGCGGGGACGCGGCGAACGGTCCCGGGCTCGACGCGCTCGACGGGCTGCTGGAGCGTTGCGGGACGCCGGTGGCGTACGAGCGGGTGGGCGACCCGGGCGGTTCGGGGGCGGTGGATCCGGTGGTCTCGCGGGAGGCGTACCGGATCGTGCAGGAGGGGCTGAGCAACGCCCTGCGGCACGGCGGGGGCTCCCCGGTCCCCGTGCGGCTGCTGGTCGCGGTACGGGAGAGGGAGCTGGAGATCGTGCTGGAGAACCCGCTGGGCGAGCGGCCCGCCGTGGTGCGCCCCGGGGGCGGCCGGGGGCTGCGCGGCGTCGCGGAGCGGGCCGCGCTGCTGGGCGGCCGGAGCGAGGCGGGACCGCACGACGGCGGCTGGCGGCTCACCGCCCGGCTGCCGCTGACGGCCGGGGCACCGCCGACCGCCCGCCGCGAGAACACCGAGGAGGGGTCATGAGCGGGACGCCGGACCGGGGCGCGGTCGCGAGCGGCGCATCCGTCCGGGTCGTGCTCGCGGACGACGAGGAGATGGTGCGTACGGCGCTGCGCGCGATCCTCGACGCCGAGGAGGGCATCGAGGTGGTCGGGGAGGCCGCCACCGGGGCGGAGGCCGTCTCCGTGGTGCGGGCGCTGCGGCCCGACGTGGTGCTGATGGACGTGCGGATGCCGGAGATCGACGGCATCCGGGCCACCGAGCAGATCCTCGCCACCCTGGAGGACCCGCCGCGGATCGTCGTCGTCACGACGTTCGAGAACGACGCGTATGTGTACGACGCCCTGCACGCCGGAGCCGCCGGGTTCCTGCTGAAGCGGTCGGCGGCCGAGGAGCTGGTGCAGGCGGTGCGCCTGGTGGCGTGCGGCGACTCGCTCCTCTACCCGGCGGCCGTGCGCACCCTGGCCGCCGGCCACGCCGGGCGGCGGGCGGCCCCGGCCCCGGCACCCTGGGTGGCGCGGCTGACCGGGCGGGAGGCGGACGTGCTGCGGCTGATGGCGGCGGGGCTGACCAACGCGGAGATCGCGGGGCGGCTCGCGGTGGGCCCGGCGACGGCGAAGACGCATGTGGCGGCGGTCCTCGCGAAGACCGGCGCCCGGGACCGTACGCAGGCGGTCATCGCGGCGTACGAGTCCGGGTTCATCACCCCCGGCTGAGCCCCGGGCCGGCCTTCACACCTCTGCGGGCCACGTGAGAAATCGGTGAGAAGCGGCACAAGCGGGAACGGGCGGAACGCCGCCGCTCGTCCCTCCAGCGGGATGAACAAGACAATCAGGCGCGCTTCGGTCTTCTGTCTGCTCATGGTGCTCGCCCTGCTGGTGCGGGCGACCTGGGTGCAGGCGTACGAGGCCAAGGCGCTCGCAGACGACGAGCACAACCGGCGGAACACCATCGCGCAGTACGCGCATCCGCTCGGGGACATCATCGTGGCCGGTTCGCCGGTCACCGGATCGAAGGGGACCAGTGGCGGCGACCTCCGGTACAAGAGGACCTACACGCAGGGCGCGCTGTACGCGGCCGTGACGGGCTACAGCTCCCAGGCGTACGGGGCGACCCAGCTCGAAGGCATCCACAGCGGCGTCCTGGACGGCACGGACGACCGGCTGAAGAACCCGGCGGACCTGATCACCGGCAAGCAGGCCGCCCCCGGCAACGTCCTGACCACCATCGACCCGGGCGTCCAGAAGGCGGCGTACGAGGCGCTCGGCGACGACAAGGGCGCGGCGGTGGCCATCGACCCGAAGACCGGCCGCATCCTGGGCATGGTCTCCACCCCCTCGTACGACCCTTCGGCCATCAGCGGCACGGGCGACGGCGACGCCTGGAAGAAGCTGCTGGACGACCGGGACAAGCCGCTGGTCAACCGGGCGCTGCGGCAGCCGCTGGCCCCGGGCTCCACGTTCAAGCTGGTGGTCGCGGCGGCGGCGCTGGAGAACGGGCTGTACGGGTCGGTCGACGAGGCCACCGACAGCCCCGACCCCTACACCCTCCCCGGCACCCGCACCGTCCTGCGCAACGAGAACGCCTCCGCCCCCTGCGAGAACGCCACCCTGCGCACCGCCCTCCAGTACTCCTGCAACAACGTCTTCGCCAAGGCCGCCGCCGACCTCGGCCAGGACGAGGTCAAGGAGATGGCGGACGCGTTCGGGTTCGACACCGAGAAGCTGGACGTGCCGGTTCGGGCGTCGGAGAGCGTCTACCCGACCGGGATGGACAAGGCGCAGACGGCACTGACGGGGATCGGCCAGTTCGAGGTCACCGCGACCCCGCTCCAGATGGCGATGGTCACCTCGGCGCTCGCCAACGGCGGCGAGCTGGCCGCCCCGCACATGGTCTCGTCGGTCACGGACGGGGACGGCTCCCCGCTGGAGACGACCGAGGACGGGAGGACGAAGCGCGTCGTGGAGGAGTCGACCGCCGAGCAGTTGCGCAGCGCGATGGTGACCGTCGTCGAGGAGGGCACCGGGACCAACGCCAGGATCGCCGGGGCCGAGGTCGGCGGGAAGACGGGGACCGCGCAGAACGGCGTGGACAACAGCAACACCCCGTACGCCTGGTTCACCTCGTACGCGAAGGACGACAGCAGCGGCAAGGAGGTCGCCGTCGCGGTGATCGTCGAGGACTCCGGCTCGGCGCGCTCCGAGGTCAGCGGGAACGGCCTGGCGGCGCCGATCGCGCAGAAGACGATGAAGGCGGCGCTGGAGCGGTGAGAGGGGGCGGGGTCCGGTGGTACGACCCCACAACCGGGCTCAAGTTAGGTTACCCTTCCCTTACTTGACGCCGGGCGGCCTGCCGCGCGTCCACGGCCGAGCGTGCGGGAGGCGCAGGGATGGGTCCGACGGAGCACGGTGCCGGATCGGGGCGCGACCCGTCCGTCGCCCCCGCCCACAGCCAGGGCGGGCCGGGGCTCGCGCGCACCCGCGACGGGCGGGAGCTGTACTACCAGCGGCTCGCGGGCCCGGCCGGGGCGGCGACCGCGCCCACCGTGGTCTTCGAGGGCGGGCTCGCCGCCGGGCGCTCCTACTGGGCCCCCGTCCAGGCGGCCCTGGCCGACGTCGCGGCGACCGTGGTGTACGACCGCAGCGGTCTCGGCCGCAGCCCCGCCGCCCCGGCCGGGGCCTCGCGCCGGCTGCACGCCCTCGCCGACGACCTGGGCGACCTGCTGGACCACCTGGGCGCTCAGGGCCCCTACGTCCTGGTCGGCCACAGCTGGGGCGGCCCCCTCGTGCGGCTGGCCGCCGCCGCACGGCCCGCGCGGGTGGCGGGGCTGGTGCTCGTGGACCCCGCCGACGAGGCGTGCGAGCTGCTGTTCCAGCCCTCGACGCGGCGGGCCGAGCGGGTCGGGCAGCTGGCGACGGTCTGCCTGGCGCGGCTGGGGCTGCTGGGCCGCGCCTACCGCTCGCTCACCGCCGCGCTGCCGCCCGACGCCGCCGCCGACATGCGGGCCGAGGGCTACACCGTCGCGATGACCCGCACCCGGGGGCGCGAGCTGGAGGACGCGGCGGGCGATCTGCGGGCACTGCTGGAGAACCCGCCGGGGCTCGCGGGGCTGCCGGTGACGGTGGTGTCGGCGGGGCGCACGTCGGCGGGCATGCCGGAATCCGTACGGGAACGGGCCACGCTCTCCCACGCGTACCGGGCCCGGCAGTCGCCGCACGGACGGCATGTGATCCTCCCGGAGGCGGACCACATGGCGCTGACCACCTCGGCGGCGGAACTCGCGGAGGAGATACGGCGGTTGGTGATGAGCACCGGCGGTTAGCGCACCCCGCCCGCGCTTCCGCACCCTCCACCGCTCACCGCGCCCGTCTCCGCCTCCGCACCTCCTCCCCCACCGCGACCGCTCACCTGCCTGCGACCGCTCACCGCGCCCCGCCCGCGAACGGGATCTCCGGGGAGCCGCCCGCCCCCACCGGTCCCGCCGGGTGCGTCCAGAGGCCCGCCTCGGCCAGCCGGGGCAGGACGCCCTCGCCGAACCAGTACGCCTCCTCCAGGTGCGGGTAGCCGGAGAGCACGAACTCGTCGATGCCCAGCGCGTGGTACTCCCGGATCCGGTCCGCGACCTCCGCGTGGCCGCCGACCAGGGCGGTGCCCGCGCCGCCCCGGACGAGGCCGATGCCGGCCCACAGGTTGGGGTGGATCTCCAGGCCGTCCCGGCCGCCGCCGTGCAGCCCCAGCATCCGCCGCTGGCCCTCGGACTCGCTGCGCCGCAGCCCCTCCTGGACCGAGCGCACGGTGGCCGGGTCGAAGCCGGCGAGCAGCCGGTCCGCCTCCGCCCAGGCCGCCTGCGAGGTGTCCCGGGTGATCACGTGCAGCCGGATGCCGAACCGTACGGTACGGCCCTGTTCGGCGGCCAGGCCCCTGATCCAGGCGATCTTCTCCGCGACCTGGGCGGGCGGTTCGCCCCAGGTGAGGTAGACGTCCGAGTGGCGGGCGGCGACGCGTCCGGCCGCCGGGGAGGAGCCGCCGAAGTAGACCTCCGGCACGGGGTCGGGGAGCTGGGTGAGGCGGGCCTGCTCGACGTGCAGGTGCTCGCCGTCCAGGTCGACGGTCTTGCCGTCCCACAACTGCCGGACGATCTCCAGGAATTCGCCGGTGCGGGCGTAGCGGGCGTCCTTGTCCAGGAAGTCCCCGTAGGCGCGCTGCTCGTGGCTCTCGCCGCCGGTGACGACGTTGAGCAGCAGCCGGCCGCCGGTCTGCCGCTGGTAGGTGGAGGCCATCTGGGCGGCCAGCGTCGGCGAGATGAAGCCGGGGCGGAAGGCCACGAGGAACTTCAGCCGCTCGGTGTGCTGGCTGACCATCGCGGTGGTGAGCCAGGCGTCCTCGCACCAGGCTCCGGTGGGGGTGAGCACCCCGGTGAAGCCGACGTCCTCGGCGGCGCGGGCGATCTGGGCGAGGTAGCGGACCGTGGGCGGGCGGTCGCCGCCCGCCGCCGTGACCGGCGTTCCGTGGCCGCCTCCCACGACGTGGCGGCTGTCGCCGTTGGTGGGCAGGAACCAGTGGAAGGTCAGGGGCATGTTCTTCTCCGAACAGGGGTGAGAGGTCACAGGAGGCCGTGGCGGGGCGGGCGGGCGTCGTTCAGGACGTACCGGCCGATGTGCTGGATCTTCCAGCGCGCGGGGTCGTGCAGGGTGTGGGTGCGGGCGTCGCGCCAGTGGCGGTGCAGGTTCAGGCCGTCGAGGGCGGCGCGCGTCCCGGAGACCTCGAACAGCGCGTCCGCGATCTCCAGCGCCGCGCTCCCGGCGTACGCCTTCGCCGCCGCCACCGCGATCGACGCCTCGGCCGCACTGTCGTCGTCCAGGCCCGCCCGTGCGGTGTCCACGGCCCGCGCGGCGGCGGCCAGCAGGGCGTCGGCGGCGCGGTGGCGGACGGCGAGTTCACCGAAGCGCTGAATGAGGAGGGGGTCGTCGGCGGCGCTCTCGTACCCGCTCTCGAACCAGGGACGGCTTCGGGTCCGCACGAACTCCACCGCCTCGGCCAGTGCTCCGGCCGCGATCCCGGCGTCGATGGCGGTGTGCAGCAACTGGGCTATGGCACCGTGGAGTTGGGGGCCGGTGAAGGTGAGGTGGTGCGGTACGACGTGGGCTTTTCGCACCCGTACGGAGTCGAGGCGGACCGTGCCGCTGGCGGTCGTGCGCTGACCCATGCCGTCCCAGTCGTCGGTGACGGTGAGACCGGGCGCGTCGGCGGGGACGTACGCGACATGGAGCAGGTCGTCCCCGGCGCGGGCGAGGACGGGGATCCAGTCCGCGAACAGGGCTCCGGTGGAGTAGTTCTTCACGCCGGAGAGGAGGTACGAACCGTCTCCGGCCTCCGTCAGCCGGGTGCGGATGTCCTGGAGGTGCTGGGTCCCGGCCTCGGACTGGGCGTTGCCGAAGCGGCGGCCGGCCAGCACCTCCGCGAAGAAGAAGGCCCGCTGTTCGGACGTGCCCTGCTGCCGCAGCACGTTGACGTACGCGAAGTGGCTCTGCGGGATCTGCGCCAGGCTGGCGTCGGCGGAGGCGAGCAGTCGGAAGACCTCCGCGAGGGTGGCCGCCGAGACGTCCGCCCCGCCGTGCTCGGCCGGGACGGTGACGGCGAGCAGGCCGGTGGCGGTGAGCCGGTCGAGTTCGGCGCGGGGCAGCTCGCGCCGGGCGTCCCGCCCGGAGGCTCCCGGGCGGAACTCCCCGGCGAGCTCGGCGGCGGTGCGCAGCGCCTCGGCGTCGTCGCGGATCACCCGCGCGGTGATGGGCGGTGGTCGGGTCGACGCGGTCACGGGTCTGCCTCCGGGGGCGTACGGAAAGGGGTCGGCGGGCGGGCTCACGCAAAGGGGTCAGGGCGTCAGGCGTCAGGCGGCGGGCTTACGAGAAGGCGTCGGCCGGGGGGGCTCACGGAAAGGGGTCAGCGGGCGGTGGCCGGTACCGGGGCGGTCCGGTCCAGGGCGGCGGCGAACTGGGCGACGACCTGGTCGAGCGGGGCGGCGGAGGCCGGCTCCAGGACCACTCCCCCGTCGTCGCCGACCGAGATGTGCCGGTCCAGGACGAACCAGCCCGGCACGATGTGCGCCGCGCCCATCGACGAGAGCACCGGGCGCAGCGCGTAGTCGAGCGCCAGGACGTGGGCGGTGGTGCCGCCGGTGGCGAGCGGGAGGACGGTCTTGCCGGTCAGCGCGTACTGGGGCAGCAGGTCCAGGAGCGTCTTGAGGAGCCCGGAGTAGGCGGCCTTGTAGATGGGCGTGCCGATGACGACGCCGTCCGCGCGGGCGAAGAGTTCGGTGACGCGGACGATCTCGGGGTGCGCGAAGTCCGCGCCGAGCAGGGCCTCGGCGGGCAGCGTACGGACGTCGAGCGGTATCACCTCGTGGCCCTGGGCGATCAGGTCGGCGTCGAGGTGGCGCAGGAGGCGGCCGGTGCGGGACGTGGCGGAGGGGCTGCCGGAGACGGACAGGACGGTGGCCATGGGACCTCTTCTCTGGGGGTGACCCGGTTTCTCCGAGGGTGGCCCGGGCCCGGTGCGGTGGAGGCGCGCACCGGGGCGTGCGCGGGGAGCGCGGACAGGGCGGGCCGTACGCGGACGGGGCACGGCAGGACGACAGGGCGACCGCGGTGATCGAGAAACCCGATCAGGGGCGGCGGAAGCGGGAACGGCGCGCCGCGATCACCGCACGGGGCGGAGGCGTACGCGGGAGCGTGAGAGACGCGCGAAGGGCGCGAAGGAGGAGGTGTCTCCTCAGACTTCGCGACAACAGAAGGCGCTGGAAACGCGGCCGAGGTCGATGTGGCGGCGGCGGGTCAGGCGGCGCACATCCCTCTCCTTTCGCGTCGCGCGGCGGGCGCGCGGTGTTCCGGGGACGCCCTCGGGTCCCAGAGTAGGGCGACGTCGCCCTTCAGGTCGAGAAGGCATCGGCGAGGGAGCGATAGGGTTTCCCTTCCACTGGGCCTGGGTGAGGGAGGGACCGGCGTGCGCATCGAGCAGCTGGAGTACATCGAGGCCGTCACCCGGCTGGGGTCCCTGCGCCGGGCGGCGGAGGAACTGCACCTGTCCCAGCCCGCGTTGAGCGAGACCGTACGCAATCTGGAGCGCGAGCTCGGCGTGACCGTGCTGGACCGCAAACGGTCGGGGGCCACGATCAGCGACGCGGGCCGCGAGCTGCTGCCGCACATCATCGGGGTGCTGGACGCGGTCGACCGGCTCCGCCGGGCCGCCGACGAGCAGCACCGCACCAGCCGTACGGTCCGGCTCGGCACGGTGTTCGCGGCGACGGTCCCCCTGCTCGTACCGGCGATCCGGGAGTTCCACGCGCTGCACTCGGCCACCGAGGTGGAGGTGATCGCGGCGCAGCAGTCCGTGATCCACCGGTCCCTGCTGGAGGGCGGCGTCGACCTCGGCCTGGTGAACTACCTGGAGGGCGACGACCTGGCCCCCGACCTGCACACCACGGAGCTGCTCCGGGGCCGCCCGGTCGTCTGTCTGCGCCCCGGCAGCCCGCTGGCGTCGCTGGCCTCGATCGGGGTGGACGATCTGCTGCGCGAACCGCTGATCGTGATGCGGGCCGGCTATCTGATGCACCGTTTCACCCACCGGCTGCTGAAGGGCCGGGCGCCGTCGTTCTCGTACTCCGCGGACGGCGCGGAGATGGGCAAGCTGATGGTGGCGGAGGGGCTCGGGGTCACCGTGCTCCCGGACTACAGCGTCATCGGGGACCCGCTGGAGCGCACCGGCGCGATCACCTGCCGGCCTCTGGCGGGCGACTCGACCACGGTGCTGCTGGTGGTGCAGCGCAGCCGCTCGGGCTCCGTCACCCGCGCCGCCCGCGACCTGCACCGGATCTTCGTCGAGCGCGCGGAGGCGCATCGTACGGGCGGCTCCTAGCGGCTTCTACGGCATCCGCCCGATGCCTCCGGACCGCCTTACTCCCGAGCATGAGCCGCAGCGGCGCCGCGGGGGTGCGGCGTGAGGCGGAGGGGGCGGCGGCGGTATGGGCGGTTCGGCGGTGGGGCGGGTCCTGCGGGACCGGACGGCCGGGCGGTGTCTGGCGGGGGTGGTCGTCTCCGGGTTCGGTACGTCGGCGATGTGGCTCACCGCCGGCATCTGGGTCAAGTCGCTGACCGGCTCGAACAGTCTGGCGGCGCTGACCGTGTGCGCGATGTGGGCCCCGGTGCTGGCGGGTCCCGCGCTCGGGGCCCTCGCGGACCGGCTGCCCCGCAGGGCCCTGCTGGTCCGGGTCAATCTGGCGCTGGCCTGCCTGCTGGCCTCGCTGGTGCTGGTCGGCCCGGCAGGGAGCGTGTGGCTGCTCTTCGTGGTGCTGGTGCTGTACGGCGCGGGCGGGGTGCTGCTCGACGCGGCGGAGTCGGCCCTCGTGGCACGGGCGGTGGACACCCGGCTGCTGGCGGACTTCAACGGGCTGCGGATGACGGCGAACGAGGGCATGAAGCTGGTCGCCCCGCTGGCGGGCGCGGGCCTGTACACACGGTTCGGCGGCCCGGCGGTGGCCCTGCTGGACGCGGCGACGTGCGCGCTGGCGGCCCTGATCTTCGCCCGGCTGCCGGTACGGGAGCCTGCCCGGCCTCCTGTGGGGGCGCGGCGCGGTGAACTCGCCGCCGGGCTGCGGCGGGTACGCACGTCGGCCGCACTGCGCCCGCTGGTGGCGGCGGGGGCGGCGACGATGCTGGTGGCCGGGGTGAACGGGGCGGTGACGTACGCGTACGTGGACGATGTGCTCGGGCGGACCCCGGCGTACGCGGGGGTGCTGTACGCCGTGCAGGGCGCCGGTTCGGTGGCGGTGGGGCTGCTGGCGGGGCCGCTGCTGCGCCGGCTGCCGGAGCGGGTGTTCGCGGCGGGCGGGATGGCGCTGTTCGGGCTGGCGGTGGGGGCGCGGGCGCTGCCGCAGGACGCGGTGGCCCTGGCGGCGAGCGCGGCGATCGGGTTCGGGCTGCCGTGCGTGCTGGTCGCGACGATGACGGCGGTGCAGCGGGAGACCCCGGACGCGGTGCTGGGCCGGACCTCGGCCACGGTCGGCTCACTGCTGACCGCGCCGAACGCGGTGGCCCTGGCGGTGGGCGCGGGGCTGGTGGCGGTGGTGGACGTACGGGTGCTGTCGGCGGTCTGCAGGGTGGCGGGGGTGTGCGCGGCGGGGGCGCTGGCCCGCCGGGCGCGCCCGGGGCGCGGGAGGAGCCGCGCGCCGGGCTGAGGGAAAACCGGGCGACGTCGGGGCCGGGGGGCGGGCAGGATACGGCCATGCCCAGACCTTCCGGATTCCAGTACGAGCAGCACGGCGACCGAAGCGTCACCATCACCCACCACGACCGCCCCGCGGGCACCCTGCGCGGCGGACGGGCGGAGAAGTTCCTGGCCGAGGTGACCTCGGGGGACGCCCAGTTGGTGATGGCGCGGTGGACCGGCGCGTACAAGCACGGAAACGAACGCGCCGCCCGCGACCACCCGCGCAACCGCCGGTGACGGACCGGGACCAGCCCGCGCAACCGCCGGGCGAGAGGCCGGGACCGCCTCGCGCAGCCGCCGGGCCGAGGGTCCGGGACCACGCCCGCGGCAACCGGTGAGAGAACCCCGAAGGTAAGGGAACGGCAAAGCGGGGTCGTTCGTTACCCCCTGCATGACCGCAATGACCCCCGGCTCGAACATCCCACTCTCCGCCGCCCGTGTGGCGGTGGACGTCGCCGCTCCGGTGCGGCTCGACGTCTCGGGCCTGCTGCTCACCGCCGACGGCAAGGTGCGCTCCGACGACGACTTCATCTTCTACAACCAGCCCTCGGGCCCCGGCGTGACCTACCGCGCCGGCGGGGGCTCCGCGCCCGACGCCATCGTGGTGGACACCGCCGCCGTGCCGCCGGGCATCGAGAAGATCGTCGTCACCGCGAGCCCGGACGCCGAAGGACAGACCTTCCAGGGCGTCGAGCCCACCGCCACCGTGCGCAACGCCGACGACGGCTCCGCGCTCGCCACCTTCACCCCGCCCCAGCTGGGCGGCGAGACGGCGCTCGTGGTCATCGAGGTCTACCGGCGCAACGGCGCCTGGAAGGCCCGCGCGGTCGGCCAGGGCTATGCGAACGGGCTGGCCGGCATCGCCACGGACTTCGGCGTGTCGGTCGAGGAGCCCGCCGCCCCGCCGGTCCCGGCGGCAGCCGCCCCGGTGGCTCCGGCGGCCGCTCCGGTCGACCCGCGGATCGCGCCGCCCGCGCCCGCCGCTCCCCCGGCGACGCCCGCCGCCCCGCCCGCCGCGTCCGGGAAGATCAACCTGGACAAGGGCCGGGTCAGCCTCCAGAAGAACCAGACCGTCTCCCTGGTCAAGGGCGGCGCACCGCTGCTCTCGCAGGTCAAGATGGGCCTCGGCTGGGAGCCCGCGTTCCGGGGCAAGGACATCGACCTGGACGCCTCCGTCATCGCCTACGGCCCCAACCGCAACCACCTGGACAGCTGCTACTTCGGCAAGCTCTCCATCCTGAACGGGGCGATCAAGCACTCCGGCGACAACCTCACGGGCGAGGGCGCGGGCGACGACGAGGTGATCGTCGTGGACCTGGGCCGGATCCCCGCCGAGGCGACGGGCCTGGTCTTCACGGTGAACTCGTTCACCGGCCAGAAGTTCAACGAGGTCGCCAAGGCGTACTGCCGGCTGATCGACGCGCGCACCGGGGAGGAGCTGGTCCGCTTCGACCTGACCGGCGCGGAGCCGCAGACCGGCGTGATGATGGCCAAGCTCATCAAGCAGTTCACCGGTGAGTGGGAGATGACGGCCATGGGCGAGTTCGTGAAGTCACGCACCGTGCGCGGCATGGTGAAGCCCGCCGCCAAGTCCCTGTAGCGGCGGAGGGCCGAGGGCCACGACGGCATCCGATGGGCACAACGGAATCCGGGGCGCCTGAATCACTTCAGGCGCCCCGGATCCGGAGAAGACGGACGCTGACGCTGCTGCTCGTGCTCGACTCGCGTCTCAGAGCTTGGTCAGCTTGGAGTACGGGCTCAGGATCCTCCCCTGTCGCCCCGAGAAGTCGATGAGGACTGCGTCGTTGTCGCCCTCGACAGCAAGGATTCTGCCGAGCCCGAACTGGTCGTGCGACACCCTGTCGCCCACATCGAAGCATTCGACCGGTGGGGCCTCCTGGGCCGGGCGGTTGAAGGGACTGGAAGGCAGGTGACGCCGGGATCCGGCTGACTGTTTCATTAAGTCGAGTATGCGCCCTGTGAAGGCCCGACGCCATGCCCGTTTCCTGCCCGGGCCCCAGAAGTGCCGGATTCGTGACCCTCGCTCACCAGGGCCAGTCAGCGCTTGCTCCCGCCTCCAGCAGGGGAACCATGCGGAACGCGGCGTCGGAAAGCCCCCCGAACGTGTGGCGGTTCCCACTGCCGGACGGGGCGTGGCCGAGGCGGTATCCGGCCAGGTTCCAGGTGTAGACGGGCACCGTGTCCGGGACGCCCCAGGTGACGTCGCCACGGTAGGTGAACGCCGCCTGCTCGTCGGTGACGATGATCATCCGGTCGTGGCCGCGGTAGTGGCGCTCCACCGCCCGCACGGTATTCGTGCCGCCCAGACCGCCGAAGCGCTCCAGGACCCTGAGCACCGACTCGCCCTTGCGGTACGCCACCGGCGCGCTGGTCGTGCCGAACTCCACCAGGTCCGCGTCCTCGGCGCGCAGCGCGAGGGCCGCGCCGAAGACGGCGGCGGCGTCCGCCCGGTTCAGCTGCGAGCGCTCGGAGAGCGGCGACCACATGGAGCCGGAGCGGTCGACCAGGACCAGGGTGCGGCCGGGCAGGGCGGGGACCTGGCGCAGGGAGTGCCCGAGGGCCTGCTCCAGCGGGTACGCCCAGCGCAGCGAGGGCGCGTGCCGGTGGGCGGCGAGGTAGCGGAAGGGGAACTGCCGGGACGCGGCAACGGCCTCCGGGTCGCAGATCCGGGCCGCCGCTTCCGCCGCGACCTCGTCGCCGACCCCGGCCTCGTCGAAGTTCCGGAGGTTGCGTACGAGCGCCATCGTGCCCATCGAGGGGATGACCGCCTCCCACGCCTCCGCGTCCATCGGCCCCTGGAGCCAGCCCGCCAGCGACTCCCAGGTCATACCGGCCTCCGCCAGCCGCTCGGCCCCGCCGGGCCCGGTGACGACCGCGCGACGCTCGGTGACCGGCAGCTCCATGAGCGCCCGGTGGGCGGTCAGGGTGCGGTCGCCGGCGGGCGGCACGGCGGTCTTCGGCCGGTGCCTGCGGTCCAGGGCGTACCGGAAGAGCTCGCCCTGCCAGGGGTTGGCGGGGTCGGGCGCCGCGTGCACCAGGTTGAGGACGTCGCCGAAGCGGAACCCCTTGGACGCGGTGTCGTACTTCAGCAGCGCCCGGCCGGTGTAGAGACGGCGTACGGCGTCGGCGAGGCCCCGCTTGAGGGGCTTGGGCAGGGCGCGGCCGTAGCGGGAGGTCCAGTAGCCGAGGAGTTCGCCCGGCTCGTCGGCGCGCAGCAGTACGGAGTCGATGACCTGCCGGTTCGTCGGGCCCTCGGTGCAGCCCGCGTCCAGCCGCGCCTTCACGTACTCCGCGCCGCCGACCAGCGAGGCGGTCCTCAGCTGCCCGTCGCGGCGCAGCCAGTGGAGCAGCCCCGCGGTCCAGGCGGGGTCCTCGACGGCGAGCCGGCGCACGAGCGCGGCGAACCGGTTGTCGCGCTCCTCGCCGTCCTCGTAGAAGGTGTCCTGCGTGACGAAGTTGGCGACGGCGAGCAGGAAGAGCTCGGAGCGGGCGTCGCGGACGCGTCCGGCGCCGCCCCGGTGGTTGGCCGCCAGCGCGCCGGGGACCGTGGCGACGGGCGAGCCGGGCCCCGGCGCGGCGGACGCGGGCGGCGCGGCGATGACCGGCGGCGGGGCGGAACGGGACGACCGGGTGATGCGGTAGTTGAAGCGAGCCATGCGAAATTCCCCCGAATTCCTGGGGGAGGGCGCGGCGGCGGAACGGGGTGCCCGAGATCGGGAGTCGACGACGGAGAACAGTCTGATGCTCTATCCAATTGAGTTACCGGCCGGAGCCGGACGGGGCTCGAACCCGCAACCACCAGATCCAGGAAGTATCCGTCGTCCGCGCACCGGGCACCCCGGCGCTCGCGCCTCCCGAGATCAAAAGCTGCTGCGGCATATTTCGGGGAAAGAAGTAGCCGCCGCATGCGCACCGGGAGGTGCATGCCCATGACCTTAGGGAACAGCTTTCCGATGTGCGAAAGTTTTTCTGGGCGCAACCGCACCGGGTCGTACGGGCGTCGCACAGAATGGCCCGGATGATCGCCCGCCGGACGGCACGGGCGGCCACCCGCGCGATCGCATACCGGCCCGGACCGGTCGGGGCAGGGGGCGGGAGGGGACGGACGGGATCACAGGGGGGACGGGAATGGACGGCGGGGAGCGGGTCGCGGAGTTCCGCCTCGTGGCGCTGCTCGGCGAGGGCGGCATGGGCCGGGTCCACCTGGCCCGGACGGCCTCGGGCCGGCTGGCAGCGGTGAAGACCGTCCATGAACACCTGGCCGCCGAACCACAGTTCCGGGAGCGGTTCCGGCGCGAGACGCTCGCCGCGCGGGCCGTCGCCGGGCCGTTCACCGCCGCGGTGCTGGACGCGGACCCCGATGCCGTACGGCCGTGGCTGGCGACCGAGTTCTGCGCCGGGCCCACCCTCGCGGAGGCCGCCGACGCGCTCGGCCCGCTCGGGGCGGGACCGCCGGCCGCGCTGGGGGCGGCGCTCGCGGAGGCGCTGGCGAGCATCCACCGGGCCGGGCTGGTCCACCGCGATCTGAAGCCGTCGAACGTGGTGCTCACCCGGGGCGGCCCGAAGGTCCTGGACTTCGGCATCGCCCGGCGGGCCGCCGACGAGACCCTGACGGCCACCGGGGAGGTGATCGGTTCGCCCGGGTTCATCGCCCCGGAACTGCTGACGGCGGACGTCGAACCCTCCCCCGCCGCCGACGTGTTCGCCCTCGCGGCACTGCTGGCCCGGCTGACGACGGGCCGGGCCCCGTTCGGTTCGGGGCCCGCGCACCAGGTGCTGTACCGGACGGTGCGGGGAGAGGCCGACCTGGACGGCGCGCCGACGCCCCAGTGGCGTGCGTTCCTCGCCTCCTGCCTGGCGGCCGACCCGGCGGCGCGGCCCACGGTGGCCGAGGTGCTGCGCTGGTGTTCGGAGCGGTTCCCGGCGGAGGGGGCGTGGTGGGAGCGGGAGCCGGCGGCCGGTCTCATCCGGCGACACGAGGAGCGGGTGGCGGCGCTGGTGGAGGCGATGCCCACTACCGGCCTCCCGCGCCCGGCAACGCCCACCGCCGGCCCCTCGCGTCCCGCACCGCCCACCACCGAGGCCCCGCGCACCGCCGAAGCCGCGCGCCCCGCGACACCCACCGCCGAAGCCACCCGCCCCGCCGAGGCCCCGCCCACCGCCGAAGCCACCCCCCAGACCGCCACCCGCACCGCCACCGCACCCCAGGCCCCCCTCCCGTACGACGGTCTCCCCCGCCGGGGCCCGGCCAGGCGGCGGCTGCTCGCGTTCGGCGGGGCCGTGCTCGTGGCCGGGGCGGGGGTCGCCGGGGCGACCCTGCTCGGCCTCACCGAGAAGGACGACCCGACCGGGCCCGCGGCCGCTCCACCGCCGAAGACCCGCCGGCCCCGGGGCCGCCTGCTGTGGACCCGGGCCACGGGCGAGCCCGGCCACACCGCCGCGGTGCTGCGCCACGCGAGCGCGCTCCTCGTCGCCGACGCGGCGGCGGTGACCGCGCTCGACGCGGCGACGGGCGCGGTGCGCTGGCGGTATCCGGCGCGGCAGGTCACCGCCGTCGAGCCCCGGGGCGATCTGGTGTTCGTCCTGCGCTCCGGGCTCCTCTTCACGCCGGAGCTCATCGCGCTCGACTCCCGTACGGGCAACCGGCGCTGGAAGGCCGTACCGGTCCGGCCGATCCGCGCCGCCGGGTCCACCGCTCCGGACGGCCAGTCGGGGTACCTCGCGGTCGACGGGGCGCTGGCCGTTCTGGTCTCGTACGCCTCCGACGCCTCGCAGTGGGCGAAGCGCTCCCTGGGTGACCGCCCCTGGCGGGCGTACGGCTTCGACTCCCGTACGGGAAAGGCCCTCTGGTTCCACGAGGGGACGCGGGCGGCGGTGACCGGCGTCCACGCGGCGGGCGGGCGGCTGGCCGTCGCGCTCGCCCCGCCGACGCGCTCCGGCGCACCCGCCGAGAAGCCCCTCTTCGTGCTGCGGACCTCCGGCGCGGGGCCGGAGCCGGAGCCGGAGATACCCGGCGGCGGCCCGTACCCGCAGGCCCACCCCGGCTCCAGAGGCACCCGGTACTACGCGACGGGCGGCAGGATCGTCGCGCTCGACCTGGCGACCCGGCGCAGCGCTTGGCGCCGGACGCTCGACGGCGCCCCCGCGGTGACGCCCACGGCGGCCGGGGGCCTGGTCCACGCCGCGACGCCGGGCCGGGTCGAAGCGCTGGACGCGCGGAGCGGCCGGACCCGCTGGAGCCGCACGGACGTCGGGCGGCTGTCCGGCGGCGACGGGGACGGGCCTTCGCCGGTGGCCGCCGGCGTCCTGTACGCGACCGGGCCGGAGCCCGGCCCGGGGGCGAAGGCCGGCGAAGGAGCGGTCTGGGGCGTGCACGCCCTGGACGCCGTCCGGGGCCGCCCGCTGTGGTCCGCACCCGTCGAGGCGACGGGCCCGATCAGCGCCGCCGCGGGCGACGGCCTCCTCCATGTCTACGCCGGCGGAACCGTGCAGACCTTCACCGGCCCGGATGCCTCATGACCGGCCCCCTGCTCCCCGGCGACCCCGAACGGCTGGGTTCCGTAAGGCTGTTGGGGCGGCTCGGGGCGGGCGGCATGGGCACGGTCTATCTGGGCCGGACGCCCGGCGGGCTGACCGTCGCGGTCAAGACGGTCCATGAGCACCTGGCCGCCGACCCGCACTTCCGTGAGCGCTTCCGCCGTGAGGCCGCCGCCGCCCGCGCGGTGACCGGGGCGCACACGGCGGCGGTGCTGGACGCCGACCCGGAGTCGGCCCGGCCGTGGCTGGCCACCGCCTATCTGCCGGGCGTGACGCTGCGGCACGCGGTGGCGGCGACCGGGCCGCTGGAGCCGTCCGCCGTACGGTCCCTGGGCGCGGCGCTCGCCGAGGCGCTGGCGGACATCCACGGCGCGGGGCTCGTCCACCGCGACCTCAAGCCGTCCAACGTGCTGATCACCGCGGACGGGCCGCGGGTCATCGACTTCGGGATCGCCCGCGCGATCAGCGACCACGGGCTGACCGGGGCGGGCGACGTGATCGGCACGCCCGGGTTCATCGCGCCGGAACAGATCACCGGGGCCATCGTCACCGGGGGCCCGGAGTCTCCGGACGCCCCGGCGCCGGTCACCGGGGCCGCCGACGTGTTCGCGCTGGGCGCGGTGCTGGTGTTCGCGGCGACCGGGCAAAGCCCCTTCGGCTCGGCGACGGCGGCGGTGCTGCTCTACCGGGCCGTCCACGAGGACCCGGACCTCACCGGCGTACCGGAAGAAGCCCGTGAGATCGCCGCCGCCTGCCTGGCGAAGGATCCCGGGCGGCGGCCCGCGGTGGACGCGGTGCTGGAGGCCACGGCGGATCCGGGCGCGCCGCTGTGGTGGCGCACGGAACCGCTGCGCTCGCTGGTGCTGGGCGAGGCGGCGGACGCGGCGGACGGCGGGGAGGCCGACCGGGACGCTCCGGACGCGGCGGACGGCCGGGAGGCCGACCGGAACGTTCCGGGCGCGGCGGAGGGCAGGGACGCCATGGCCGCGACCGTACGGAGGACCGCGCCCCGAACCCGTACGCTGCCGTCCCCTCCCCCGCCACCCCCGCCGCCCTCCGCGCGGCGGCGTGCGGACCTCACCCGGCGCGGGCTGCTGCTGGCCGGGGGCGGCGGGCTCGCGTCACTCGTCGGGTACGCGTTCCACCGCAGCGGCAAGGACGACGGCGGAAAGGGGAACGACGAAGCGCCGGACCCGCTGACCGTGCGAGGGGGCAGCACCCGGCAGGGGGCCGTGCGCTGGACCCTGACGCCCGCCGACACCGGTTCCACCGTCGACGCGCTGCGGCTGACCAGGAGCGCCCTGCTGGTGCACGGGGTCGGCGCGGTCGACGTCTCGCGCATCGGCGGCAGTCGCGGGTACGTGAGCGCGCGCGGCCTCCGCGACGCCGGGCGGCGGTGGACGACCGGCGCGGCCGAGACCGTACCCACGCGGTGGGGGGTGTCCGGTTCGGTGCTGGCGGCGGGGGATCTGGGGCTGGACGCGGTCGACCTGGCGACGGGCGAACCGCACGGCACCCCGGAGAAGCCGGGCGTACCGCTCTGGTTCTCCGTCGCGGACGGGGTGCTGATCTCCGGTTACGAGGCGGACTCCGGCCCGCCGGTCCTGCGAGCCGTCGACCTGGCCACCGGGGCCGAGCGCTGGACCGAGGACGTCTCGGGCGCCCGGCCGCCCGCCGTGCTGGGCCGGGCGGTGCTGCTCGCCGACGAGGACGGCTCGTCCATCCGGTGCGTCGACGCGGTCAGCGGCCGGATCCGTTGGACGTACGAGGGCTTCGAGGGGCCGGTGGCGGCGCTCGCCGGAGTCCCGGGGGCGGACTGCTTCGCGCTGTTCTCCACCCAGGGCGCACTGCACTTCGTCCGGGCCCCGGACGGCGGCCGCCTCGCCGCCGCGACGCTCAAGGGCGGGGCGAGCGCGGGTTCCAGCGCGCTGGCCGCCGTCGGGTCCACGGTGCTGCTGGCCACCGGAGGCCGGGTGCACGCCTATGCCCCGGCCACCGGCGCGCTGCTCTGGTCGGCCGGGACGGTGGGCCTGGACACCAGCTGGCCCGCCGTCACGGGCGGCGGCCGGGCCCCGGTGACGGCGGGCGGCGCACTGCTGCACTGGGCGCGGGCCGGGGAACTGCGGGCCCTGGACCTCGGCAGCGGCGAGGAGCGCTGGGCGGCCCGGCTGGACGGGGTCGCCCAGGTGCCGCCGGTCGCGGCCGGGCGGACGGTGTACGCGGCGACCGGCGAGACCTGCCGCGCCCTGGACCTGAACCGGGGCACGGGACAGGGCAGTTGGGCGGTGGCGGACATCCGCGACCTGGCGGCGGACGCCTCCGGCTGGTACGCCCGCATCGGCACGGCGACGGTACGGGCGTACAACCACCCCGCCGCCGCGCCCTGAGGGGAGCCGCCGGGCCTGGGGCCTCAGCCCGCCGCGGACCCGGGACCCCGCCCCCTCAACTCCCCGCGCGCGACCGCGCCTTGAACGCGGCCTTTCGGGCCTCCTTGGCGGCCTTCTTGTCGGTGTGCAGCCGGCCCATGGCCTCCAGCACCTCGGCGGTGGCCGGGTGGTCGACCCGCCAGACCTCGTCGAAGAAGCCGCTGTGCTGGGCGGAGAGCCCTTCGATCAGGCCCTGGAGCTCGTCGAGTTCGCCGTCCGCGTCCAGTTGGGCGGCGATGGTGTCGATGGCCAGCCAGAAGATCATCGCCTCGGACGGGGCCGGTACGTCGGCCGCGCCGCGCTCCGCGAGCCAGACCCGGGCCAGACCGCCGAGTTCCCGGTCGTCCAGGACCGCGCGTACGGCGGGTTCGGCCTGCTCCCCGGCCAGCGCCAGCGCCTGCTGACAGTGGAGCCGGCGCAGCGGCGCGCCCTCGTCCGTGCCGCGCGCCGCCGCCAGCAGCTCGGCCGCCGCGGCGACGACCCCCTCGGTCCCGCGCCCGGCGAGCCAGAGCTGGATCTCGGCGCGGGCGGCGGCCTCCGGGTAGTACGCGATGCCGTCGAGGAGGGCGTCGGCGCCCTTGTCCGCGAGGTCGCCGACCGCGGGGGCCTCCACCCCGGCCTCCAGCATCCGGGCCCGCACGCCGTACAGGCCCAGCGGCGTGAGCCTGACCAGGCCGTACCGGGTGACGTCGTCCTCGTCGGCGGAGTCGGGCAGCCCGGCGTCGCTCCCGTCCCCGTCCTCGACCATCAACGCCTCGTCCACCGGCCGGTATTCGACGATCCCGATGGGTTCGAGGACCCGGAACTGGTCGTCCAGGCGCATCATCGCCTCGGAGACCTGCTCCAGGATGTCGTCGGTGGGCTCGCCCATGTCGTCGGGGACGATCATCGAGGCGGCGAGGGCGGGCAGCGGCACCGGTCCGTCGCCCGCGCCGCTGTCCGCGAGGGTGAGCAGGTAGAGGTTGCCGAGCACGCCGTCGAGGAACTCCGCCTCCGCCTCCGGGTCCCAGTCCAGGGCGTCGAAGTCGATCGAGCCGTCCTCGCCGACCAGGTCGGCGAAGTCGTCGAGGACGGGAGCGGTGGCGTCGGCGTGCACGGCGTCCAGGCCGTCGAGCCAGATCCCCAGCACGTCCTGCGGGGAGCCGCCGGTGAGCAGCGCCAGGTTCTCGCCCACCGTGACAGTGCCCTCGGCGCCCGGACCGTCCGAGGCGTCCGAGGCGTCCTCACCGTCCGCGAGCTCCCCCTCCTCCGGGTCCGTGACGTCCAGGAGCCCGGTGTCCACCGCGAGCCGCCATGCCTCGCTGGCGTACGCGGCGCCGTCCTCGTCCGCCGTCAGGCCGAGGTGCTCGGCGGCAGCGGGCAACTGGGCCTCGACGAGCTCGCCGCCGACCCCGACCCGGGTGCCGGGCCCCGCCCAGCGGGCGAGCCGGACCGCGCGGACGAACAGCGGTGCGGCGAGCGCGTCCCGCGCCAGCTCGGCCTCGGAGGGCAGCCGCACCGGCGGCAGGATGGGGCGCTCTGCGGACATCGGGGGTTCTCCTCGGTGCGGGCTCGGGGGAGTACGAGGTGCGTACGCGGTTCAGCCGCTCAAGCCTAGACGCAATTCGCCGCATGCCACCCGCTTCGGGCGACGGACGGCCGCCGTTCACCGAAGGTCCATGGTCGACTCATGTGCGCCGCGGCCCAGTTGCCGCGCACGCCCCCGCCGTACGCACGCCCCCACCCCTCCCTACGCGGCCCCGCCCGGCTCCATGCTGAGGGCGGGCGTGTAGCGGTTCACGCCGCCGCCGGTCATGCCCGGGTACTTCTGGACGCGTTCCCACAGCGGCGAGGGCGACCCGATCCCCTCGCCGGGGGCGGTGAGGGCGTCGATGTGGTGCTGGGCGCTCTCCCACTCGGCGTAGTTGAGGACCCGGTCCCCCTCGGTCCCCACGTGGAAGTGCGCGGCGATCCCGCCCGGAGGCGTCGCCCCTTCCTCGGCGAGCGCCTCGAACACCGTGTCCACCCAGTCCCGTTGCCGCGCCGGGTCGGGTCCGTCGAACTCCACGTCGACGATCACGACGGACCCCGGCTCACGGGTGTCGCCCTCGGTCTGGAACCCCGAGCGGTACAGCTCGTACGTGTGCGGCGCGCTGCGCTCGATACCGGGGACGGCGGCGTCGATCTCGGCGTCGCGGGCCTCGCGCTCCTCCCGGACGAAGTCCTGGAATGCCTGCTCCCCGGTCCACTGGGAGTAATGCAGCAGCGTCCTGCCGTCCTCCCCGACGTGGACGGTGTACGAGAGCGGCCCGGGGCTCGGCCACTCACGGCTCTCCCACGCCTTCCGGACGGCGTCGACGGCCTGCCGCTGCCGTTCGGGGGTGCCGACGTCCCAGGTGCTGACCTTGGCGATCCCGGCGTCGGCACGGGCCGGGTCCGGGCGATCGGTGAACTGCACGGTCATGGTGGCTCTCCCCTTCTCCCCCCGCACCGGTCGGTGCGGCGTAGTCACACCTTCACGCCTCAAGTTCGCTTGAGGTCAAGGGCGGTTCGCCGCACCCGCCCGCGTCCCGGCCGCCCGTTCGCCCACGGCGAGACCGGGTGCGCCCGGCCGGCGCCCGGGGAAGGGGCAGGAGCATGACCGTCTCCGTAGCCCACCTGAGCGACCCCCACCTCACCACCGGCCCCTCGGCCGACGCCCCGGCGGCCGGGCTGCGCGACGCCCTGCGCCGGGTGCTCGCCCTGGACCCCCGGCCGGACTGCGTCGTGATCACCGGCGACCTCACCGAGCGCGGGGAGCCCGGTGAGTACGCGGCGCTGGGCGAGCTGATCGGGTCCTTTCCCCTGCCCCTGCACCTGGTGGCGGGCAACCATGACGCGCCCCGGGCGCTCGTGGAAGCCTTCGGCGGCACCCCGGCGCTCGGCGGCGGCGCGACGACGTCGTACGCGGTGGAGCACCCGGGACTCACGGTCGCCGTCCTGGACTCGAAGGTGCCCGGTGCGCCGGGCGGCCGCCTGGGCCCCGGGCAGCTGGCCCGTCTCGACGACGCCCTCGGCCGGCGTACCGACGTACCGGCCGTCGTCTGTCTGCACCATCCGCCGGTTCCGGTCGGCATCCCGTTCCTGGACGCGATGGGCCTGGCGGACGCCCCCGCGCTGGCCGAGGTGGTCGCCGCGCACCCCCGGGTCGTACGGGTGCTGGCGGGCCATGTCCACCGCTCGGTCACGGCGGCCTTCGCGGGCAGCCTGGCGGCCCTGGCCCCGAGCACCTACCGGCAGAGCGGGCTGGCGCTGCGGGAGGGCGTGCCGGGGTACGTCGACGAGCCCGTGTCGTTCCTGCTGCACACGCTGCCGGACGGCCCGCCCGGCGCGGCCTGGGTCACCCACACCGTGCCGGTGGGCGGCTGACGGGAACGCACGCGGCCGACCGGCTCGGCGCGGCGGGCACGCCCGGTTCAGCGCGGCGGGTCGGGCCGCCAGGCCGTCATGTTCAACTCGTCCATGTACCGGACGTCGTGCCCTTCCAGTGGGAAGACCCGCGCTCCGGCGTCGGGGGCGGCGGCCAGCTCCAGGGCGTCGGCCATGACGAGTTCGCCGCCCTCCTGGGTGGAGACCCAGGCGAGGGTCGACCTCGCGGTGCCGCCGGGCTTCAGGACGAACGACCTGGGGCCCTCGTCCTGGCCGAAGTACGAGCCGGCCGGGTTGACCTTCACGGGCAGGCGTTCGCCGTCCTCGCCGAGCGCCTGGACCGAGGGGTAGCCGTCGACCCGGTAGGGCTCGGCGCCGCAGTTGGTGAGGGTCAGCACGACCGCCCGGTGCATCATCGCGGCCTGCACCTGCCCCATGTCCACCATGGCCCCGGACGCGGGGCAGTCCCCGGTGGGCGTGGGCTCGGGCTCCGGCTCCGGGGCCGGTACGTCGATGATCGACGACGGGGCCGCGCCGGGCGTCGGGGGCGGCGTGTCGGCGTGCGCTCCGGGGCGTTGCGCGGAAACGGACGGGGTGGGGCGGGCCTCGCCCTCGCCGGCCGGGACGAGGAAGCCCGCGCAGCCGGTCAGGGCCATGGCCGCCGCCGTCAGCAGGACCGCCGCCGAGGCAGGTCTCCGGATCCGCAGCCGGCCCCGCACCCGCTCACCCATACGCCCCGCCCCTCGCCGCAGCCCCCGGCCGCATCTCGTCCGCGCGTTCGATCATGCCAGACGGCGTCCGGGGGACGACGGGAGAGCGATCGGGGAACGGACGAGAAGCCGCCCTCCCACCACCACTGTTCAGCAACCCTTCCCCATCCTCGCAAGCAGATCTAAGTGGACCTTCACGGTCCCGCGACCGAGACTGCCGACATGACCACCACCGCACCGCGCCCCTTCGGCCGCACGCTCTGCGCCATGATCACGCCGTTCACCCCCGCCGGGGCGCTGGACCTCGACGCCGCGCGCGCCCACGCCGCCCGCCTGGTGGCCGAGGGCTGCGACGGGCTGGTGCTCAACGGCACCACCGGGGAGTCCCCCACCACGTCGGACGCGGAGAAGTCGGACCTGCTGCGGGCGGTCCGCGCGGAGGTGGGCGACGGGGTGCCGCTGCTCTCCGGCGTCGGCAGCGCGGACACCGCGCACGCGGTGCGCCTCGCGCGGGAGGCCGAAGAGGCGGGCGCGGACGGCCTGTTGACGGTGCCGCCGTACTACAGTCGCCCCCCGCAGGCCGCCGTGGAGACCTACTTCCTGCGGATCGCGGAGGCCACCGGCGTACCGCTGATGCTGTACGACATCCCCGGCCGCACCGGCGTCCGGATCGAGCCGGCCACCCTGCTGCGACTGGCGGACCACCCGCGGATCGTCGCGGTGAAGGACTGCGCGTACGACCTGCTCGGTTCGACGAAGGTGCTGGCGCGGACCTCGCTGGCGTACTACTCCGGCTGCGAGGAGCTGAACCTCCCGCTGTACGCGCTGGGCGGCGCGGGCTATGTCAGCACCGTCGCCAACGTGGCCCCGCGCCAGATGCGGGCGCCGCTGGACGCGTTCGACGCGGGGCGCACCGGTGAGGCGGCCCGGCTCAACGGGCTGACGGTCCGCCTCGCCGAGCTGATGATGGCGAGCGGGCTGCCCGGCACGGTCACCGCGAAGGCCCTGCTGGACGCGGGCCCGGTCCGCGAACCGCTGCAGCCCGCCGGCCGCGGGGCGGTCGACGGGCTGCGCGCGGCGTACGAGGAGCTCCTCCTCGGCGGCCTGGACTAGGGCGTGTCCGGCGGATCTTGACCGGGTCCGCGACGCCCGGCACGGCACCTCGCGGCGTTGCCGAGACGCCCGAATCGCTCCGCGACGAGGACGTTCCAGCGCCTTGCGACGCACCGCACCGGACGCCGCGGCCCATCCGGTCCTGATCCGCCGGACACACCCTAGTTGTGGGCGTGCAGGACGTCGTTCAGCCCGCCCCACACCGCGTTGTTCGGACGGGCCTCGACGGTGCCGGTGACCGAGTTGCGGCGGAAGAGGATGTTGGACGCGCCGGAGAGCTCACGGGCCTTGACGACCTGGCCGTCCGGCAGCGTGACGCGGGTGCCGGCCGTGACGTACAGCCCGGCCTCCACGACGCACTCGTCGCCGAGCGCGATCCCGACCCCGGCCTCCGCGCCGACCAGGCAGCGCTCACCGATGACGATGCGCACGTTGCCGCCGCCGGAGAGGGTGCCCATGGTGGACGCGCCGCCGCCGATGTCGGAGCCGTCGCCCACGACGACGCCCGCGGAGATGCGGCCCTCGACCATGGAGGTGCCGAGGGTGCCCGCGTTGAAGTTGACGAAGCCCTCGTGCATGACGGTGGTCCCGGCGGCGAGGTGCGCGCCGAGGCGGACCCGGTCGGCGTCCGCGATGCGCACGCCCTTGGGGGCGACGTAGTCCGTCATCCGCGGGAACTTGTCGACCGAGGTCACCTGGAGGTGCAGCCCCTCGGCGCGGGCGTTGAGCCGGACCCGCTCCACGTCGTCGACGGCGACCGGGCCGAGCGAGGTCCAGGCGACGTTGGCGAGCAGCCCGAAGAGGCCGTCGAGGTTCTGGCCGTGCGGCTGGACGAGCCGGTGCGAGAGCAGGTGCAGGCGCAGGTACGCGTCGTGCGCGTCGAGCGGCTTGTCGTCGAGGGAGGAGATGACCGTGGAGACGGCGACGACCTCGACGCCGCGCCGGGCGTCCACGCCGATGGCCTTGGCCGCGCCCTCGCCGAGCCGGTTGACAGCCTCGTCCGGAGTGAGCCGCTGCGTACCGGCCGGGCCGGGCTCGGGCTTGAGCTCGGGGGCGGGGAACCAGGTGTCGAGGACGGTGCCGTCACCGGCGACGGTGGCGAGGCCGGCGGCGACGGCGCCGGTGGTACGGGAAGTGGCCTGGGAAGTCGTGTCGGTCATGGACAGAAACCTAACCGGCCGGAGCCCGCCCGGGCCAACCGGTCTCAGCCTCCGGCCCCCGCCCGGCCCGTCAGTCGGCCGCCCCGCCCGCCGGGCCCGCCCCCGCCCGGCCGTCGACGACCCGGGCCAGCATCTCGCGGGTGTACGCGGCGTCGAACGCGGAGCCGGTCAGCAGCACCTGGAGGCAGACGCCGTCCATCAGCGCGACGAGGGCGCGCGCGGTGGCCGGGTCGGTGCGCCGGGACAGCACCTCCACCGCCGCCTCGGTCCACTCGGCGGCGACGGGGCGCAGGGCCGGGCGGCGCAGGGCCGCGAGGTACAGCTCGTACTCCAGCTCGATCGCGCCCCGCTCACCCGCGAACCACTCCTCCAGCACCCGGGTCAGCTCCCCGGCGAGGTCGGCCCCGGGCAGCCCGCCGGTGCCCGCCCCGCCCCCTTGGCCGGGAGCGGGCACGGCGAAGGCGTCGCTGTCGCGCAGGGTCCGGGCGAAGTTCTCGTTGGACCGGCGCAGGGCGGCGATCAGCAGTTCGTCCAGCGAGCCGAAGTGGTACGTGGTCGAGCCGAGCGGCACATCGGCCTCGGCGGCCACGGTGCGGTGGCTCAGCCCGGCTATGCCCTCGGCCGCGATCACGCTCAGCGCCGCGTCGATGATCCGCGTCCGCCGCTCGGGGTCGTACCGCCGGGCCATCAGTGGGCCCCTCCCAGGTTGAGCACGACGACTCCGGCGACGATCAGGGCGACGCCCGCGATCTTGACGAGGCTGCCGGACTCCCCCAGGAACAGGATGCCGATGAGGGCGACGGCCGCCGTGCCCACACCGGCCCAGATCGCGTACGCGGTGCCCACGGAGAGCGTCTTGAGGGTCTGCGCGAGCAGGGTGAAGGCGATGAGATAGCCCACCGCCGTGCCGATCGAGGGCCAGAGGCGGGTGAAGCCCTCGCTGTACTTCATGGCCGTCGTCCCGGCCACCTCCGCCGCGATCGCGGCGGCGAGCAGTCCGTATGCGTATCCCATGTGTACGAGTGTACGCATCGATGCGTACAGCTGTACATATCATCGGCTCACGTCGGGGGCGCTACGGTGTCCCGACCGACGACAACGGCCCGGCGGCACAGCCACGGGCCGACGACATGACGGAGACGCAGTGGCGCAGGATGCAGGGTGGGGCGGCGGCCCGTACGGGGGCGCGCCTCACGGCGGGGGGTCCCTCTACGGAGGCGCGCCGGGGCCGGGCGGCTGGCACGGCGGCTGGACGCCGCCCAAGCCGGGGGTGATACCGCTGGGCCCGCTGGGGCTCGGGGACATGCTCACCGGCGCCTTCTCGACGATCGGGCGCTACTGGAAGCCGCTGACCGGCATGGTCCTGGCGCTCTTCGGCGCGGCGACCGCCGTGATGGCCGCCGCGGTGCTCGTCGCGATCTCCGCGATCGAGACCGACTGGGACGCGCTGACGGATCCCGGCACCCCGGCCGAGGAGCAGCTGGTCCCCCTGGGGATCGCGCTCGGCGTGCTGATGGCCGTCGGCGTCCTCGTCTACCTGCTGGCGTCGGCCGTCATGCAGGCGGCGGTCCCGGTGATCCTCCAGGAAGCCGTCCTGGGCCGTCCGCTTCGCTTCGCCGCCGTCTGGAGCCGTGCCTGGTCCCGCGTCTGGGCCATGATCGGCACGGTGTTCCTGGTGGGGCTGATCATCGCCGTCCCCCTGCTGTTCATCGTGACCGCCTTCCTCGCGTTCATGGTCTACGTGCTCACCCTGGGCGACGAGGGCGGTTTCCTGCCGCTGGTGTGGGTCGGCCTCCTGGGCTGGCTGGCCCTCGGCCCGTTGGCGCTCTGGCTCTGGACGAAGTTCTCCCTGGCCCCGACGATCGTGGTCTTCGAGGGACAGGGCCCGGTCGCGGCCCTGCGCCGCTCGGCGCAGCTGGTGCGCGACAACTGGTGGCGGATCTTCGGCATCTCGCTGCTCGCCTACGCGATAGCGGGCGTGGCCGGCTACCTGGTGCAGATGGTGTTCCAGATGATCGGGATGCTGCCCGGCGTGCTGGACACCCCGAACATGGACGCTGAGCCGACCAACGGGGAGATCGCCGTCCTGTTCGGCGGGATCCTCGTGCTGGCGCTGCTCAGCCACCTGGTGAGCTACGTCTTTTCGGCGGTCTTCCCGCCACTGGTGATCGGACTGCTGTACGTGGACCGGCGCATCCGCGCGGAGAACCTGGGCCCGGTCCTGGCGGAGGCGGCTGACCGGACGCAGCCGCCGCAGTACGGCTCACCGCCGCCCGCCCACGCGTAGAGCCGCGGAGGGCTCGCGGGCTCAGTCGGTCAGCGTCCGCTTCGGGCGCAGCACGCAGAACTCGTTGCCCTCGGGGTCACACCCAACACAAGGAACTAGACGTTCTGGAGTGTTGTTGTGGTCGCATCGACGCTGGTCAAGCCTGGTAATGGGAACTCGTCGCTCTCTACAGAGAGCATGACGACTGCACACCCAACGAGCCCTCTCGCGGGCACGGCGTTCGAAACGCGAACCCTCCGGGGTGTGCGGTGCGTACGTCTGTCTGTCTTGACCGACGAGACAACCAGCCCCGAGCGGCAGCGCGAGGCCGACGACAAGATTGCGGCCGAACTCGGCATCACCTTCGGTAGGGTGACCAGCTCCGTGAAGCCGTGGACCTTGACGTGTCCGCGAGCAGGATTGCCCCGTTCGACCGTCCGGAACTCGCTGGAGCTGGTCGCATGAGTGCCCCCGCCCGTACGTTTCCCCTCGGCCGCGAGAACCGAGACGAAGCGTGGACCGAAACCGTGCGGCTCGCCGAAGTGCTCGTCCGCCACCCCATCACCGCCCGGTACGGCGTGAGCCGTCACGCAATCAAGGGCCGTCGTGGTGCGTGGAGTGTCTACCTCACCGACCGGTGCCCCGAACTGGGCCCGCCCTCGCTGCCCGCCGTACGCGCGTTCCGTGACTTCGGACTCGCTGCCTGGCCTACCGCCCCGCCATGCTCCCAACCCGGGGTGTGGCGGGGCTTTTCCGTTTTCGCGCTCCGGGACGCAGCGGGCGGCGTGGCCGTACCCTGGCCTTATGACTGACGTCGGGAAGAAAGTCAAGCAGGCCCGCAAACTAAGCGGACTGACGCAAACCGAGTTGGCTGAATCGTCAGGTGTCTCCCTTTCCACCATTCGGAAGCTGGAGCAGGGGGAACGGGGCCGGGCACGAATGGAGACGCTGCGGTCTCTCGCCCTGGTGCTCCGAGTCCCCACCATGTCCCTGGTGACCGAACCCTCCGAGGATGGTCCCGTGCCCGGGACGCCCGAACTGTGGAGCCCCGTGCGCGCGGCACTGATCCGGCCGCACGCTACTGGTGAGGACGAAGAAGCCCCGACCCGCCACGGAGTAGCGGAAGCCGTGACAGCGGCCGTTCCCTATTACCGGGCCCACCGCTTCACAGAGCTTGCGGCGATACTGCCGAGTCTGATCAAGGACGCCGAGGCTCTGGAGAGCGAAGGGCGCGCCGAGCGGCTGCGTGTCCTGCAACTCGTCGCCGGAGCCCTGACACACACCCGGCAATTTGATCTTGCTGAGATTGTGCTGCGTCGCGCTATGGACGACGCATCAGACCGTATGGTCACTGCCGCAACCGTCAACACACTGTGCTGGCTACTTATGCGGCAGGGGCGCTTGGATGAGGCGCTACAGACTGCCTCGCACTGGGCTGACGAGTTGGAACCGCGTATCAGTCGGGCCACTCCCGACGAACTTGGAGCGTGGGGGCTGCTGCTACTGAACGTCTCGGCCGCTGCTATCCGCAACAATCAGCCCGGCGTCGCCACGGACGCCCTGAAGTTCGCTTCCAGTGCGGCTACTGCGCTCGGGAGGGAAGTCCGCCCGACGCATGAGCAGATGCGCACGTTCGGCCCTATCTCGGTCCGCATGAAGACCGTCGAGGATGCGTTGGTTCGGGACGAGCCTGACCGCGCCCTACGTCTCGCGGGACCACTCACCAAGTCCCGATCCGCAGTGCTTCCCTCGGCAAGCGTGCGGGCCCGTCATGGCTTGTCGGTGGCAGGCGCATACTCACGACTCGGGCAGTACAACGATGCTTTCGGCAAGCTGTCCGCTGTGCAAGCATCCTCGCCCGAGTGGTTCCCCAACCAATCACCAGCGCGCGACGTGCTCCGTACGGTGGTCGAGGGGCGACGTACCCTCACCCCTGAAATGCGCCACATGGCCGATACGCTGCAACTGGCCCTGTAGAAAGGGCACTTCCACGCCGCGAGTAGTGGAAGTGCCACAGACAGCATCGGCGGGGCAGTCCTAGCGTCATGCCATGGCCCCCCGACGAACCCCCGCTGATCGTGCACGCCGACGCGCGCTCTCTGACGCCGCGTCGGGTCCGTGGCCCTCCGGGCCCTACCTGTACCCGGCACCCTTGCGCCGTCCCGCTCGGGTGCTTAGGAAGCGAGCGTCCGAAGGTGGGGACGCGCAGTGACCGCGCTGCCGGACATCGGCACGCTTGTGGTCGACACCAGCCGCGCCGACCGCGTGGGCGAGTTCCGCGGGGTCGCCTGCTTCTACTGGTCGCTGCGGCCCATGCGCGGCGGGGTCGAGTGGGAAACCGAGCCCGACCGGGTACGCCCCGCGACGCCCGCCGAGCGCCTGCACGCCGAAACCGCCCGCGCGAACGCCCGCAGCCGGGGTGAAGTGCTGTGACCACTACAGCTCGCCGGTTCGCGTTCGTGGACTGGACACTGCGCCCGGACCAGGACGACGACGCCCCGCCGAGCACCTATGCGTTCCGGTGTCTGACGCTTACCGAGGACGACACCGAGTGCGCCGCAACGTCACCCGCGAGCGAGGACCCGACCGAGCCACAGGCGTGGGCGTTCGACCACATGCGCGAGCACCCCGAGCACACCAGCTATGCCGAGCTGATTGACCGCCCGTGGGTCATGTGGCGGGGGTGCCCGTCATGACGGTCAGATCGGAGCCGGCGGGCTACTGGGCCGAGGTGCGCGCGGAAGGACCGGTGTATGGGACGCGCGAGACAGTCCCGCACGTCCTCGGCACCTTCCAGACGATCTCACCGAAACTTGCGCTTCGGTGGTTACAGGGCGAGGCCGCGCGCATCGCGGACCGACTCGACCCCGACCCGCAACGTTCCGAGTGGGTTCATCAGTCCATGCGCGCGCAAGCGGTGTTGGTACCCGACTGCCCCGCCGAACTCCGAGTCTGGGCAGACGAGTTTGACGAGCCCGCAGAGCGCGAGTACATCAAGGCCGGTCATCCGCTGTCCGAGAAGTTCCCGGATGCGGACTGTACGTACAGCCTGTCCGTCTGGCCGGTGACACTTCCCGCCGACGACCACCAGTCGATACCCGTACCGCAGACGCAGCGCATGGCCGAGCTGTCATACCCCCTCTACCTGCTCGCAGACTCCGGAGTCCGGCCCTTCTGAGATTCCGCCCCCGCCACATGACTCGCTCTGTGGCAGGGGGCGGGCCTACTCCGGTCGGCTGTCTGCGTGACGGTCGGCAGCCAACCGGTTGTAAGAGCACCACCAGCACCACACAGACGAACCGACAACGCAGGAGGTACACAGCATGAGCACTGCAACGGCCGTTCCGTTCGGAGTCCGGCACCTGGTGTCCCCGCCCCCGGCGACGGACGAAGCGCCGGTCATCACGTACAGCGAGGGGCTTCAGCTCAACGTCTCCGCCGAGGGCAACCCGTGGCACGCGATCACGGCCGAGATGCCCGAGACGCAGACCGAAACCAGCAACGGGGACGGTTCGGGCCCCGGCTCCGACTCCGGAACCGACCTGTACTGACATGCGACCCATCCTCATCCTGACCGGCCGGAACGATCTCACGGCCGACGCAGTGGTTGAGGAGCTGGTGAAGCGCGGGGAGGAAGTCGTCAGGTTCGACACTGCCGACTTTCCCACCGCTTCCCGTCTGGCCGTCTCCCTCACCGGGGACGGCTGGACGGGGCCCCTCGCCGGCTCCCGTACGGTCCGTCTGGAATCCGTCAAGTCGGTGTGGTGGCGACGCCCCAACGAGTTCCGCACTCCCGGTAATTGGCCCGGACATGCTCGCGCCCTCGCGGTGTCGGAAGCGCGCTCGGGACTGCTCGGCGTACTCGGCTCATTGCCGGTCCGCTGGATCAACCACCCCTCCCGGGACGCTGCCGCGAACTACAAGCCCGTTCAACTCGCCGTTGCTGCTCGCTGCGGACTCGACGTTCCCCGTTCCGTGATCACGTCCGACCCCGAGCACGCCCGCACGTTCATGGGCGACGACACGGTTGTCTACAAGGGGCTCGGCGGTGGCGTGCTCGGTCCCGGGGGGAAGCGTCAGTTCCTTCCGGTCGCGCTCGTCTGTGCTGACCAAGTGGACGACGGAGTGAGCGGCACCGCCCACCTGTTCCAAGAGCGCGTGGAAAAGGCGTACGAAGTGCGCTTGACCGTGATCGGGGACCGCATGTTCCCCGTGGCCATCCACGCGGGCAGCGAGGCCGCACGGCTCGACTGGCGGACCGACTACCAGTCCCACACGTACGAGGTGGTGAGTCTGCCCCCGAGGTTGAGAAGGGGGTCCGCCGACTCATGGACGAACTCGGTCTGTTCTTCGGCGCGCTGGACTTCGCCGTCACCCCAGATGGCCGTTGGGTCTTCTTCGAGGTGAACCCGAATGGTCAGTGGCATTGGCTCGCTGTCAAAGCCGGGGTGCCGCTCGTTGCAGCCATGGCCGACGCACTACAAGGAGAGACCGTATGACCGAAGCAACCACATGGACCAACGCTGCTCGCGCCCTCGCCGGCAAGGTGACTGCGAACGCGCCCGGATGGCATGAAGCCGTCAGCAACACCCCCCGTCACAAGCTCGTCCCGCGCTGGTGGCAGCGAGTCCCGAACAGCCCCACGCAGGAGTGGGAGTTGGTGAGCCCGTCTGAGGACTCCGCCGAGCTGTTGCACTCCGCCTACACGGACGAGACGCTTGTAACCCGCGTCGGTCCCAGGCATGCCGACCACGCGGCCCCGGGCGAGCATGGGAAGGGGGACCCCACGTCATCCAGCACCCTTCCGGGGCTCGTCGTGTCCATGGCTCATCGGCTCGACGTGAAGCCCGGTCATCGCGTGCTCGACGTGGGTACGGGCTCCGGGTACTCCGCCGGTCTGTTCACGTACCGCTTCGGCGACGAGAACGTGACAAGCGTGGACGTGGACCCGTACTTGGTTGAGGCTGCCCGTAAGCGTCTCGCCGAGTTCGGGCGAACCCCTCGACTGGAAGCCATCGACGCGACCGGGGAACTTCCGGACGCCGAGTACGACCGCATCATGGCGACCGTTTCCGTACGGCCCGTCCCCGCGTCGTGGCTCCGCGCGCTACGTCCTGGCGGACGGCTGGTCACGACGATTGCTCACACCGCCCTATTGATCACGGCGGACATGGGCACGGACGGGATCGCGCGGGGCTCCGTCCAGCCGGACCCGGCCACGTTCATGGAGACCCGGCAGGAAGCGGACTACCCGGCGAAGCTGAACGATGTGTTCGTGAGGGCCCGCGTACGGGAGGGCGAGGACGTACGGCCCCCGGACGGGCCGGTTCCCGACCTGTGGCAGGACTGGCCGCTCCGGTGGCTGTACGAGCTGGACACGCCCGGAGTCGAGACCCGCGCCGCTACCTACCCGGACGACGGACGGCGCGTGGTGTGGCTGCTCGCCACGGACGGCTCATGGGCCCGCGCCGAGGACGGAACTTCGCCCCTGGTCCACCAGGGGGCCCCCGCCGGCTCTGGGATGACCTGGAACGCGTCCGCATCAAGTGGGAGGAGAAGAACAGGTTCTCTCTCCACACGATGCGCGCGGAACTCTCGCCCGAGGGCAGCCACCTGCTGTCCCCGGACGACACATGGCGCTTCCCGATCTGACAACGCCAAAACCGGACCTTGGTACGGCGGACGGGATGACCGTCCGACAGCTCACCGTGCCGGACCGTGGCACTCCCGACCGGACAAGCCCCGAGTAGGGACAGGACGTGTCCCGTCTGAGCTGACGTGTTCAGGCTCCCGCCCCGGTCCTCCCCGCGAGGCCAAAGGGCCTTTCAGGGGTGCCGCGCGGTGCCATGCGCGGTGAGGGAAGCGAGCCCCGCCCGAGTGCTGCCCCCGAAGCGCATGGGCGGGGCTTCGCACTGCCCCGACACACACACGGAAGAGATCCATACCAACGTGCTGCAATGCACCGCCGTTACCGAAATCCCGCAGGGCGAAGCGCTGGTTGCTCTTGTCGATATGCGAGGCGGCCCGGACGATCCGGAAGACCTCCTGGCAGCCAACAACTTCTTGTTGTGCGTGCTGGGCGAGCACGACGAAGAGACCGAGCACGCCGCGCACCTGTGGACCGCTGAAACGCGGGGTTCCCGGGACCTGTGGTTCCTGTGGGCGGGGACTGCTGCGCACCGCGTCTACCGGTTCGCGGTCCTGCGGATGTGCCCCGCCTCCCTGCGCAATTTCGATGAGGGCACCGTGCGCCGGTGCGGATTCTTCGACGAGCACCAACCTCGCGCCCACAGCTTCCAAGTAGCTGACCCGCTAGGTGAGTTGCTGGCCGAACGGGCACGGCGCGAGGCGCAACAGCTCATCGAGGACGACCCCGACGACGGCGACGAGTGAAGAGGCGCACCGACCGATGGACCAGTGCACCGGCATCATGCTGACGACAGCCCCGGCTCACATCATCACCCTGCTAGCCGTAGTCCGAGAACTACGGGCCGGGCACGCCCTTTGCGAACTCGGCGAGAAGCACGACGGCGACCACGCAACCATGCTTTGGGACGAGGACGCGGGCCCCGGTGGCGCAGTCTGGGCAAGGTGGGACGACAGGGGAGTACGCATCACGTCCCTGGACCGGTGCCCCGGGGTCACGGCCGACGAAGAGAACGCGTGCGGGCTGTTCGCGGACCACCCCGCCGCCCACGGGTGGGAGGTCACTGACCCCACCAAAGAGGCCATCTCGCGCGAGTTGGCGAGGAACCACCCGCACTTGTTCCCCGAGTACAACGAAGACGACGGGGGCTAGGTGTATTGATCACGAGCGTTGTTAACGCTGGTGGGGCTTGATCATGACGAGGGCCCCCGTGTGTGGTGGAGGTGTCGAATCTTCACCGGACGGAGGCCCTCGTGTCCCACCGTAATGCCCGG